>CAINOB010000020.1 GCA_903851365.1 uncultured Bacteroidota bacterium
AGAACAGCATAAAGTGATGTATCAGGATTTTAGCAGCTTCCTTTAATGCATCTTTTGGATTAATTGACCCATCAGTCTTAATTTCAATGATAAGTTTTTCATAGTCAGTTTTTTGCTCGACCCTGAAATTCTCTACCATATACTTTACATTTCTGATAGGTGTAAACACTGAGTCAAGTGCAATAACACCGATCTCAGCATCTTCAGATTTATTTTCATCGGAAGGTACATAACCACGACCTTTACTGATAGTAATTGTCATTTGTACTTTTACTCCCGGATCCATACGACAAATCAACAACTCAGGATTGAGAATTTTGAAACCGCTCAGGAAGTTATTCAAATCGGCGGCTTTTAATTGGTCCTGGCCAGTTACGCTTACAGTAACTCGCTCATCTTCAACACCTTCGATTTGTTGTTTAAATCGAACCTGTTTCAAATTAAGAATAACTTCGGATACATCCTCCATTACTCCTTTGATGGTTGAGAACTCGTGGTCAACTCCTTCAATTTTGACAGTTGTAATAGCGAATCCCTCGAGTGAGCTTAAGAGGATACGGCGAAGGGAGTTACCAATAGTAATCCCATAGCCCGGTTCAAGTGGCCGGAATTCGAACTTTCCATAGCTGGGGTCCGATTCAAGCAGGATAACCTTATCAGGTTTCTGAAATGATAGAATGGCCATTGATCAGGATTTTACGTTTACTTGGAATATAATTCAACGATGAGCTGTTCCTTAATGTTTTCAGGAATTTCTGACCTTTCAGGAAGGTTCAGGAATTTTCCGGACATCAGGTTATGGTCCCATTCCAGCCAGGCAAACCTGGTTCTGGAGGCGGAGGCAAGAGAGTCCAATATTATTTCGAGCGATTTCGATTTTTCACGAACGCCGATAACATCACCTGGTCTGACAAGATAGGAAGCAATATCGAGCACCTTACCATTAACGGTAATATGACGATGATTAACCAATTGACGGGCAGCTGCACGCGTTCTGGAAATACCAAGACGATATACAACATTATCCAGGCGGCTCTCTAAAAATTGCAGCAATACCTCACCGGTAATACCCTTGGTTCTCTGTGCTTTATGAAACAGATTGGCGAATTGCTTTTCAAGTACACCATAGGTATATTTTGCTTTCTGCTTTTCTTTCAGTTGAGTACCATATTCTGAAAGTTTTCTTCTTCTTCTTGAAGGACCATGGAATCCCGGTGGATAGTTCCGTTTATCAAAATACTTATCCGCGCCGTAAATCGGTTCCCCAAATTTTCTTGCGATTCTGGTCTTTGGTCCAGTATACTTAGCCATCTAACTCTGATTTATCGTTTGTTAATTCAATTTTCTTAGACTCTTCTACGTTTTGGAGGCCGGCAACCGTTATGCGGCAGTGGTGTAACATCCACTATCTCGACAACCTCAATCCCGCTGTTATGAATCGTACGGATAGCAGACTCCCTGCCATTGCCAGGTCCTTTAACAAACACTTTTACCTTTCTCAGTCCCAGGTCATATGCTACTTTAGAAGCATCTTGCGCTGCAATCTGAGCGGCATAAGGAGTGTTCTTTTTAGAACCCCTAAAACCGTTTTTCCCGCTTGAAGACCAAGAAATAACCTGTCCGGTATTGTTGGTAAGGGAAACAATAATATTGTTAAATGAAGAATGAATGTGTGCCTGCCCTAATGGTTCAACCACTACAACCCGTTTCTTCGCTGCTTTAACTTTCTTCTTTGCCATAGTCTAACGGTTATTTAGTCGCTTTCTTTTTATTTGCTACAGTCTTCCGTCTTCCTTTACGGGTACGAGCATTGTTCTTGGTACTCTGTCCACGAACCGGCAAGCCGAGACGATGGCGTATACCTCTGTAGGAACCAATGTCCATCAGACGCTTAATGTTTATCTGAGTCTCAGAACGAAGTTCACCTTCGATCTTGTAGTTCTCATTGATAAAATTACGGATAGCGGCGCTTTGATCATCATTCCAATCCTGGACTTTTTGATCTTTATCTACGCCGGCTTCCGCCAGAATTCTACGGGATGTGCTTCTGCCAATTCCATAGATGTAAGTGAGTGCGATTTCGCCCCTCTTATTGTTTGGTATATCAACACCAACGATACGTGCCATAAAAGATATTCCTTATGAGTTGTTTCAAAATACCAATTATCCCTGACGTTGCTTGAACTTGGGATTTTTCTTATTAATAACATATAACCGCCCTTTTCGACGTACAATTTTGCACTCGGCGGAACGCTTTTTTACGGATGCTCTGACCTTCATGATCGCTATTTTATCAATTTTTGTATCGGTATGCAATTCGTCCTTTTGTCAAATCATATGGAGACATTTCGACTCTCACTTTGTCTCCTGGCAGTATCTTTATATAATGCATCCGCATCTTACCTGAAATATGGGCGGTTATCACGTGCCCATTTTCCAATTCTACGCGGAACATCGCATTGGATAGAGCTTCAATAATGGTTCCATCCTGTTCGATAGAAGGTTGCTTTGGCATATATTAAACTTTAGAAACTGCTTCTTCAATAATTTTAAAATCAGATAAGACATCTGCCATATTATCTCTTACTGCCACTGAGTGCTCAAAATGAGCTGAAGGCCTTCTGTCAGTAGTCCAGATGGTCCACCCATCTTTATCCTGATTGATATGCCGCTTTCCCAGGTTGATCATTGGTTCTATCGCAATGGTCAGACCGTTTTGTAATACTTCACCAGTTCCCGGTTTTCCGTAATTAGGAACCTCCGGAGGTTCGTGAAGGTGTCGACCGACGCCATGTCCAACCATTTCTCTCACAACAGAAAAGCCATTTATTTCAGCGTGTCGTTGAATTGCATCACCAATATCACCGATACGTTTTCCTGAAACAGCTTGAGCTATTCCGAGATAGAGACATTCCTTGGTTACCCTGACCAGTTTTAGAACTTCTGGTTTTACCTCTCCTACTGTAAAAGTAAAAGCTGAATCTCCGTTGAAGCCATTCATTAAAACTCCACAATCAACCGAAACAATATCTCCGTCTTTTAGAACTCTCTTGGAAGGAATACCATGAACCACCTGATCATTTATCGAAACACAAAGGGTAGCAGGATAGCCGCTATAACCTTTAAATCCCGGAACTCCACCATGGTCCCTGATATACTCCTCTGCAACACGATCGATTTCCAGAGTTGTAATCCCCGGTTTCATTAGTGAAGCAACAGTAGAAAGAGTAGCAGATACAAGTAGGTTGCTTTGCCTCAGCAATTCAACCTCTTCATCTGTCTTTAACTGAAACATACAAAGAACGCGAAACTCAACTAAATAGAAGCCGAACTACCCGTGCGGCCCTTAATCCTGCCTGATTTCATCAGACCATCATAATGACGCATAAGCAGATGACTTTCTATTTGTTGCAATGTATCAAGAACAACCCCAACTAAAATTAAAAGGGATGTTCCACCAAAGAATGCCGCAAACTGGCTGTTAACCCCGATCAATCTTGCCATAGCTGGTAGAATGGCAATCATAGCGAGAAAAATTGAACCAGGAAGCGTTATTCTGGACATAACAGTATCAAGAAAATCAACGGTCTTTCTCCCTGGCTTAACACCGGGAATAAAACCTCCATTTCGTTTCATATCTTCAGCCATTTGGGTCGGATTGACAGTAACAGCTGTATAAAAGTAGGTAAAGGCAATGATCAATACAGCAAAGGTAATGTTGTACCAAATTGATTGATAATTCCCAAATGTCTGAACAAATTTACCGGCACCTGCAGTATTAAACTTACCAACCATCATCGGAATGAACATAAATGCTTGCGCAAAAATGATAGGCATAACTCCGGCGGCATTTATTTTTAAAGGTATATATTGCCTAACACCACCATATTGTTTATTTCCGACAATCCGTTTGGCGTATTGAACCGGAACTCTTCTCGTGGCCTGAACCAAGGCAATGGAACCCATAATTACAACGACCAGGAGAATTATTTCAACAAGGATCATTACCATACCACCACCCTTTTGTTCTAACTTGGTAGCAACTTCACCAAGAAGAGCGGACGGGAGACGAGCAATAATTCCGATCATAATAATCAATGATATTCCATTTCCAACTCCCTTATCTGTAATCCTTTCACCAAGCCACATAACGAACAGAGTTCCAGCGGTAAGTATTGTCACAGAAGAAAACAGGAAGAAAGTTGAATTTCCAAGGAATGCGGTTTCCGGCAATTGAGTATGAAGATTATAAATATAACTAGGACCCTGAGCAGCAGTAATCAAAACTGTTAGCCAACGGGTGATCTGGTTCATTTTCTTTCTTCCGCTTTCGCCCTCTTTCTGGAGTCTCTGAAAATAGGGAATAGCTATCGTAAGCAACTGTACAACGATAGAAGCGGAGATATAAGGCATAATTCCCAATGCAAAAATAGAGGCATTGTGAAAGGCGCCACCAGAAAACATATCTAACAAACCCTCAAGTCCACCCGCAGTTTGGCGCCTTAGCGCATCAAGCTGAGTAGGGTCAATGCCAGGTAAAACGACAAAACTACCGAGCCGATAAACCAACACAAGACCCAAAGTGGTTAGGATCCGTGCCCGGAGGTCTTCAATCCTCCAGATGTTCTTCAGTGTTTCGATAAATCTCTTCATCCGGTTATAATTTTACTACGGTTCCGTTTTGACCTTCGATTGCTTTTACCGCAGATTCAGAAAATGAATGGGCTTTAACTTCGAGTTTCATGGTAAGTGTACCATTACCAAGAATTTTCACTTTATCTTTCTTGCGTGCTAACCCAACAGATATCAAAGTTTCAACGTCGATAATTTCCAGATTCATTCTTTCAGCAACCATCTGAAGGGTTCCGACATTGATCCCTTTAAATTCTTTACGATTGATATTTGTAAAGCCAAATTTCGGCAGACGACGTTGAATTGGCATCTGTCCACCTTCAAACCCTACTTTCTTTGAATATCCTGAACGGGATTTTGCTCCCTTATGACCGCGTGTAGATGTTCCGCCATGGCCCGAGCCCTGCCCGCGACCAATTCTTTTTTCCCGGTGTACTGATCCTTCAGCTGGTTTCAGATTATGTAATTCCATTGAGTTAAAATCTTACTAATTAATTACTTAGATGGCTCGCTTGACACCAGGTGTTTTACCTTTACTACCATTCCCAAAATTTGGGGAGTAGCCTCTACTATAACAGAGGCATGTACTTTTCTTAATCCAAGAGCCTCAAGGGTTCTCTTCTGCCTTTCGGTAGTATGGATTTTACTTACGGTTTGAGTTATTTTAATCTTAGCCATGGTTTCAAAAAATACCTATTATCCATTAAAAACTTTGTCAAGGCTGACACCCCGATGCTGAGCAACAGTTACAGCATCTCTCATTTCCACAAGTGCAGCCATTGTTGCTTTCACCAGGTTATGGGGATTTGAAGAGCCTTTAGATTTTGCAAGCACATTATGTATACCAACACTTTCGAGTACTGCACGCATAGCACCACCAGCTTTAACACCGGTACCACCGGAAGCGGGTTTCAGCCAAACTGTTGCACCACCGAATTTTGCGATCTGTTCGTGAGGAATAGTTCCATGAATGATCGGAACCTTGATCAGATTCTTTTTAGCAGCCTCAACGCCTTTTGCGATCGCAGTGGTTACTTCATTCGCCTTACCAAGGCCACATCCGACAACGCCGTCCTCATTACCGACCACAACGATTGCTGAGAAGCTGAAATTTCTACCACCCTTGGTCACTTTAGTAACCCGGTTGATTGCAACCAACCGGTCCTTCAGTTCAAGATCACTTGTTTTTACCTTACGTACACTAGTAGTCATATTTCTTAGAATTTAAGCCCACCTTCACGGGCTGCATCTGCCAACGATTTTATTCTACCATGATATAAATACCCATTGCGGTCGAAAACGACTTTGCTAATTCCGTTGGCTAATGCCTTTTCGGCGATAAGTTTACCAACCAATTTTGCTTGATCGATCTTTTTTACACTTTCTTTCTGGGCAATTTCCTTCTCAAGGGAGGAAGCTGAAACAAGTGTCCGTCCGGTTAGATCATTGATCACCTGCACAGAAATCTGCCGATTGCTGCGAAATACGGAAAGTCTTGGGCATTCCGTAGAACCGGATAAATCCTTCCGTATCCTGTTCTTGATCTTTAGTCTGCGTTCACGCTTTGAAAAAGCCATTTCTTATAATTTTTATCTTTATTTTTTCAATTTAAGCACAGCATCAACTACCAGCAGTTTTACCAGATTTTCTGCGCAGTTCTTCGTTTACAAATTTAACACCCTTGCCTTTGTAAGGTTCTGGTGGCCGTAATGAACGAATCTTAGCTGCTACCTGACCAATCAATTGTTTGTCAATACTTTTGAGAGTAACAATAGGATTTGCTCTTCTTTCGGTAACCGCCTCAACTGAGACTTCATCAGGTAATTGCAAAATAAAAGGATGTGAAAAACCGAGATGAAGTTCAAGAACTTGTCCTTCGGCAGTTGCTTTATAACCAACTCCAACCAATTCTTGCTTTATTACATATCCGGTTGATACACCTGTAACCATGTTCTGTATCAAAGATCTGTAGAGACCGTGCATAGCACGATGCCTTTTTTGCTCGGTAGGTCTGATTACAGTAACAATCCCATTTCCAACCTGGACCTGAAGATCAGGATTAACCTGTTGTTTTAGTGAACCCAATGGACCACCAACTTCAACCATATTGTCGGCATGTACTGTGACAGTTACACCTGCAGGCAATGATATGGGTAATTTTCCAATTCGTGACATCGTTGATGCTTTTTAATAAACGTAACAAATAACCTCACCACCCACATTCTCATTGCGGGCTTCTTTTTCCGTCATCAAACCCCTGGAGGTAGATAATATGGCAATCCCCATACCGTTCAAAACTCTGGGTAAATTGTCAACATCACTATATTTCCGAAGTCCGGGCTTACTGATTCGTTTTAGGCTTTTTATAGCTGAAACTTTAGAAATCGGATGATATTTCAAAGCGATTTTGATAATACCCTGTTTATCATCCTCTTCAAACTTATAGCTAAGGATATAACCTTTATCAAAGAGAATCTTTGTCATCTCTTTTTTAAGATTTGAAGCAGGGATCTCAACCACTTTATGCTTGGCCATAATCGCATTGCGCACGCGCGTCAGGTAATCTGCAATAGGATCAGTCATTTTTTTCTAATAATTAAATTACCAACTTGCTTTTTTAATACCCGGTATCAGCCCATTGGATGCCATTTCGCGGAATGAGATACGGCTAATCCCGAATTGTCGCATATAACCTTTAGGTCTACCGGTGAGTTTACAACGGTTATGCAATCTTACTTTTGAAGAATTTTTCGGAAGTTGACTTAGAGCGATGTAATCACCTTCAGCCTTAAGCTTGGCACGCTTTTCAGCATATTTCTCAACCATTTTCTGCCGCTTAACTTCGCGAGCCTTCATGGATTCTTTTGCCATCCCTATTTCTTATTAGTTGATTTAAATGGTATTCCGAATTCTTTGAGAAGTGCAAAGCCCTCCTCATCTGTTTTTGCCGTAGTAACAAAACTTATTTCCATCCCAATCATTGAATGAATCTTGTCTATTTCAATTTCCGGGAAAATAATTTGTTCAGCAATTCCAAGAGTATAATTACCCCTTCCATCAAATTTAGCAGCGACACCGTTAAAGTCTCGGATACGTGGCAAAGCAACAGCGATAAGTCTTTCGAGAAATTCGTACATTTTCTCGCTACGAAGAGTTACTTTAACTCCGATGGGCATTTTCTGCCTTAGCTTAAAATTCGATATATCTTTTTTTGAAAGAGTTTGAACAGCTTTCTGTCCAGTTATAGAAGTTAGTTCTTCCTGAGCCACTTCGATAAGTTTTTTATCGGCCACAGCTTTACCAACTCCTCTGTTAACAACAATTTTCTCCAGACGAGGTACCTGCATAACGCTTTTATAACCGAACTCCTTTGACATAGCAGGAATAATTTCTTCCTGGTATTTTACCTTAAGACTAGGTGTATATTTCATTACTTGATCTCCTCTCCAGATTTTTTGGCAAATCGAACCAATTTCCCATTGTCACCAATTCGGCGTCCGATACGTGTCGGTTTTCCGGAAGTAGGATCCAAAAGCATCAAATTTGATACATGAATTGGACCTTCTCTTTTGATGATACCACCCTGAGGTGCATTTTTATCAGCTTTAGTATGCTTTGAAAGCATATTTACTCCTTCCACAATAGCTCTGTCATCTTTCCTGATAACTTCGAGCACACGGCCCTGTTGACCTTTGGAGTTACCGGCAATAACCATAACGGTATCTCCTTTTTTAATATTCATTTTTTTCTGCATGGTCTGTGCTTTTATTATTATAACACTTCAGGGGCCAATGAAACAATCTTCATATAGTTTTCGCGAAGTTCTCTGGCAACTGGTCCAAAAATACGGGTTCCCCGAATTTCACCAGTGGCATTTAAAAGAACACAAGCGTTATCGTCAAAGCGGATATAAGAACCGTCGTTTCTACGTATTTCTTTTGTTGTACGAACGATCACAGCTTTAGAAACGGTACCTTTTTTCAATTCACCGCCTGGTAAAGCAGATTTCACTGTAACAACCACTTTATCACCAACTGTGGCGTATTTTTTGCCAGTTCCGCCTAACACCCGGATGCACAATACTTCTTTGGCACCGCTGTTATCGGCCACGGTCATTCTACTTTCTTGCTGTATCATGGTTACTTGGCTCTTTCAATAATTTCCACTAATCTCCAATTCTTATTTTTACTCAGAGGCCGGGTTTCCATGATCCGGACGAGATCCCCTTCATTACAGGTATTCTCCTCATCGTGAGCAACGAATTTGGTGGTTTTGTTTACAAACTTCCCGTAAATAGGATGTTTAACCTTCCTCTTAACGGCAACAATTATGGTCTTTTCCATTTTATTGCTAACGACCGCTCCGGTCCGTTCTTTGCGCAAGTTTCTGTTACCTTCCATGGGTTATAGGCTTTTCTTGTTATCAATTACCTGCCGTTTGCGCAGTTCAGTTCTAAGTTGTGCGACCAATCGCCTGGTCTCGCGGATATGATGCGGGTGATCCAGCGGAGAAACCGCATGGTTCATCTGCATTCTAACCAAATTACCACTTTCGGTATCAATCCGTTCAGTTAGCTCTTTGGCTGTCAGTTCGCGAATCTCTACGTTTTTCATTATTCAGAATTTGAGTCTTCAACAAAATCACGCCTGATAATAAACTTGGTTTTCACCGGCAGTTTTTGAGCTGCAAGCCGCAGAGCTTCCTGGGCCAATTCAAGTGAAACACCTTCGGCTTCAAAAAGGATTCTACCTGGGGTAACCCTGGCAACAAACCCTTCCGGAGCACCTTTTCCTTTACCCATACGTACTTCAGCCGGCTTTTTAGTGATAGGCTTATCAGGAAAAACCCGAATCCAAATCTGGCCCTGACGTTGCATATGACGAGTAACGGCAACACGGGCAGCTTCAAGCTGACGGCCGGTCATCCAGCATGTTTCAAGGGCTTTGATCCCAAAAGATCCAAAAGCTAGTTGGTTTCCCCTCATGGAATTACCCTTCATCTTGCCCTTCTGCTGCTTTCTGTATTTAGTTTTTTTCGGTTGTAACATGACAATCTGTAATTATTCAGACGATATTAACCTTTTCTTTTCTTAAACCCTTTTCTCGGAGCTTTGGCCCCAATGTTAGGGGACAGGTCACGTTTGCCAAAGATTTCACCTTTGCAAATCCAAACCTTAATACCAGTTGTTCCCACTTTAGTATGAGCTTCTCCCAAAGCATAATCTATGTCTGCACGCAGAGTATGCAAAGGAATTCTACCTTCTTTGTAAGTTTCCGAGCGGGCCATTTCAGCACCATTTAACCGGCCTGAAATTTGAATTTTAATTCCTTCAGCTCCCATGCGTATTGTAGATGCAATCGCCATTTTGATAGCCCTCCGGTAAGCGATCTTACCTTCAAGCTGACGAGCGACGTTTGCAGCAACAATAACAGCATCCATTTCAGGTCTCTTAATTTCAAAGATATTGATCTGGACTTCCTTGCTGGTAATCTTCTTAAGTTCTTCTTTCAGCTTATCCACCTCTTGGCCGCCCTTGCCGATAATAATACCCGGACGGGCAGTATTAACGGTTATTGTTATAAGCTTTAAGGTACGCTCAATAATGA
This sequence comes from uncultured Bacteroidota bacterium, assembly GCA_903851365.1. GTDB lineage: Bacteria > Bacteroidota > Bacteroidia > Bacteroidales > UBA12481 > UBA12481. The sequence continues at coordinate 10,239 of CAINOB010000020.1, forward strand.
TTTTGGATACGCTGGCTTTTGAAAGACGAGCGTTCAGGTATTCACGGATTTTATAATCCTCAACCAGTTTTTCGGAGAAATCATTTCCACCGTACCAATTGGAATCCCATCCTTTGATAATTCCCAGGCGATTGCTAATCGGGTTTACTTTTTGTCCCATCTATGCGTCCGTTTTTTCGACTTGTTTACGACTGTCCAGATATATTGTAACATGGTTCGAACGTTTCTTGATTCTATGACCGCGACCCTGTGGAGCAGGACGCAATCTCTTCAAGATTCTTGCCGAGTCAACAAATACTTGTTTCACATATAATTGACTGTCTTCGATCCGAACCCCTTCATTTTTTGCCTGCCAGTTAGAAATGGCTGACATCAGAAGTTTTTCTAATTTCCGGGAGGCTTCTTTAGGGTTATAACGTAAAACGTCTAATGCCCTTTTCACTTCCATGCCCCGGATCATATCGGCAACCAGCCTCATTTTGCGCGGTGAGGTCGGATTGTTATTCAGAGCAGCGAGAAATAACGATTTCCGCTCTTCTTTATTCCGATTTGCCGCTTCTTGCTTTCTGGATCCCATTTTTTCTGCGTTTTTATCTTCTCCTTAATGTCAAAATCTACTATTTCTTCCGGTTTCCTGCATGCCCTCTGAACATCCGCGTTGGAGCGAATTCTCCGAGTTTGTGGCCTACCATATTTTCCGTAATGTAAACCGGAATAAACTTATTTCCATTATGAACAGCAACAGTATGTCCAACAAAATCAGGGGAAATAATACTTCTTCTGGCCCATGTTTTAACCACAGACTTTTTGGTAGCTGCGTTTAAGGCAAGAATCTTTTTCTCCAGGCTGAGTTCGATAAAAGGACCTTTTTTTAATGATCGGCTCATACAGTAGTTTATTATCAGTTACTTTTTACGTCTTTCCAGGATAAACTTAGAAGAGGATTTCTTTGGATGGCGGGTTTTGTACCCTTTAGCCAACAAACCTTTTCTCGAACGAGGATGTCCGCCGGAAGCACGGCCTTCACCACCACCCATCGGGTGATCGACCGGATTCATAACGACACCTCTTACTCTTGGACGCCGTCCCTGCCATCTAACCCGACCAGCTTTTCCATCACTTTCCAAGCCATGATCCGAATTAGAAACAGTTCCAACGGTAGCACGACAGGCAACAAGGACGAGCCTTGTTTCTCCGGACGGCAATTTCACAATTGCATACCTTCCTTCACGTGATACGATCTGAGCATATGAACCAGCACCTCTGGCCATTGCACCGCCCTGACCAGGACGTAATTCAATATTGTGTACGATTGTTCCTAAAGGTATCTCGCCTAAAGGAAGGCTATTACCTATCTCAGGTGCGATCCCTGATCCAGAAACTAAAACCTGTCCTACGGTCAATCCGTTTGGAGCAATTATATATCGCTTTTCTCCGTCAGCATATACCAATAAAGCAATACGTGCTGTACGGTTTGGATCGTATTCAATAGTTGAAACTTTAGCTGGAATACCGTCCTTATCTCTTTTGAAATCGATAATACGATACATCTGCTTATGACCTCCGCCCATGTATCTCATGGTCATACGGCCGCTATTGTTCCGTCCACCAGATTTTTTACCTGGCCTCAGCAAAGATTTCTCAGGTCCCGTATGAGTAATTTCCTCGTAGGTTCCGATTACCTTTTTTCTCTGCCCCGGTGTTACGGGATTAAAACTGCGAACTGCCATTGCTTAATTAAATATTGCTGTAAAAATCTATGACCTCTCCATCATTCAGGGCTACAATCGCTTTTTTATAAGCGCTGCTCCGTCCGCGAACTACTCCGGTACGGGAAAATCTCGATTTTTCTTTGCCACCGTAACGCATTGTGTTCACGGAAACAACTGAAACGCCGTACATATCCTGTATGGCTTTCTTAATCTGATTTTTGTTAGCCCTTTTGTCGACGATAAAACCGTAACACTTAAGGTCTTCGGTCTGCCCCGTCATTTTTTCCGTTACAATCGGTTTGATCAGAATATCCATTGTTACCAGTTCTTATTGTCCGAAATTATTATTTAAAGCTTCAATCGAACTCTCCAGGAAGGCTATTGATGAAGCATTTAATATATCATAAGTATTTAGATCCGAGACCATTATAACTTTGACACCCTGTAAATTTCGAGAGGACAAATATATGTTTTTATTCGGTTCATTTAAAACGAATAACACTTTTTTGTTCGCCGATTTAAGGTTTTGCTTGATCTCGACCATTGTCTTGGTCTTTGGCTGATCAAAGTTAAAGTCCTCAACAACCACAATCTGTGATCCTTGCGCTTTATAAGTCAAGGCAGATTTACGTGCAAGAATTTTAACTTTTTTATTCAGTTTAAAACTGTAATCACGTGGAACCGGACCGAAAACCCGGCCACCACCACGAAATAGCGGTGATTTGATATTACCTGCTCGAGCTCCGCCAGTTCCTTTTTGTTTTTTAATCTTTTTGGAACTTCCGCTGATCTCATTACGCTCTTTGGATTTATGCGTTCCCTGGCGTTTATTGGCCATGGATTGTTTAACATCCAGATAGATTGCGTGATCGTTCGGACTGATGGCAAAGACATCGTCACGCAGCTCCACGGTTCGCCCGGTCTCTTCGCCGGAAGTTTTGTATACTGCTAATTTCATCACTTCTCAATTATTACGTATGAACCTTTAGCGCCGGGAACCGAACCTTTAACAATCATAAGGTTATGTTCCGGAACAATCTTCAGGACCTGCAGGCTAAGCAACTTAACGCTCTTTACACCATCGTGGCCAGCCATTCTCATGCCTTTAAAAACTCTGCTTGGGTAGGAGGAAGCGCCGAGTGAGCCAGGTGCCCGTAAACGGTTATGCTGACCATGAGTACTATCTCCAACTCCTGCGAATCCATGGCGTTTAATGACACCCTGAAATCCCTTGCCTTTTGTTACTCCTGTAACGTCAACCCAGCGATCACTACTAAAATTATCCACTGTGAGGACATCTCCAAGTTTCAATACTTCGCCGTTATCCTTTTGGAACTCGGCAACTTCACGTTTTGGTGTGGTGTTGGCCTTTTTAAAATGGCCCAACATCGGTTTTGGGGTGTTCTTCTCCTTTTTATCGTCAAAGGCCACCTGCACAGCTTCATACCCATCAATTTCGTGGGTTTTGATCTGGGTAACCACACAAGGACCCACTTCAATAACGGTGCATGGTACATTTTTACCATCAGCAGCGAAAACTGAAGTCATCCCGATCTTTTTCCCGATTAAGCCTTGCATCTTATTAGCTCTTAGAATTATACTTTAATTTCAACTTCAACTCCGCTGGGAAGCTCCAGTTTCATCAGCGCATCAATAGTTTTTGCTGTTGAACCGTAAATATCGATCAGCCTCTTATATGAGCTCAGCTGAAATTGTTCTCTCGATTTCTTGTTCACGAAAGTTGATCTCAGAACAGTAAATACCCGTGTATGGGTAGGTAAAGGTATCGGTCCGCTCACGACGGCTCCGGTACTTTTTACCGTTTTTACGATCTTCTCAGCAGACTTGTCTGCCAGGTTATGATCGTAAGACTTCAACTTGATTCTAATTTTCTGACTCATTCCTAATAATATTTATCTACAATAAATCCACTCTTCCAAATACTTTTTGTAACACGGCAGTTGCAATATCCTTGGGTACCTCATCATAATGTGATACTTCCATGGTTGAGCTAGCCCGACCGGAGGTTAAAGTCCTTAATACCGTCACATATCCAACTTGTTCGGAAAGCGGTACTGTTGCTTTAACCACACGACCACCGGGTTTATTTTCCATCCCGGCAACTTGGCCACGCCGTTTGTTGAGATCAGCAATAACATCTCCCACATACTCTTCAGGGGAAACTACTTCAAGGCTCATAATTGGTTCGAGGAGAATTGGTCGTGATTTCTCACAACCTTCGCGAAATGCCTTTTGAGCGGCAATTTCAAAAGAGAGATCATCTGAGTCGACCGGATGAAAAGATCCACCCAGTAAATTAACTTTCAGACGATTTAATGGAAAACCAGCCAATACACCGCTGTTCATTGCGTTTTTAAATCCGCGTTCAACCGCTGCAATGTATGATTTTGGAAGCTCTTCCGGTTTCAGTTCAGAAATGAATTCGAGTCCTTTCGCAGTTGTGTTCGGAGAAATTTTCACCCGTATTTCAGCAAAAAGGTTTTTGCCGCCGGTATCTTTTCTAAAGACTGTGTGAATCTCTGTATCCTGCTTAATGGTTTCTTTATAGGCCACCTGTGGTTGTCCCCGATTTATCTCGAGTTTAAATTCTCTTTTCAGGCGGTCAAGAATAATATCCAGGTGCAATTCACCCATTCCACTCAAAACTGTCTGTCCTGATTCTTCATCGATTTTAACCCTGAAAGTAGGATCTTCCTCAACGAGTTTCAGAAGGGCATCCGTAAGTTTAGCCATATCATCCTGGGTCCTTGCCTCAACGGCAATTCCAAGAACTGGTTCTGGAAAAGTTATGGATTCGAGTAGAATTCGGTCACTTTCACTGCAAAGGGTATCGCCGGTTCTGATATCTTTAAAACCAACTGCGGTGCAGATGTCACCTGCTTCTATAAAGTCTCTCGGATTCTGTTTGTTTGCATGCATTTGATATAATCGGGTAATCCTTTCTCGTTTATCGGTACGCATGTTAAAAACAGTGGCTCCCGATTGGATCGTCCCGGAATAAACCCTTAAGTAAGCCAAACGGCCAACATATGGATCAGTAGCAATTTTAAAAGCGAGGGCTGCAAAAGGCGCGTTTGGATCTGGTTCCCGGCTCACTGTGTTGTGTGTTACCGGATCAAGTCCGTGAACAGCTCCAATATCGAGTGGGCTAGGTAAGAAGGCAGCAATTGCATTAAGCAGAGGCTGCACGCCTTTATTTTTAAAAGCTGAACCGCAAAGTACCGGAATTAAAACTCTGTTGAGAGTTGCATTCCTAATTGCGATCAGCAGTTCACTGGCCTGGATGCTATCTTTATCATCAAAAAATTTCTCCAGAAGAGAATCATCAGTTTCGCAAACTGATTCGATCATTAAGTTTCGCCATTCCTCTGCTTGTTCCAGCATGTCATCTGGTATCGGAAGAACCTCAGGGTGTGAACCCATTGAATCATCCAACGGCCAAATCAGGGCATTGTTATGAATCAAGTCAACGACTCCGATAAATTTATCTTCTATCCCGATTGGTATTTGGATTGCCAGAGGTTTTGCCCCCAGCTTTTCCTTCATCTCATTCAGGACCCCGATAAAATCGGAACCCGGCCTGTCCATCTTATTGACAAATGCGATTCTAGGAACCTTGTATTTGTCAGCCTGATGCCAAACAGTTTCAGATTGTGGTTCTACTCCGCTCACGCCGCAAAAAACGGCTATTGCTCCATCGAGTACGCGAAGAGATCTTTCAACCTCTACAGTGAAATCAACATGTCCGGGGGTATCTATAATATTTACTTTATAGTTTTGTCCGTCATATTTCCACCATGTAGTAGTTGCGGCAGAGGTTATTGTAATCCCCCGCTCCTGCTCCTGGACCATCCAGTCCATAGTTGCAGCACCATCGTGAACTTCTCCCATCCGGTGATTAATACCGGTATAAAATAGAATACGCTCGGTAGTAGTGGTTTTTCCCGCATCAATATGCGCCATTATACCGATGTTTCTGGTATAAGAGAGATCTAGTGCCATCCCAACGTGTCAAAGAACTTTGTATCCCGGTTAAAACCGGAAATGCGCGAATGCCCGGTTTGCTTCGGCCATTCTGTGCGTATCTTCCTTTTTCTTGAAAGCTGCGCCTTCTTCATTAAAGGCTGCAACAATTTCTGCAGCTAATTTTTCACTCATTGACCGACCAGCACGTTTACGTGCAAATGCGATCAGGTTCTTGTTTCCAATTGAAATTTTCCTGTCAGGACGAATTTCCATCGGAACCTGGAATGTTGCACCCCCTACCCTACGGCTTTTTACTTCAACTGCAGGAGTAATATTTTCGAGTGCTTTCTTCCATACATCAAGGGCGGACATGCCGCTATCCTGAGTTTTCTTCTCCACCAATTCCAAAGCTTCGTAGAAACTGGCAAAAGCAATACTTTTCTTCCCGCTGTACATAAGGTCGTTTACAAAACGGGTAACCCGGGTATCGCTAAATTTAGGATCCGGAAGTATTATACTCTTTTTGGCTCTCGCTTTTCTCATGGAAAAATTTGCTTACTGTAAAACTATTTTTTTGGCCGCTTGGCACCATATTTTGATCTTCTCTGCTTTCTGCCATCAACACCGGCAGCATCTAAAGTACCCCTTACCATGTGGTAGCGAACGCCTGGAAGATCTTTAACCCTTCCACCGCGAACCAGAACAATCGAGTGTTCCTGGAGATTATGACCTTCACCTGGTATATACACGTTGACTTCTTTCTGGTTTGTCAATCTCACCCTGGCAACTTTCCGCATAGCGGAGTTAGGTTTCTTTGGTGTGGTAGTGTAAACCCTGACACAAACGCCGCGGCGCTGAGGACAAGAATCAAGAGCCGGAGCTTTGCTCTTTTCATTCTTACTGATTCTTCCTTTTCTTACTAATTGCTGTATCGTAGGCATTATGAGCTATTTTTAATCCCGCTTGTTTTTAACAAAATGGTGTGCAAAGGTAATCCTTTTTTTCACAAATCCGAATCGCATTGCAAAATTTCAAAAAAAAAGTCCCGAATAATCGGGACTCTATATCTTTATGTTGATTATAAGCATCAAGGATACCTGACTATCAGGATAGTTTCATCAGGATCGGTTGGAGATGTTGGTGGAGGAGTCGCATTAGTCGTCCTTGCAAAAGTACTTACCATCCCATTTGAACTCAAAATATGGATCTTAAGGTAGAATGGGACATGCTCACCGCCATTATTATGATGATGTTTAAGCTCACTTGGTAGCCCATATCTCTCTAGATCGATCACGACTTTATAAAGCTTAGGGTTATTCTCATTGTTATATCTACCATCGGGATGATCAACCTCTCCAACTTGAATTCCTTGAGCATTTAATACTTCGACATAGGTTATTACATCAGTTTGATTGTTGAAGCCATCCAATTTAAATGTAGCTGCTTCCCAATTTCCATCGTCAGCATGCCCATGAATAGAAAACAATGAAATAAACCCAGACCCGGAACCGTTGATTCCAGAAGCCGATGGCTGGAAACTCATCGAGATCATCGCGATGAAGCCAATGAAAAGTAGGGAAACTATATTCTTTTTCATAATTCTATTTTCTCCTATTAACTATTCCTTACCTCTAGTGAGACTTAGTTTAATCACATTCAACGTGTAAAGGTAACCCACAAATATGAGTTTTTTTAATTTATTCACAATTTTTTGACAAAATAGCATCTTTTTCCACTAAATGGACAATTTTAGTCTTAAAATGGACATATATAATATTATATATTTGCAACTACAACAAAATCAAGTATGCCCAAGACCCTAATTTCAGCATTTTGTGTCATTATTTTAGAGGTCGCGATTTGTTTCCCGTCAAAGGCCCAGGGAACCAACAGAGAAATTAATACTCTTGATACCAGCAAACTTAACAAACTGATTTTCGATGTAAACCGTAAAGCGGTAGCTAACCATCTTTCCAATTATATAAATAGTCAACCGAATCCAAATGTTGAGGAGCTTGCTTTAACCTGGCTTGAACTGGCGATATTCAATGCCTGGCCTGTGGACATGGAACCAAATCATGATATACAATTGGCAAAAGACGCATTTAACAGATATACCAACTTAGCAGCGGGCAAACCAGAGAGTCGAGTCACAAAATCAAACAGATTGTTATTTAAGGCTTTTGTTTTATCATCTGTCTCATCATTCATTCCAGCCGCAGACAGCCTGATAGCCTCTATTGCAATCCGACCATCTGTTGATAAATTTAACCTCAAGATACTGGCTGATTCTTATGAAGAGCTTGCCAAATTGGATAAAAGGAACGGGGACCTCTTTGAGTCCTCAAGAAATTATAAGAGATCAATTAGCCTTAATAGGAAACTAAATAGAGATATAAAATTAGCTAACGACCTTTCCAATTTAGGAAATGTATTATCCAGGATGAATGCCAAAGACCTCATGGCAGATTCCCATTTAATCGAATCACTTGCCATTTACACCCGTCTTGATATGGCAAAGGCAGAAGCTCAGGTTCTGAATGAACTTGGTGCGTTGTATGACACTCGGCGAAATTTTATAGAATCCTTAAAGTATTTTAAAAAATCTTTAGCCAAGAAATTAGAGGTTCCAGGACTTGGGAAAAAGGAATTTACGGCTGTGCTCAGCAATATAGGAACATGCTACGAATATCTTGGTAAAATAGACAGTGCGAGGTTTTACTTCTTCAAAGCCATAGAATCGGCTAAAGAATCGCGCGAGTCCATGGCTGACTGTTATATCAATCTGGGTGCAAGTTTCGGAAGGCAAAAGGAATACAAGAAATCTATAGTTTATTTTCAGAAAGCAATAAACTGTCTCGACTCAACCTGTTCGGCGACAGACCCATTATCAAATTCAAATAATAGCAAAGTGAGTCGCAGGCTAGCTGATATTACAGCATATAAAGCCAATAGTTTCCGGCTCAATTTTGATCAATCAAAAGACACTAAGGATCTGGTTAACGGCTTGAATACTTACATGACAGCCCTTGAAATGATTGATACTTTGCGTTTTATCTACACTTTTGAAAGCAAATCCTTAGTGTCATCAGATGTCAAAATACATTATTTCAAGGCCCTGGACATGGCGCTGGATTTATATAAGATTACGGGCATTAATAAGTATTTAGATCAGGCATTTCAATTATCAGAACGGAATAAATCTGCTGTTTTAAATGAGTCCCTTCGTACCAATGAGTATCGCAATGAGGCACCTTGGCTGACTGCTGAAGACAATATCAAGCATTTGAAAAACGTACTCGAAACCTCCTTAATTAAAAAGGCAGCACAAAGAAATTACGCATCTGATACCGTTGCTGAACTGAATGCCAAGATTTCATTGCTGACTGATTCGCTGATAAATATGAAAGTCAAGGCCAAACAGGAGCATCCTGATTATTACAAAAAGGTGTATAGTAAACATCCATATACCCCTGCTGATATTCAAAATCAGTTACTTCCAGCCGAAGCTTTAATTGACTATACTGTAGTTCACGATGACCGGCAAATGTGTGATCAGATGATAATAATGGTTTTAACCAAGGATACTCTTTTTACTTTCAGAGATACATTAAGTAGTCAATTCAGAGAAGATATCAACTTATTCCGGGCCACTTTAACTCCGTATATCGATACCAAGATTTTTCAGGAATTCTGCCACCTTTCAAATCTGATGTACCAATACTTCTTTGCGCCGATTGAAAAATTCAAGGGGATCAGCAAACTAATACTACTGCCAGATGAAGAATTAGGTTTTCTTCCTTTTGAAGTTTTTGTTAGTGATACAATTAAACCTCGAGGTTCAGATTTTAGAAAATTGAGCTATCTCAACCGGAAGTATCAGATTTCATACATATCATCGCATGAACAACTCCACCAGTTCAGAAATTTAAAAAAGGCTAAAACAACAGTCTATGCATTTGCACCTTTCCTAAGTCAGGGGGTTCAAATAGATACTTTAAACTTATTGACTTTAGATAATTCGGGAAAAGAAATAGAATCTGTAGCGAAATATTTCAAAACAAAGCAATATAGAGACAAGCAGGCAGGTAGAAAAAGTCTACTTAATGCATTTTCACATAATTCTGTCATTTCTTTATCGACTCACGGAATTATGGATAGGGAACATCCTTTGGAATCCCGACTTCTGCTTAACCCTGCTCAACCAGATCCGAGTCTATATTTATTTGAGATGTTATCGTTAAGAGTAAAATCACAATTGGTAATATTAAATGCTTGCAATACAGGCATGGGTAAATTGCAGGTCGGAGAAGGGATAATGAGTATGGCAAGAGGATTTCAATTCGCCGGAGTACCGACTGTGATTACAACTCTCTGGCCGATAGATGATAAATCTTCTGCTTCGGTAATGAACTTCTTTTTCGAGAACATTCATAATGGCATGGACCAGGGTGAGGCACTTATGAAAGCCCGGAACAGATATATCGATCAATCCACCAAAGCAAAGGGGGCACCTTTTTTCTGGGCAGGGCAAGTTCTGATCGGAGATCCAGGAATGATATCCATAAGGCCTCATTCGCATATACTTATCTGGGTTTTATTGATCATGGCTGCAGCCATCTTAGCCCCAATATGGGTTATTTACAAAAAGAACCGCTAAAGTTGGCTGGCTCTTGAATCTACAATAAAAAAAACATAGCTTTGCACACCAAAATTTTAGCAAACATTATTTTTCACCATTTTACCAGTAATTAAGGGAGTTATGAAAGTATATCAGACTAATCAGATACGGAACCTTGCACTTCTGGGCAATTCAGGATCAGGAAAAACCACACTGGCCGAATCGCTGTTGTTTGATGGGGGTGTTATCAACCGTAGGGGAGATGTTACAAGTAAAAACACAGTTTCGGATTGCCAGGAAATTGAACATGAACGTGGCAATTCGGTTTATGCGACAGTCCTTTATACTGAATATAAGGACCACAAAATAAATATCATTGACACTCCGGGAGCAGATGATTTTGTTGGTGCTACAATAGCTGCTCTGAGTGCAGTCGAGTTTGGAGTACTTCTCATCAACGCTCAACATGGAGTGGAAACCGGTACAGAATCTCTGATGAGATATACTGAACGGTACCACAAACCAGTAATTCTGGTAGTAAATCAATTAGACCATGAGAAGTCGCATTTCGATAAAGCTGTTGAAAGTGCGCGTGAAGCTTTTGGACAAAAAGTAGTAGTTGTTCAATATCCGATCAATGAAGGGGTGGATTTTGACACGGTGATAGATGTAATTCGCAAAAAGGCAATAAAATATCCCGTGGGTGGTGGTGCTCCTATTGAAAGTGAAATCCCTGCCAGCGAGACTAAAAAGGTAGAAGACTATTTCGGACGTTTAGTAGAATTAGCCGCAGAAGCCGATGAAAACCTGATGGAAGTATTCTTTGCAAATGATACTTTAACCGACGAGGAATTACGTGATGGTCTTAAAAAGGGAATTGCTGAGCGCGGTATTTTCCCAATTCTTTGCTCCTCTGCAAAGAATGTTCAGGGAACGCAAACTTTGTGTGATTTCATCGTTCACTTTGCTCCGACTCCGGACCAGAGTGTTTACAAATTCAAGAATGGTCAGGAGATCAAAGTAGGTCAGGCAGGACCGAATATCGCATTTGTCTTCAAGACATTCACCGAGCAGCATTTAGGTGAGATTAACTTTTTTAAGGTCATATCCGGTAAACTTACCGAGAATATCGACCTATTAAATTTGAATACCAACGCCAAGGAGAGGGTAAGTCAGCTATTTGCTATAGCTGGTAAAGGCCGTCAGAAAGTTGACACTATGTTTCCTGGTGATATTGGAGGCACCGTTAAACTCAAGGATACCAGGACTTTCACTACTCTTGCTGACAAAACGGTTGATTCACCGATTCTTCCTATAGAGATGCCAGAACCTAAATTCAGGGCAGCTATCAAAGCTAAAGAAGAAACCGATGATGAAAAACTGGGTGAAGCATTGCACCGTTTACATGAAGAAGATCCATCATTATTGGTTGAGTATTCAAAAGAACTTAAGCAGATCATCCTGCATGGTCAAGGTGAATACCATTTAAATATTGTGAAGTGGCTGCTCGATAATACCTATAAAATTCCGACCGAATATCTTGCACCGAAGATCCCATACAGAGAAACAATTACCAAAGTTGCACAGGCGTCTTACCGTCACAAAAAACAATCCGGTGGATCTGGTCAGTTTGGTGAGGTTCATATGATTATTGAGCCACACGAAGAGGGTGTACCAGAGAAGACCCTGTTTAAGATTGATGGAAAAGAAATGCAGCTTTCGATCCGTGGCAAAGAAGAGATTCCTTTGGATTGGGGAGGTAAATTAGTTTACTATAACTGTATCGTTGGTGGATCGATCGAAGCCCGATTCATGCCAGCTATTCAGAAGGGGTTGATGGAGAAGCTTGAAAACGGTCCACTCACAGGTTCTTATGCCCGTGATATCAGGGTTTTTGTATATGATGGTAAAATGCACCCTGTCGACTCCAATGAAATCTCATTCCGTTTGGCAGGAGCAAAAGCTTTCTCTGAAGCTTTCCGCAAAGCTGGCCCGAAAATCATGGAACCGATCTACGATGTTGAGGTTTTAGTACCTAGTGACAGAATGGGGGATGTTATGAGTGATTTGCAAGGCAGGCGTGCGATGATTCTGGGCATGAATTCAGAAGGTCGGTATGAACACCTCAGGGTTCGTGTTCCTCTGGCTGAGTTGAACAAGTATTCCACTACCTTAAGTTCATTAACCAATGGGCGGGCTACTTACACGATGAAGTTCAGTGAATATGCACTTTGTCCGCCGGATGTTCAGGAAAAACTGCAAGCTGCTTATACAGCTGATGATGATGAATAAGTAAAAAAATAGCCAATTCTTTAAGAGTTGGCTATTTTGAATTTTAAAGCTGACAGCTTTAGTAAAAGCTGTCAGCTTTTTTTTATCGGATCAGGGTCAGGAACCCATAATAAACCTTATCGTTTGATTTTCCCTTATAGACTTTATCGTCATAGCCGGTAGCTGATATAATATAATAATAGGTACCAGTAGGAGCAGGTTGTCCATCATTCTGATACTGCCCATTCCATCCTTTCTCAAGGACCTTTGGATCGGTCCATTCAAAGACTACCCTTCCCCACCTGTTCAGAATCTTTCCTGAAAATAATTTCAACGAGAGAGCTTTTACCTGGAAGTAATCATTCACTCCGTCTCCATTTGGGGTAAATACATTTGGAATTTCTAGCAGTGATGAGTCGACACGTATATATTGTTCTGCTGTGAATACGTTACGACATTGAAGATATGTTGCCACCACCCTACTGGTGTACTCTCCCGGTCGTTCGAGCGAAAATTTCGATTCAGTGGTTGTCAGGAGTTTTGACGTATCCGTATTTTCATAAAATTCATATTGATAAGTGATTGCTGTCTCTGAACCACCATTTGCTGAAGAATCTATCTTCATATTAACCTCGAGTGGTGCTTCTCCACTCTTGGGATCCACTGTAAAAGAAGCATATACACCATAAAGGGTGAGCGTTGTATCGTGAAAACAACCAAAGTTATCAGCAACTCGGAAGATATAATTGAGATTACCTTTATTTAGAGGCGGTTTTATCCTTGCGATTCCATTTCGATCAGAAAGGATGCCAATTCCATCCCAAGTAAAATCAGATTGAGGATGAGTATTTTCAAACTGAAAGGAATCCTTGGTCCAAGGAATGGATGTTACGAAGCCAGTCAAACCGATTTCATTTCCGCTGCAAATAGAAGTCTGATCAGCTCGTGTTCCAGAAAATGATGGACGCATACCAATATAAACATGCAAAAGTGGAATATTTTTGGCTGCCGGACCATTTTTCCCTGTTACATATAGACGAACGACATAGTGTCCTCCTTCAGGATAAGAAAAAGTAGTGGTTTGGCCAGTGGCGATTCTTCCCTGATAACCGAAATCCCATGTGAAAGTTACCTGATTAGGATCGAAAGAAGAAAAGTCGGCATTTTGGCCTTCGGCAATAAATACAATACTTTTACCCGGGCAGGATTTTACAGTATCGGCAGCAGGTTGTTTAATCCTGACGGTATAACTACCTTCCTGGGCCCTTAGTGCCAAAGGGAAAACAAATAGAACCAACAAAGCGGCCATGCGGCCTTTCTGGGAGAGCAAACGGTATTTCATCAATATCAGCACTTACTGTTAATGAGTTACAATATTAGTAAAACTTAGTAAGAAATCGGCACTACCGATCACTTCCCGGTATCCGACAAATGTTATTTTTGGCGTACTTTCCGGCCTTACAACGATTAACGTGAATTTGAACATTTCCGTATTTATAAAGATTTAAAAGTGAGTGATATTTTAAAGTTCCTGAGTCCGATACAAGAAGAAGCCGTACGGCAAACTGATGGTCCGATGCTTGTCATAGCTGGAGCCGGTTCAGGAAAAACAAGGGTACTAACATACAAAATAGCCTGGATGCTGGAGAAAGGCATTCAAGCCCGGAATATACTTTCGCTGACCTTCACCAATAAAGCGGCCCGTGAAATGCGCGAAAGGATTGAGAAGCTTATGCAACCGGAATTGGCACGCTATCTATGGATGGGTACCTTCCATTCCCTTTTTGCACGCATTCTTCGTAAAGAAGCACAGGTAATCGGATACAGTCAGAATTTCTCTATTTACGATAGTGATGATACTAAAAGCTTAATCCGAAGCATAATACATGACCTAAAGCTTGATGATGATATTTATCCCGTTGGAGAAGTCTTAAGAAGGATTTCATCAGCCAAGAACCAATTGATAACAGCTGAGAGCTATCAATCAAGAAGCGAGTGGTTGGCAGTTGATGAATCGGCGAGACGTCCTGAAATCGCACACATATATATGACATATGCCAAAAGGTGCCGTAATGCAGGTGCTATGGACTTTGATGACTTGCTATTGAACACATTTCTTCTTTTTCAGAACCACACTGAGATATTGGCTAAATATCAGAATCAGTTCAAATATATTTTGGTTGATGAATATCAGGATACAAATTATTCTCAATATTCGATAGTAAACATGATGGCTCGCACCAACAGGAATTTATGCGTAGTTGGGGACGATTCACAAAGTATATACTCTTTCAGGGGGGCAAGGATTGAGAATATCCTTAATTTTCGAAATGACTACCCTGAGTATAAAATCTTCAAGCTGGAACAAAATTACCGATCAACCCAAAATATTGTCGAGGCTGCTAATAGTTTGATACTCAAGAATCAATCCCGAATTCCAAAAAATGTTTGGTCAGCAAATGAGCCCGGAGAATTAGTTGAAGTATCACAATCTCTTACAGATCAAGAAGAAGGAATTTTTATCTCGAATAAAATATTAGATACGCACCTTCAGGAACAGGTAGATTTCAAGGATTTTGCCATATTATACAGGACTCATGCACAATCCCGGATTATTGAAGAAGCGTGCCGAAAGCTCAATATACCTTACAAAATATATGGCAGCATTTCCTTTTATCAACGAAAGGAAATAAAAGATATCCTGGCTTATTTCAGGCTAATTCTGAATCATCGCGATGATGAATCCTTAAAACGGATCATAAATTACCCGGCGCGCGGGATCGGAAAGACCACTCTCGACCGCCTGAGTGAAGCAGCCATGGAAGCTCAATGCCCGATTTGGTCAGTGATAGGCGACCCAACTGCTTATGTCCCCCAGTTTAATAAAGGGACAGCTGAAAAGCTATTGCAGTTCAGGCATTTGATCGATGAGTACTCAAATCTGGCAAATACTCTTGATGCCTATGAATTAGCGATGCGCGTTGTGCAGGGAACAGGTATTCTGGAGGAGTATAGATTCGACCACACCCCCGAGGGGTTAAGTAAATTTGAAAATATTGAACAGCTGATAAACGGGATTAAAGAGTTTGTTGACAGTGGAATTCAGGAAGGAGAAGATTCGAGTTTAAGTGGGATGGACTTTTTCCTTCAAAATGTTGCGTTGATGACGGATCAGGACAATGAAAAACCTGAGGATCGCAACAAAGTGAGTTTAATGACCATACATTCTGCCAAGGGCCTGGAATTTGGTTATGTATTTATTGCTGGTGTGGAAGAAGAGTTATTCCCCTCCCAATTTTCAAGCGGTTCAGCAAAAGAGATAGAGGAGGAACGCAGGCTTTTCTATGTAGCCATCACCAGAGCCATGAAACGTGTAATCATTACACTTTCGAAAACACGCTATCGATGGGGTAGTTTAATAGATTGCCGGCCGAGCAGGTTTATCAGAGAGATTGACCCCAAGTTTCTTAAGATTACTGGAGGAAACAAAAGAAATATCAGTGGACGGAGTATGGAGGAAGAAGAAGTGGAGATGCAGGAAGATCGTCAGGTCCGGGCTCCGGCAAGAAGAATTATCCCCGTCAGTAATAAAACTGCGGCAAAACCTGCTGTGGATGAAAATTTTGAACCTGATGACCCCGCCTCCGTTCAGTCAGGAATGACTGTGACGCATCCCCGTTTTGGACATGGGAAGGTATTGCAGATTGAGGGAGACGGAGGAAATAGGATGGCTACCGTTTTTTTTAAGGATTCAGGAAATAAGCAGCTTCTGCTAAAATTTGCCCGGCTAAAAATTATTCGGACCTAAGTGTACAAAAAACCCTACCTTTGTCAAATTCAAGGTAAAAATCAATGGAATACGTTAAAAAAGAGAAACGGCTCAGGATGCCGGAATATGGCCGTATCGTTCAAAACATGGTTGACCATGCGAAGCAACTTCCAGACCGGGCCGAACGAAATGCTGCAATACAGACCATCATTGATGTTATGGGTAACATCAATCCTACCCTAAGAGATAATCGGGATTACAAGCATAAACTTTGGGATCACCTTCATCTTATTGCTGATTTTCAACTAGATATAGATTGTCCATTTGAAATTCCGTCGATGGATTATTTTCGCGGTAAACCTGACAGGGTTCCATATCCAGTATCCAAGATACGTTTTCGTCACTATGGCAAAATTGCCGAGTTGCTGATAGAAAAAGCCATACTTATTGAAGACGAGGAGAAGAAGTTTGAATTTACCAGGCAGATCGCCAATCACATGAAGATCTCCTATCTTACCTGGAATAAAGACAACGTTACTGATGAATTAATTTTGATCGCCTTAAGGGAGTTATCTCGCGAGAGGCTTTCACTTCCTACCGGTACTGTTTTAGCCGATGTAAAAGATTTACCTCCAAAATCGGTCGTTACCAGGAAAAAGTTCCCGCAGAAGCAAAATCACACATTTAAGAAACGGTATTAAATCGGATCAAACATGGCTGCTTTCGAGATCACAGGTGGCCGCCAGCTTAAAGGCGAGCTGACACCACAAGGGGCCAAGAATGAAGCTTTGCAGGTAATTTGCGCCACCTTGCTCACCAAGGAAACCGTTGTCATTCGGAATATTCCAGAGATTCTTGATGTTAAGAACCTTATCAGATTGTTAGGGGAAATTGGCGTTGAGACTAAGCAAAAAGATCCTTCAACCTGGTCTTTTCGTGCCGCAAATCTGAATTTAGATTTTCTGGAAGGTGACGAATTCAAGAAAATGGCAACCCGACTGAGGGGTTCAGTAATGCTTGTCGGACCGCTTATTGCGCGATGCCGAAGAGCATGTATGCCTCAACCCGGAGGCGATAAAATCGGAAGACGCAGACTTGACACCCATTTTCATGGACTTGAAGTGTTGGGTGCCGAAGTGGATTATGATCCGATAAAAGAACAATTTGTAATTACTGGAGATAAAATGAAAGGAGCTTATATGCTCCTTGAAGAAGCATCAGTGACCGGTACTGCAAACGTTTTAATGGCAGCAGTTCTCACTCCTGGTACTACAACAATCTTTAACGCAGCATGTGAACCCTATGTACAGCAGCTCTGCCTAATGCTGAAACAAATGGGAGCCAAAATTTCCGGTATTGGATCTAACCTGTTGACTATTGAAGGAGTACAAGAGTTGAATGGAGCTGACCACACCATTCTTCCTGACATGATTGAGATTGGCAGTTTTATTGGCCTTGCAGCGCTTACCTGCTCAGAAATCACAATAAAGCAATATCATCCTGAACAATTGGGAATGATCCCACATGCCTTCTCCAGATTGGGAATAAAGTTTGAGCAAAAGGGTACTGATTTATTTATTCCAGCTCAGGATCATTATGAGATTGAGACCTTTATGGATGGATCCATAATGACGATTGCTGATGCTCCATGGCCTGGGCTAACGCCAGACCTTCTGTCTGTTTTTCTGGTTGTTGCAACTCAAGCCAGAGGATCTTTGCTGATTCATCAAAAAATGTTTGAGAGCCGACTTTTCTTTGTTGATAAGCTGATAGATATGGGAGCAAGAATTATACTTTGTGATCCGCATCGTGCAACTGTTATTGGTTTGGACAGGCAATTACCCTTACATGCTGCTAACCTGGTTTCTCCTGATATCAGAGCAGGAGTTGCCCTCCTAATAGCTGCCCTAAGTGCAGAAGGAACAAGTATTATGAATAACATTGAACAGATCGACCGGGGGTATCAGGATATTGACTTAAGACTTAATGCTGTTGGCGCTTCAATAAGGAGAATATAGCTACTTCTGCCTTTTCTGCCATAATGTCGGACTTTAGACTTGGCAAATAATTTGAAGTTGCCTTTTCACTTAATAAACAATTAATGCTCATCTATACTTATGGATTCAGATGAAAACACCTTGCCCGAATCTACTGAACTGCAGAACGATCAGGAAAATCAGAAGACCGAAGGGACCGATTCACCAAAAAGTGAAAATGGAAAGAAAAAGAAATTTGCCGTAGGCGGGCACAAAAAAGAAACAGAAGAACTGGCCAATAAGCTCATTGAAATGAACGACAGGTACTTGCGATTAACTGCCGAATTCGATAATTACCGCAAGCGGACTTTAAAAGAGAAAATGGATCTCACAAGAATGGGTGGAGAAAATGTTTTAGTGAAAATTCTTCCAGTTGTAGATAATCTTGAGAGAGCTATCCAATCGATCAGAGCAACAAGCGACATTGATGCGGTTAAGGAAGGAATTGAGCACATCTATACCAATTTCAGGGAATTTCTAAAGCAGAATGGTATTCAGGAGATAGAATGTTTAAATCTTGAATTTAACAGTGATATTCAGGAAGCTCTGACCAAAATTCCCGCACCCAGTCCAGAACAAAAGGGTAAGGTTGTTGATGTGATCGAGAGAGGATATTATCTTCATGACAAGGTTATCCGTTATGCAAAGGTTGTTGTAGGAGATTAATGCGGTAAAAAATCAAGATGACAAAAAGAGACTATTACGAAGTACTGGGTATTTCAAAAAGTGCCACTCCTGAAGAGATAAAGAAAGCTTACCGCCAACAGGCTATGAAATGGCATCCGGATAAAAATCCCGGAAATAAGGAAGCAGAGGAAAAGTTTAAAGAGGCAGCTGAAGCTTATGACGTTTTATCCGATGTAGATAAGAAAGCGAGATATGACCAATATGGCCATGCCGGGTTAGGTAACGGAGGCGGTGGATTTGGCGGAGCTGGCATGAATATGGACGATATCTTTTCTCATTTTGGAGACATTTTCAGTGATATGGGTTTTGGCGGATTCGGTGGTTCATCGAGAGGCCGTCAGAGGCAGGTAAATCATGGAACCAACCTTCGCGTTAAGGTTAAACTCACTCTGGAAGAAATTGTTAAGGGGGCTGAGAAAAAAATCAAGGTAAATAAATATGTCCCTTGCGATTCCTGCAATGCCACTGGTGCAGCAAACGGATCGTCCTATTCCACCTGTTCTACATGTAATGGAAGAGGTCAGGTAACCCGGGTTGCCCATACCATTCTTGGTCAAATGCAAACTACCTCTGTTTGT
Organism: uncultured Bacteroidota bacterium; assembly: GCA_903851365.1. GTDB lineage: Bacteria > Bacteroidota > Bacteroidia > Bacteroidales > UBA12481 > UBA12481. The sequence continues at coordinate 29,900 of CAINOB010000020.1, forward strand.
CCAGCCTGTGGAGGCGAAGGAAAAATTATTACTCAGAAATGTACATCATGCTATGGTGAAGGGATGATCAAAGGCGAGGAAGTTATTAAAATTAACATCCCGGCCGGAGTTCAGGAAGGTATGCAGTTATCGATGAGCGGTAAAGGGAATGCAGCCAGAAGGGGCGGAATGAATGGTGATTTACTTATTATGGTGGAAGAGGAGGAGCATCCAGATTTAACCCGCGATGGTAATGACCTAGTTTACAATCTTTTTGTGTCTATACCAGATGCTGCTCTTGGTTCAGCGGTTGAAATCCCGACTGTTGATGGTAAGGTAAAGGTGAAGATTGAACCAGGCACTCAACCAGGCAAAATTTTAAGATTGAGAGGAAAAGGTATTCCTGAACTGAATGGATATGGGAAGGGAGACCTATTGGTCAGGATCAATGTTTGGATACCAAAATCAATGACCAAAGAGGAAAAGCGGATTGTTGAAGAGCTTAATAGATCCTCCAATTTTGCTCCAAATCCGACTGCAGCTGAGAAGAATGTATTTCGCCGGATGAAAGAGATGTTCGATTAAAGAAGAATTGTAACAAATAGGTTATTTAGTGGTCTTAAGGTCGGTTGAGAAACTTAAACTAAAGTCATAAAGTCAAATATGAACAATTTCCTGATTGCCAATGGCATAGTCAAACAATTTTCGAATCATCTGGCCTTGGACAAGGTTAGCATGAACGTTCCGGAAGGGAGTATCTTCGGCTTATTGGGACCAAATGGCGCCGGAAAAACGACATTAATCCGGATTATTACTCAGATTACTGCTCCGGACCAGGGTGAGGTACTTTTTCGCGGGAAGAAAATGACAATGGAAGATATTTTTCATATTGGCTACCTACCTGAAGAGCGTGGTTTGTATAAAAAGATGAAAGTTGGAGAGCAAGCCCTGTATTTAGTTCAACTCAAGGGAATGTCAAGAGCGGAAGGATTAAAAAAACTCAAATACTGGTTTGAAAAGTTTGAGATTCAGTCCTGGTGGGATAAAAAGGTTGAGGAGTTATCGAAAGGGATGGCCCAAAAGGTTCAATTTATTGTGACGGTCTTGCATGATCCGAAGTTGTTGATCTTTGATGAACCTTTTACCGGATTCGACCCGATCAATACCAACCTGGTAAAGAATGAGATTTTAAGGTTGCGAGACAACGGAGCCACTGTTGTCTTTTCCACTCATATTATGTCCTCTGTGGAAGAGCTATGTGACCATATTGCCCTCATAAATAAGGGGAAAAATATTCTTGAGGGGAACATTGATGAGGTCAGATCTCGTTTTAAACCTGATACTTATGAGTTAAAATTCAGGGGTGACTCGAAAACTCTAAAAGATGCTCTTGATGTCGGTTTTGAATTCGAGGAAGAACCTACTCGTGGAGATGTCGGTCATATCATCATTAAACAACAACTGAAGATACCGGTCAGGGATATGGTGACTGCAATAAACTCCTCGGTTGATATCATTTCATTCGAAGAAGTTATACCGGGAATGAATGATATTTTCATTCGGGCGGTTGAAGGAACTGATTATAAAGAATAACCTACAGACTGGAAACAATGAATAAAATAAACCTAATCATTCAGCGTGAGTATACTACGCGGGTTAAAAAGAAGTCGTTTATTATCATGACCATTCTTACCCCGATACTCCTGGTGGCTTTATTATTTATACCAGGTTATCTTGCCACTAAAGAAGATAATCAGGCAAAAGTGATTGCTGTCATTGATAAAACCAATATCACAGAAGGAGCTATTGCAGAGTCAGATTACATGAAATTCAAATATATCACTGACACTGAAGTTGAGACAATCAAGAAGGATTTTACCAAGAGCGGCTATTATGCAATACTATACATCCCTGAGAACATACTAATTTCCAATAAGGTTCAATTATACTCCAACCAGCAGACAACAATTGGTGTAAATGAACATATCGTGAAGGCTCTAGACGGCTTTTTTACCAATATTAAGCTTAAGAAAGAGAATGTACCTATGGACATTATGAAACGAATAGCAACGAATATTAATGTCGATACAATTCAATGGACAAGCAGTGGTGAGGAGAAATCAGGCTCGGCAGAAATGGTTTTAGTAATCGGTTATATATCCGGATTCTTAATGTACATGTTCATATTCATGTTCGGTGCACAGGTGATGCGTGGCGTGATGGAAGAGAAAACCAACCGGATTGTGGAAGTCATTATATCATCGGTCAAGCCTTTCCAGTTAATGATGGGAAAAGTTGTAGGCATTGCGCTTGTTGGATTAACTCAATTTGTCATCTGGATTGCACTCACGTTTGGGATTTTTTACGGTGCCAAATTTGTGCTTTTAAAAAATTCTGGAGATCCGGCAGCCACATCGATCACTGCTAATATTATGGATAAGGCCAATTCGGGAGTTGCACAGGCACCTACGGGCCAATACCAGGAAATGTTCAAGCAGATTTCCGGAAAATTCTCAGCAGTCAATTTTCCACTGATCATTGGTTGTTTCCTGTTTTTCTTTATTGGTGGATACTTGTTGTATGCGTCACTTTTTGCCTCGGTTGGTTCAGCAGTTGACAATGACACTGACACACAACAATTTATGCTACCTATCACCATTCCCATATTGTTAGGGTTGTTTGTCATGATGAATGCCATGCAATCTCCAAACAGCAGTATTGCGGTAATTTTTTCTCTCATTCCCCTCACCTCCCCTATTGTCATGATGGCCAGGATCCCTTATGGGGTGCCGCCTTGGCAACTGGGTTTATCTGGAATTCTTTTGATCATCACTTTTATTGGTTCCATCTGGATGGCTGGCAAGATATATCGGACAGGAATCCTGATGTATGGGAAAAAGGTGAATTATGCAGAGCTTTGGAAGTGGTTAAAGTATAAAAACTAATGGCATTAATACTGGTTATTGATGATGAGCGAAGTATCCGGAATACACTAAAAGAAGTTCTGGAGTATGAGAATCATCAGATTGACCTCGCGGAAGATGGGGTGATTGGACTGTCAATGATTCAAGAGAATCATTATGACATAGTCCTTTGCGACATCAAGATGCCAAAGATGGATGGTATTGAAGTTCTTGAGAAGATCTTTCAGATTACGACCGATGTACAGGTAATCATGATATCTGGTCATGGGACTGTTGATGCGGCAGTTGAAGCCATTAAGAAAGGGGCCTATGATTTCATCGAGAAGCCGCTGGATCTTAACCGATTGCTAATTGCAATCAGGAATGCGATGGATAAGACCAGTCTGCTCACCGAGACTAAGAGTTTAAAGAAAAAGGTAGCCAGAAATTATCAGATGATTGGGGAATCGCAGGCTATGAAAAAGATCAAAGAAATGATCGACCGAGTCGCCCCAACGGATGCAAGAGTATTGATTACCGGCTCAAATGGAACAGGCAAGGAGCTAGTTGCCAGACAATTGCATGAACAGAGCAATCGGGCCTGCGGACTATTTGTGGAAGTCAATTGTGCTGCAATACCATCGGAACTAATCGAAAGTGAGCTTTTTGGACATGAAAAAGGATCATTTACATCTGCATTCAAGCAAAGAAAAGGCAAATTCGAATTAGCGGATAAAGGGACCCTTTTCCTGGATGAGATTGGTGACATGAGCCTATCGGCGCAGGCCAAGGTATTAAGGGCGCTGCAGGAAGGTCGAATTACCAGGGTTGGTGGAGATAAAGACATTACTGTGGATGTCAGGGTAATTGCTGCCACCAATAAAAATCTTAAAGAAGAAATTGCAGAAAACCGTTTTAGAGAAGATCTATACCATCGTTTGGGGGTTATCATTATACAGGTTCCTCCATTAAAGGATCGTACGGATGATATTCCTTTGTTAGCGACGCATTTTATCGACCAAATTTGCTCAGAGATGGGAATGCCACCAAAGCAGATCGATGACGATGCAGTAGAAGAGTTAAAGAAACTCCAATGGACAGGTAACATCCGTGAATTCAGGAATGTTATTGAAAGGCTTATCATTCTAGGAGGGCAGATTATCACGAGCGAAGATGTCAAGGTGTTTGCCTAAAACAGTACTGTTTGCTACCTTTGTTGAAACAGTTAACTGTATGTTGAAAATTGCTGTCTTTCCGGGATCGTTTGATCCATTTACCAAAGGACATGAAAATGTGATCAGCAGGGCATTGCCTTTGTTTGATAAAATCCTGATCGCTATCGGGCACAATTCGGAGAAGAGGAGTTTTTTTTCTCTGGAGAAGCGGTTAGCCATGATTGGGAAATTATATCAGGATGAACCCCGGATTGAGGTTACTTTTTATGAGGGGTTGACAGTAGATTATTGCAGACAGGTTAAGGCTCAGTACCTATTGAGGGGGTTGAGAACAGCTGCGGATTTTGAGTATGAGAGGGCCATAGCGCAGATCAACAGGAAGATGAATCCAGAAGTTGAAACCGTATTTATTTTGGCAGTTCCCGAATTCACTCCTGTTAACTCTACAATAATCAGGGAAATACTTAAATATGGTGGAGACGCGAGTCAATTTCTGCCAGACAAGATGATTATCGGGGACTAATCACCAGCTTCCTGTTCTGAGCCCCAGGAAACATCACCAATCAATTCCGCTATCGATCTATACGTATTCTCCAATACCACATCAAATTGAGAGGGGACCAACCATGTTGCTTCCGAAATTCCCTCCTCCGTTTGCGGAATTGTCGCTAAATCGCCAAAATAATCCATTGCAAACCACCATGTCCTCTTGATTACCCTATTCCCTTCCAGTTTGTAAGTATGATAGGTTGAAGGCAGTTCGTTTAATATTTTAAGATTTTCAATCCCACATTCTTCCTTAACCTCACGAAGTGCAGCATTGGAAGGAGATTCACCTTTTTCAATCTTACCTTTAGGAAGATCCCATTTACCAAACCGTTTAATAAAGAGATATTTCCCTGAGGGATGACGAACAATACCACCTGCAGCCTCGATTATCTGATAGAAACTGATAAAAAGGTTAAAAAAAGCGTCTGGATCCTCACAGCAAACACAATAACTATGTATACCTGAAGTTTCGAATTGTGAAATCAATTCTGAAATAATGCTCCGATCAGGTCTGATTATAACTTCCTTGCATACACCACCCAATGCCTGATCTGGAGTTGAGATTGACAAGAGACAGTCGTTGAAAAAAACTTTATACCTTTGGGTCATGATGGACACAGAAAAGATGATTGCGTCGCTTTTATTGCAAATTAAAGCAATAAAGCTGTCTCCGGCAAGTCCGTTCACCTGGGCTTCGGGGTGGAAATCACCCATTTATTGTGATAACCGTAAAACTTTATCCTATCCTTTAGTTCGTAAAACAATCAGCGAAGAGTTTGCTCTGAGGATTAAGGATGAATATCCTGATACAGAATTGATTGCAGGTGTCGCTACAGGTGCAATTGCGCATGGTATTCTTGTTGCTGAAGCAATGGATTTGCCATTTGTATATGTTCGTCCTGAAGCAAAAGGTCATGGGTTAGGGAATCAGATTGAGGGTGATTATAAGGAAGGAATGAGGACTGTGATCATTGAGGACTTGATTTCAACCGGAGGTAGCAGCCTGGCTGCTTTTAGAGCATTACAATCTGCCGGGTTGAATGTTCTCGGGATGCTAGCTATTTTCACGTACGGATTTCCAATATCCGAGGAGAATTTCAGAATGGCTGGTTGCCGGATAGGAACACTCAGCAATTATGGCAGTCTTTTGAGTCTTGCACTCCAGACCGGTGACATTTTACCAGAGCAAGAAGAGTTATTACAACAATGGAGAAAAAACCCGGAACTCTGGGGACGTTGACAACAATTCTCTACAGGACGTATTCAATTTCCTGGTAAGCAAATGTTCGAACTTCACCGGATTCAGTTTGGACTATGAGGTGTCCGTATTCTGAAACTGCGGTTATTTTAGCAATGAACTTTTCATTTCCTGCTTTAAACTCCGAAAATTCCTCAAATCGATATAACTTATCTAGATATTGGGTATTAATTAAATCGATCCGGCCCGCCTCGAGCAATGAATATTTATTTATAAATGAGTCAATGAGAAGTGTCTCAAGCTCAACAAGGTCATATTCAATATTGGTTAAAAGCCTAAGTGAGATAGGATTGGGGATATTTTTTAAGAAATCAATCTGGTTAATATTAAGCCCGATGCCTAAAATAGCATGTTCAATATAATTACCCAGAATTGCTGTTTCAATGAGTATTCCTCCAATTTTTTTATCTTTTGCGTATAAGTCATTTGGCCATTTAATACTCACATTTTCAATGAAAAGTTCAAGAAAATCTGATGCGGCCAAAGCGAAGGTTTTTGAGAGGATAAATTGATCCGAAGCGCCAAATTTTTCAGGAAAAACGACCAGCGTGCCAGTCAAGTTTTTACCCGGCTCGGTGATCCATGTTTTACTTCCCTGACCTTTTCCGGCAAACTGTTCATCGGTACGAACCCAAAATGGCTCCTTTTTCGTTTCCTTAGAAACTAAACCAACAGCATACAAATTTGTAGAATTCAGTCTTTTAGAAAAATACTTTGCTGGTTGTTGCATGGAAGCTCAATTTACTGACTAAATTTACGCAAAATTAAATGATCGTGTTAAAGCGGCAACCATGTTTAGTTAAGTGGTTGATACTGAGCAAAAGAAAAAGAAAATATGAAGAAAAAACTTGATGATCCTGATTATAATGCATTATTGGAGATAATTATTGAAGCAATACGTTCAAAAAAAGGAGAAGCGATAACATTTCTGGATCTCACACATCTGAACACAACAATCAGCAGAAGTTTTCTAATTGCGCATGCCGGATCTACGGTTCAGGCAAAGGCTATTGCTGAGGGTGTTGAGGATCAGGTAAGAGAAAAAACAAAGAGAAAGCCATATCATCGTGAAGGATTTGACAATTCACAATGGATTTTACTTGATTACGGTGATGTAATAGTTCATATTTTCCAAAAACCTTTCCGGGATTTTTATAATCTTGAGGAACTTTGGGCCGATGGTCACCGGACAGATTTTGCATCGTGACAATAATTTCTGATGATGGTATAATAATTGACGAAACAATTCTTTATTCCTAATTACCACTATCCGGAAAGAAACTGAAAAAATGGCAGACGATAATATTACATCCAAACAAAAACCATCCACCGGTCCAAAAGGACAATCGGGTGATCCGCTGAAAAAGAAACCCAGATTCAACATTATGTGGGTTTACGCTATCATTGTGCTAGGCATTTTTGCTGTAGCCACATTCAATAAGGGAGGTAAACCCCAGAAAACCGACTGGAAAGAATTCAGAGAAGAAATGCTAAAAACCGGCGATGTAGAAAAGCTGGTTGTTGTTAATAATGAGTCTGTTGAAATTTACATTAAGCCAGATCGGCTCAATGATCCCAAATTTCAAAAAATGTTCAAAAACCGTTTTGTTACGGTGTCAGAGCGCGGTCCTCAGTTTTATTTTCAGATCAACTCAATTGAGATTTTCGACAAAAGGCTAGAAGAGATAAATGCCGAATTACCAGCTGATCAACGTGTTGAGTATTCGGTCGATAAGCGAACCGATGTATTAATGCAGGTATTAAGCTGGGTTATTCCCTTTGGGCTCCTCATCGGATTTTACCTGTTCATTTTCAGGAGGATGAGTAATCCAGGTGGTGGCGGCGGAGCTGGTTCAATTTTTAGTGTTGGGAAGAGTAAAGCGAAGATTTTCAACAAAGAGGAAGATAACATCAATGTCACCTTCAAGGATGTAGCAGGATTAGCTGAAGCAAAAATTGAAATCATGGAGATTGTCGATTTCCTAAAAAGTCCTTTAAAATACACTCAGCTTGGTGGAAAGATTCCAAAAGGAGCATTGTTGGTTGGGCCTCCGGGAACAGGTAAAACTTTAATAGCCAAGGCAGTTGCGGGTGAAGCAAATGTCCCTTTCTTTTCGATGTCTGGATCTGATTTTGTCGAGATGTTCGTCGGTGTTGGGGCATCAAGGGTCCGTGACCTTTTCAAACAGGCAAAAGAAAAGGCTCCATGCATTGTTTTTATTGATGAAATTGATGCGATTGGAAGGGCACGAGGCAGAAATGTTAATTTCGGATCAAATGATGAACGTGAAAATACGCTTAATCAGCTCCTTACTGAAATGGATGGATTTGCATCCAATTCGGGGGTGATCTTATTGGCTGCAACAAACCGTGCTGATATTCTTGACAAAGCGCTTTTAAGGGCCGGTCGTTTCGACAGACAGATTCACGTTGAATTACCCGATCTCAATGAACGTAAGGAGATCTTTCAGGTTCACCTCAGAAATGTCAAATATGATCCGGAATTAGACATTGATTTCTTTGCCAGGCAAACACCAGGGTTCAGTGGTGCTGACATTGCAAATGTTTGCAATGAATCGGCACTTATTGCTGCCCGTCGCGAGAAGAAGATGGTTGAAAGGCAAGATTTCCTTGATGCAGTTGACCGAATCATTGGTGGATTAGAAAAGAAAAATAAAATTATTTCTTCCGATGAGAAGCGAGCCATAGCCTATCACGAGGCAGGTCATGCAACAGTTAGCTGGTTACTGGAATATGCTTATCCATTAGTTAAAATAACTATCGTTCCGAGGGGAAAAGCGCTTGGCGCAGCCTGGTACCTGCCAGATGAACGCCAGCTAACAACCACAGAACAGATTCTTGATGAAATAGCTTCGGCACTTGCCGGGCGAGCTGCAGAAGAGCTTTGTTTTGGCAAGATCTCAACTGGTGCCTTAAATGATCTGGAACGTGTTACCAAACAAGCTTATGCAATGGTTACATATTTTGGCATGAGTGATAAAATTGGCAAATTGAGTTACTATGATTCATCTGGGCAGTCTGAGTACAATTTCAGTAAACCCTATAGTGAAAAGACTGCGGAGCTTATCGATACAGAAGCCAAGCAAATCATAGATGACGCTTATGAACGTGCCAAGAAGATCCTGATTGAAAATGCCGCCGGTCATATGGCGATTTCAGAGATGCTTTTAGAGAAGGAAGTATTATTCGCGGAAGATATGGAGAAGGTCTTTGGACCAAGAAAAGGTCATAAACCTGAAAGCGTTGCACCAACACCTGCTCCAACACCGTTACCTGCACCTGAAATTCATGAATAGATAATGATGGAAGTCAGGGACTCAAGGAGGATTATTCTTGATAAAATCAAGGCTGCCAAAAACAATCAGGAAGACAGAGTTAAGACTTCGTTTCCAAAATTTAAGCACGATTCGCTTCAGTATCTAAATGATATTGAGGACCATCCGGAGATGGAATTTGCCCGTAACCTTGTTCAGGTTAAGGGCAAATTTGCATATTGCGCGAATCAAAAAGAATTGGTTCTTGCCCTGCGAATCCTGTATCATGAAGAGCAATGGGAAAAGATATTCTGCGCTGAACCGTCAATCCGTGAATATATTGACCGGGCCGGCATACCCTATTCATCTGATTTGGATTCTTTAAAGGATACGGAAGCAGCAATTACAGGATGTGAATTTTTAGTTGCTCGAACCGGAAGTATTATGGTGTCGTCGTCTCAGGGATCTGGCCGCAGAGTATTCGGGCATGCCCCAGTTCATATTGTTATAGGAAGGGCATCTCAGGTAGTTAATGAAATTGGCGACGCTTTAAGCGGCATAAAAGGGAAATATGGCGAAATGCCATCTCAGGTTTCATTGATTACAGGACCAAGCCGGACCGCTGATATCGAAAAAACTCTTGTCCTCGGAGCGCATGGTCCCCGTGATCTCTTTGTGTTTTTACTAAACGATTTTCAGATTTGAAAGAGTTCCTGATACGCACAGTTTCCGGGCTGATTTATGCAGCTGTTATGATCGGTTCGATCATGGTGCATCCACTCGTTTTTCTTGCTGTTTTTCTGTTTATTTTAATTTTGGGCATGACCGAATTTTATCGAATGTGCTCCACTGAAGAAAAGCGGCCCATGGTTATTCCAGGTATTGCAGCAGGGATAATAATCTTTTTGGCCATTTTTTTTACGAAATATTCCTCAGCTGACAGCAGAATTCTATTTCTCATACCGGTTTCAGCATTGATTCTTATTGTTCTGCCGATGTTTCGGGTTAAGGATCATGCGATATGGACATCAGCATTAACATTTCTTGGGATTATATATGTCAGCCTTCCCGTTTCAGTATTCAATCTTTTAGTTTATCACCCCTATAAAGAAGGATTTAATTATCAGGTAGTCCTGTTCCTTTTTCTGATTTTATGGTTAAATGATACTGGAGCTTATATTAGTGGAAAACTGACTGGCAAGCATAAGATGTTCCCCAGAATCTCACCAAAAAAATCATGGGAAGGATTTGCAGGAGGATTACTGATGGCACTTTTAGTTACCTGGTTAAGCAAACCTCTGTTTCCAGATATTCCATCCGGACACCTTTGGATACTTTGCCCCATCATTGTAATAACAGGCACATTAGGGGACTTAGTTGAATCAGGCTGGAAACGCGCCTCAGGTGTCAAAGACTCTGGCAAGTTAATGCCCGGTCACGGTGGGATTCTGGATCGTTTTGACAGTCTCATTCTTGCAGCCCCAGCGGTTTATATCACTTTAAAATTACTAACATGAGGATAAGCATACATCGTGAAGGGATAAAGACACTGTCAGCTATTGGCATAGTACTTTTCATTATTAATCTTGCTGCCTATTTAGGTTTTGGAACCGATTTAATATTTTACCTGATATTAGGATTTTCACTGTTTGTTCTTTGCTTTGTTGGGTGGTTCTTTCGCAACCCCGACCGGCCAGCAGCCTCTTCGCACGATTCGGTTATAGCCCCAGCTGATGGCACAATCATATCGGTTGATGAGCTTTATGTCGGAGAGTTCTTTGAGGATTACCGTACCCGTGTTTCCATTTTCATGTCAGGGAACAATGTTCATGTTAACTGGATTCCATTATCGGGATTTGTTCGTTATCAGAGGTACAATCCCGGGAAACACTTATTAGCTAAACATCCGAAATCATCTGACCGTAATGAACGGAGTACTGTGGTTATCGAAGATCCAAAAGGTAATTTATTAATGATGCGGCAAATAGCAGGATTGATGGCTCGCAGGGTTATTACCTATCCTCGTCCAGGAAAGACAGTATCTCAAGGTGACGAGCTTGGTTTTATTAAGTTCGGATCGAGGGTAGACTTGTTTTTTCCAAAGGGTACAAAAATATTGGTTAAACCTGGCGATAAAACCATTGGCAGGGTTACCAAGGTTGCCAAATGGCACTAAAGTGTTAAAAATGGTATAAATAAAATTTGTTTAACTTTTCTTTAACAACTGATTAGATAGAAAGAGCGTTATCTTCGTATCAACATTAATAAAAAGAAAAAATGAAAAAATTATTAGTTGTTCTCTCATTATTAGTTTTTGTAGGAGTTTATGCTGCACCTGCTTTTTCAATGTCAAAAGATACCGCTGCAAAAATCGTAGCTGTTGACAAAGACAAAAAAGATAAAAAAGCTACCAAAGCTGCTGCTAAAACCGGAACCGAAGCAAAAGCATCTTGCTGCGAAGCTGGTAAAGGCGAAATGAAAGCTGGTTGCTGCGAAGCTGGTAAAGGTGATATGAAAGCTGGTTGCTGCGAAGCTGGTAAAGCCCAAGGCATGAAAGCTGAAGAGAAAAAGAAATAATTCAGAATACCTGAAAAAAAAGCCCGGCATAACCGGGCTTTTTTTTGCTTTTAATTATTTGAGCAGATACCTTAAAGATATCAGATTTGAATATTGAGCAACAGAAAGGTCACCAACATCAGTCAAGGCATAATCGATATAAATATTGTGGTATTGAATTCCGAGTCCAAGATTTGGCTGTAAGTTCAGATTTTCCTTTCCATCCAGACCAGGCACGAACTGGAAGTTTCCGACACCCATACGGGCAAAAAGCCATTTAGAGAATTTTAGTTCACCACCAAAATAAGGATCTATACCAATCGGACCAATAGGGAGTATCACATGTTTTCTGCCATCGAAGGTAAAATGTGCATCGAACGCAAGAGCGACGCTTAACTTATCGTTCAACCTAAAATCTCTAGAAGCAGCGACAATCAGCCTTGGAACAGTTACTTCAAGGCTATTCACAGGAAGTTCATTTCCGGTTAATGCGAAAGCTTGTGAAAGCAGATCCTTTTTAAAGCTCCAGACATTAAAAGTTCCAGATATATCGCGAGCAACTGCAGAGAAATGCCAATTTGATACAGAATAAGCCAAAGCAGCATCGATACCAAACCCCCATGCTTTAGCAAACTCGCCAGTATGACGATAGATCAATTTGACATTAGCTCCAGCCTGAAGTCCTGGAATCTTCATTTTTCGAGCATAGGACACCAGAATTCCCATATCAGCTGCTGAAAAGCTTGTAATTCTATCGTATCTTATATTCCCTTCCGGGTCAATGAGTTCAAGTGTATTAGGAATATCATCAACTGCGAATCTTATCAGGGACAATCCAAGTGAACTTCCCTGGTCGAGTTTATAAGCTACACCGCCGTAATCATATTTTGCCAAACCTGCAAAATATTCTGAATGCATCAAACCAAAATCCATTTTACCCGGTATATCCAACAATCTGGCCGGGTTCCAATATCCTGCAGTCACATCATCGACCATTGCAGTGCCTGCCCCACCCATCCCCATCAGGCGCGCACCGGCACCGATAGATAGGAATTCGTTTGAGTATTTTACCTGAGCAGGAGCTACACTGCTAATTAGCAACGATATGAAAAATACTAAGCCTAATTGTTTCATAGTGACCTTTACGATTCGCAACCTAAGATAAGTAAACTAACCTTTTTAACTATTTTTACGACTATTTATTGCCCAAATCCATGAAACGAATCATACAACCGCTGGTACGCCAGATACCGAATACTCTGACACTTCTCAATCTACTTTGTGGTTCAGTTGCTGTTCTACTGGCGCTTCGCGGATACCTTAGAGAGGGTGCCATCCTGATTATGTTTGGTTTCTTTTTTGATTTGTTCGACGGATTAGCGGCACGATTGCTTAAAGCTCAATCGCCAATTGGTAAAGAACTTGATTCATTGGCTGATTTGATCACCTTTGGACTGGCACCTGCGGCCATTCTTTTTGGAATTCAAGATTACCTTGGACAGGAAGGGCCATTTTCACTATTACAACCAACCGGGACCATCATCCTGAGGTTACTCCCATTTCTTCTTCCAGTCTTTGCAGGATTGCGGTTAGCCAAATTCAATGTAGATGAAAGACAATCCCACCAGTTTATCGGACTTCCGACTCCTGCAAATGGATTAATGGTACTTGCGCTCCCCTTGCTGATGCACAGCCAACCAACATCATTTATGTATGCATGGTTAAGTAATGACCTGTTTGTCCCTATCTATTCAGTCATCGTTTCTTACCTGATGGTTAGTCCTTTAAGACTATATTCGATGAAGATAAAAGGGTTCAGATTGAATCAGAATAAATTCACTTACCTCTTTGGAGCGATAGCCATTACCATGATCATCCTTTTCAGGCAAACAGGAATCTTTCTCATGATTCCTGTTTATATATTATATGCCGGAATACTGGCGATTGCAGTAAAGGAGTGATTCTCAATCCTCGTCCTTTTCAGGAAGATGTGATTCAAACTTTTTCAATGCAAATCTTATTATATAGTAGGCTGCAATGATAAGTGCAGGCCAGGACAAGAGCCAGAGTATTTGCTTTATATACATTTTCGTTTCATTTTATTTGTGACCAGCATTTCTAATAAAGATGTTCTTCGGTTTTCATCTCTTCACGGGTGATTTTCTTCTTATTCATCGACCACCATGCATAACAGATATAGGCAAGGACAAAGGGCACCAAAAGTGACACATAAGACATAGCCGTCAACGTGAACTTACTGGATGAGGCGTTTTCAATCGTCAATGATGATTGCAGGTTGTATGAAGAAGGATAGAACGAAGTATGGTTGAAGCCGGCGATGAGGAAAAGGCTCATGACAGTGAGGACTGTTCCCGCACCAGCGAACCATATCCCAGAAGTGCATTTGTTTTTCAGCAGTGAAGAACCTATACCATACAATACCCCTACAACTCCAATTAGCAGCATAACCAAAACAAATGGCATCTGCAGAAAATTATGCAGGTATTTGAACTTTTCAAGAAAGACGAGTTTAGTATCCGGGTTATAAGCATAACCATTGAGAAACATCAGGCGGATAAGGAAGAACAGAAAGAAAACCAGAAAAGGTATGGTATTAATCAACAGATGTTTTTTAGATCTGGTGAAGATCACTTCATCATCTATATTATTCATGAAATAGAGGGTTGCCAATACTCTTGATAAGAAAAAAACTGCCAGACCCAGCGATAGGTTTTGTACATTAAAGGCAGCTTCAAGACCGCGTGCAGGTCCTTCCCAGTTCACCTGGTTCATCTCATTGAGGGAGAAACTGGATCCCGTAAAGAAGGTTCCAACTGCTGTACCGATCAGAATAGTTCCCAGCAAGCCATTAACAAAAAGAAATGTCTCATAGGTTTTCTGACCGAGGAAATTACCAGCTTTTGTCCGGAATTCGTATGATACGGCCTGAATAACAAAAGCAAACAGTATCAGAATCCAAACCCAATATGCTCCGCCAAAACTCGAAGAATAGAATAATGGGAAGGAAGCAAAGAAAGCTCCCCCAAATGTAACAAGTGTTGTAAAAGTAAATTCCCATTTCCGACCGAGGGAGTTAACCAGCATGGTAACCTCCGTCTCATTTTTACCGAGGTTTCTAAAAAGGGTCTGGCCGCCCTGAACGAACATCAGGAAAACCAGCAAGCTACCCAGCAAGGAGACTATAATCCACCAATATTGTTGTAAGACGAGGTGAGACAATGATTCAAACATTATTTGGTTCCTCCTTCATTTTTTGTTCCGTGTTTAATTGCCTTTAACATGATATTAACCTCAGCGATTGCCAGAACCGTAAAGGTTACTGCAAAGAGGAAGAAAGTGACCATAACACTTCCGGCATCTAGTTTTGTTACTGCGGCCACTGTAGGAAGCAGGTCCTGAATAGTCCAAGGCTGCCTGCCGAGCTCAGCAACGATCCAACCCGCCTCAGAAGCAACATAAGAAAGTGGAATAATCCAGGGAGCCAGGCGTAACCAGAATTTTCTTTGTGGCAATTCGCCGCGTGCCGAAAAGAAGAGCATGAGAGCGAAGAAAACCATAAATCCAAATCCGAATATCACCATGATATGGAAGCTATAAAAGGTCAGAGGCACCTGAGGAACATAATATTTAACATCATCGTTAAAACCATATCCAAAGTATTTAAACTTACTATCCAAAAAGGTTTTATCCTTAAACAGCAATTTAAGGCTGTCGGCTTTAGCAAGGTTTCCAGCAGCTTTTGCATGCTTATAATCGGTTAATGTTTGCCGGGCAACTTTGCCTCGTTCTACTTTTTCAGGAATGGATAAAATTCCCTGGCCAGGATTGCCATGAGTAAAATCGTTAACTCCTGCAACGAATCGTTTAGGATCACCGTAGGCCATCCATGATAGAAGATTCGGCATCTCGAGTTTGAGAGCAAAGGTTTCGCCTGTCTCACGTTTTTCTTTCCCATTTAAAATACCGAAAGCTACCAGGCCTGCTTCACTTTTGCCATTATATAATCCTTCCATGGCGGCAAGTTTCATAGGCTGAACTTCAGCAATTTGTTTGGCTGATCCATCTCCAGTTAAAGCGAGGGACACAGATGCAAGCAAGCCGAAAACTGAGGCAACAGTAATGCTACGGAGGGCCAATCGAGTTTCTTTCTTTCGTAGAAGGAACCATGCGCTAACCCCGATAACAAAAATCGATGCCAGTACCATTCCTGAAGTTATGGTATGAAGAAATTTATTTACAGCGACCGGTGAGAAGAGGACTTCCCAAAAGGAGGTCATTTCATTTCTTGCGGTTTCGGGATTGAAAGCGGTACCAGCAGGATATTGCATCCAGGCATTTGCTACAAGAATCCACAAAGCTGAAAGGTTGGCTCCGATAGCAACCAGCCAGGAAGAAGCCAGGTGAAATTTTTTGCTCACCTTATTCCACCCAAAGAACATGACCGCAATAAATGTGGATTCCATAAAAAAGGCCATAATTCCTTCGATGGCAAGAGGTGCCCCAAAAATATCACCGACAAACCAGGAATAATTCGACCAGTTGGTCCCGAATTCAAATTCCATTATTATCCCGGTCGCAACACCGATGGCAAAATTTATCCCGAACAGTTTCATCCAGAACTTGGTTAATTTTTTCCATTCAGGATCACCGGTTTTCACGTAGATGGTTTCCATCATTGCAATAATCCAGGTAATCCCGAGTGTCAGCGGAACAAACAGCCAGTGGTACATTGCAGTTAGGGCAAATTGTGCCCTCGACCAATCCACCAGAGGAGTTAAATCAATTGAAGCTAACATAGTTTATCGGTTATAGGTGGTTAAATTTTCAAGTACATGTTTTGAGCGTTGCTCATTCGTTTTAAAGTTCTTCTTAAGAAAATCCGGCATGAAGAGGAATCGGATAATTGCAAAAAGGATAAATAGTTTGATCAGAATAATGATCCACATTTTCTTTCCCCAGCCAGAGATTTCCTTAAATCCATCAAAATAAAGGTGCCATATTCTGAAAATGAATGATTTATCAGAATTTAACTTCATAGGTCGATTTTGCGGTTAATTTAGGGAATAATTCGTCAGATTTCAAAATGCGTAAAAAGTTGCAGTTCCTTTGAATATTTCCCCCTTTTTCAAGGGTTTACGCTCTTTTTGATGATGACTTGCAAAGAACATATCTCCCCCACCAGTAAAGAATGATGCCACCAGGACATCAATTTTATCTTGTGCAACCCAGGCACGAACAGCATGATTCCCATCAGAGGTTATATGAATTCCCTGATTAGCTTCATTAGCCAGTTCGGCCCAAATGATATTTTCTCGGGTAGCCCGGAAATCATTTGATCCCATCGTGGTCTGATCAGATGACCAAGACCATTGTGGTTTTACGCCAAACTTGAACTGATGAGCATTGTCTGCAGCAAATGGTTTAGCCCATCCGGCAGGACGACCGATATGATCGTCGGGATACACTGACCATTGTGCGATACGGTTCCAGGAAAGCAATTCGAATTCACGAGGAATGGCCAGTACCAGTCCTATCTGTCGTGGATCTATATCAATTTTTGTTGTAAACTGATAATCAATATTTATCCGACCTACTGAATCCATTCGATAGGTCAGCGTAATATTGGCCTCATCATAAGTGCCCTCGACCTTTATCCAGGGGCCTGCTTTATCTTTACCGGAATCCGTAATTTTTCCTTTCCAATTGGAGCAAGTATTATTTAAAGGTTGAATGTCGAGGCTATGTTCGGTATCACAGGGACCAGTTGTTAGCGGTAACATTTGCAATTCCGGCCCATCGACCTTAATTTTCAGGCCAGAGGATAACAATTGAAATACCTTTCCGTTTAGGGCATTGATGGCCAATTCATGATTACCTGACTTTAATATTACCTGATCACCTTTGGCTGCAAGTTCGGGAGTTCTGACTTCAACAAGTACAGGTGGTACTGGAGTCACAGGTTTTCCGAGGTTGATTTTATAAGAATCAATAAGGTAATTCATTGGACTAAAAATCGAAATTTCCACTTCATCCCCATCTTTTGGAGCCTCATCCGGAGTAATATTCAGGATTCCCGTCTGACCCGGATCAGCCGAAACCGCTGCAGATCCTTGTTTATTACCCAATTTCCAACGAAAAGCCAATTCTCCAAGATTAGTAAACAGGTACCGGTTTTGAACTGGTATTCGCAAAGGTTGTCCCGCTTTTGGGAGGAGAAGATTATTTACCCAGATTTTGATTGGAGAGTATGCCTTTTTCAAATGCCAGTATTCGGGTTTCGGCCTTCTCCAGCCATCGATCGGGCCCCATTCACCATAGCCAACCAATTTTCCAGAAGGAAGATAAAAAGCATCATCAACGCCTGACCAAATAGCGCCACCAAGGCATCCCTGACTATTATACATATTATCTACCATTGGTTCAAGTCCCCTGCCCCAATCGTCACGCACACCAGGATCAGCCACTATTTCCTGTCGGTTATAACAATTCAGGTGGCAATATTCACCAAACAGAAGCGGCCGATCGAACCTCCTGGCAACATCAGGACCACCAGGGCCAGGGTAGTGGATAACTGCTATCTGGCAATTTTTACTGCCTGCGTTATTATAACCGCCATAAGCCTGATCATGAAATGATACAGGGCGTGTTGGGTCGATTCGATTAAGGTCGGCAAGAATTGTTTCCCAAACCGGGCCCCAGGTTGATTCATTGGCCATCGACCAGATGAGGATGGATGGGTGGTTTCTATACTGAGCGACTGTTTCCAGAACTTCCCTGCGAATAATATTCAGTAGGTTTAGGTCATGCGGATTTGCAGTTTTCCAATGCAGGTTAGCACCATGACCAACCCAGCATAAGGGCGACTCACACTCTACAAAAAAGCCAATAGAATCACATAGAGAGATGAACTCTTCAGCCGGGGGATAATGGGATGTCCGAATGTAATTTACATTGGCCTCCTTAAACAACTGCGCATCAGCCTTCCATTCATTGATGGACAAGCTGCGTCCTTTTGTGGGATGCACTTCATGCCTGTTTACTCCAAACAATTTTATAGGCCTGCCGTTAACGAAGACTTGGTTTCCCGATACCAATATTTCCCGAAAACCGATCTTTTGAGAGACCGATTCTATCAGGGTAACATTGCTCATCAGTCGAATTTCAACAGTATAAAGACGTGGGTGCTCGGGGTCCCATTTTTCCGGACTCTGCACTCGCATATTAAATTGCTTTTTCAGGACCTGAGCATCAGCCGGCCAATCAATCTTAAAGGTTTTAGCAAGGCTTTTCTGAGTCTGGGGTCCAATGTGTGTCAGAACGATTTCCAACGATGATCCAGTTGGTATTTCTTTCTCTTTTTTAATGATCTCCAGGTTGATTTTCAGATCTGCATTCACAAATTGCTCATCAAAATCGGTTGACACAAGGAATTCTGAGACATGTAAATCCGGAACCGAAAAAATCTCTACTTTCCTTGTTATCCCTCCTAACTGATGAGCAGCATATTGCGTAGCGGATGCCAGGGTATCGGCTAAAGATTCACTGACTATTCCTATAACAAGGTCGTTCGGTTTTCCGGGTTTTATAAGTGTTGTGACATCGAGCTCAGCAGGAGTAAAACCACCCTCATGGTTACCGGCCATATTACCGTTGATAAAAACTCTTGCATCACTATAAAGACCATCACATTTTAAGATTATACGGGTACCCTTCCAATCAGCCGGTATATCCAGTTGCCGCCAATAGGCAGCACGTGTATTTTTTTCGACAGTAAACCCCTGCATCAACCATTCGCCGGGTACTTGAATTGGAGACCACGCTAATCTTTTCGGATTGACTGATTCCCAAAATCCCCTGACTGGTGAAGCACAAAATTTCCAATTACCATTCAGGTTAATCAGTGGCTTGACAACGCCCTGACAATAGGTAGGTTTTGGTGTATATGAAGGAATAGAAGGTTCTTGTGCGAATAGATTACCAACTCCAAAGAGGAAAACCGCGGGGAGGATTATTCGTGCATTCATATCAGAATTGTAATAAATAAGGGTTACTAAGATAATCGATAAATGACACACATTTGTTAGAATGAGACTGGTCGGTCTGTAGTCAATTTATTATCTTGCTGCGATTTTTAAACAATTCTGCCCGTGAAACGATTTTGGCTTTTTTTTGTTCCTGGTCTGGTTATCGGGATTATTTTAGTTTTATCTGGAAATAAAGCAGTTGAAGCTACCTCAAGCGATAAATTCTGTAATTCCTGCCATATTCATCCTCAGGCGGAATTTTCCTGGAAGAAATCGCTTCATTATGAAACGAGGAGTGGGTTTCACGCACATTGTGTTGAGTGCCATTTACCACCAAAAGGTCATGGGTATCTTCCTGAAAAAACCCGTACCGGATTGAGGGACCTTTGGAGCTATTGGTTTAAGGATTCAGCTTCATTTAACTGGGATGCAAAATCAAAACTTGATTATGCCAAGGGTTATGTTTATGAATCAGCCTGCCTGAAATGCCATCCAAACCTTTATCCGGCAAAATTGACCAAAGAAGGTTCAGATGCTCATTTATATTATGATGCACAGATTCAAAAAGGTGAAGATATACGTTGTATCAATTGCCATTTAAATGCCGGGCATTATGATCCCAACTATTCACATAAGGCTAATGCAGGGTTTGGTAAGGAAGTTGTATCAGGGGTAATCTATAAAGAACCTACGAAGGTTGAGAAGTTTGAATCATTTGAAGAAAAAGTTCCGAATTCCGGAGTTTCCTTTAAAATGGTAGCGATTCCCGGGGGTACTTTCAATATGGGAAGCCCTGATGATGAGCCGTTCCGTAAGCCTGATGAAGGTCCGGTAAGGCAGGTGAAGATCAGTCCATTCTATATGGCTGAGGTTGAGGTAAGCTGGAATGAATACCTCGCCTTTTATGCACAAACTGCGAGACAAGGCAAGACAGCAGTTAAGACTGACCTAAATACGGTTACCACAGTTGATGCAATAATCGGAGCGACTCCACCCTATGGCCAACCTGATCAAAACTGGGGCAAAGGCAAGCGGCCGGTGATTTCAGCCAGTTTTACCGCAGCGCAGACTTACTGCAAATGGCTATCAATTGTTACAGGAAAGAATTATCGGTTACCTACCGAAGCTGAATGGGAATATGCAGCCCGTGCAGGAAAGGAGACTCCTTATTTCTTTGATGGAAATCCGAAAAAATTTGTCAAGAAAAAATTCCTCTCATCGAAACGGGATACGACCATGATTAACCGTTTTGTGGTTTACAAAGAGAACAGTCAGGCTAAAACCCAGGAACCGTCATTTGTTTTACCTAATCCGTTTGGCTTAAAGAATATGCTTGGTAACGTTGCGGAGTTTTGTTCTGACTGGTATGCAGCGGATACTTATTATAAAAATCAGGGTGTTGTTGCAGATCCAAAAGGTCCGGTTAGCGGCAAGGAGCATGTAGTAAGAGGCGGAAGTTATAAGAGCAATGCCGACCAGGTACGTGCGGCTGCCCGTGAGGCCACACAAACACAATCCTGGTTGCGGACAGATCCTCAATCGCCAAAAAGTATCTGGTGGTATTCAGATTGTTTTTATGTTGGATTCAGGGTAGTTTGCGAATATGATTCACTCACTGGCAAAACGAAATAGATACTCAAAAACCAAAATAAACTTCAAGTCATGTCAAATAAACCTAATCTTTCAAGAAGGAATTTTCTGGGCAAGGCAGCAGCAGTAGGGGCTGTAGGAGCCATTAGTCCAGCCTTGATTACCTCTTGTGCACCAAAAGGCAAATCAAAAATTGTTGAATACCTTAATTGCACCTTATTAGACAAAGCTCCTGATGGTCCGGAACTTAAGGCAGGTCTTATTGGTTGCGGTGGACGTGGTACAGGTGCCGCCATGAATTTCCTAAGTGCCGGTCCGAATTTAAAGATCACAGCACTTGCCGATGTATTTAAGGACAGGCTAGAAGATTGCAGAGGCAAATTAAAAAATGACTGGAAACAGGAAATTGCTGACGAAAACTGTTTTGTAGGATTCGATGCTTATGAAAAACTTCTGGCAACAGGAGTAGATATCGTAATTTTAGCCACTCCCCCCTATTTCAGGCCGATCCATTTTGAAGCAGCTGTACAGGCAAAAAAACATTGTTTCCTGGAAAAACCAGTTGCAACTGATGCAGCCGGAGCTCGTTCGATCATGGCATCAGCAAAAAAAGCTGCTGGCATGGATCTTTCGGTCGTCACGGGAACACAACGTCGTCATCAGCGCGATTATGTTGAGATTTATAAAAAAGTTGCCGGTGGAGCTATTGGTGAGATTACCGGAGGGAATGTTTACTGGAATCAGTCAAAGCTGTGGCATACCAATCCAAAACCTGAATGGAGCGAAATGGAAGCAATGATTCGTAACTGGGTAAACTGGACCTGGTTATCGGGAGATCATATTGTAGAGCAACATGTTCATAATATTGATGTTGGATGCTGGTTCATGGGAAATCATCCAGTCAAAGCATTAGGATTTGGATCCAGACAGCGCAGGGTAACAGGTGATCAGTATGATAATTTCAGTATAGATTATGTTTTTGAAGATGGACGTCATATGCACAGCATGTGCCGTCAGATCAACGGTTGCGGCGGAGGTGTTTTCGAGCGTTTCCAGGGCACTGAAGGAGCTGCATTGCTCAACGGAAATAATATCAGGCTGGTAGACCTTGCTGGGAAAGATATCTGGACATTCCCATATATTGTTAATGCCCAAGGTGAAAAGAGCATTGCTATTGGACCTTATGACCAGGAGCACATTGACTTGGTAACTTCGATCAGAACCCATAAGCCCATCAATGAGGCAGAGTCCACTGCGATTTCAACAATGGTTGGTATTATGGGAAGGATATCAGCATATACCGGGAAAGAAGTGACATTCGATGAAATGATGAATTCCGACATGAATCTGGGACCAAAAACATTTGTTCTTGGACCGGTAAATGATGTTTCAAAAGAGTTACCAATTCCGGGTGAAGCTTTTGTCGGCTAAAGAATCTATCTATGGATAATAAAGACAACACCAGGCGTGGATTTATCCGGAAGGCAACATTTGCTGTTGCAGCGGCGACAGCAGCACCGGCTATCCTGAAGGCGCAAGGCTTAAATGAAGGCACAAGGCTCAAGGCACAAGGTGCAGGGCCTTTCAAGCTTAAGTATGCCCCGTCGATTGGCATGTTCAGTGCGACTGTCGGAAATGACGATCCGATTGACAATATCAGGTTTTGCAATGATCAGGGTTTTCGTGCTGTTTTTGATAATGGCTTGATGGGTCGTCCAGTCGAGGAGCAGGATAAAATAGCTTCGGAGCTGGCGAGACTGGGAATGGATTTGGGGCCGTTTGTTTTATATGCAGATTTTGGGGTGACTTCGTTTGTTACAAATGACCCAGAAAAGAGGTCCATGCTGCTGGACAAGATGAAGCAAGGAGTTGAACTTGCCAAGAGGACCAATGCCAAGTGGGCACTGGTTGTTCCTGGCAGGTACGATGAAAGGCTTCATCTGGATTATCAGACTACGAATGTTATTGAAAACCTTCGTTATTGCGCTGAGATCTTTGAACCCGCCGGTTTAACAATGGTTCTGGAACCACTAAATACTATTCATGACCATCCGGGATTATTCCTGACCAGAATACCGCAGGCTTACCTAATCTGCAGGTCCGTCAACAGTCCCTATATTAAAATTGTTGATGACCTTTATCATCAGCAGATTACTGAAGGGAACCTTATTCCAAACATTCAGGCGGCTTACAGTGAAATAGGAGCTTTTCATCTTGGCGATAATCCGGGGAGAAATGAGCCTACTTCCGGTGAAATCAATTACAAGAACATATTCAAATTTCTTTTTGAGAAGGGCTATAACGGGACCTTATGCATGGAGCATGGTAAATCGATCCCAGGGAAAGAAGGAGATGCGAGGGTTATTGCGGCATATCGTGAAATGGATGCTTTTTAAAATTAAACTTAATTTCCGTCAATTGGTCTAATCATTCGACTTTAAAACAATCAAAATGAAAAGGATAGTTCCGTTTCTTATTGGTTTTGGCCTTGTTGCATTTTCTTCATGCAAGCAGGATGAGGTAGCTTTAGCACCTCAGACAGTCAGCAAGGTTGAGGATCAGATATTAAACGCTGATCTACTGGATGATGTACTTGATGAAGTGGAGTTCACTTCAGATGTGTGGTTCGGTGAATTGAAAACCGGGTTTGTAGATTGCAGAACGGTGACAGTTGTACCCGAGGACAAGGTAACCTGGCCAAAAACAATCACTATCGATTTTGGAACCGAAGGTTGCATGGTTCGTGACAGTGTATTTAAAAAAGGGAAAATTATCATTAACCAGAATGCGTCCCAAAACGGGCGAGCATGGACCAAGGTGATCACCTTTGATAACTACTATGTCAACGGAAACAAGATTGACGGTACCAATACAACCTCTTTTAGCCGCGCGTCAGGCAGTCCTACCTGGACATCTACAATAGTGGGCGGACAGGTTACCACAGCTGAAGGGATGATCAAAACCCGCGAAGCGATTCATGTCAGAGTTCAAACCCGAGGTATTGATACAAGGCTCGATCGGACTGATGATGCATTCCAGATTTCAGGGCATGCTGCCGGTACAAGAATTGATGGGAAAAACTTTTCCTGGGTGATCAATGAACCATTGGTTATCAGCAATAATTGCCGTTGGATACGGCGGGGTGTTAAAGTTCTTACTCTTGAAGGCTTAAGTGATATTACAATTAATTATGGTGATGGCGAATGCGACAATGTTGCCACTTTAACTCAGGACGGCGTATCAAAGGAGATAACTCTCAAAGGTAGAAGACAATAGATAATTAAATTCCTCCGACAAGTTTAATGATCTCCTCTCCAATACCAATTTTATAACCAGAGGAGAGGTAGGTCACTTTACTTTCCTTATTAATCCTTATAACCACTGGCAACTGTCCTGAAAAGCTTTTGCCAGTGGTTTTTTCCAATTCAGTCAAAGAATACAAATCCTGGACCAGGACAAATCTCGATTTAGCTGGAAGGTTTTTCCAAGTATCCTGATTAAACCCTGCCGGAAGTTTATTTTCTGGAACGATAAATATGAAAGGGCAGTTCAATTTATCAATCTCCTTTTTCAACATTCCAAGATCCTGAAAAATGTGTTTTGATGGTTCTTTATCCGGTTCTATCCAGCAAATTACAGCACGATCGGTTGCAACAATATCCTTCCAATTAAATGGTTGATTATCCATGGTTTTGACATTCCAGGAAGGGTTAAGTGTCCCAAGGATTTCCGGAGCTTTACCTGACTTTCGCAAGGAGATCATCATGATTTTCTTTTCACCCCCTTTCAATTCGAAGAAAGTCAAGGTGCTCAACACTTTTCCTCCCGGGATACGATTTCCCGTTACGAGCAGATAAAATCCCTGATCAAGAGTTAAAGGACCTGCCAAAGGATCTCCGAAATTATCAGAACCATAAGCCAGGGTTTTGTATTTACCATTCTCAAAATGAGCCAATGTATAATGAGTTTCATATTGCGGTTTTACCGGATTTGAAGGATCATTTGTGAGGATCAGAGTTCCACTTTGGAGTGCGGACAATTTAGATTCATCAAAACCAACTTTAATCCAACTTGAATCAGTCCAGTACTCAACCTCCAGCGTACCTGGTTTCAATCTGGCAGGTATTCCAAATGTACGGAAGCAGGCCACGGCAAATATTTTACGTGAATCAGGGTCTGCAACTCGCAGGTTGTATACTCCAACAGGAGTGAGTGGCGTATTATAATAGTTATCGTTGTTATTGATTTTGATATTCTGTCTGATCCATTCGATCAAATCATCCGGATTTTTACGGACATTATCAATGAATTTTCGACCAAATTTCAAAGTCAGAAAAGATCGGTAAGCCACAAGCATTTCATTTGCAACGCGGGGGTTAAGAAGCGCCTCGAAAGGGAAAGTGGTCTCAGAAGATTTGGAGGTAAGAGGCGGTATCACCGCTTTACCAGGCGAGACAGTCAGGTGATCGAGAAGAATATCGGCTTTGGTGTCGCGCAGGTCCTTATCTGCAATCAGACTGAGAAGCTTCATGGCAACATCCCTCAACTCCGGTTTAACAGCTTTAAGAAAATATTCAATTTCATTGTAATTACCGCGGCTTCTGGAGATGAAATTCCAGGTTTGTTCAATATCCAGGTTAAGAGACTCAGCGAATATTCGAGACTCTTTTTCTGTTCTAAATGTTTTCTCATATGCGCCCCGAATAGAATCTTCCCGGCGAAGCATGATATTGTTCTTATCCCTGCAATCATTGGCGATCTGCAATGGATCGCGTTGAATCGGTGGAGTCATATCGATATCCAATTTCAACGAGGCATAGGGTTTTTGGTCAATCTTCAGGGTAAGAGTGTCGATATCGGCTACAGTAATTTTCGAAAATCCAAAATTATCACCTGCATAAGCCCACACCACCAAATCCCCGAAGCCAGTAAGAAAATCGCAATATCCCTTATCGTCAGTTTTTTTAACCGAGATCGGGTAATATTCTGCATAATTATACAATTGAAATTCCACGGTGGCATTTTTCTCAGGCTGACCTGCCAAATTCAGGACTTTAACATGGATTTCTTTGGTTGGCGCATAGGTTGAAAGTGTATTTAGGAGGGCGAAATTTGATTCACGATTTTCTGCCCGCTCCTCACCTTTATAATCACCAAAAGCCTTAGTATGTATGAGCATTGCTCTTCTTGCCGGTTCTGTGAACCAACCCAGATCGGGAACACATTCAGGTTCGCAGGCTCCCATATAGTGCCATTTACCATCAGCCCAGAATTCCACCCATGCATGATTATCATCTGAATGGGCCCAGCGTGGGGTGTACACTTGTCTGGCTGGAATTGCAACTGCTCTCAGCGCCGTGACTGCAAACGTAGACTCCTCGCCGCATCTCCCATAAGCAGTTATTAATGAAGCTAATGGAGCAGATGTTCGGATATCGCTACCGCGGTAAGTTACTTTTTCATGACACCAATGATTAACCTCAATAGCCGCCTGGAGCATTGACATTTTTTTAATCCGGACCTTCAGTTCCTTAAAAAAAACTATCCTGGCGGTATCAAGATTTTCGTTATTCACGCGATAGGGAATTACGAAATGGCGAAATAAATCTTCAGGTATTGTTTTACCCCAGGAAAATGTATCCCGGGCGGCAAGACTCCATTGTACCTGTTTAAGAAAGAAATCGCCATTATATTCTGACAAATCACTCAATGGCATATAGGCGTAGAGGAATTTCAGCCCCTCCAATTCGGTGGTAGTGATTTTGCGTTTTAAAACACCAAACAATAGAGAATCCCGTGATGATGCCAAAGCCTTTCTCTCAAGGAACTTGGATTCAACTCGCTGACTATATGCAGGATCTGAGTATAAATGGAATTTAGACCCTGAACATGAAGTAAGGAGAACTCCACATGCCAAAACCGTTAAAACGGTGAGGAACAGATGCGGAGAGGAGGTTAATGAGGATAAATTAGTTCGGGTTTTCATATCAGTAATATTCTTATAATCAACATACAAGCCCATCAGCAGATCGATCTAACAGGGGATGGCATTAATTGTTGAAAATACAATTTTTACTATTTCGTTGGTTTATTCATAATCGGTTTCTATTTTTGTGGTCGGATTGTAAATAATTATGCAAGCATTTTCGGGAGTATATTATTTTTTCTTCTTCTACTTCGGCTTTTATTTTAAAAGGTCGACCGGGAATGCCGTGATCATAAATTAGTAAAACATTAAGATCAAAATAGGCGAATCCCGGTCCACAAAGGCCGGGTTTTTTGTTTTTATGCAATACAGATGAAAGATTCAGACACCATCAGAGCGGCAATACAGGGGATAGCAGGGTCATTCCATGATCAGGCTTCAAGGGAATACTTTCCGGATCGGACAGTTCAGCTTGTTCCTTGCGAGGCATTCGAAGATTTATTTGAAGCAGTGAAATCGGGAGCTGCCGATGTAGCTGTAATGGCGATAGAAAACACTGTAGCTGGATCGCTGCTACCCAATTACGCCTTGCTCAGGGATTCCGGCTTTACCATTTTTGGTGAGATATTTTTGCGTATAAGCCAGCATCTGATGGCATTGCCCGGTCAATCGATTGATGATATCACCGAAGCTTATTCCCATTATATGGCCATAGCACAAACCCGCAATTTTTTCAGGGCCTATCCGGGAATTCGACTGATTGAAGCTGATGATACGGCTGCGAGTGCAAAAAGGGTTGCCGAAGGCGGTGTGAAACATCAGGCAGCGATTGCCGGAGAGCATGCTGCAGAAATGTATGGTTTGGAAATTCTGGCGCGCTGCATCGAGACAAACAAGAGAAACTTCACCAGGTTTTTGCTGATCTATAAGCCAAACGGAGTACACCCTTTCAAAACTGAGAATCCGGATAAAGCATCATTATCGTTCACCCTGCCTCATGAAACAGGAAGTTTATCGCAGGTACTTTCCATATTTTCCTTTTACAGGATTAGCCTGACCAAGATTCAATCGATTCCAATCCTGGGCCAGGAGTGGGAGTATCATTTTCTAATCGACCTGACTTTTGATGATCCATTAAGATACAAGCAATCGCTGGATGCGATCAGACCATTGACACATGAGCTTACTATTTTGGGTGAATATATTCAGGGAAAACAAGTCCAATGAAAAGATTACTAATCGAACCATCGACAAGGATTGAGGGATTGGAAGAGTACTATTTCTCAACAAAACTTAAGCAGATCCGGGAAATGAACCTGACCGGAGAGACAGTCATCAATCTTGGCATCGGAAGTCCTGACCAGGCACCTGCAGAAGAAGCCATTGAAGAATTATCGGTTCAGGCACGAGACAAAAATAGTCATGGATACCAGCCTTACCAAGGTCTTCCGGATTTACGTAAAGCTTTTAGCGGGTGGTATTCCAGATCGTATGGAGTTGAATTAGATCCGGACAGTCAAATTTTACCACTGTTTGGATCAAAAGAAGGGTTAATGCACATAGCCATGTCATTTCTTAGCCCTGGAGATGCAGCATTGGTTCCTGATCCAGGCTACCCTGCTTATTCGGCAGTCACCCGACTGGCAGGTGCAAAGGTCATAACTTATCCTCTATTGCCTGAAAATGGGTGGATGCCCGACCTGAATTTCATAGAATTAATGGGAATTGACAGGGTTAAGGTGATGTGGGTTAATTATCCGCACATGCCGACTGGTACCAGGGCAACTAAAGAATTATTCGGAGAATTGGTGGCCTTTGCGATGAATCACAGGATACTGCTGGTAAACGACAATCCTTACAGTTTTATTCTCAATAATGAGCCGATCAGCCTGTTAGCAGCTCCTGATGCAATAGAAACCTGCCTTGAATTGAATAGCCTGAGCAAATCACATAATATGGCAGGTTGGAGGATCGGGATGGTTGCCGGGAGGAAAGAGTATATGGATTATCTGATGAGATTTAAAAGTCAGATGGACTCTGGCATGTTCAGGCCCATGCAGCTTGCAGCTGTGAAGGCATTGGAAGCCGGACCTGAATGGTACGAGAAAATAAACACTGTTTACCGTGAGCGAAAAGTAGTTGCTCATGCTCTGCTGGATAATCTAAAATGTACTTATGATGAGGACCAGGCAGGACTTTTTGTTTGGGCCCGGATTCCATCATCAGAACGTTCAGGGCAAGAATTGGCAGATCGTATCCTCATGGAGAAAAGGGTTTTTATCACGCCCGGTTTTATTTTCGGACCTCAAGGCGACAAATATATCAGGGTTTCCCTTTGCCAGCCTAAAGAAATAATCGTCAGTGCAATTGAAAGAATTAACGGAGCATTATTATGACAGTTTGTATTATTGGCCTGGGTTTGATCGGTGGATCCATTGGTCTTGAGTTGAAAACCAAGCGTTTTTCTGATCGTATTATTGGTGTTGAAAAAAATCCGGCATACGCTAAAATCGCGTTAGAAAGAGGATTGGTCGATGAGGTTGCCAAACTGGTTGACGGCATTCAACAATCCGATCTGATCATTCTGGCCATTCCTGTTGACGGAATTCTTTCCTTATTGCCATTCATTTTGGATTATGTTACCCATCAAACGGTTACCGATGTCGGATCAACCAAAATGAGTATTACCGAGATGGTGAGGAACCATCCGAAACGTTCAAATTACGTTCCATCCCATCCTATGTCGGGTACGGAATTCTCAGGGCCAGAGGCAGCGATTTCAGGATTGTTCAACAAAAAAGTCGGCATTATCTGCGATATGGCACTCAGCAATCCAAAAGCGCTCGAGATGATAACGAATTTATATATGGCCCTTAATATGAGGCTCATTTTCATGAGTTCAAAAGAGCATGATTTGCATACCGCCTATGTTTCTCATATCTCGCATCTTACGTCCTTTGCACTCGCATTGACGGTTCTGGATAAGGAACAGAATGAAAAAAATATTCTGAACCTCGCATCCGGAGGTTTTGACAGTACAGTCAGGCTTGCAGCATCATCAGCAGAAATGTGGGTACCGGTTTTCGATCAAAACAGAGAAAATGTTGTAGAGGTGATGGACACGTATATTGAAAAGATGACTCAATTTAAAGATTTAATTCAAGCCGGAGAGACTAATAAAGTCAGGGACCTGATAAAAAAAGCCAACATTATTCAAAAAACATTAAACTTGAACCCATGGAATCAAAAATAGCTTCAACAACATTTGCCGGTTGGGGATTCGATGCAACCAGGCCTTTAGTAATTGCCGGACCCTGTTCCGCAGAAACTGAGGAACAGGTTCTGGATACTGCCAGACGACTAAAATCAACACGTACGCAAGTATATCGTGCAGGAATCTGGAAACCGCGCACCCGGCCAAATTCCTTTGAAGGAGTCGGAGTAAAAGGATTGAAATGGCTCAAAATGGTGAAAGAGGAAACGGGTTTGCTTACCACAACGGAAGTAGCAAACGCCCAGCACGCCTATGAAGCTTTAAAATATGGGGTTGATATACTATGGATCGGGGCCAGGACCACCGTCAATCCATTTACAATCCAGGAGATTGCTGATGCGCTAAGTGGCGTGGATATACCTGTATGTGTTAAAAATCCCGTGAACCCGGATGTGGACTTGTGGATCGGATCGATCGAACGATTGCAAAAGGTTGGGATAAACAGGATAGCTGCCGTTCACCGGGGATTCTCAAGTTTCTCTGAAAATCGTTATAGGAATGCACCTAACTGGCAGATTCCTATCGAATTAAAAAGAAGAAGACCAGATTTACCAATGATTTGTGATCCCAGTCATATATCCGGCCGCAGAAATTTACTTTTAGAGGTTTCGCAAAAGGCGATGGACCTAAACTTTGACGGGTTGATGATTGAAACACATCCCGATCCGGACAATGCCTGGTCGGATGCGAAACAGCAAATTACACCTGAGGAACTGGGTATCCTCCTTGACCAGCTTATTCTTCGAAAAACCGATCCGGGCAGTGAAGGTTTTATTCACCAGCTTGAGGCACTTCGTTGTGAGATTGACCGACTCGACCAGGAGCTTATGAATATTCTTGAAGACAGGATGAAAGTTGCCGCCGGTATCGGACAATGCAAAAAAGATAATGGCGTAACGATTCTCCAACCTGCCCGGTGGGATCAGATCATATCGAAATATCTGGCTGTTGGCCAAACAAAAGGGTTCTCTGAGGAATTCATAAGGAAGGTATTCATGGCCATTCACCAGGAGTCCATCAACACGCAGACTAAGATCATGAACGAAGAATAATGTGCAAATGTGCTAATGAGGTAATATGCTAATAAAAGTAAATTAGAGGATTTAAGGGAAAGATTATGCAGATAACGGTTCAGCGATCGAGGATCTCCGGGAGAGTTGCAGCACCACCTTCAAAGAGTTACGCCCAGCGTGCTCTTGCCGGCGCTCTGCTGGCCAAGGGAACAACCACCATCTTTAATCCCTCTCGTAGCGATGATGCTCAGGCCGCCTTAAGAATCATTCAGCAATTGGGAGCTGCTATTGAAGATCTTGGTGACCGGCTGATCATTAAAGGAGGGTTTAGTCCAAAGGGTCAAAAGCTGGATTGCGGTGAGGCTGGGCTCAGCTTGCGCATGTTTTCACCGATTGCCGCCCTGGCTGATCAAACCATGCTGATGAATGGCGCCGGGTCGCTTTTAAAAAGACCGGTTCAAATGATCAATGATGCGTTGAATCAACTCGGGTGCCGCTGCCAATCTCAGGATGGATTTTTACCTGTCTGGATAAAAGGACCTTTAAAGAGCGGAAAGGCGACTATTGACGGCTCCATCTCGTCACAGCTACTTACCGGCATGCTCATGGCATTACCGGTGGTTAAAGGGGATTCGGAGATTTCTGTATCCAACCTTCAGAGCCTTCCATATATTGATATGACTATCAATATGTTAAAGCAGTTTGGTATTTCTGTTGAAAATCGTCATTATGAATCATTCCGAATCTCAGGAAAGCAGAAATACAAGCCTGCAACATTGACTGTTGAAGGAGATTGGAGCGGAGCATCCTTTCTGCTTGTTGCCGGAGCTCTGGGTGGTGAAATTACTGTCGACGGATTGCAAGCAGATTCGCTGCAGGCTGACCGGCAGATTCTGAAAGCCCTAGGTTTTGCCGGTGCTCGTATTGAAACCAGCGATAATCAGGTTACAGTTGGCAGAAATGAACTCAGGGCTTTTGATTTTGATGCTACGCATTGCCCTGATTTATTTCCCCCATTGGTGGCATTGGCTGCTCATTGCAATGGAGTGAGCCGTATTGAAGGAGTTGGCAGGCTGGTCCATAAGGAAAGTAACAGGGCTAAGGTTTTACAGGAGGAGTTTTATAAATTAGGCATATCCATTCGTATTGAAGGAGGAAATCTTTATGTCGCCGGGTCGTCGGTGATGAAAAATGGAGAAGTTGATTCACACGGTGACCATAGGATCGCGATGGCCGCAGCAACGGTAGCAACGATCTCAAGAACGCCGGTAAGAATAGCAGGTGCCGAATGTGTCGCAAAATCATATCCCGGATTTTACCAGGATATAAAATCTGTTGGAGGAAGGATAGATGAATAGTTTCGGTAAAAATTTCAGGGTCAGTATTTTTGGAGAGTCTCATGGAACATTGCTCGGAATCACGATTGATGGCTGTAAACCGGGAATCTCCATTTCGGAGCAGGATTTCATGGAGGATATTCGTCGGAGGCAGCCAGGAGGAACCGGTACCACCCCTCGTGTTGAAACGGATTTACCAAAAATTGTTTCCGGGTGGTTTAACGGTTTTACGACAGGCGCTCCATTGACCATAGTTTTTGAGAATCAAAATACAAAATCAGGTGATTATGATCACCTTCGAAAGCAGCCAAGGCCCGGTCATGCCGATTGGGTAGCCATGATGAAATTCAATGGATTCAATGATCATCGTGGCGGCGGACATTTCAGCGGCAGGTTGACGCTTGCCCTGGTAGCTGCAGGAGTGGTTGCAAAAAAGATGATCGGATCCATCAAGGTTTCCGCTAAGCTTATTGAGGCCGGCGGCAATAGAGACATTGAGGCGGCTATAGCCAAGGCTGTGGAAGAGAAAGACTCCATCGGGGGTATCATCGAATGTGTAGCTTCTTCTTTACCGATCGGTCTAGGCGAGCCTTTTTTTGATTCTGTGGAATCGATGCTTGCACATGCCGCTTTTGCCATACCTGCCATAAAGGGGATTGAGTTTGGAAGCGGTTTCAGTGCAGCTAAGATGAAGGGCAGCCAGCATAATGACCGGATAATATCAAAAGAAGGTATGACCGACACTAACAATGCGGGTGGTATTAACGGGGGCCTAACCAATGGCAATGACCTGATTTTCAGGGTTGCAGTTAAACCTACATCCAGTACATCCCAGCCTCAGCAGACGTTAAATTTAGAGAGTGGAAAGGTGGAGGAGTTGGTCATTGGTGGCAGGCACGACACTTGTATTGCGCTGAGAGTTCCTGTTGTACTTGAGGCTATTACAGCAATTGTGCTGGCCGGATTTTAATCAGCAGAATTTTGTATTTTGGGAGGAAAATAAACCATCATACAAAATTTATGAAATCTTTCGATCCCGCTTCCAATATCCAAGATCTTCTGCAGTTTGGCGAATATGGCGATGTTAACCCATCGATCACCGACAGTGCAACATTTACTTTTATGCAGGCAAAAACCATGGCTGACACCTTCCATGGTGAAACACAGGGTTGCTTTTTATATTCCCGTCACTGGAATCCCAGCAACAAATATCTTTCCGATGCCCTGGCTGCGATGGAAGGCACTGAGGCTGCATGGGTGACGGCTTCGGGAATGAGCGCTATAACCTGCGCCCTTCTTCATGGTATCTCTACTGGTGACCACATCGTTGCGAGTGTCACTTCTTATGGCGGAACTTTTGCTTTTCTAAGTAATTGGATAAAAAAATTCAAGGTTGAGGTTTCCTTTGTCAACATAACCAACCTGGATTCGGTTAAAAAAGCCATAAAACCGAATACGAAGCTGATATACACGGAGACCATGACAAATCCGATGCTTCAGATTTCAGATATTCCTGCGCTATCAAAAATCGCTCATGAGAATGGAGCAAAACTGATTGTTGACAATACTTTTTCACCGATGATAGTTTCGCCATGTCGTCATGGAGCGGATATTACCGTATACAGTATGACAAAGTTTATCAATGGGAAAAACGACTGTGTTGCCGGTGCCATTTGTTCCACAGCAGAATATATCAGTTCACTTATCGATGTCAATAATGGTACGGCAATGTTGCTCGGACCAGTACTTGACCCGATGCGATCCTCATCAATCCTGAAGAACTTGCATACTCTTCATATCAGGATGAAGCAGCACAGTTTCAATGCTCAATACCTTGCAGAAAAATTCAAGACAATCGGATTAAATTTCAATTATCCGGGAGTACCTGAACATCCGGGCCATGAGTTATTAAAGTCGATGATGAATCCCGGGTTCGGTTTCGGCGGTATGATTGCAATCGACCTGATATCAGCTGAAAAGGCGAGCAAGGTGATGGAAGCAATGGAAAGAAAAGGGGTTGGTTATCTGGCTGTCAGCCTTGGGTATTTTAAAACTCTTTTCAGCAACTCTGGGAAAAGCACTTCCTCTGAAATACCTGATGAGATACAGCACGAGATGGGATTATCAGAAGGGTTGATCCGCTTTTCAGTTGGACTCGACAATGATATTGAAAGGACATTTGAATTGATTAAAGAATCGTTGAAGGAGTCTGAATAGTTTTGTAACTTATCGACTGAATTAAACTTTACTGCCATGATCAGAAAAATAGAAAGCACTTTAGGAAGTACTCCTGTATTAGAGGGAGCCGGAGTGAAATTACAACGCGTTTTTGGTTATCCGCGCAAAGGATGGTTAGATCCCTTCCTGATGATGGATCATTTTGGATCTGATAATCCAGACGATTATATGGCAGGATTTCCATGGCATCCGCACCGGGGAATTGAAACCGTTACTTACATGATTTCCGGTGAGGTTGCACATGAAGATAGCATGGGAAACAAAGGCATTATAAAATCAGGTGAAATCCAGTGGATGACAGCAGGAGGAGGCATATTACATCAGGAGATGCCCCGAAAGTTTAATGGGTTAATGAGTGGATTTCAACTGTGGGTAAATCTACCTGCTTCTCACAAGATGATGGCGCCGAGATATCAGGATATTTCAGCACATCTTATACCCGAATTCGATTGGAAGGGCATCACTATCCGGCTGGCCGCCGGCAAGTTTGGTGAATATACCGGTCCGGTTAAAGACATCGTAATTAAGCCGCGGTTTATGGACATGACGTTACCTGCAGGGGTTGAGCAGACCTTCGATGTTAACGCTGAGCATACGGTCTTTGCTTACGTTTTTGAGGGAGCCGCCTTTTTTGACCTGAAAATGGAGCATCCTGTTGAGGCAGGCACGCTGGTGAAGCTCATCTCAGGTGATCAGGTTTTTATTGCAGCCACCAAAGCAGGTGCCCGGTTTCTAATGCTGGACGGCAAACCGCTGCACGAGGAGATTGCCTGGAGAGGACCGATTGTTATGAATACCAAAGAAGAACTTTATCAAGCATTTGAAGATTACCAGACCGGGCACTTCGTGAAGTGAGAAGTCATAGATTCGAGGACCAATTTTGAATACCGGGGGTGGAGAATCAAAGTATTCAATAAGGTTATTTGTTTCAACTAATAATCTATCCGAATAAATTTTACCTCAAACGGTTTTAAGCTAATCAAATTTAACGGCTGACCGATTTCGTCGCCGATAATATTGACTTCGACCATCCGCTTTATGGTTCTTCCGGCTATGGCTGAAGAAAGTGTTACCGATCCAGCTACCCCATCAAGTTCGCGAAGATGAAGTAATACGCTGCCGGCCTTATTAAAATCAGGGCGTGAATTCACCAGCATAATATTCCTTGCACCTTCCATTTTCAGCGTCTGGAAAAGGGGCTCGGTAAGTTCATTTTTTCCTGCCGGGAAGGTCCTGGTTGGAAAGGGGTTACGCACTCCCCTGGCAAACTGAGCAGCTGCAGTTTCAGTGGTATCCTTTGTCGTAGTCATTTGATAGGTCCAGTGAAATGCACCCTCCTGGTAAGCCCTGAAATTCGTGAACCAATAATTGTTCATGACCCAGGAATAGAGCCACGGTTTGCATGGGGCCTGATAACGGTCAAATTTTCCAAGGTTGAAGCCACCAAACTGCCATAGCGGGATCTCATCGCTGACCATAACAATTTGCCCATCCGCACTTTTCACGGACACATAATTTTGGGCAACATTCCAATCAGACGAGGAACCTGGCAATTGTTTTCCCTGTGTCATGGAGCCTCCAATAGTTTCAAACACAATTCTTGAACCTGGCAGGCTAAAAGGGAAAGTAACATATAACCCTTCCGGGTTGGTAAGAATCTCCTTACGGCCGAGGTAATGAAATTCAATCAATTTTGTCTGGTCATACAATCTGACTTCCCATTCCAGGCCTTTCGGAGAGGATGTAGAGCCTTTTTCAAAACCATCGATATCAGCAGAGAATTTCACACTTTGCCACAAATCACCTTTGACACCGTCTTCCATCACTACGTTTCTCACTGTCGTATGGCTGGTCTCTTTCATGTTATTGCGGTCGGAAAGTGTTTCATGTACAATCTGTCCAATTTTCCATGGATTGTCTTTATCGATAAGTTCCTTTTTCAATTCTTTATCAAACAAACTGCTGACAGCGCCAGTTGCAATATCAAAGCTGATGCTATAGTATTGATTTTCCATTGTTTTTATAGATGGACCCTTTTTGTTAGGCGGGGAATTCTGATTGCCAGCCTCGACTTTAAAGGCTTTCCAGCCCAGGGCAGGAATATCTTCAACTTTCAATGCCCAGTAGGAGCCTTCACTTCGGCTTCTGACCAACTGCACCTGAATTTCACGATTTGTCGCCAGATCGATAATTTTAAACTGTTTGCGCGATGGGATAATCTGGTTATCGACAAATAGTTCCACAATTCCGGAGCGTTTCCAGCCAAGGGAGTTCATCACATAAATAACCGGGTAAGGCGCCTTTTTGAGATAGGTTTGAATACGTCCGAGTGCATCCTCATTAAGCAGTGTTACCTTTTTCAGGGCTTCCCAGGCATAAGCGCCTTTTTGAAGCCACTGTTCGGTTGTATTTTCAGAATAAGGCCGGTCAATACTTTCATCTGCACCAACAGTATGCTCGTCGAAGAACAGCGCATTTTCGCTGATATGTTCAATCTTACCTTTCAGATCAGCTGAAAGATCCCCACCAAGCATTGAAACCATGGCAAACAATCCTTCGTCGACTTGCTTTAGGTTTTGAGTTTTACGCACCTTGGCAGTCTCCCTGGAAGTCGAACCAAAACCATCGGTCCACCAATCCAACCAGGCATTTCGATAAACTGGTAAAGTTTCAGAATAGTTCTTCTCAACATATTCCAGGAATTCCGAAGCTGTTGCCAGCCTTAATTTAGGTGATTCATACTTTTCGTTCCATGCTTTGACAATTTCGCACGCTCCGGTTGATGGTGGTGAATTATCTGTCAGATAGCCTGAGAACTGAGCGGCAACCCTATCGAAAGGATAGCCTTTATCTTCAAGATTTCTTAAGTATTGGAATATTTTATTCGGATCAAAATTATTGGCATCTGGTAATCCGAAATTATTTCCGGTCATATAATGATCGCTGCGGTATGCGAGGAGCCTGGATCCGGAGGGAGTTTCCCACCAGAAACAGGTAGGTATCATAAATGGCAGGATTGACCGGGTTTCATTAATACCCATAGTCAGGTACTTAACACTAGTATTCCTGAGGTAATCTGGTATACACCATGCCACACCATTTACATCATTCTGCATTGTCGTTTTAACAGTTATACCCTGATCTTTAATCTCCTTCAGAGGTTGAAAATAATCGAACATTATATTTTCATCTGCAATTTCTGCCATATTGAAGTACATGCCCGTAACCTCTATCCTGCCCTCTCCTATTCGCTTTTTGAATCGTTCAATCTGGGATTTCGGGCGGGTTCGTAAATACTCGCGGACCACCCAGGTGGACTCGCAGGTCCATCGGAATTTTGCATCATCCGGAAGGTTATCGGTCTGGTCGCAATAATCAAGAGCATAATCAATATAACGGAGGTGTTCAGCAAGAATTTCTGACTGAGGCCTGGTATAACCGATATCAGTATGAGCATGTTGAATCAGATAGATCTCCCACTTTTTTGTTGGCAGCTGAGTACCAGTAACTTTTTCCATCAGCCCGGTTTCGTATTTCAACGTGATTTCCAGTTTTTTGGAAGCTTTTACCAAAGGAACCGGAACGAAAAACTGATTATATCCGATTTTTGTCTGACCGGTCAGGATTTCCTTACCTCCGTATAAAAAAGTAACGCGACAGGGCTCCCGAAACTGGATTTGTGATATCCTGACCTGTTGATACTGTACCCCTTTATCCCTGGCCAGGATAGAAGTATTGCTTAATGAATTTCCTGATTGCAGTGACTTTTTAAAAACAATGATCCATGCGCTCTTTGTTGTTGGCAGCAGTGTCACTTTAATGTCGACCGGTTGTTTTTGCTTAACCTTTGATGCCGGTATGGTTAAAATCATAAAACCGTTGATCTCCACCCCGTGAATATTTTTCGATTGATAGAATGTTAAGATCCCACCCTCAGATCCTTTCACCGACCAGGTTTTATCTTCATTATTGGTAAAATTAAATTCTTCCCCACCATTCGCCTTCAATTTAAAAGCAAGCTCAGGGGAGTCTGTTGACATGGCTACCATAAAAACAAAGGCCAGCTGTCCGGATTTGACTGTTTGGTTAACCGGCGCTGTTTTCCAGTTCATTACCGGATTCTCAAAAGAATTCCGGAGAATATAGGCATCCTCATTCTCTGGAAGCGGCGACCGGTAGTTAAAATCGACACCGCTGATCCCCTGGACGAAGCCTGGAAGATATACTGTTAGCCCGTTCTGCTGAGCCAGAATAATCTGGTGGTTCAGCAACATCAGAATAAGGCATTGAATAATGATGGCGGTTATTTTTTTCATAACAATTTTGATAGTTGAGGTAAGGAAAAATACAACTATTTTTCAGTAGAAAATATCATCGTTTAAAAGTCTTAAAAAAATGAAAAGATCGAGTTTAGCTTTTACGCTTTGTTTAATGGCTTTAATTGCTATTCAGGGTATAGCTCAATCAACAAAGGACGCAATGGCCCTTTTTCATGAGATTGACCATACTGCTGCGCCCAATACTTTGGTTAATAAAGAAAAGGACAAAGGTTGGAGGATTCTTTTTGATGGAAAAACGACCAATGGGTGGCATGGCTATAATCTGAAAATTTTTCCGGGCTGCTGGATAATTGAAGATGGAGCGTTTACAATGACGAGCAAAGGAGGTACTGAAGATCAGGATATCATAACAAACCGAAAGTATCGCAATTTTGCTTTAAGCATTGATTACAAGCTCACCAAGGGCGCTAATAGTGGTATTATTTACCAGATTGCAGAAGATCCGAAATATAAATTTCCATACGAGACCGGTCCTGAGTTTCAGGTTATTGATCATGAGAACTGGCCCGACAAGCTGGAAGACTGGCAGATTAACGGAGCAAATTATGCCATGTACCCTCCAATTGCCCATCCATACAAACCTGTTGGTGAATGGAATCACCTCTTACTCGTTGTTCAGGGCAATGATGTAACACAGGTTCTTAATGGAGTAATCGTTGTTCATTACATAAAAAATTCGGAAGAATGGCTAAAACTGCGCAACAGCGGCAAATGGTCAAACTTCCCAGACTGGGGAAAATTCGATGATGGATACATCTCACTTCAAAATCACGGAAC
The DNA here is from genome assembly GCA_903851365.1 of uncultured Bacteroidota bacterium. Taxonomy (GTDB): domain Bacteria; phylum Bacteroidota; class Bacteroidia; order Bacteroidales; family UBA12481; genus UBA12481. Next base: position 70,135 of record CAINOB010000020.1, read on the forward strand.
CAAAGTGTGGTATCGCAACATCAAGATAAAAGAACTTTAAAAACCGATAACAAAGCTACCATGGCATCCTCAAATCTTTCACGTCGAAGTTTTTTAAAGACCACCTCCATTGCTGCAGCAGGAATTTCTGTTATACCGAGTAATACGGTCAGCGGATTGGGTCATAAGGCACCGAGTGATAAACTAAATATCGCAGGAATCGGGATCGGCGGGAAGGGCCATCCAAATCTTGTGGGTATGTCGACCGAGAACATTGTCGGATTATGCGATGTTGACTGGAAATATGCCGACCGTTGTTTCAGTGAATTCCCAAAAGCGAAGAGGTACTGGGATTGGCGTAAAATGTTTGATGAGCTTGGGAGCTCCATCGACGGGGTTATGGTAGCTACTGCCGACCATAATCATGCCGGAATAGCCGCAGCAGCCTTATCGATGGGAAAACATGTATACTGCCAGAAGCCCCTAACGCATTCAATTTATGAATCGCGACTTCTTACCCGCCTTGCAGCAAGCCATAAGGTTGCCACTCAAATGGGTAACCAGGGGAATTCGGGACATGGTGTCAGGCAGATATGTGAATGGATCTGGAATGGGGAAATCGGAGAAATCAGGGAGGTGCATGCCTGGACCGACCGCCCAATATGGCCTCAGGGATTGCAGCGTCCAACGCAGGTAATGCCTGTGCCAAAAACTTTAGACTGGGATCTCTTTATTGGTCCGTCTAAAATGCGGCCATACCATGAGGCTTATACACCATGGAACTGGAGAGGCTGGTGGGATTTTGGAACAGGGGCTTTTGGTGATATGGCCTGTCATGTTCTTGATCCTGTGTTTCAATCATTAAAATTAGGATATCCGGAACAGGTTCAAGGTAGTTCGACTTTGATCAATACCGAGTCGGCCCCGCAGGCTGAATCAGTAAAATTCTCTTTTCCTGCCCGCTTAAACCTGCCAAAAGTAGGCTTGCCGACGGTTGATTTGCATTGGTACGATGGCGGGTTGCTTCCTTCTGTTTTTGAAATGCTTCCTGAGGGGGAAAACTTAATGGCGGATGGATTAGGAGGCTGCCTTTTCATAGGTTCGAAGGATACCCTGATTTGCGGATGCGGTGGATTCAACGGACGATTGCTATCGGGCCGTGTACCGCAGGTTACGCCATATTTAACACGTATTCCCGGTGCGGTTGGCTATGTTGATGGTCCTCATGAGCAGGACTGGATTCGGGCCTGTAAAGAATCACCTGAAAGCCGACGTGAGGCAACATCGAACTTTGCTTATTCAGGGCCTTTCAATGAAGCAGTCCTTTTGGGGGTTCTGGCGATCAGGTTACAGGGCCTGAATAAATCGTTGAAATGGGATGGGGAAAATATGAAGTTTACCAATATTTCGCAGCAGGAGGAATTAAAGCTGGTTACACAAGAGGAATTTAAAGTTATCGATGGCCATCCGAACTTCAATAACAAGCTTGCAAAGTTTAATGCACTGGAATGTGCAACAGAATATATCAGGCATACCTATCGGGAAGGCTGGACCTTACCCGCAATGCCAAAATGAATTTTAGCTGAACAAATAATTTATAATAAACACTTTATGAAGCTTACCGCATTATTGTTACCGCTTATGCTCGCAGCATCATCGGGTTTTGCCCAGGTTACCCTGCCATTGACCGGTCATCCGGACAGTAAACACTGGAAGAATCTATTCAAGGAAGATTTGTCGGATGCCGAATTTGTTCCGGGGATCTGGACTTGCGAAAAAGGTGTTTTTACAGCAAGTGAGGACCAGATTATTTTTTCGAAGGTTGAGTATGAGAATTTTGTCCTGGACCTGGAGTTTAATGTGGAACCAGGTGCCAACAGTGGCGTTGTTGTTTATTGTACCGATAAAAAAGATTGGATCCCCCATTCAGTAGAGATTCAAATCCTGGATGACGGCAATGAAAAATGGGCCAGTGTTCCGGGGACCTGGCAATGTGCTTCTATTTTTGGTCATCTGGCACCGTCAGCTAAGGTTACCAAAAAGCCAGGTGAATGGAGCAGAATGACCATTGCATGCAAAGGAAAGATGGTTTATGTAGTATTGAACGGAAAACCGGTTACTACCATGGATATGTCAAAATGGACCAGCGCAAAGAAAAATCCTGATGGCAGTGACATTCCCGAATGGCTGAGTACACCATTTTCCGAATTAGCCACCAAGGGTTTAGTTGGCTTGCAAGGAAAGCACGCAGGAGCAAGGACCTTCTTCCGTAATATGAAGATCATCCAGCTGAAGTCCTGAATTAATTGGAAAGAGGACGCTTAGCCAGTTCCTTGAGATCAATTGAAATCACTTTACTGACCTTTTTGTTATTTCTCAATGAGATAGCTCTGATTCGGGAGGCCCCGTTTGGAATATCGATTGGTTTGCTGTAAAAAGGATAGGTCCTGTCAGGGAAACTTTCATCAAAAGAATAGAACACCTGCAATCCATTTATCTCGGTTTTGATTGATATTTTCTTTTTACCATTATCCTCGATCATCGAGATAATCGGATCAAATGCGCTTCGCGAATAATTGATCCCAAGTTTATCCAGCCGATCGAACTGATACTCCATGCGGGAAGTAAAGCCATCCCAGTTTTTCAGGGAGGCAGGTGACCAGAGGACTTCAGCAAGGGCCATTCCCCGTGGCCAGGTCATATATTGTGCATGGCTAAGCGTTGCAACCGATTCCGTCCATAGATTTCCCTGTCCGCCCAGGATCAGGGCTGGATTAATATTTGCAGGAACAGGTTCAAATTTATAGACATCCGATAATCTTAGCATTGAATAGGTAGCAGGTTCATTTGCAGGGTCCCCCTGATATAAATCGAGATAACAATTGCTTGTCGGAGTCATAATAACATGATGTCCCATTTTTGCAGCCTCAATGCCACCATCCATACCCCGCCAACTCATAACAGTAGCTTCAGGAGCCAATCCACCTTCCAATATTTCATCCCAACCAATCATTTTCTTTCCCTTGGACTTAAGCATCTTCTCAATACGCTTAGTAAACCAGCTCTGCAGCTCGTTCATACCAGTGATATTTTCGCGTTTCATGAGGGCCTGGCACTCCGGACTGGTTTTCCAGAAACTTTTATTACACTCATCGCCGCCGATATGAATGTACTCACAAGGAAACAGATCGGCCATTTCGGTAAATACTTTATCAAGGACCTCAAATACCACTTCTTTTCCGGGGCAAAGTGAATTATCGCTACTGCCATAAAACTTACTACCCGGATTAACAGGATAAGGTTTCCCTGTCGATGAAAGTTCAGGGTAGGAGGCAATCAGAGCCAGACTATGTCCGGGTATATCTATTTCAGGGAGGATTGTAATATGCCGGTCGGCCGCATACTTAACAACCTCACGGATCTGGTCCTGGGTATAAAACCCTCCTTCTGTAGCCTGTTCATTTTCCTTTGGAGGATCAAAGGTCCACCATAGTCCGGTCCGCGGAACTCGCCAGGCGCCGGTTTTGGTAAGATTGGGCAGGCTTTTAATTTCGACTCTCCACCCCTGGTCATCAGACAGATGCCAATGAAAAACATTAAACTTATATAGTGCCATCTGATCGATATAGCGCTTCACATCATTAAAGTTAAAAAAATGCCGGCTCACGTCGAGCATCAGGCCTCTCCAGGGAAATCTCGGGTAATCGGTAATTGTAACAGCCGGGATGTTAATTACAGGATCAATACCTATCACCAGGTTATCGGGTAAAGGGCTAAGCTGCAAAAGTGTTTGCAAGCCATAAAACAAACCTGCCTGTTCATTAGCAATAATCCTGATTTTTTGAGGATTCACCACCAGTTGATATCCTTCATTACCGAGCGATTCATCCCTTACATCAGAGATTAAAAAATAAACTGCCGGAGTTGAGGATCTAGGGCGGGAGGATATCTTAGGACCGAATCCAAAGGTTTTTACTATGGCTTCATGCATAACACCAGATAAGTTCGATGTCCCCTTAGTAGTATCAGGAATTACGAATTCAGTATTATGATCGATAGTGAAAAAGCCATCGCTCCATGTTACTGATGCCGGTTGCGGGATAATACCAGGTTTTTTTGTCTGAGAAAATCCGGAATTGAAAATCAGAGTCAGCAGAGCAAATGAGCAAAGTACTTTTAACATATTGGTTGATTATTTCTTTACATAAGTAGTGGTTAATCCTTTGTACGCCCTGGCCAGGGCAGCAATATTACGTGAGTCGCCAACAAAACTATCGAGAGGTTTTGACAGAAAAACATCCACAGGCGGTAACAGTGAATTTGCTCCGGCTTTGGTAAAACCATATAGACCAATATTTGCCTTAATGGCTGCAGGAACAATTTTAGCCGCATCCTGGCGGTTCCAGTTTGCAAGGCAGGTAAGAAGGCGGGTATTTGGGCCAACCATATTTCGGATGGCTTCAACGCTTTCAAGATCTCCCCCTTCGTTCATAAGGAGATCTGCCTGTTTAAACATTTCTGATCCAACAACATCACCGCCGGTAACCTGGCAGCATGTTAACCATATCTGGCAATTTGGATCCGCCTTTTTTGCAGTGTCATGAATCCTTTTCCAGCACCTTTCGATGGCTTTGCGTCTGAATTGATGCTCGATATCCGGAGTAATTTTTTCGATACCGGGGAATGGTTCATTCATTAATTCAGCATACATTACTTTTTCGCAGTCCATCCATTTTAAAGGTGGATAGGGTTCCATCGTTGCACCGGGATTCCATATCCAGTCGATCATAAACCCATCCATATGAGTTTTTTTTATGGCATCGTCGATAGATGCACATAAATAATCGAGGTACTGGGTAGTAAATGGGATATGTGGATTTGAAATTATACCGTAGCTCAGATCAGGGTGATCCAATCCCCATTTTGTATTGGCACCGGCACAGAAATAACCAAAAACCTTCATGTTTTTCTTATGTCCAAGCCTTACCATTTCCGTAAGAAAATCGTATTTCAAACCAGGCTGCTCCGGAATGATACCGTTTTTATACCAGGCGTAACCATTACAGGAAACCGCAAATGTCTGTATTACATTACAGCCCAGATCGGAATACCACTTTATATGATCAACCGGATTTGCATCAGCCCAGAGGCCGGGCCTGGCAAATCCATTAGGCCCACCTTCACCCCAGTTAAAGTCAATATCAAAAGCTTTTATCAGATCAGACGAGGAGCTGTTTTTCGTCTTACATGCAGGCAGTAAAAGCACTGACAATAGGATTACCAGGTAGTAGATGCCCCCAGATTTCAGTCGGGGGTTCGTCCTTTTTTTCATGGTGATTATCTCCTTGCGTTGACTTTGCCGAGGCCCGAAACATTCTGCCGCACCACAGGATTTCCATAATAGTCGATTGCTCCGATACCCTCCACGGTGGCATCGAGCTGCGCTGTCGTCCAAACGGTAGCTTTACCAACACCACGAAGAACAACCTTGGCTTCACGCGATTCCAGCTGCGGACCGTCGAAACTTCCGGCGCCCTTCATTGAAACATTCAGCCGGTCGGTTTTTCCCGACAATGCAATTCGTCCAGCACCTGGAAGGTCAACATCAACAAGACCTACCTCAAGTCCTGAAAGAACTATTTCCCCGGCACCTTTGAGTGTAAGATATAATGATTCCGTTTTTAATCCGGCCATTTTTACGCTGGCTGCTCCCTGAACGAAAATACCATCCAGATTTTTGACCATGAGGTGATATTTCAGAACACGCCCCTCAACTGCACTGGTTACGGCACTCCAGGTTTTATCGAACCAACCGGCATCGATATCAAGAACAAGTTCACCTTCTCTGATGAAAGTTTTTACAGTTGATATAATGTCGGGTTCGCCTTCGATCCTAAGACTTTCCTGATCGCCTTGACTAATAAACAAATGGCCATAATCTTTAAGGAGGATACGACGAACGTCTTTGATTTCCCTGGTCTCAGTTGAAAAATTGATTGTATTCATTGCAAATTCATTTTGCCATAAAGTTAAGAAGCAGATCAAGATTATTTAACTTTCGTAAAACTTTAATCAAAATGACAACAAAACTTCAAATCGAGCAATTCCTTGCCAATGAACCCATTGCCATGGCAGGAGTATCCAGGAACCCAAAAAAATTTGGACGAATTGCATACGAGGAACTTTTACAAAAAGGACTCCGGTTGATTCCAATAAATCCAAATATTGATTCTATCAATGGCACAGCCTGTTACCCTGGCGTTAACGACCTTCCGGCTGAGGTGAATTCAATAATTATCATGACAAAAAAAGATCAGACCGAAAAAATTGTTAAAGAAGTTTTAGCCAAAGGGATAAAAAACATCTGGATTCAGCAATCTTCAGATACACCTGAAGCACTGGCACTATTGAAGGGTAAAGACGTCAATCTGATATCGAAGCAATGTATTCTGATGCACCACAAGCCCCACAGCATGCACAAGTTTCACAGGTCAATCAAAGCTTTTTTTGGCGGGTTACCAAAGTAATTATCAGGGGTTAAGGACAAATTGAAATCCGATTCCGTGTCGATTTTCAATCTTGATATTTGGATCGTGTGACAGGTATTTCCGAAGGCGCGATATGTATACATCGAGGCTTCTGCCTGCAAAGTAATCGTTGCCTCCCCAAACAGACTCCAATATTTGTTCGCGGCCAAGCAGGACATCCTGATTTTTTACAAAATAACTCAATAGTTCCCCCTCCCGAAAGGTCAGTTTAACCTCGCCTTTTCCACCGGTGAGTAATAATTTTGTAGGAAAAAAGGAATAGCAGCCCAGTTTTATTACGGTTTGCGGGGAAGCATCCTGACTGGTTTTTGAGCGACGAAGGAATATCCGGATTTTAAGAATAAGTTCTTCAATGCTGAAAGGCTTAACCAGGTAATCATCCCCACCCAAGATAAGTCCTTCCAGTTTATCTTCCTTTAAAGATTTTGCAGTAACAAATATGATTGGCACGTCCTGATTTGCTTCTCTGATCTTGCGCGCCAGCGTAAAGCCGTCCATCCGCGGAAGGTTTACGTCGAGAACACAAATATCCGGAGTTTTCTTTTGAAACAATTCCCAGGCTTCGATTCCATCAATTGCAGTAATCACGGTAAACATTTCACGTTCGAGGTTATCGGTTGTGATGAACTTTAATGTTTCATCATCCTCAACATAAAGAATCAGAGGTTTTTCCATAGATTATTCTGTTTTAACCGGGATAAATATCCGCATTGTTGTTCCCTGACCTTCCTTACTATCGATTGTGATTTTCCAGCCGTGAGCCCTGACAGCATTTCTGGTATAATAAAGTCCTAAACCAAAACCCTTTGTGTTATGGATATTTCCAGTAGGAACCCGGTAAAACTTCTCAAATATTCTTTTCTTCAATTTGGCCGGAATCCCGATTCCATTATCACGAACTTCAATAATAAGTGTTCCATTAGCTTCATTGACAATAACTTCAATATCTGGGACTTCATCGGAATATTTAATTGCATTATCTAAAAGATTCAGGATAATATTAGTCAGGTGAGTTGGGTCGGCATCGATCATTTCAACTTTTGACAGGTAATGCAATTTCAGGCTTCCATTTGAGCAACTCACCCTGGGCTCCATAAGTTCACAGATCTCGGTGATGATTCCGTTCAGGTTCAGCGGAACTTTTTTTATCAGAACTTTATCGCCCAGCGGGCCACCCATTTCGAGCACCATCTCAACCTGTTTAAGAAGGTGGTTGACCTGAGACCGGATAATATCGCCATATCGCTTAAGACGTTCCGGTTCATGAAGAATATCCGGCCGTTGGATAACATCAGCCGACATTAAGAGTGATGCCAGGGGTGTTTTAAATTCATGGGTCATTGTATTTATGAAATCCCGCTGAACTTCAGCATATCGTCGCTGGCGGAGAATAATCATCTGAGTATAAGCGAAAAACAAAATGACCAGCAGTAAGATAAAACTAAAGAAATACCAAATCCGCATTGAGTCCATGAGCAAGCGGTTTTGCCCGGCGAAATGAATTCCAAAATAATAGAGATAATCCGAAGATTTCGGGAGATTCTCCTTCATTGGAGTGATTTTCGGGTTTTCACCAAATCGTACTAGCCGACCATAAATCATTTTATCGGTCTGACAGTCATATATACCATACTCAAAATCAAGGGTAAGCCTACGAACTTTAAATTCAGTAATCAGAAATTGTTCCAGAATTTCAGGTTCAATTTTGGTATTTACATTAACTAAATAATAGTCAGGGCTATGATGAAAAACAGGACTCTGCCTTGGAAGTTCCGCATCGTTATATTTTGCAAGGTCCTGGGCAACAGAGGTAAGAGCAATTGTAATAGTCTGATTAAGCTGAAGGCTCTCCTTATCCATAGCCTGTTTAACAAAATAGAATTGCACACTTATGATTCCGGCGATTGCCAGGAAGCCTAAAACAAGAACAATCCGTATTGCAGTGCGATTCATAGGAGCGAAGATACCTGATAAACCAATGGCAGTCAATATTGCTTAACAACTCGTTAACAATTATTTGATACCCGTTAACTGTGAGGCTTTATTCATTGGCCTACATTTGGGACATAATTTTAAAACAAAAGAAAATGAAAAAAACAGCTTTATTCATACTGGCAGCTGGAGTCGTAAGTTTTATGGCTCTGCCGGTAAATGCACAAAAGAAAGTTACCCTTCAGGAAGTTCAGAAAGAGACTCAGAAAACTGAAGCTGCTCAGGCAGTTGCTGCCCCTCCAGCAAATACAGCACAGGCAACACCGGGAAACAGCAATGCTGCTCAGGCACCAGCTGTTCCGGTTCCATTGACTTGTACCTGGGATGTTACCGACTATGATTTCGGTAAAAATGTTATGCAGTTGAAACCGGCGAGTGCAACTTTTACCATGAAAAATGCAGGAAAAGATCCAGTTACCATTACCCTGGTTCAGCCAAGTTGCGGATGTACATCTCCGAAATACACTAAGGAACCAATTAAACCAGGTGAAAAAGGTGAAGTTGTTTTAACTTATGATGCTAAAATCAGCGGTTTCTTCTCAAAATCAGCTCAGGTAAAATTGAGCGACGGTCAGAAATATGTATTGACTATTAAAGGCGAAGTTCAGAAGGATGAAGCTACTCCAGCTGCTGCTCCAGCCCAAGTAGCACCTGTTAAAAAATAATATTGATGGGTCGAAAGACACAGGGATATCAATAGACATCCAATTTAAAAACCCGGCAAGTGAATACCTGCCGGGTTTTTTTATTTAAATTGTATCTTTATCAAATGATGATGTTCTGCTAACCAAATACCTATTATGAAAACCAAATCTTACATTCTCAATCTGGTCTTCTTAGTAATTTTCGTTTTGGAGCTGATAGGAACCATAAATGGAAGCAAATGGTTCGATTATCCTGTAAAACCACTCATTCTTATCTGGATAGCAGTATATTTTATCATCATGGCTAAGCCCCGGCCTTACCATTGGCTGGTAATACTGGCATTTTTCTTTTCATGGGCGGGAGATTTACTTTTAATGTTCGGGTGGAAAAATGAAATGTTCTTTTTTGCAGGTGTAGGTGGATTTTTCCTATCACAAATAACCTACATTCAAGTCTTCCGAAAATACTCCGTATCAGAGGGGAAAAAGATTTTCGCCCGCAAGCCGATTTGGATCTTACCTTTTGCGATATACCTGGTTTCTATATACCTCTATGTTTATCCTCATCTTGAGGGAATCATGAAACCTGTGGTCGCCTTATATGCATGTTCTCTGATTGGCATGTGTGCCGCGGCATTTAACCGCATCGGGCTTGTGAATTCATCCAGTTTCCAGATTCTGTTCATCGGAGCCATTTTCTTTGTCATTTCTGACAGCCTTTTGGCGATCAACAAATTCGCAAACCCGATACCCATTTCAGGTTTCCTGGTAATGTCGACCTATATGCTTGCGCAATATCTTATTATGCTTGGGCTTATTCGGAGCAGCAATTCGTATCAGGAAAAAACATCTTAGGCAGGAATTCCATATTATGTCGTTTGAGTCTGGACATCTCGAAAAGTTCATAGAGGACCATTATAGTCTGAAGGTCAAATTTTCAGAATTATCAGGTTATCAGGACTTGAACTATCTGGCAAAAACCGAATCCGGGGAAAAGTACATTCTAAAAATAAGTACAGATCAAGAGGATCGCGATTTTATCAATACCCAAAATGCAATTCTTTTAAACCTGGCCAAGCAACCGATTGGCAATCTGCTGCCGCATCCGATCCTAAATAAAGCCGGTGAATTTATCACGCTGATCACGATAAATGGGATCGTGGCAATTGCAAGATTATTCCCCTTTATTGAAGGGAGTTTTCTGGCAGAATCAATGCCTGATATCGCGTTTTATGTTGATCTGGGAAGAGCTTTTAGCCAGATCGACCAGCAAATGGCAGGTTTTGAGAATGCCACTTTAAAATGCAGGACCCATGAGTGGGATTTATCGAGAATTATGGAGGTTGAGGAGGATATCCATCTGATCAGTGATCCGGCTGACCGGCGTGTAGCTCATTATTATCTGATGAAGTACCGCGAAGAAGTGCTACCGGTTTACCATAAACTTCCGAGGGCCCTGATTCATGGAGATGGAAATGACTGGAATATCCTGGTTAATAGTATAGGAAAGGTAGCTGGCATTATCGATTTTGGCGATATGCTTTGGAGCGCCAGGATTAACGAAGTAGCCATTGTGCTTGCTTATGCAATGATGGGCAGATCGGATTACATGGATGTTTATGATGCGGTTATCAGGGGATATCAGGAGATTTTGCCATTAACAGAATTAGAGCTATCACTATTATATTATCTGGTAGGAGCACGATGGTGCCAGACCCTGGTAATGGCTGCGCGAAGGACCAAATCTGATACTCCCAATGAATATCATCAGGTAAGCGTAAAAGGTGCGAGCGAAATGTTGCACATCTGGATCAGGGAAAATCCTTTAAAAAAAGCAGAGGAGGTTAAGATAGTTGAGGAGGTTAACAGGAGGTACCTCTATTTCTCCAAAGCAGTTTCCTTATCCTACAAAGAGCCGATACAAATGACCGGTGCCGCTTTGCAATACATGTACAGTTCTGATGGAAAAACCTTTGTGGATTGCGTAAATAACATACCGCATGTAGGGCATTGTCATCCCAAAGTTGTGGAAGCAGGACAACGGCAGATGAGCCGTTTAAACACGAATACAAGATATTTATACAACAGCCTTGATCGGTATGCAGAGAAATTGCTTTCAAAATTACCCGACTCGCTTAATAAAGTATTTTTTGTGAACTCCGGATCTGCAGCAACGGACCTGGCAGTTCGACTGGCGGAGGCTTATACCGGACAAACAGAGTATTTGGTTCTTGATTATGCTTATCATGGGAATACCAAAGCAGCCATCGGTTTAAGTCCGTATAAATTCAACCGGAAAGGGGGCAAAGGAAAACCGGAAAATGTGACGATTTTAAAGGACCTCGCCCAACTTCAGGTACCTCCCCCTAGCCCCCTCCATAGGAAGGAGGGGGAACAAAACCCGCGCACGTTTTTTGCAGAGTCCATTGTGGGTTGTGCGGGACAGATAATACTGTCGAAAGAGTTTATGCAACAGACAGTTAACAGTGTAAGGGCTTGCGAAGGAATCTATGTGGCTGATGAGGTTCAAACTGGTTTTGGAAGAGTTGGCCACAAGTTCTGGGGATATGAGTTATATGATGTTATTCCTGATATAGTAATTCTGGGAAAACCTATGGGAAACGGACACCCGATGGGAGCAGTGGTCTGCACTGATGCCATAGCCAAGAACTTCGAAACCGGAATGGAATTTTTCAGTTCCTTCGGTGGCAATCCGGTCAGTTGTGAAATCGGATTGGCCGTAATGGAGGTTATTGAAGAGGAAGGGTTGCAGGAAAATGCCAGGTTAGTGGGTGATTTTTTACTGCAACAGTTGCCAGTTGGCAGTAAAGAGTCGGCAGGAGGCAGTAGGCAGTATCATATTGCGGAAGTTCGTGGATCAGGGTTGTTTTTGGGCATCGAATTGATAGAAAACGAGACAGGAAAGCCAGCAACGGAGGCCGCTGTGAATATTGTAAATAACATGAAAGAAAGAGGCTTCCTGCTGAGCACTGACGGACCATTCAACAATGTGATCAAGTTCAAACCGCCGATGTGTTTCTCCATGCGGAATGCCGAGGAATTAATAGAAAACCTTGGGCGTTGGATCTAATTCCCGACACCTATTTCTCCACTCTCGTTACGTCCTGGTCAAAAGTTAATTCGATAATAGTATCAGGCAGGGTGCGGCTTTTGGAATTTGTCCGGATAGTGATTTTGCCAATATTTTCAGTCACATTTACCTCGGCACCAGTCAGGCAGCGGCTCGAAACCAGTTTCTGATTCAGTGCAGGAAGCTCAACGATATCCGGGGCTCCATTAAAAAGATGAACAAAAATCTTCTTGCCTTTGTAGGTACCTCCTCCCCAAGCACCATTTCGGAACGGACCTCCTTCAGTGCCATATATTGATTCACCATACTTTCTGATCCATGCTCCCATCTCGGCTAACCGTCCGGCTTGGTCAGCAGGAATGATACCGGTTGCATCGGGACCAACATCCAGTAACAGGTTGCCATCCCCTGTGGCACAACTCACGAGATTACGAATACACTCATCGAAGGGCTTAACTTTACCATCTTTGCGATATGACCAGCCTCCGCCTGGAGCATCAACAACGCACATGCAGGATTCCCAGTTGCGGCTGGTCCGATACGACCCAATTGTTTGTTCGGGTGTATCGAAATCGGCTTGCAACGAGGGAACGTACTCGGCAAAAAAACTGCATCGGTTATTGATAATAGCCTGTGGCTGGAGTCTTCTCACCAGCTCAAGAATCCTATCTGCATGCCAGTATTTAATGGATTCTCCGGTACCAAAACTATCGAACCAAACAACATCTATCGAGCCATAATTGGATAACAATTCTGTCAATTGGCCAGTCATATAGGCTTCATATTTACTATTGTCACCAACTCCATAATCGGGATTATGCCAATCGCGCGGTGAATAATAAATTCCAAATTTCAGTCCGGCCTCATGACAGGCATCCGAAAGTTCCTTGACCACATCCCGTTTAAATGGGGTATTCATGATGGAATAATCCGAGTATTTAGTATTCCACATACTGAATCCGCCGTGGTGCTTTGTAGTAAAAACAACGTATTTCATACCGGCATCTTTAGCAATTTTCACCCATTCTTTTGCATTGAATCTGGTTGGGTTAAACTGTTTATACAGGTTATCATACACTGGATCTCCACCTGAACCCGCCGGACCACCCCAGGAGCCGTCGAGCGGTTTTGGTCCGAGTCTTGACCAGCTGATTTCGGTACCTGCCACACTTGACATATCCCAATGAATAAACATTCCAAAACGAGCGTCGCGCCACCATTGCATGCGGGCCGCGAGTTTAACCGGAGCACTGGCGCCACTCTCATAACCCTGCTTATTCACTGCTGTTATCCGGTAATATTGAATTCCGGAAAGTGGTTTTCCATCGAATCCGGGAGCCCCATCAATGAAAGAGTGCATTGATGCAGGCACATAGGTCACGAGGTTTTCCGGCCCGGCTTTAAACTCAGGATCATTACTCCGGTAAATTCTGTACCAGAAAGCATCCGGCGAAACATTCCAGCTGATTGTACGATTATCTACCCTGATAATAGAAGGCTCCACCAATTTTGGCAGGGTTGAATTTGCAACAGTGATCAAAGTTTTATTGCCAGAAACGGGCCACCTCATATTACTTTTTCCATCTGAAATCGAAATGTAATATTCGATTAAACCATTGCCAGGGATAATTTGAGAAAAAATAGCTTTTACCTTCCTGGTCATCGGCATTTTACTCCAGGCCTCTGTTCCAGCCAGGCGCCAAAATAAGACTGCAGAAACGCTGTCAAAATTCTTCGCATCAAGCACACGAACAGTTATATCAGCCGGCTGTCCAGCAATCGCCGAAGATGGTGCTGAAATAACAACTGGAAACAGGGGTGATTCTATTAAAACAGGTTTCCTGACCTTGCTTTCTATAGGCAAATAATTTAGCTGAACAAATCGGTTCTGGCTGCTCATTACATTACCAAGCGATGAAATATCGGTTACCCTATGCGTAAAATTTCTAGCCCAGGACTGCATAATATCTGGAAGTTCAGCCCACTGCGGATCGCTGAACCGCTCATTCATCAGAATATGATCACATTCAGCAGCAATGCGGCATCGCAAATTCTGCAACCTGGTTTTTTGTTCTGGCGTTGCATTTGAAATACACTTATCAATAACTGCAAGTTGTGCCTTGGCTTTCTGATACTCCGGCATTACCGAAACGGGAGGTTTTTCGAGGAACCGAAGGAATAAATGACGAAGACTGCTCACCGGTTTGATTCGGGCAGTCATATTTATCCATGACTGCCAGCCCTGTGTGTCGTTTACGGTCAGAGTGCCGACAATTGGTCCTCCGAGGGAATCTGTGCGAAACTCAATGACTCCGCCATGGGAGGCAGAAGATACCCGCAGGATCAGACTATCAGTTGACTCACCAAAATCTACATTCTCAAATTCCAGCCAACTGCCTTTCCTGATAAACCCGACACACTCCCCACCCTCACTGCAAGGGGCTTTCTGTGTATCAAATTGGTACACCTCCTTTGAAGCAAACCTGACGGTACCGTTAGCGATGATTGCTTTTATATTCAGAAGATATTCATCTCTGCCTGCCAGTTTAAATCCAGGTGTTTCCTGACATTCACCGAAGCCTGAAGCAAAGGGCTCATTTTGGTTTATAATCTCCGTGATAGCGTCAGCTGCTGCAGCTCCATAATTTTCAACTGCATAATCATGGTAAATATCTTTAGAAGCGATGTGAGTCATGTCATTCCATGGAGCCTTGCTCATAAATGACATCTTTGGATCGATGGCATCTGTAAGCCTCCACGTCAGGCAGTAAAAGCCCTTCATATTCGGAGCCCTGCTATTCCAGGCCTTTATGGTATTTGACAAGTTCATGTTATAAGGATAATAATACTCCGAGCTGTTGAAATCACGCTCGAGCCACGGACATCCCCAATATTCACGATCCCCATAGATTGCGCCGGTTTCACAACCGTCAGAATAAGCTGAAATCGGAGCACAAATTACATCCGAAGGTAAAGTGGCAGTATTTTTGGGATTGATACCCCAACCTGCCACAGCCAGTCGGGTTTTTGGGGATTTTGTTTTCATCCCTGCATAAAAGCCATCAAAAACACGGCGCCATTTTTTCCAGAGTTCAGTATTGGCAGCAATTCCTTCAGACTGGAAACAAAGCAGGTAATCCAAATCGGGATAATTCGATGTAACCTCTTGCACTTGAGCTGCAATTACTTTGGGATCATCAGATTCAGTTTTATACTCCGGTAGGATCAGATCTACATCCAAACCAAGACCTATCCTGATTCCCCGCTGATGTGCATATTCAATCACACGCTGGAACATGCTTACTCCTTTGCGGTAAACTTGTTCATTTGTCAGGGTTTCGTTATGGAGGGCACAGTCAGCACCGAAATCGTAATCTCCAAACAAATCCGAAGCGCCAAACCTATATTCATTCACATCCCAACCCGGGCAAGCCCAGCCATGACCGGATCTGGCAGTTGCCATCCAAACCCTGGATAGGATTCCATTAACCGAGAAATTGTGGTACATCTCATTGTGACCGGCCTCCCCATTATAATTATGGATATGCAAAAAGTTCAGACGCATTTTTGCCATCTGATCTAAAATGAATTTCCAGTCGTCCCAGGAATAGGAAGTAGCCGATTGAGGAAAGTTGGTCCAAGGGAGGAATCCGCGAATCGCGACTGCCGGAGTCTTAAATTCATCCAGTTTTTCTGGCATGAGCGGCTGTTTTTTATCAGGAAGGACCTCTCCCCCCAGGTAAAACGCAATCCCATAATGATCTTCCAGCAGTCCATAAACACCATAGAGGACCCCTTCGGGATCGGATCCAGCAATAACGACATTGTCCCCTACCCTTTTTAAAACATAGCCCTGCGGACCAGCCTTTCCTGATACCTGCTGTAGAATAAAACTCCCGGGCTTGACCTTGGTAGCATCGGTTTGTATGACCAGCTTTTCTCCTGTGACCTGAAAGAGGTATCGCTGAAGTTCAAGGGCGGCATATTTTTCGATAGGTGCAGCATTTCCCGGAAGCACGATACCACCGGTTAGCTTTTGGGCATTAGAAGGTAATATGGCGAAAAAAATTATGGAGCAGAGCAAGATTAAAGCTTTCATGATGAGGATTTTAGGTATTCAATTACCATTTTACATTGTTAATACGAAACTGACAGGCCTGTATGCATGCAGGTTATAAGAAAATTTACCATCCTTAATTTTCAAAGGTTTGGCGAGGGTTTCACCGCGGAGGGAAACCGGTGTCGCATTAAGAAATTTCGAGCCTGCAGGCATAGTAATCTCCAGGTCTTCAGTTAAGCCAGCCTGTTCCCAAACCCTTAAGATAGTGCCCTGGCCATCCGGATTCGGACCAAATGCAGTTAAGGCAACTCCCTTACGCGACAGGCTGATTCCGGATTGTGTGATAGGCAAAGTGCCTGGATTACTTCTGGAGCGACCCACTTTCAGTGGTATGCGGGCTTCCATTGAAGGAGTGTACAGTGCTGATTCAGAACTAAATTTATCAAATGACCAGATCCTTACGCGGGAACTCATGCGCTCACCATTACCGATCCAGGCAACAAAATTTGTTCGCCAGTGGTTATTATACATATTAATATAGACATACGGCTTTGATGGTTCATAGCGCTTATCAAACTGATAATCCCCTGGTACGCCCAAACTAATGACTGGAGAATCCTCGGAGCAAAGTCCTACTCCGCTTCCGCTATTTCCGTTATAAACAGCTACACCTGAATTGATCCACCACATATGGAAGTTTGAGTTATCGATTTTGAGATCCTTTATTGGGTCTAGATCAGCACCAAGTCTGCCCAAACGGAATTTTGGATTTTCAATTTTAAACGGTAGGCAAATCCATCCTGCTTCTGGCCATCCATCTGGCTGTTTTTGCCAGCTGACTTCCAGATCTGCAGCCGGAGTTCCTGCAGGAAGGGTGAGCCGGATCGAAATCCTTTGCGGTTGTCCAGGTCCCGGGATTGTTCCGGTCATAACTGCGGATACATCGATTGCACTTTTTGAAAATGTCAGGGTCATATTTTCGGGCAGTGCCGAACGATAAATACTGTCTTTGGGCATATCATAGGCAACAAAACAAACCCGATGTCCAACATACTGAGGATACAGAGATTTTGCCAGCCAGTCGGAGAGATCTTTATATCCAAATCGTTCATAAAGGTATTGGCCAAACCCCTGGGGAGCATTTCGATCAACCAATTCCTTACCTGAGCGCTTATCAATCAAACTGGTGATTCTTCCCTGTTTTGAATCGAAGGTGGCTTTAAAGAACGGACTCTCAATTAAACTATTTTTTTCATCAACCGATAATTCTGCTGCCACAGGATTTTCCTGTGAGGCAACAAATGTTCTGTATCCCATCGGTGGAATATCTTTAACAAAAAACCTGCTCACGGGAAAAGCATCTTCAATTGCATGAAACTCATGTGATACCAGAATTGAAGGTCCACCATCAGCAGGTTTCAGTGAATTAAATACCGGAAGGATGCGGGTGTCGATCACCACCTCGCCATCGCGCTTCCATGGCAATGGATTATATACGACCACTCTGGGTCCTTTCGTACTAACATTATCGGCAAGTGCGGCAATGGCATCTTCATATGGCTCGCTAATAAGCTGTTGAACGCAATTTATATAATCGGCATGGTCCTTCCACGATTTTTCCATCAACTGGTACTGAGGAGGTAATCCTTGCGACCAAAGTGCATTCCACTCAGGACCATACGGCAGTTTTACGTAATGCTGATTGGCAAGTCCCCAGGTATGTTCGCTATAGAGCATACTTTTTTCATAGGCCTGAGAAATGGCGTTCGAAATATCGGGAAGATAAATTCCCCATCCCTTTTCAAGCGTAGTGAGTTCATCCGCTCCACCGATTTCGGGTCGGATATTCTGAGCCAGTTTACTCGCAGCAGGCTGGCTCATTGGCCCATGAATCCAAACATCTCCAATATCACTGCGCACTTCCGGAAGATTACTGAGGTCTTCCTTCAAAATCAGTTTCGCAAAATCGTCCATACTTCCTACGCGGGCCTTAATTCCTTTGGTCTGATAAAAAGCAAGGTCTTTTGCAACAGTTTCCGGTCCCGGAGGGCCCTGGTTATCCCCAGTCATGTTTATATAAACCCAATTTTTATAGGGCCAGTTTTCCGGAGGAAGCGGATCGCTCCCATAGCCATTATTATATAGTGTCAGTAATTTTGAATCATCTGGACCTACCCACCAAAACATCAGGGGCAAACCATGCTCTTTGTTAACAACTGGTCCGCCCATATGGTAAAATTGGATGCCAGCATTGGCAAAAAGTGTTGGGGTGATCCATGACTGACCTGGGACATCGCTCATTTTAGCACTAATTGACAAGGGCTGGCCAAATTTGCGTGAGATAGTCGATGAAATATTAAGACCGCGAACGAGGTCTTCCATTTCGGCAGTTTCTGTATGCGTTGTAAATGGATAGGCATGAACCACGAGATTCCCTTCACGAATAGCCTGCTCAATTTTTTTCCGGCGATCAGGGGCCTGTCCTTCCCAGAGCATTTGCTTCATTGGCCATCCCGAAACAGTCCAGACAAATTGTTTCTCTTTTGGCTGGTGACTATTTTCTTCGATTGCTGCCAAAACGCGGTCAACCATCTCGGTCCGATATTCATGCACAACATCATGAACAGTAGATGAGTACCCTATATCAAAATGCGTTTTGTAAACGATAATGACATTTTCGACTGCTGATTTTTTCGTCTGACCCTGAACGGCACAAAAAATAAGGGCGGTGGACAAGAGGGCGATGAGGTGTTTCATAGGGTATCAGGTTTCGGGTGTCGGGTGTCGGATGTAGGGTATCGGATTACAATTAAAAAGCCTTTTCCACTTGGGACAACCAGCTTGTTGAGAGCCACGGATTTTTGAGCCGTCTGAAAATCTTTCACTGCGGGAATGTATATTTCCGCTTTTACAGGATTTATTCCGAGTTTAACCCAATCCACAGTTAAAGCCGTAGGCTGGTCCGTTTTGCTCCAGTTGGCAACCGAGATTATTGTACAGTCCTTTCCTTTATAGGCGGTTGCTTTCACTATTGCATTGGTGCTTGTTACGGGACAATTCTTATCCCAGTAACCGATCATCTCTTTGGTTTCGATCTGATAATCATCCCAGAATTTCCAGATAGCTCCCGGAGGGTTGGCTGTCCAACCTGCACGATTGGATATTCCATAAACCATACCCCGCCATGGATTTCCTCCACCCTCAAGCATCTGTCCGGGCAAACCGAAAGGGATACCTGATACTTCGATCAGCCAATGATCCGGCATTCTGTTATAATCCCGGCCTTCTCCTATCCAGACCAGATCGAAATAGGGCAATAAGTCCATATATAGATTCAGGCAGTTGGTAAAACCTGCCCACTGATTAAAATGGTTCCAGCTATGCAGATCCATCCGTCCAACGCGTCGGTAACGATCAATGATTTTCCTAGCCCGCATGAGGGTAAATCTATCGAGTGCAGAATCGTCGATGTAAACCCCGTCGATACCAATATTCTGAACCATCCAATCAAGTCCGGCAACATAAAAATTATTCAGACGGCTATCGGGTGTGGTTATTACCGACAAGTCGGTTTCCCCTTTGAATTTCCCTTCCTTGACCAGGTTGAACCAGGCTGGAATATATTTCCCATTCAGGTTCTTTTTGAGCCATTCGTTGGGGCCATTTGGGCAGATCAGTGTTTTACAGTCATTTCCGGGACCCGGAAAAATCACTTCACCGTTCAAGCTGTAAAAGGCACGGAATTCGGGCAAATTTTTAGTTAGTTCGCGGGTCGTGTAATAAAACTTCATCCGCAAATCAGCTTTATGAGCATCCGAAACCAATTTTGTGAGCTCTGAGATATTCTCATCCAGATAAGGATAGTTGATAAACGGATACAGGTCCTCAGCATGATGGATATTGATGATATTAGCTCCTGCAGCTTTAGCGTCAGCTATTTTGACAGAGGTATTGGTTCCACCGCCATGATAATACCGGTCGCCAAACTTGGCTTTCTTATCGATCAGCCGGAATGGAGTGATCAGAAGTTCGAAATCATAATTGAGTGTTTCACCCTGCTTTATCTCCCGTGCCCCGGAATAGGCACTAATTTGCACGTCAGCTTCCTTATCAGCAATATTTACACCTCCTTTTCCAGCGTTGCCCCAGGATGAAGGAAGGTTGAGCGGGCCAAATTCATAATAAATATTAATGAGCGGTCGCCGGTAGTTCTCTGCTTTCCACTTGATCCTCATTCCACCGTTAACCGCACCGATCCAAAGCATATCCTGATTTTTAGTGACATCCCATTTCCATTTCCAAACCGGGCTCCGATAACCTCCTTCATGATTCAGGCCCATCATGTATTCCGATTTTTCTTTATTCATTGGGATTTCCAGACGAATATCCCTGACTTTCACATCTGATTTGGCCGTCAGTTTCAACTTATAATCAACAAATCCATCAAACTCCATCCTGCCTGTACATTCCAGGTCGAATTCATCTGATGTATTTAATACGCTCCAGCTTACCTTGGATGGTGTTTGCTCCAGAAAATTCATATCCCCGGGTTTCAGCCTGATTGTCTTCCCGTTATCCAGCTCGATAATAAATCGGAACGCGCTGTTAATCAGAGGTTCGCCACGGTCTTTCAATTCCTCATTCGACTTTCCGAAAAAAGTTGTCACTGCAGCAGGCAATCCATTGTCAGCAATCTCAAGGCTGCGGCCGAGAATACAAATACGGTTGGCTATCACATTTACAGGTATGAAACCTTTGGTAATGCTATCATCAATACCAACTGTCGAGTTCAGCCAATTCAGGCGAGCCAGACTTTTACCCTCATTATAGCCGTGATTTTCTATTTTTTCTCCGCTAACTATCAGTTCGACAGGAACTATCTGCATCAATTCACCAGAACTAATGATAACAGATCCTGAATAATTACCAGCATTAATACTATCCAGATCAATACCCATCCACAATTCTTGCAACTGTCCAGCAGGAACATTAATAATTTTCGAAAATGGATTTCCCTTAAAATCGATGCCCCCGGCATTAAAGCAGGTAAAACGGGTATCAGGGATCAAGTTAGAAAATTGGATCCTGACATCGTTTAAATCATGGTTTCCAGCAACCAATGATAGCTTAAATACTTTGAACTGACCTGGATTTGCAGCTAATTCCATGGGCAATAAATTGACAGGACTATCCATATGCAGGATGCCAGTTTTAGCAAAATCCTGCATCTTATCGAGGTCCTCCACATTCATAACCGGTGAAGCAGCTTTGTCCGGTTGAGGGGTTGCATTTGACGTACTTCCCGGAAGGGCATACCAAAAAGTTACCAGCGAATAATTCAGCAGGTTCCAGAATTCACGTATATCGGTGCCGGGCGATGCTTCCATATCAAAAACCAATCGGTTATTGAATGGCACTACATCCAGTATCCTGTTTCTGGTGCAGATATTATATCCTCGGGGATCAGCGCTATTTCCTGTGCAGACATTGGCTCCCACCGGGATTGAAAAAGTATCGCGGCCTGTTGGGACCACACCTCCGGCCCATCCGTAATAATCCTCAGTACCCGTACCAAAATGAGATGGAAACTTTCGGGTAATATCGGACT
Organism: uncultured Bacteroidota bacterium; assembly: GCA_903851365.1. GTDB lineage: Bacteria > Bacteroidota > Bacteroidia > Bacteroidales > UBA12481 > UBA12481. The sequence goes on from CAINOB010000020.1 coordinate 92,057, forward strand.
CATCAATATATATTTTCTCATCACCCTCACCCCACCAGCCATGTCCGGGACTCAGCACAGTGAGAGCATCTCCAACAAGAACGCCTTTTCCATGAACATCGATAAAATTCATATCAACAAACCGATGGCCGGGCAGAGAACCAACAGGTTTCCAGTAGGCATTGAAGTGCATTGACCTGTCATCCCATTTCCAGTCATCAATCAGTACATCGATCCAAACAGTTACTTGGTTTTCCTGCAGATTAAACAGATTTATCTCTGCACTTTTCCCATATGGCATAGCATACCTGCAAATCATGGTTCCATCAGGTAAAACTGTCCGGCTCCAGGTATGAAAGGGGTTTATCTTATCTCCACTGCAAAAGAAATCACCGATCGGGCACCACACGGTTTTCTCCCCATCAAAAGTCATCTGAAGGATAGTGGAGCGAAGCGCCTGAGGGCCGGCTTGCGGATCAATCCTCAATGTGAGCTGGCGGATCGCATGATTCCCGTCAGGCAGTTTTATTGTCTGGTTACCTTTTTGCTGAAGGTTGATGGTCTTGGTTAGAGAATTTGGAGCTGAGGTTTTTGGTGGTGATCCCAATGTCTTTCCCGTTTGAGCGATCAGTTCCGAGGCTTTAACAAACTCTTTCGATGAAAAGGATCTAATTTTAACATCCTTATTATAAGCCCGATAGTTAATAATATTGTAAAAAGCCTTGTCGGTCATCGTAATTTTGCAGCTTTTAGCAAACGGAATAGGCAGAAAACAAACACCTGCCCTTGCCGTAAGTCCTGCAAATGGAGGCTTTATTGAACCTTTTCCTGTAAGCAATTCGATAAAACACTCGTCGATCAGAGGTGTAGTGCTTCCATCAATATATATTCTGATATTCGGGCCTTTGCGGTTATTGAAATCGTAATAAAAGAAAGGGGTCCACATTCGCGTGATACAACCGGGACCGTCATGGTCCATCACTACATATTCTGTTTTGCCCTCATGGATTTCCTCCCGGATCCAGCTAACACCGTCGGAATCTGCGAACCATCCGGGTTTATCGGGTGCCACTGAGGCTCGATTATAGCTACTGGCTTGAAGTGATTGATATTCCGGCGAAGGAAATTGGGCCATTTTCCCGGGGTTGGTCATTTCCCGGAGCATCGTCTCCAGAGATACTGTCTGAGCACTTGCCTCTCCAGCCAGGATGGACAGAAGGATTGCAAAAGAAGCTATAAATTTTCGAAACATTTTGGCGGGTTTAGAAGCAGCAATTTAAGAAAAGTAGTAAAGTTGGCAACTCTAATTTAGATCATTAACTTACGGCACTAAACCTGATAAAATGGGAAACAAAGTGCCGGCAGCCCTTCGGTATTTCGTGTTTATAATTGCAGGATTTCTTATTGTCTTGCAATTGACAGCTAAAGAGCCTGTCCGAATGTTGATTCTATCTGGAAAAAACAATCATGATTGGCAAAAGACTACGCCCGTACTCGAGAAAATATTTACTGGTTCAGGAAAGTTCACAGTATCCATAACCAATCGGCCCGATACTTTGAAGTATACCGATTATAAGCGATTCCGAATCGTGGTTAGCAACTGGAACTCCTGGCCCGACACCTCAACCCGTTGGGATCCAATTAAAGAAGGTGCCTTTTCACAATATATTAAAGAAGGTGGAGGAGCACTTTTCCTCCATGCCGGCGGTTCCTCATTTTATGGTTGGGAAGATTACCATACCATTGCTATTGGAAGATGGGGGAAAAACACTGAACACGATAACATAGGTCAAGCTCTTGTCCACTTTTCAGATATCGAACATCCGATCACCAAAGGGCTTAAAGATTTTATAATTACTGATGAGATCTGGAAAAACACCGATATCAGTCCGAATGCAAAATCTTTGGGATGGGTCCAGAAGAAAGGACCAAATGGCAACCTTGAACAAACACAGTATCCGGCAATCCTTATCAATGAATTTGGAAATGGTCGTAGTTTTTACACGATCCTTGGCCACGGTGAAAAGGTTTTAGCAAACCGTGGATTGCAGAAACTGCTAATCAGAGCTGCCAGCTGGGTCTGCGCTGGAAATAAATCGTTATCCGGTTTTTTTGGAACCTACAATTTTTCACCGGACCGAAAACCGCATTTCCATCCACTGATTTCTCCAAATGGGACCATTCTTACAGCAGAATCTCCAAAGGATCACCTCTGGCATATGGGGTTATGGTTTTCCTGGAAATTCATTGATGGACTGAACTATTGGGAATACACCGGAGATCCGACCAAACACATCAGTGAAGGAATGACTGAAATAGAAGACATAAAAACAACCTCCGGACATGATGGCAGCGAGCACATAAACCTAAAGATAGCCTACCATCCATGGGATAAGAAAGATGGTACTGTCATGACGGAAAATCAGAAGATAACAATATCCGCTCCTGGAAGAGATAAAAGTTATTGGCTAAACTTTGAGTTTTCCTATACTGCATTAAAGGACCTTACCCTCGACAGGACTCCTATACCCGGGGAATCTGGCGGTCAGTCCTGGGGAGGATATTCCGGGCTTTCTTTGCGCTTGAATACAGCATTCCGTGACCTGAAATACTTTTCCGATTCAAAAGAAAATCTGGTTTATGGCGATAAATCCCGCTGGGTTGCCTGCGAGTTTGACAATGGCACTGGCAGCCGTGAACAAGTTATAATATTTGATAATTCGGCTAATCCCAGATATCCATCGCCCTGGTATTGCATAAATGATCCGGCAACTCCCATGTTCTATTACAGTCCTGCCATTCTTTACAGGGAACCGCTTAAACTTAAAAAAGGCGAAGTGCTTAATCTTAGGTACAGGATTTTTTTACCAGCCCGGCTGCTTACCAGGAGCGAGATAGATAAGCTTTGATTTTGATAATCGAATAAGAAATAATGAATAACCCGGACTTGAGCCCCGAGAAATTACTGAAAGAATGAAACGAAGTACTTTCATTAAAAACACAGCAATTGGTGTAGCTGCCGCAGCAACCGGCCCCATGCTCCTTACCAGCTGTTCACCCGTAAAAGGAGCAAATGACCGTGTGATTTTCGGACACATCGGACTTGGTAACCGCGGGATTGATGAGTTGAACTCCTACTTTCTCCGATGGCCCGATCAGATTCGATCAGTGGCTTTTTGCGATGTATTCCGGAGCCGCCGCGAGAATGCTTTGGCCATGGCACAAAAGGCCTATCAGGAGAAGAACATCCAAGTGGACCTTAAATATCATAACCGTATCGAAAGAATTCTGGAGAGAAAAGACATAAATGCTGTGGCAATAACTGCACCAGATCACTGGCATTTGCCTATGGCTATTATGGCCGCTCAGGCTGGAAAGCACCTGCATGTTGCCAAACCATTGGGACTTAGCTATCCCGATATGATCAGACTGGCTCAGGTTTGCAAAGAGAATAAAGTTCTATTTAATTACGGCACACAGCAACGCTCTTATTTATTCATGCAGCAAGCGATTGCGATGATAAAGAACGGTGATATCGGTAAAGTGGAGCGTGTAGATGTCTGGTGCCCCAGGGTAAATGATGTTCAATCACCATCTTGCGTTGAAGAGGCTGTACCACAGGGTCTTGATTACGACAGATATGTTGGCCCGGCACCATTTCATCCTTATTGCCCAGCCCGTGTAGATATGCAGAGCTCCTATTTTATTTATGATTACAGTCTGGGATTTATTGCCGGATGGGGAGCTCATCCACTTGACATCATGGTCTTCGGCGTGAAGGACCAGATGACCGGCAGCTACACCTGCGAGGGCAAAGGAGGATATTGGGCCCCCGGTGGAATCTGGGATACAATCAATTCCTGGAACGTGAATTATGAATATGCCAGTGGATTGAAACTCCACTTTATGAGCGATGAGATTGCCCAGCCGATCGTTATGAAATATCGCCCGAAATGGGATGGCAACGGCACTACTTTTTTTGGCACCAAGGGATGGATCTCACTTGGAAGATCGAGCGCCTGTTCTGACCTACCAGAAATTCACAAAGAGCTAAATAAAACAGCCAATGCCGACGGATGGATCAACGGGGAGGGTGCTCAGCTGGTTAAGATATTCACCGAAACCATCAACGGCAAGAGAACTGAATTATGTCCTCTTGATGAGGCCATTTTGTCTGATACTGTTTCCCACATGGGTAACATTGCTATCCGCACAGGTAGGAAAATCAGTTGGGATCCTACAGCTGGTAATATTCCCGGAAATCCGGAAGCCATGAAACTTTTTATTCGAGAGCACAGGAAACCCTGGGGAGAATAAATATCCTGACACCTATGAATATACGACTTGTATCAACCCCTGCCGACCTTAAGAAATTTATTTATCTGCCCTACTCCATTTACCGCAATGATCCAATGTGGGTCCCTCCGTTGAAAATGGAGCTTAATGGTCAATTTAACAATAAAAAGAATCCAACCCTTGACCATACGGTTTATCAATTATTTCTGTTGAAGGAGGGGAATTCTGTGATAGGAAGGATTGCTGCCTTCTATGATACACTGGCAAATGATCACTGGAGGGAAAAGGTTGGCTTGTTCGGATATTATGAATCGCCCAACGATCCCGAAGCCTCAATGATGTTATTAGAAGCTGCATCCACGTGGCTCAGGGAGCATGGGATGAAGTCAATGCGAGGCCCGTGGTCGTTCGTTTCGCAAGAGTGGGGAATGGTATTTGAAGGATTTGAACCTCACCCGGTAATTATGGCTCCTTATAATCCGCCCTATTATAATAACCTTTTGACGGATTTCGGTCTTAAAAAAGTCAAAGATCTGCTCTGTTATTATATTTCCGGGAAGGAGGGTTACCAAATTCCAGATAGGATTCTTACGCTGACTGACCATGTGACGGAACGCTATGGTATTAAGGTCCGACAAGTCAATATGAGAAAGTACGAAGAGGACGTTCAGCATGTGATCGAGATTTCCAATCATAGCTTAATGAATAATTGGGGCTATGCACCAGTAACTCAGGACGAAGCTGATGCACTGGCTCGCGACCTGAAACAAGTTATCCGACCTGAAGGAGTTCTGTTCGCCGAGGACTCCAATAATCAGCCAATAGGATTTATCATTGCCCTTCCCGATGTCAACATTATATTCAAAAAAATAAAAGGCAACCTGTTTCCTTTTGGTTGGTACAAACTGGTGACTGGCATGCCCAAACTCAAGTCATACCGTCTTTTTGCCCTGGCCGTTTCCCCTGAATATCATGGGAAAGGTGTCGATAGCCTTCTTTACCGAGCATTGTACAATTCCCTATTCTCCAAAGAACTATGGCTCGAAATAAATTATGTTCTTGAAGATAATGACGTTATGAACAATGCCATCATTAAACTGGATGCAAAGCCATTAAGGAGATACCGGATTTATGAGAAAGATCTGGAATAATCAGTAAAGTCTAAAGCTTAACAATTTTACCCATTTTGGGGTTTGCACCGTTCTTATCAAAGATTTTGAAATAATAGATTCCCGCTTGCAAATCTGTTAGATCAAAAATTGCTTGATCCTTGTTCAACGGAAATGATTTTACCTCTTTTCCAATCGGATCAAAAATCCCGATATAACCATCTAAAGGGCCATTCTCATAATGAATATTCAGATAATCTCCGATTGGATTTGGATAAATTCGGATGACATTTTTTGATTTATCAGTCAGGACATCGGAATATCCGGTAATCATGTTTCTGAGATCTACCAGATAACAATCAACACTGAAATCCTCGTTCATAGTTAATCTCCAGTTGCTTGCAAAAAGGATTCTGTTGCCAGATTTGGACATTGTGGCACGTGGTTCAGCAAAATATACCGCTCCACTATCGCGGTTTGGAGTATATGTTGAATACTCCCTGCTGTGATGATGTGCGTAACGTTCCACACTCCCTGAGCCATCCATTTTTAGGGCAAAAACCTCATCTTCAAAAGGGAGCCAATCCTCCTTACTGTCGCTCAAGCGACCTACATAATCGAAGGTACTGACCAATACCCAACCCGGTCGCAACATGGAACGACACGATTCATGCAGGTCAAAAAGTGGAGAAACCGTTAACAGGCTGGTGCTATCGCCAGTTGCCAGGTCGAATTTACAGATGTGGGTCAGGTTGTCGGTTTCATTATAGATATCAATGATCAAAACCTCTTTTCCCGAAGCATCCAATCCCATGTCGCTGTGACCCGGACCAAGTCCCTTTTGCCAGATAAAATTAAAGTTCCTGTCATACACCTCCATACCATGATATCTGCCAGTTTCCCAGCTCGCATAATCCACTACCACATAATTTCCCAATGGAGATATAGAAACCCAATCAAAATCCGACAGTTGTTCCTGAGGAAGATTAACGGTACTGACGATTTTATCTTCCCTGATATCATAAACAGTCAGATCGTGGTAGGTTACCTCACCGGTTGTGTAATTATAATACCTCTCGGCCAATGCATAATAACGGCCATCATTAGATAGATTGCCTTCCCCACAAGTATTGGCAAAGTTATACGGGGTAAACAGATGCACTTCTGTTACCAGATCAGTAACAACATTATAGCTATAAAGTGCACTATCTATGCTATAATATAATTTCTGTGGATCTGATGGGTGCCAGAAAACATCATCTCCGGCAACCCCATTTAATGCCTTAACAAATTGATAATTGCCTCCGTTAAAAAGATAGGCATCGCCCCATCCTGACCTTAGCAGGAGAAAAGATTCATCGCAATTCCATGCCAGACGTTTAGAATAATCCGGAGCCAGTCCATGGATTTCTGAGCTACGGGCATCTGTCAACCTCAGGAGCGGTGTGTGAAAGTTCGGATCAGTTGTCAGAACCCCTTTCTGAGGTTGTGCAAGGTCACCCTGAAAAATTGCGTTATGATCAGTCACGAACTGGCCAACCAAAACTTGATTCAATGAAAGCCCCATTAAAATCAGGAAAATTGTTCTAGTTGTTTTCATTTTTAGCACTATTAAACAGATCATTTCTACTAAGTTAAGGAATTATCATATTTATGGCCAAAAATATTTTAGCCAGTCAATCAGAAAGAGAATCTATCTTTAGGATCAAATTTTTCCAAAATGAAATTGCTGCTGAAATCGTCAACGTGTGGTATTCTGATGCTTGCACTGAGCATATGTTTAGTTTTACCTGTATATCCTCAGGAAGTAACTAACCTGGTTGACCTTGTTAATCCAAGGATTGGAGGAATCAGCCATGTTCTAATGCCCACATTTCCAACAGTTCACCGGCCTTTTGGAATGATCCGGTTTTTCCCCGTCACCAGTCCGGGCATCTCGGATTCATACCTTGGTGGAAGGATTTATGGGTTTCCACTAAACCGGCCGGAGCACCGCGGAGCAGCGGTGATCACTGTAATGCCAGTTGCCGGATTAGAGTCGCTACAGAAAAGCAGCCTTAGTTCGGCTATTGATCATGATTTTGAGAAAGTTACGCCCTATTATTATTCGGTTTTACTAGAAGATAATAATATCACAGTCAATTTTGCCCCTTCAGAACGAAGCGGCTTTTATCAGTTTAATAATGGATCAAAACAGGATTTGGTTCTGGTATTTCAAACCAACGGAAGCAGCAGCTTTAACCTAATCAATGAAAAGAACCTAACAGGTTCTGAACTTTTTAGTAGTGTTACTGAATATGCCAATATTAATTTCGACCGTCCGGTAGATAAATCGGGCTATATCGATACTGACGGTAAAGTGGTTTATCAAAAGGAGATAAAAGGAAAAAAACTCAGGTATTTTCTGGTTTTCAAGGGAAACAAACCGGTGCAGATGAGTTACGGAATTTCATGGATTGATGAATCGCAGGCTGGAAGTAACCTACACCGGGAAATTCCAGCTTGGGATTTTGAAAAGGTTGTTAATGAAGGTCGGGATATCTGGAACCACGAACTGTGTAAAATAAAAATCAAAGGGGGGACTCATGATCAGCAAGTAACTTTCTATACCGCGCTTTACCGAAGCTTGGAGCGAATGGTAAATATCAATGAATATGGGCGGTATTACAGCGCTTACAACATGATGGTCGTTACCTCAGACGGTGATTTTTATGTGGATGACTGGAGCTGGGATACTTTCCGCTGCCTGCATCCGCTAAGATTCCTTATCGATCCTGAACGTGAAACCGATATGATTAAATCATATATTCTGATGGGTGAGCAAAGCGGCTGGATGCCAACTTTTCCACAGATCTCGGGGGATGCAAAATGCATGATCGGTCATCACCAGGCGGCTATAATTGCTGATGCATGGATGAAGGGAGTAAGAGGTTTCGATTTGCAACGCGCCTACAAGCTGTTGAAAAAGAATGCAATGGAAGGAACAATGATTCCTTGGAAAGAAGGTCCGGCAACTGAACTCGATCGTTTTTACCGTGAAAAAGGGTGGTTCCCCGCACTTTCTCCGGATGAACCTGAGACAGTAAAGGAAGTTGGCCCCTTCGAGAAGCGACAGGCAGTTGCTGTTACACTAGAGGAATCTTATGATGACTGGTGTTTGGCACAGCTGGCCGGAGAGCTCGGGCAAACTGCTGATCAAAAGTTTTTCCTTGCAAGATCGGCCAACTACAAAAACGTTTTCAATCCGGCAACAGGGTTCATGTCGCCCAAAAAGGCAGATGGATCCTGGGTGGAACCTTTCGATCCGAAAACATCAGGCGGAACCGGATGTCGTGATTATTTCGCAGAAATTGATGCCTGGAACTACACCTGGTTTGTCCCTCAAGACATAGAAAATCTGATGAGCTTGATGGGTGGTAAGGAGAAATTTACGAGCAGGTTGGATCAGCTTTTTGAAGAATCCCTGAATGGATACGCCAAATGGACAACCATTTCAACTCAGCCGGACGCGTCAGGGATTGTCGGGCAATATGTGGCAGGTAATGAGCCGGGGTTCAACATCCCGTATTTGTATGTTTTTGCCGATGAAGCCTGGAAAACCCAGAAACGTGTAAGGCAGCTGATGGATGCCTGGTACCGAAACGATGTTATGGGAATTTGTGGCGACGAGGATGGTGGCGGCCTCTCATCCTGGTATGTCTTTTCAGCTATGGGCTTTTACCCGGTAACCCCCGGAAAACCAGAATATACGATAGGAAGTCCGTTGTTTGAAGAAGTAAGCATCGATCTTGGAAAAGGAAAGTTTTTACTTATCAAAGCTACCGGATCAAGTGTGCAAAAAAAATATGTTTCAAGTGTTAAAGTTAACGGACGTGAGGTGAAGAATTACCGTTTCAGCCATCAGGATATTTCCAACGGAGGAGAAATTGTATTAGAAATGGTACCCAGGCCACCTTTGGAAAGGAAATAAAAAAAGCTCTATCATATACCTGAAAAGAAATGTGATTCATCAAATACTTTATCCAAAAACCTTCTGAAATTATCCATCCGGATTATTAAAAATAACTTTGTTCTTTTAAGATATTCCAGTTTCTGTGCCAAAAATAATTCTCTGTTGGTTTGTATTTTTCTTGACCCTTCCTTATTCATCAGAGGTTCGGTGTCAGGCTACAGTCGAGAAGTTTGATTCTCAAAACCTAAAAACGCCTATCACTTTTTCCCTTATCGATTCTCTTAACAAGGAGGCTTTTGCCACATTCAGGACCGATCCTTCAAAGGCAAAAGTTCTGGCACTTTCAGCCCTGAATTATTCTGAATACTTAAAATATGCTCCGGGAAAAGGGAAAGCACTGAATTATATAGGTATTACTTACCATATCGCCGGCGAATATGATTCTGCCGCCTCCTATTATAAGCACTCACTTGAAGTTTTTCAGTCCCTCAAAGACACCCAGTTTATTGGAAAGGTGTACAACAACCTGGCTTATTTGTATTCAGACCAGGAATATCAGAATCTTGCCCTTGAGTACAGTCTGAAATCAATTGAAATTGCAGAAGCTTTAAAAGATACTGTTACCATTCTGGATTCATACAATAACATTGGCATCCTATATGAGAATATGGAAAGGAATGACAAGGCCCTGGAATTTTTTAACAAGATGCTCGATCTTATTAAATCCAATACCAGCCTTAAGAGGATTTATCATTCTGCTCTTGCCAATATTGGTTATCTAAGTACGCTTTCAGGGAATTATAAATTGGCTCATGCTGATCTGCAAAAAGTACTGGCTTATGCACTTTCAACTAACGACAACTTTTCCATCGAACAGACTTATAATTTTCTGGGATTGCTTTATCTAAAAACCAACCAACCAGATTCTGCGTTCCTGGCATTTAACCAATCTGATCATTATGCAGCGAAACTTGATGATAAAAAAACTATAGCGCTCAACAGCGAGCAAGTAGGAAAGATTTTTTATCAACAAAAACAATTCTCTCAGGCACAGAACCAGTTTGAAAAGACTATAAAATTAGCTCGTGAAAACAGCTTTTTGAAAATTGAGATGGAGGTTTGTTTCTATCTGGCCAGCATTGATTCCGTTAATCAGGATTTTAAAATGGCCCTCGGGAGATATCAAAATGGAGTCAAACTTCGTGATAGTTTAAACTCAATCAGCAATAAAAAGCAGATTGCCGAACTAAATATCAAACATGAGTCGATAAAAAAAGATCAGGAAATATCCTTGCTGAAAAACAATACCGAAATTCAGGTTCTGACCATGAAAAAGCAGCTTCTGCAAAGGAACCTGCTCTTTCTTATCCTGATCATCATTGTAGGATTTGTTGCTTATGTATTATACAGCAACAAGAAGATTGCGGCAAAAAATAACATTCTGCTCCAAAACGAGGAGTATTTGGAAAAAGAAGTTACCATTCGAACGGCTGAACTCTTAACAGCTAAAGATAAGGCCGAGGAGAGCGATCGTTTGAAGTCAGCTTTTCTGGCAAATATGAGTCATGAAATTCGAACACCCCTTAATGGCATATTGGGATTTTTGGAATTATTGGATGAAAAGGACCTTACACAGGAAGATCAGGAAAATTATTTTGAAATAATACGCAAAAGCAGTGACCGCTTGGTTTACACCATTAACAATATCATTGATTTTTCTAAAATTGAGTCCGGACAAATGAAGTTGAATCTTTCCGAATTTGACTTTTTTGAAAGGACGCAGTTTTTACTTGACTTTTTCACTCCTGAAGCAGTCAACAAGGGGTTAGAGCTAATATTCAATTCAGATCAGGCAAGTGTTCCGGCAATAATTTATTCTGACAAGGATAAACTAGATGCTATCATGACAAACCTGATAAAAAATGCAATTAAATATACCAACCATGGCTGGATTGAGTTTGGTTACCATTTGGAGAACGGGAATCTGTCTGCCTATGTCAGAGATTCTGGTCTGGGTATTCCGCAAGACAAGATTGACTCGATATTCGACCGGTTCATACAAATACATGGCAGGTTAAATCAGTCGCTCGAAGGCTCGGGACTAGGACTCGCGATTACTAAGGCTTATATTGATATGCTTGGTGGGATCATCAAGGTTGAATCCGAGGTCAACAAAGGATCTGTTTTCAGCATCAGTATACCAGTCAGGATACTGCACTGATTAAGTTGGCGGATGCAATCGCTTTTGAAACCACACCCTGACTTGACGCATTTTTTCCAATTGTCCAGCCGGAACATGTCGATGGCAACTTGACCGCTCCTCACTATTTTCAGGAGCTCCCCAGCGGATCTCTATCCCATCATTCGGGTTGTAAGCCATCTCAAAAGCCGCCTTTCGCTTAAGTAATTCCTCCATCGTCAAGGTTTGTTCTTTCCCATTAGTGCGGACATAGGTTATTGAAAGTTCCCCTATTTTCTTTGCAAGGAAGGATTCCAACTTCTTTTTGACCTGTTCCGGTGAACTAAGAACCGGCAATCTATAATCTTCAGGAGAGCGAACTATCTTATCTGGAAAATCGAGAACTGCATCCATAGCAATAAGCAATCTTAAATCGCGGTTTGGCGTTGAAAAATCCTCCCATTGACCTCCGGCCTGGAACACACCTGCGGGTATACCAGGCATAGGTATCACATCACCCGGATGTGATTTCATATATGCCTCACCATTACCTACAGAATTCACCCTGACGATAAGCTGTTCGTGTAATGCCTGAATCAGATCGAGTAGCGCTGTTTCCGGGTCGAGTGGTTTTGGATTAATAACCCTTTCCATGGTGTGGTAAAAAACATCTGAGGACATTCCTTTTTGTTGCATGGAAACAGGAATTAGGCCAGGCTCGGCCAATATTTGGTCGTTTTTAAGAAGCCGCTCCTGCCCATTAAATATTTCTATCGGACGAAAAGCCTTGAATCCTGGATCACCAATTACTTCGGTAGTTGCAAAAAGAAAATTGCCTTTCCAGAATCTTTTGATTGCTACGGTCAGATCAGGCTGAGCATCAACAGCAAGCAGCATTCCAGGATGATTGCCTGATTGAGGCACCCATTTTACGAGTATCAGCGTATGACCATAGGGATCGGCAAATACTGTTCCAGGTCGCAAAGCATCTCTGGTCAGGGGTACCGGGTAATAGTCCGACGATTCATCTTTTAAGGCAGTGCGTGCAGTTCCTGAATGGACACCATCCATCACGCGCCGGAGAAAGGCATTGAATGATAATACCGGGTTTGTTTTTGAAGTAGGAGAATCATTTGTTATCCAATGCCCAGTTTGCGGAGCCTTACCGAGATAACCCCTGTCGCACTCATGATATCCGAATGGCAGGCCCAGTTTCCATGAAAAATAAGCACGCAGATAGAAAGGATTATCGGCACAATCAGGCTCCATGATAACCCTGGTCTTTGCGGTTGGATCATCTTCTCCCAGACCCAGGTAGTTATACAGGAGATTACTTTTCGGGTTCTGCATCACCACATCCAGCGCTTTCCACGACGACCGTTCATCGGAGTCATAAAAAAGTGCATTCACCCAGGCTGAGTATAACGCTTCGGTTTCGCTACCCCACCCGCGCATAGTTTTCCAAATCATACCTGACGGCTTTACAGGAGCTTTACTATCCGAAACTGAAAACTCCAGACTTGCGACAGTCTTTCCATTCTCTGTCAGAGCAACCTGATATTTCCCTGCGGGTAACGCTTCAAATTCATCTATCATCCAAAAAGGCAATCCATCCCCGGTCCGGCTGATTCTTTTTTCCACCGTACCAGAGGAACCGGTAATAATCAGCCGGTCTTTCCTGATCAATTTACCACCGACTGCCATAACACTAAATGGATGCCCGGTTATAGGACTTTCAGGACAAACGAGCAAAGCATTAATGATTTTTGATTGAGTTCCGGTTTCAGGTTCATCGATTGATTCCGATGGCGTTACAGATACCTGATCCTTATTGGTTCCGCCGGATCTATTTTGGCAGGATAGAAAACCAACTGGTAACATTATTATCAAGGCTGTAACTATCAGCATTCTTTTAGCACAATCTGGTATGTGAAGTATCACTGACATCATTGCTGCAAATATGGCAAATTTTCAGGCAGGCAAAAACCTAAAACAGAGCAGCCATGGGATATCCTTTTCAATGCTGGGCAACCCGGATAAGGTTCCCGACAGAATAGCCTCTTTTTTTTGCTTTTTCAATCAACATATTATAAGTACTCTCAGGCATTTGAGGAGTACGACACAATATCCAGATAAAATTATCAGAATTACTCCCGATCATTGCATATTGATAGTTAACCTGATCGAGCTCCATAATGAGGTAATCAGCATAAAAATTCAGAAAGAAGGAGACCTTCAGCTTCGAAAGGTCCCGGGGATCGGGAATCATAGCTTTTCCAATTGCTGTTTTATGCTTGCCACTCAGTAGATTCTTATACCCTTCGTTGAGCACTTTTATCTTACCATCGTGTCTCAGAGAATAAGTAGCAGTGACTCCGACAAGACCTTTTTCGAATGAATGGTTAAACCGGGCAATTTCATACCACTTACCCAGATAACGGTTAAGATCGACTCCTGAAACTGTTGATTTATCCACCTTTGAATCGCTTGTTTGAGTTTTACAATTACAAATGAAGCACAAAAGAATTAGGGTAATCAGAATTGGCTTTTTCATTGAATTCTTATTAAAAGCTAAATTTAGCTAAAATAAATATACCGGACCGAGGCACTAAACCTTGATAGAGCCAAAGGTCATGTATCAGTGATTTCTTTTTTTCTATCTTTCGAAGCAAAATATTTACCATACAAATATAATATGGCAACAACAACCACAGCAAGTGCAAGCGGGCAGAAAAACTCGTATGCAACATCAATCATTATCATTGGTGCACTGTTTTTTATCTTCGGATTTGTTACCTGGCTGAACGGTACACTGATCCCATTTCTGAAGATTGCATGTGAGCTGACCAATTTCCAGGCTTACTTTGTCACGTTTGCCTTTTATATTTCATATTTCTTCCTGGCTATACCTTCTTCCTGGATACTGCACCGGACCGGGTTCAAAAATGGTATGGCTTTAGGATTGTTGGTCATGGCAGTAGGTAGTCTGGTATTTATCCCGGCTGCTGAAACCCGTACCTTCGGATTATTCCTCACTGGTCTGTTTATTCAGGGCGCCGGACTTTTCCTTATTACAGACAGCGTCAAATCCTTATATTGTTATTCTTGGCCCTATCGAGAGTGCTGCAAAGCGTATCAGCATTATGGGAATCTGCAATAAAACCGCAGGAATCCTGAGTCCACTGATTTTGGGAGCTATCGTTTTAAAGAATGTTGATTCCATAAAGGATACGGTTGCAACTACAACAGATTCCGTTGTAAAAGCTGGTCTTCTCAATGAATTAGCCGGACGGGTCATTGTCCCATATATTATTATCGCAATTGTATTGGCTGCCCTGGCACTATGGGTAAAGTACTCACCTCTTCAGAATATTGATACCGACCAGGAAGAGCAGCATGTAAATGATGCCACTCACGGCAAGACCAGCATATTCCAGTTTCCATATTTTGTAATGGGCATAATCACTTTATTCCTCTATGCAGGATGCGAAGTAATTGCTGGTGATACTGTCGCACTTTACGCAATGTCCACCGGTATTGCCACAAACAAAGCTATTGTTTTTACTTCCTATACGCTTTTCTCCATGGTTGTTGGATATCTGATTGGAATTGCTCTTATACCGAAAACTATTTCACAGTCCAGAGCACTCGGTATATCAGCCGTCATCGGATTCCTGTTGGCCATGACAGCAATCATGATTAAAGGAACCGCTTCAGTCTATTTCATTTCCTTATTAGGTTTTGCCAATGCCATCATGTGGCCGGCAATCTGGCCTCTCGCATTGGGTGGGTTAGGCAAATTCACTAAGATAGCTTCGGCCTTACTTGTCATGTGTATCGCAGGATGCGCTGTATTACCATTATTATATGGCAAGATAGCTGACTTATTGGGACCGGGAACCGTTGAAAATTTCCAACAATTATCAGCCGAAGCACAGCGACATCTTGTTTTCAGTGGACGCCATACGGCTTACTGGATTGTGGTTCCCTGTTACATTTGGATTGCATTCTATGCCTTCAAAGGTCATAAAGTTGGCCGGCCGGCAGAAGTTGGTGATTAAGGAGACAGAATTAAATTTTATAAGGGATGGCGAAATAGAATTCAGTTCCCTTATTAACTTCAGATTTAAACCACATCCGGCCACCCATCAGTTCGGTATAAGCTTTGGATATCGGTAATCCCAAGCCGGCACCACCATATGGTTTGGAAAGTGAGTCGTCGACCTGTTGAAATCTGGCAAAGATCGCATCAAATTTAGCAGCGGGTATTCCGATTCCCGTATCCTTAACATAGAATTCAATATTGGAATTCTGCCTTACGTAACCGAATTCAATCCTGCCAGTTTTCGTAAACTTTATCGAATTTTTAAGCAGGTTCATAATAATCTGATGAAGTTTTATTTTATCAGAAATGATATGGGAATAAGAATCTTCCATGGAACAGCCTAAAGTCACGGTTAGGTTGGCGGGATCCACCAGCGGCTTAATTTGTCCATAGATTTCGTGCATTAAAATATTAAGGCTGAACTTTTCCTCCTTAACAACCGCGGTTCCTGATTCCACCGTTGAAAGATTAATAAGGTCAGTAATAACTCCCATTAACCGATAACTGCTCTCGACGATAATTTCAGTGAATTCAGCCCTCTCCTTTTCAACAATTCTTGGATCCTTGATCAAATCTGAAAAACCGACAATAGCATTTATCGGAGTTCTGATCTCATGAGAAATATTATTAAGGAATGAGGTTTTTAACCGATCGCTTTCCTCTGCTTTGTCCTTGGCAATGATTAATTCAATTTCCATTTTCTTTCGTTCATCGATCTCGTTGATGAGTGTCTTTTTCTGCAGAAGAAATTCATTGATTAATTGTGCAATTCGACCAAATTCTGTTTTTTGATTTACTAATTCACTGATTTGTTCAGTGTCCTCATCCTTCAGGCTGCTGACAAGAACTTTCAATGGACGATTTATAATTCCAATCAGAGCCCATGAAACAACAGAAAGAATTAATATTAAGATAATTGCCAGGATACTAAGACGTAAGCGAGCATCCTCGTGAAAAACCTTGGCGATTTCCACAATCCCGGTTGATGCAATAATTGCAATTGGCTTATGGTCAAAGGCAAAAAGAGGTTTATAATTAATATATCTGAATTCTTTAGGAATAATTGAATCCTTATGATTAGCGTTGTTTTCAGGAGTAAGCAGATTTAGTTCAGTTCTGGAAATGGCACCAATTTTTTTCAAGTAATCATGGGTCCAGATTCTACCGACAAACAGGTATCCGAAGGGTGGAGATTGTCTTTTTTGGTCTATGGTTGGATGAATGGATCCCTCACTGATTTCAATCAAATCCGAACCACTTTTTATAAAGAAGGAAGTCAATGGTTTCCCGGAAACAATTGACCTCATTTGAGTCTCTGACATTGGCAAAGTTACCAGTGCTCTTATCGAATCAATATGAGTAGAATAGATCAATGAAAGGTCCGGTCGGTATACCCAGGCATAATCTATTTTGAACGTAGGGATTGAACTTACGATATTTTCATTGGCCCAAACAGTATCTCCAGTCTGGGCAAACTTCAACATATCGTCCCAGTAAGTATAGTCAAAAACAAAATTATCAATGCTTTCCGAACGAAACTGGACTGCAGTATTTAATAAATCAGCACGCTGCTCCTTCTGTTTCTCGAGCAAAGATATTACCCTTTGCCAATCCAAGTGTCCACTAATAATCAGGCCCCCGACCATACAAATACCGATGGCCAGCAATAAAATAATAATCCGTTTTTGTATGCTTAAAATCATAATTGGAAACCTATGAGTAATCCACAAAACCAGGGATAATTACCCAGGTAGGATGCAATTTCATGGTTTATTGTTTTACTTACCTGAACGTGAGGTTTAAAATAAATAATTCCTTTCGTTTTATAGGTCAATTCGCAATTTAAACTTATCAGATTAAGAGATTTTTTTGAAGTTCCGATATAAGATTCATTGAATTTCCCGTTTCCCCAGCCTAATACTGCGGATGTATTGACGGAAAACTGCTTGCCAATCTCTTTCTCATATTGAAACCCATGTTCAAAATAGAGAGAACCAAAATAGGAAATAAAATCTGCGGACACATTGGAGGTGATAGCAAAATCACCTATCGGATAGGTAACACCAAGAAAAAATTCGCCAGTTGTTGGAGAATCCTCCATACCCAGATAATAATAAATCATAACTGAATGTTCGAATTGGAAATTACCAAGGGACCAGGTATAGTCCAGATTTAAATCCAATTCATGCTCCCTCGTCAGGTGATGACGGTCGTACAGCGTAACACTGCTCCATAAGCCGGCTGTAAAATTCCTATATGAAGCCCATAAAAAAGGCTGAATAACCAACCCATCATTCACCGTAGTACCACGCCATATATATTTCGAGTTAAAATCTGTTTCCAGGCCCCAGGTAATTGATTTTGCTGCACCCTCCTCAGCTGTTTTGACAGTTTCCTGGCACATTACAGACGGACTGAAAATTATAAAACTCACAATCAGGCTGATAAATCTTAGGACATCCTTGATAAATCGACTAGAAAGCATCATAAATTCAAACTTCATGTGTATTGGGAATGTTAAAGTTAAAAAAATCGATTGAGTAGATGCACCTTATAATTACCGATTATTCGCTTTATGAATCAGATAAACCGCTAATTTTGGTACATGACAAAACAACCGCAATTCTTCGATCAATCTTCATCGCTTAACTTACCGGGATTAGCGGGTAAAGTTTGCGTTATAACAGGCGGAGCAGGAATAATAGGGCAAGCCCTTTGTCGGGGACTTGTCGCTAATCAAATCAGAACAGCCATTCTGGATATTAATCCGGAGTCAGCCAGCCGGTTGGCTCAGAAACTTGAATCCGAAACCGGGGTTAGATGTATTGGGGTGGAGGCGGATGTTCTAAGCCGCGATTCTCTGGAGCAGGCAAAAAAAATCATTGAAACAAAACTCGGACAAGTGGACTTTCTGATAAATGGCGCCGGGGGAAATTCACCCAAGGCAACTACACATCATGAAAGCTACAGTCGGGATCAAGCAGGTGATTTGGCGGACATAAAGATAGAAAGGGGTACTTTCTTTGATCTGGATCAAGCAGGGTTTAGATTTGTCTTTGATCTTAATTTCATGGGCACGCTTTTACCCAGTCAGGTTTTTGGGGAAGAAATGGCGAGAAGGGGAAATGGCAGTATAATAAATATCAGCTCAATGAACTCCTTTCGTCCACTTACGAAGATTCCAGCTTATTCAGCCGCAAAAGCTTCCATCAATAATTTCACCCAATGGCTTTCCGTTCATCTTGCTCCAGTAGGAGTTCGTGTTAATGCTATTGCACCGGGTTTCTTTCTGACTGATCAGAACCGCTTCCTGTTGACCGATAAGGAGAATGGGGAGCCCACCTTACGGGGAAAGAAAATAATAAACAATACACCGATGGGCAGATATGGTGAACCTGAAAATCTGCAGGGCGCCGTACTCTTTCTACTTTCCGACCTCTCATCTTTTATAACAGGAGTTATACTGCCCATCGACGGTGGATACTCTGCTTACGGAGGAGTTTAATGAAAAATATTATTATCGCACAATCCGGAGGTCCTTCTTCCGTAATAAACAACACACTTAGAGGCATCATTGATACCTGCAGATATTTCCCCGATAAATTCGGAACAATTTATGGCGGATGGCATGGAATAGAAGGTGTGTTGAAGGAGGAATTAATAAACCTCTCGGCCCAGCCGGAACAAGAGGTTGCCCTCCTTAGGAATACCCCGGCAGCCGGAAGTATCGGAACCTGCCGGTACAAGCTAAAAGACCGCCAGCAAAAGGATTTCCAACGAATAATGGAGGTTTTTAAAGCTCACAATATTGGATATTTCTTCTATATCGGTGGAAATGACTCACAGCACACCGCCTTTAAAGTCAGTGAGATGGCAAGAACAAGTGGGCTTGATCTTATCGCGGTCGGTGTACCAAAGACTATCGACAATGATGTCGGTGACAGTGACTTTCAGCTGATCGACCATACACCCGGATATGGAAGTGTAGCTCGATACTGGGCTTATGCAATCCAATCGGCCAACGAAGAAAATAGCGGATCAGCACCTGCCGACCCAGTGCTGGTTTTGCAAGCTATGGGGCGAAAAATTGGCTATATTCCTGCAGCTGCCCGATTAGCCGATCCACATCGCGAGATGCCCCTGCAGATTTACATGGCAGAATCCGGAGTCAGTGCCCGGGAAATGGCCGACAAAGTAAATGACCAGTTAAAAAAAGATGGTCGGTGCATCGTGGTGGTGAGTGAAGGGTTTGAATTGAAAAATGAAGGAAAAGAGGATGGAATAATTGCTGACAGTGTTCAGCATGTAAAAGATTCGTTTGGTCATATCATTTATGGAGCCACGAAAACCGCCGCATACCAGCAAGTTGTCAACTATCTTAATGACGTAGGCCTTAAAGCCCGCGGATCAGCGCGAGGACAAGTTCCTGGAACTGACCAGCGGCATGCCATGGCTTTTGCTTCCACCGTCGATTTGGATGAAGCTTATAAAGTTGGGCAGAAAGCTGTGGATATTGCTCTTAACGAAGGAAATGGATGGATGGCAACTATTCTGAGGGATCCCGGCCCGATATATCATGTTCGTTATGATAAAGTGGCTCTCGAAAAGGTCGCCCTTTCAGAACGGAGTTTTCCCGATAAATGGATCGCCCCGGGCAGGGTGGACGTAACTGATGATTTTATCAGTTATGCCACACCTCTGATCGGTTTAGACTGGCCATCAATACCTCTGGTTAATGGGCTTCAGAGATTTACCAGATTCAACCTCATATTTGCACAAAAAAAACTGGACAATTATAAACTCGAAGCGGAATGAATGCTATGACCAATCACGATATTTTGTCAAATCTCAGGCCCGACAAGGACTTTTTCATTGGCATTGATTCCGATGGCTGTGCTTTTGATACGATGGAAATCAAACAAAAAGAGTGTTTTTGTCCGAACTTCATAAAATTCTGGGGTTTTCAACCGGTGGCAACTGCTGCCAGGCAAACCTGGGAATTTGTTAACCTGTATTCATCGCATCGCGGCACCAATAGATTCCTTGCCGTGATTGAAACTTTCCGGTTACTGAGTGAACGAAAAGAGGTCAGGGCCAGGAATTTTAAAATGCCGGAAATTACTGCCCTGAAGGAATGGGTAAGAAATGAAACACGATTGGGCAACCCCGTTTTAGCTGAATATGCGGCAATAGTAAAGGACCCTGAAATTGACCGCGCATTGGCCTGGTCGAAAAAAGTAAATGAGGATATCAGCCAAATGATCTTCGGCATTCCGCCATTTCCTATGGTCAGGGAAAGTTTGGCCCGCCTCAAGGATTCGGCTGATATGATTGTTGTTTCGCAAACTCCGGTTGAAGCGCTAAAACGCGAATGGGAAGAACATGATATTGACAAGTATACCAAGCTGATCGCGGGTCAGGAATTCGGCACAAAATCCGAACATTTGAAATTCGCTGCGAAAGGAAAATATCCCGATTCACATATCCTGATGATCGGGGATGCTCCGGGTGACCTGAAAGCCGCACGCAATAATGGTGTTTTGTTCTACCCCATCAATCCTGGCACCGAGGATATTTCGTGGGAGCGATTTTATAAAGAAGGTATCGACAAATTTCTGACAGGACAATTTATCGGATCCTATCAGGATAAATTGATTGCTGATTTCGATAAATTATTGCCTGTAACACCTTACTGGGCATAAATAATGATTCTATTTTCCAATGGATCGGAGCATCACGACCTTACCGACAGCGATTTAAAGGAAGGTTTGTACGCAGCGCTCAGCAAAATTGGGAGCCGTAAGAGAATATTGCTCATTCCCCCTGATATCACCCGAATCCATTCGAGAGCTGGTGAATTAACCGCAATGGCCTGGAATTATTATGGGGATAAGGTTTCGGATATATTACCGGCACTCGGGACGCACAAACCCATGAATTCGGGTGAATTGGATCGAATGTTTCCCGGCCTTCCCCACAGCCTTTTCAGGGTGCACGATTGGCGAAATGATATTACCAGGTTAGGTGAAGTTCCTTCGGATTTCATTTCAAAAGTCTCCGATGGAGCATTAAATTATATAGTGCCGGTTGAACTAAACACACTGATTTGCAATGGGAAACACGACTTGATCCTATCATTGGGCCAGGTTGTGCCACATGAGGTTATCGGCATGGCTAACTACAATAAAAACCTTCTCATCGGTTGCGGAGGTCCTGAAAGCATCAATAAGAGTCATTTTCTTGGAGCTGTTTTTGGGATGGAACGTATGATGGGCATTGCCGACACTCCGGTACGCCAGGTTCTTAATTATGCTTCCGATCATTTTCTGACTCATCTGCCTGTGGTTTATGTGCTGACTGTACTCGAGCAGGTTTCATCGAGCGAAAATCAGAAAGAAATGGCTACACGCGGCTTGTTTATCGGCACCTCAGAAGATGTGTTTCTGGCTGCGGCAGCGTTATCTGCAAAAGTCAACAATACTAAACTTGATAAGCCACTAGAAAAAGTGGTAGTTCACCTTGATCCTGAGGAATATCGGAGCACATGGTTGGGAAACAAGTCGATTTACCGCACTCGAATGGCTATTGCAAATGGTGGTGAACTGATTGTTCTCGCCCCTGGGGTGAAGGAGTTTGGGGAAGATCCGGAAATCGACAGGCTAATCAGGAAATACGGATACCATGGCACACCGGCTACCCTCGATGCCGTTAAAAACAACAGTGATCTGAACAATAACCTTAGTGCTGCTGCTCATTTGATTCATGGCAGTAGCGAAGGAAGGTTCAGAATTACTTATTGTCCCGGTCACCTTTCGAAGGAAGAAATTGAAAATGTGGGATATGAGTTTGGTGATCTCCAATCGATGGAAAATCGTTTTATTTACGAGAATCTTCACGATGGGTACAATCATAATTCCGCAGGTGAAGAGTTTTACTATATATCTAATCCGGCCACCGGATTATGGCAAACATGAAATTTATTATCGACGATAAGATTCCTTTTATCAGAGGGGTTTTTGAACCTTTTGGTGATGTGGTCTATCTTCCAGGTGCAGCAATCGTGAAGAAAGATCTCCTCGATGCAGACTGCTTGCTGGTAAGAACAAGAACCCATTGCGACCGGGATCTTCTTGAAGGAACACCGGTGAAATTCATCGCAACCGCCACTATCGGATTCGATCATATTGATACCGGATGGTGCGAGACCAATGGAATAGCCTGGACAAATTCACCTGGTTGCAATTCGGGATCAGTGGCTCAATATATTACTGCGGCACTTCTTGAAATTGCCGACAGACTGGGGTTTGATCTAAAGGATAAAACTATTGGAATTATAGGTGCCGGTAATGTTGGAAAAAAAGTAGAAAGAATTGCACGACTGTTAGGCATGACAGTTTTAGTCAACGATCCTCCCCGTGAAAGGGACGAAGGTCCGGAGCATTTCACCAGTCTGCCGGTCCTTCTGCAAAACTCAGATATAGTTACCTTGCATGTTCCGTTGAACCGCGAAGGAGAAGATAAAACATTTCATATGGTTGGCAGGCAATTTCTTAAAGATTTGAAACCCGGAGCCACCCTGATAAATTCTTCTCGCGGAGAAGTAGTTAATGAGGCAGAAGTTGTGAGGGTTTTTAGGGAGTTCAGTCAGTTAGGTGAGTTAAAGAAGCCCGGTCTTTTGGTGATTGATGTTTGGGAGAATGAGCCAGAAATAAACAGGGAATTATTAGACCTGGCGGCCATTGCTACTCCTCATATTGCAGGATATTCACAGGATGGTAAACACAATGCAACCCGAATGATCACGGATGCCACATGCAATTTCTTTGGTCTGACCGGAGATGCAGAAACGTTGAACATAGAACCATTAAGTTGCGAAAACCTTACATTGAAACCAACCTCAAGTCATCAGTCACTAATCACCTGTCACTCTATTGTGCGTGCCACTTACAATATCCTTGCCGATGATCTTCTCCTTCGGGAATCACCAGAAACTTTCGAAAAACAACGTAATAATTATCCGATCCGACGGGAATTCAGCGCCTATACAATCGATCCGTTCCCGGAAGGGGAAATAGGACAGATCCTTAAAGGACTGAGATTTAAAAATGCAAATAACAAATTGATTTAATATACTTTAATGCATCAGGCATTATGAATAATAAAAGTAACATCGGCCTTATCGGCCTCGCCGTAATGGGAGAAAATCTGGTGATGAATATGGCAAATCACGGATTTAATGTGAGTGTTTTTAATCGTTCACCCGAGAGAACAGATAAATTTCTTGCCGGTGGAGCCAAGGGAAAAACTATTAAGGGATTCCACACCCTTGAGGAATTTGTCGCCTCATTGGAAAGCCCTAAGAAAGTCATGATGATGGTAAAAGCGGGCACCCCGGTTGACGACCTTATTGAGCAATTGATACCGCTTATGGAGAAGGGCGATGTTATTATCGATGGCGGAAACAGCCATTATCCTGATACCAACAGACGAACTGCATACGTTGAGAGCCGTGGTTTATTTTTCATCGGCACCGGCGTATCCGGCGGGGAAGAAGGTGCACTCAAGGGCCCCTCCATTATGCCTGGCGGATCAAGAGCAGCCTGGGAACTCGTTAAACCAATATTCCAGACGATAGCTGCTAAAGTGGAAGGTGGCACGCCCTGTTGCGAATGGGTGGGAGAAAACGGAGCCGGTCATTTTGTCAAGATGGTTCATAACGGAATTGAATATGGCGATATGCAGCTTATCTGTGAAGCTTATCAGATCATGAAAGATCGCCTCCACCTTTCACCGGATGAGATGTCGGCAGTATTTGCCGAGTGGAACAAAGGAGAATTGGACAGCTATCTGATTGAAATAACTGCAGATATCCTGAAATTTAAAAACGAGGAGGGAAAACACCTGGTTGATCTTATCCTGGATGCCGCCGGGCAAAAAGGGACCGGTCAATGGACTGCCAAGGCGGCCCTTGAACTTGGCGTTCCACTGACATTGATCACCGAATCGGTATTTTCGCGCAGCCTGTCAGCTATGAAAGAAGAACGGGTATTAGCAGCTGATACTCTAAAAGACAAAAGACTTCAAGACATTAAGACGAATAGACAGGAAGACCTGAAGAAAGCGATTGAAGAAATCAGACAAGCGTTGTATGCCGCCAAGATCATTTCTTATACCCAGGGATATATGCTGATGCAAGCTGCTGCAAAAGAATATGGATGGAATCTGAATTATGGCGGAATCGCTTTGATGTGGCGGGGTGGCTGTATTATCCGTTCTGCTTTCCTTGGCAAAATTAAAGAGGCTTATGAGCGTGATTCCACCTTGACCAACCTGCTGCTGGATCCATTTTTCCGAGGTCAGATTGAAAAATCACAAAGTTCCTGGCGAAAAGTTGTATCTGAAGCCATACTAACTGGAATTCCGGTACCAGCACTCTCAGCATCAATTTCCTTTTTCGACGGATATCGCAGCGAGCGACTGCCAGCAAACTTATTACAAGCTCAACGTGACTATTTCGGCGCCCATACTTATGAGCGGATCGACCGCCGACGGGGAGAGTTTTTTCATACTCAATGGATTTAGAAAAAAGCAAAATGAAACCATTTCCAGATTCGAAATTTCTCCTGACCAATCCTGTTGCAGAACGTCTTTATTCAGGTCAGGCTGCTAAAATGCCGGTAATCGATTACCATTCGCATTTGAGTCCCAGGATGATTGCTGAGGACCATCAATTTGAGAATCTGACCCAGGCATGGTTATACGGTGATCACTATAAATGGAGGGCCATGAGGGCTAATGGCGTGCCCGAAAGATACATTACCGGTGATGCCACTGATTACGAAAAATTCGAGAAATGGGCTGAGACAGTGCCTTACACCATGGGAAATCCACTCTTTCACTGGACCCATCTTGAACTACAACGTTACTTTGGAATCACCAGTCAACTGTCACCGGTCACCTGCCACAGTATTTACGAGAAAGCTTCGGCCATGCTAAGAACCGCCGAATTCTCTGTTCACTCCCTTCTCGAAAAAATGAATGTTGAATTGGTTTGTACAACAGATGATCCGCTGGATTCACTCGATTATCATCGTAGTATCGCCGATTCAGACTGGGGCATTAAAGTGCTGCCAACCTGGCGCCCGGATAAAGTTCTTGCATTCGATCAGACCGAAAACTGGAACCGTTATGTGGATACACTGGCCTCAATAACCGGTATTCAAATTACCCATTTTCAAGATCTCCTGAATGCACTTCAAGTCCGTCATGATTATTTTCATAACCATGGATGCAGGCTTTCAGATCACGGGTTGGAATCCTTTCCGCCTCTTGATATCAACCCCTCAGAAACTGAAGATGCTTTTCAAACCATCCGGCTTCAAAAAGAAGGCCTTAAAGGCCCGGGTCTTAGTCAACAAATGGCAGGTGTGACACTTCTGGCCCTGGCGTGCATGGATGCTGATAAAGGCTGGGTTCAACAATTTCACCTCGGTGCACTCCGCAACAGTAATAGCAGGAGCCTCTCTGTGCTTGGGCCAGATACCGGCTTTGATTCCATCAGCGATATTCCTGTTGCGCAACCGATGGCAAGGTTTCTCGACCATCTGGAATCAGAAGGTAAGCTTGCAAAAACCATCCTCTACAACCTTAATCCTGCACAAAACGAGGTATTTGCCTCTATGACAGGGAACTTTCAGGATGGATCAGTTCCTGGAAAAATACAATGGGGATCAGCTTGGTGGTTCCTCGATCAAAAAGAAGGTATGGAGACGCAGCTTAAAACACTGGCCAATTTCGGTCTGCTAAGCAGATTCGTAGGAATGCTTACCGACTCCCGCAGCTTTCTTTCCTACCCCAGGCATGAGTATTTCCGGCGCGTACTTTGCAATTTCATTGGAGAATCAGTTGAACGCGGGGAATGGCCGGACAACGAAACTTGGCTCGGTGAAATGGTTGAGAATATTTGTTATCGAAACGCCGTAAATTATTTTGAATTTGATCAATAACCTCCCTCAGGCAGCTAATTATTAATACAAATTTCTGATGGTACTAGAAAAGTTCTCGTTCGGTATTGGCGATCGTTTTGGGAAGGAAGGCAAGGCTCAGCTCAGAGCTATCCAGGAAATTAACCGTCAGGGATTTCCTGTGGTACCAGTGTGGAATAAATCGAACCGCGAGCATGAGTTGGTTGGAACCACCCAACAGGCAGTAAGGATGGAAGCCGACGAAGCAGTAAAAGTAAATGGCTGGAATGAAAATTATTATGTAGATGCCGATCATATTACAATGGCCAATGTTGACCGGTTCATTGATGTCAGCGATTTTTTCACATTAGATGTAGCCAGTTTCATTGGCAGGCCTGCTGATGCAAAACTAAAATCTGATTTTCTCAAGCGTACTCCCGCAACCGGAATTCCGGGTTTCAGTGAAGAAGAGGCAATATATGACATTTCACTTTTTGCAGATAATTACCTGACAGCCATCCAGGAAGTTAAAAGGTTGCATGAGTATATTAAATCAAAAAAACCATCAGGGATTATTGAGATATCCATGGATGAGGTTTCGATGGCACAGAGTCCGCTCGACCTTTATTTCATTCTAAAAGAACTTAAACTTGCTGATATTGAACCACATACTATCGCTCCGAAATTCACGGGTTTATTTCCCAAGGGAGTTGATTATGAAGGAGATAAGGAAGTATTTGCCCATGAATTTGAGCAGGATGTTCAGATATTAAACCTCGTAAGCGATCGATTGGAGTTCAACCATGACATTAAACTCAGCATCCACTCCGGCTCCGATAAATTCTCAATTTATCCCCTGATGCGGGACATCATTTTCAAGAACCATTCAGGCATACATATTAAAACTGCAGGAACAACCTGGCTCGAGGAAGTTATTGGCCTGGCAAGGGGTGGAGGCGATGGGTTGCGACTGGCCAAGGAAATATATTGTCAGGGAATCAAACGATTTGAGGAGCTTTCAGCCCCCTATTCTTCAGTCCTGCACCTTGATAACAAACAGCTCCCACCACCAAAAGAGGTCCTCAGCTGGAATTCAGCCCGGTTTTCAAAAACCTTGATTCATGATCAGAGCTGTCGGGATTATAATCTCCATTTCAGGCAACTTGTACATATTTCTTATAAAATAGCCGCTGAAATGGGAACAGAATTCATGGATGCCCTGGATCATTATCGCGAGCCCATTGAGGAACAAGTATATACCAATCTGTTTGACAGGCACTTGAGGAGGATATTCAGATAGGTATCGGGTATCGGGTATCGGGTATCGGGTTCCCGCTTTCGCGGGAATGAGAGAGAAAGGCTTTGTGATTACAATTGAATTTCAACAATATTTTCCTGTTTGTTCAGCAAGGCCAAAAATGAACCGGTCGGAATTTCTGAGCCACCATTCCGGTAATTGTTTTTCCCAAGGGTGAAATTGATCTCTGTACCGTTGATGCTAATACATTTGGGACTATAGTTGTTTTGCCTGACCGCATATCTAAAGGTTATTGAATGACCCATGAAATCAATAGAAGCAGATAATCCATCCATCGAGTGCGGAATAACAGGATCAATAATCACTTTTTCAAACTCAATTCGCAATCCCAGGAGCCTGGTAATCATTAGGCTGACATAAATACCTGGTCCACTTGAATATACTCTCCAACCTCCTCTGAGTGTAATATCTCCGGATTTAATAACATCATAGAGCTCATCGGCCTCATAACGACTTTTAAATACGACATCGGAACTGCTGTAATAGCAATTTGACTGCCTTTTATCACCACAAGGAACAATTTCATTGTAATCAACAGGAATTGCCTGGCGAAGCGCCTTTACAAAAGCCTCCGCCTTACCAGTCAGAGCCAATGACTCAGCATATCGGATGTGCTCGTGAACATACATGAGGCCTATTTCGCGACCAAAAAATGTACTGCTTTCGGCACGCTGAAAAATGGTTTGTAAGCCACCCTGATACTTCAACGGGCGATCCATCAATCTGGCCCCATCTGGGCCCATAAGATGGTTTTCAATGAGTTCCTGATGATAGGCAGCCTGCTCATCTGTAAAGATTTCACTGATTATACCCCTCTCCATCGGCAAAAGACTGTAGTGCACACCCGTCCTGATATCCGAAGGATGAAGCATCAAACTGATGGTGTCGTCTTCTTCAACCAGACCATAACCGGCTACCACGCAGTCTCTCACAAGGTATTTATTAAAATCAGTTTTGATATTCTCACAAATATTCTTTAACCGTTCTGCTTCTATAGTATTACCAGCAAGCTGATATATTGCCTGATATTGCTTAAAGGCCTGATAGTTCATTTCAACGGTCCAGCTCGATATCATTCGTTGAGCCAGGTCCTTGCTGACAGGTTGAAGCGAATCGTTCCAGTCACCACCACCAAAAGGCACGAGAGACGTTCCGGGGATAAACGAATTTATGATCATTTTGATCAGTCTCTCAACATGCTCACTTACAGATGTTTTATCGGCATTTACAGTCACGCTTTCATGAAAATACGGAACCTCCTGGTCAAGGATTTTAAGGTCGCCGGTAACTTTGATGTAGTTGCTCAGCGCGATGATTACCCAGTAGAAAACATCTCCGTGGGAATCTTGCGCCCTTACATGCGAGTAACTGTCGAACATCCACCATTGAGGCCATCCGCCATCAACATTCTGATTAGAAAAAATAGTTTTCAAAACCATTTTTGCGGCATCATACTTTTCCAAAGTAAGCAACAGGTCAAGAGGTCCCTGCGACACATCTCGCGTACCCCAGGCTGCGCCACTGAATTGTTCCAATCCATAAGGTGTGAGGAAATGAGTAAGTGCATTCATCCCATACCAGGGTAGTATTTCTGCAATAGCCCGAGTATCCTTTTGATCCCCTTCAATGACGAGATTACAGCTCATTTGATGCCAGAAAGTTTGCCCGGCCTGGCAATCGATGAGCCACTGATTATCGGCGCTTTCAATTAATGAATCAGGTGCTTCCCGACAAACTTCACCAATGAAACTCAAACAAAAATCATTGGTATTACTAACATCAAGGACAAAAAGAGAACTTGGGCTCTTACGATCTAAGCCAATTAACTCATCGCTCCCAGCCTTATAATCAGACTGATGACTGTTGATGTTAATTTTGAAACCGGCATTTGGAAATTTACTCGAAATCAAAGATCCGGCTTCGGGCATTGCTATAAACTGATGCGGTTCAACACCTGGGATTACTTTCCAGCCGTTAAGTGTATCAAAATCATGAGTAATAAGCAATCGGACTTTTGGGCCATTAATAACCTTAAAGTCAGTGTTTACTCTTGGCTCGGCGACAGAGGTCCAGGTGCGCACCTGAAAGCAATACCCATTTGTTTTATAGATCCAGCGACAATAATTCAGCCCCATTTCAAATGCTGATGGAACTCCAAGCAGAAAACAGAGGCCATCTAACTCTACAAAAATACGCTGACCAGATTCGCGCGAAACATTAAACTGGCTCGTACAAACCGAAAGCAGGACATTGAAATTTGTATTCCCCTGGGATAAATGCGAATTGAATACCCCAAATGCAAAAGCCGTAGTAGATACTATATTTTCATCTGGTGTAAAACCAGTATTAGCCTGCATAATGTGTGCGTGTGGCCGATCGGCCAATGTTTCTTTTGCACGTAAAACCACATGACTCCCCTGCCCGCTGAAAAAGGACAACAGCTGCCCGTTCACCGTATCACAATGACGCTTTTCGTTACCGAAATATTGGTCGATTTCCTGACTTGTCAAATCAACGATTGGCAAAAATTGAGAAGTATTGAATAGGTTTGAATCGGGTATCAGGTTTCGGGTATCGGGTATCGGGTATCGGGTATCGGGATTAAGATTGAATTCCAGAAAAAGCTCGGGCAGCTGTTTTAAGTCATTAGCCGATGTTGCCTTTTGATGATCAGGAAGATAAGTTGTTGCAAATGCACTGCGGCTATGACTGCCCGCACCAAGTTTGAATGGCTTTTCCTTTAAGGCAATAATCGAAGATTCCCCTGCATAATTCCCTCCCTGGTTATCAGAAAGCAAACCCTCAGGCAAACCAGTTTCGCGGTAAGATTTGCCATAAAACTGCATTCCATCCACACTTCCGTTTGCAGCAAAATTCTTACTTGCGATCATCAGCCAGGGATACCCGACAGACTCCTTCATATTTTGACGGCAGCAAATGACCGCCCCATAATTTGGATCTTCAAGAACCAAACGTTCAAGATACTGACTTACGTAGTATTCATTGATTAGTCCGCCTGCCATAGGTTTTAAACCAACGTCCAGCAAATAGATCAAGTCGATTTCAACCGGATCACTCGTTGTATTTTCAATATCGATCTGCCATTGCCAGCTCAGGCTTTTTGTGGATAGTTGCAAATTGCAGGAATAATCAAGACCAGCCCAGGTGCCTATGGCGCAAAAACCCTCATCGGTTAATTGATGGCTGCTATTGGATTCCGGACCCATTAAGGGTTTAAAAACAAAAGGGTCCGACCTTTTTCGAAGAAAAATATTTGCCCCGGATTTCATCAGGGGCGTGGCAGTTTTCAGACTTATCCTGATAGGGTCAGCTTCAATATGTTTCACTGATCCATTTTCCAGAAATTCAATGGAAAGGCCAAGTGAATTTGAAACCTTCATTTAATATATTTTGATATTAAGAACTAGCTCCTCCTTATGTTTATGGCTGTAAGTAAACACAATACGTCCATTTATCCGTTCTATTTTAATGTTTTCGCCCCCTATGGTGGCAGAAATGACCTGATTCGCTTTCTGGCCTTCCAGAACCGCCTCACCTGGCAAGTCACGATCACCAACCAAGACAAGCTGAAGTTGTCCATCCGCATGCTGAACACTGAGGATATCCGAAGTGGAGTGAAGAATTTTAATTCCGGATGATATCTCCAAACATATCGGAGTCAATACCCCATACAATGATGGCCAGAGCATCTCATCCCCATTGTATGGAATTGTTATCTTTTGGCCGTTACCGGGATGTGTATAGCTGATTTTCCCTGTCTGTTCCTCGTTATAATAGTTTCCGATAAAAAGCATGGCTGAACTATTATCCGTAAAACGTTCCCGAACTGCAAGGTTGACATTATTCGAATCAGTTTGCCGGAGCTTTGCACCTGATTTTTCCAGAAACGCCTCATAAACTGGCTTATGACCTTCAGTGTCAAATCCGATCCATGTACCTAAATGAATAGCTGTTCCCTTTCCTAGGGGTTTTGAAAATCCGCACACCGTGCCATTGATTGTGCGTGCTATTATTTCGGCGCCAGAAAGTGATTCCTCGGAATAGCTGATCAGGGGGTTAGCACATTTGATATCCTTAAGATCATAAACATCAATCAGCGGAGAGTTTATAATCTCTATACCGGAAGGTTCAATAGCGATGGCCTGACGAATTATCGAGCACGGGTTCTGCGACATTTCCCGGTCAGGGAGACAGGGAAAGATAACCAGGTTACCGCCTTCATGTGTATAATCCACCAGAATCTGCTGGTCGCGGGCATTCATCTCATCAGTACTGAAGGCCCAAACCTGCTTATACCCGCTTAATTGTTGAGCGGATGTTTGGCAGAGGTCTGCCATATCATAATCGATATTCAGCACCTGGAGAACTTTCAGTAACCCGTCAAAATAAGCCGGTCGCCGGATAGACGAAGCATTAAAAAGAAGCTGACTTGCACCGTTTTCTGGCCTTTCCAGCTCGGTGGAGTAATATGGAGGGTAGAAAAGCACGCAAACTTCTGATTTTCGCTTGGCGTTTACAATCAGGCTTTCACTGGTATTAATCAACCTGCTCATATGCTTGACCAATGGGAAGGCGCTGGTTCGTTCACCTTCGGGCGTCAGTGGGTTGAACCAATAAAAAGTTTCGCCGGAATAGCCCCTGTGCCTGGGGTTACGGCCCTGCGAAAACATATAATGATTCCAGCCGGTGAGACCATTGGCTACACTGGCTTTGTAAAAAAGTTCCATTTCCCGGGGATTGGTTACCACATGATATTCACGCGAACCATTCTGGAACTCAGCTGCAAACAGTGGTTTATTGCCCTGCATCGCCATCGTTATGTCATTGATTATCCTGTCGTCATGCATGTTTCGATACGACAGGTATTCCGGGATATGATCCACGCCAAAGAGGATCTCACTCTTATCACCGAACAAATCGTCATACATGGTGATGTTGACAGGAAACTCATAACCGCTTCCGTAAATCCATCCGGGAAGATTATGATACAACGGCACCGATACGCCTTTGGCCCTCGCCATGGCAGTAAGCATTTTCAGATAATCGCCATAGTAAGTCCTCCAGAAGCAGTGCCATTCATAATCACGGCCACGATCGCCTTTTGAAAGGTATGGTAACCTACCGTCTGGCGGAAGTTCTATCTGACTAAAATTATGGAATTCGGTCCCCCAAAGTCCATTAATTTCTTCGATGGAGGAAAATCTTATTTGCAGGTAAAATATAAATCGATTTTTCACCTCTTCATTATAATCAGCCTGATGGGCAAGCCATGAAAACACACCTATCTCATTGCAGATTTGCATCATGATGATGGGTCCGCCGACTGTTATTTCGCGCTGACCAATAAATGGCATAACCTGATCGTACCACAACCCTACATATTTGAGGTAGTTTTCATTAAACAGGCTGACACCGTCGCTGGCCACTGTAACACCTGCACTGTTGTGCATCCTGACTTCGTCACCAAATTCCTCAAGGAACCAATCGGGCAGCCCTGCGCCCCTGGTTTCTGCCAGAATAAAAGGTCCGGGTTTAACGATGCAATTTAATCCGTGAGCCTGGCAAAGTTGCAGCCAGCCATTAAGATCACGTTCAGGGCAGGTGGTGCCATCGAAGTCGAAAACACCTTTAGATGATTCGTGCCATGCCCATGGAACATAGGAACTTATGGTAGTCAAACCAGCATCTTTTGCTGCTTCTAGATGTTTATCCCACAATCCACGCTTAATCCTGAAATAATGGATCTCTCCCGAATTTAGAAAAACCTTTTTCCCATTCAGGCAGAAGTTACCTTCACTAATATTAAAGGTCATTCTGATTGTTTGTTGATTTCGAATTTCTTGCCATTATTAGCTCCTTAATCTCGCGCGACCGTTTTTCAGTCAGCGTATAACGAAGAAGAAAGAATATTGAAAATAGGCTCAGTAAAATCGGCAATCCGATTTCAACAACCCGCATCATCAATAATGTATAAGGAGTTTGCTTCGTCAACGGCGCGATTTTGCCTTCAATGGAAGCCAGTTCAGTATTGAGGACATCCGGTGACAACGAAGTATTCATAACCGAAATTCGATTATTTATCCCGGTTATATTTTTAATAATCACCTGATAATGTTCCTTACTATTGCTGTTTCTAGCAGATCTTGCTTCGAGATGTGACATAAGCTCGAAGGAATGCATTTTAGCCTTTTCAAACTTTGTTTGTAGAGCAAGGATCATTGCTGATTTCATCAGGGAATCTATTGCAGAATTCGTGATTCCAAACCTTCCAGGATCAGCCGGTGAAAGAAGTTGCGCCAGTCGGGTAACTGTAGCATTTGTGGTTGCCTTCGCGTTAAGCAGCATGGTTTTCCTCAGGGAGGGATATTCCGGAAGATAATTATGATCTTCATCCTGATCCTTCAAAGACTCCTTGTCAAGATATTTAAGGTAATCTTTTGATTCCTGCAAAGCCTTATTGCCTTGTGTTTTTATACAAGTTATCCATTCTGAATTTGCCGTACTGAAACCCTTGTTCTCTTGCCAGTACTTAACTTCAGCACGCATCTCCCTGATATCACCCTGGATGCTGTCAACTTTTGTGACCTGAGTTTGGTCAAACATGGTTAACACAATCAGCGCACCTGCAACGAAGCTGGCCAATGCTGTTCCCATCTTGATAAACCACCAGAAAATGGAGTAGAAACTTCCCTCAGCACGATAACCTGTTTTTAGTTCCTCTTCATCGCAAATATCTCCGACCATGGAGGATCCAAGGGTAAAGAAAAACAACATACCAGCCGAAAGCAGCATTGTGGGTATGATAATCAGGTAAGGATGAAGTGGATTATAGCATATGATTTTTGAAAGTTGTGCTGTAACCATCAATAATATGGCAATGGTGAGGGTTTTGCGCTTGCCGAGTTTCGGACTGATCCAGTTTAGAGGAAAAACAGCCAGCAAGCCAGTGACAGCCCATACTGAACCGTTGATTCCAAGTAATCTCGCCCCGGCAACTTTATCCCCTCCAAAGACATAGAAAATCGGAATATAGGAACCCAGCAACTGCACAAAATTGAAGCCCATGGCCAGGGTAAAAATAGTGAGCGTCAGCATGACAAAATTCTTGTTTGTTGCAGTACGCTTCATATCTTGCCAGAAAGGGGTCTTTTCATGGGTTGCGGCTTTTGCAAATCCTGGTTCGCGCAATTTCAGAGTCCACCAGAAAGAGAGTGGGATAATGATGGCGGCAATCATTATTGAGACATAGCGCATTCCATCAGCCTCATTTCCCCCTGGACCCTTGAAAACCTCCATATTGGCAAGGGCAAAAAGCCAGGGCGTGCTCATAGCAAAGAGATTTCCAACAAAACTCTTGGCACTGAATAAACGGGTTCGTTCGTGGGAGTCAGAAGTCATCTCCATACCAAGGGCACCGTGAGGGATCTCAAAAATATTTACGGCGGTGAAAAACAAAAGCAGGGTTACCAAAATATAAGAAAGCTGAAACCACTGGTAACCAGAATCAGAGGGGAACCAGGTACGCACCATGTCTCCCTTCGGTATCCACCACATGACTACAAACATTATTGCTACCAGCAAACCGCCCAGCAAAAGGAATGGGCGCCGGCGTCCCCAACGTGACCTGGTATTATCTGACAAATGCCCGATAATCGGGTCCGAAAGCGCATCCCATAACCGGGGAACTATCATGATTGCTCCCAACCAGAATGCACTCAAACCCAAACTTATATTTCCCATCAAGCCCACTAATATCCCTGCAACATTAAACAACGCGATAGGAATAATTCCCCCGGCACCATATGCTGCCAACTGCGAAATCCGCACCTTATCCTCGGTTTTGATGTGGTGAACGTCGCTTTGTTCTTTCATAAAAGTGTCAGATTTGTAAACAATTAATAGGATATCACAACTTTTGCGGGAATTATTGAAACAGCGATTTCATTTTTGGTAAAGTCCTTACTCTCGATACCGTTAACGGTCACTTTGACCGGAAGCTTTGACCCATTGAAATTCTTGATTTTTATGCCGTTGGCCGGGAGCTTCGCTTTGCCTGTAATTGAGAAGAGATATTTATTATTGTCTTTTTTTATTGAGTAGGATATTTCTCCATAGTAGGTCGGAAGGTTTTCAACCGACATCCCCAGTGGGGTATCGATCCAATCCTGATAAAGCGCCGAAGCCAGGACCAGGGATTGATCATATTCATTTTCATAAATAAACATCGTACGGATGGCGTTGATAAAATCGCTGCCAACCCAGGTATGCGGCATATCTCCAATATAGCGTGGTGTACGCATATCCTTCCACACAACTTCGGCCCAGTGGTTCCAGCCTTGAGGACGCTGATCGTTGAGAAAAAACTCGATTAGTTCATGCGCTCTTTCCGGCTGATCAAGAATAATAAAAGAGCCGATCAAACGATTTTCATATGGCGTATAATTAACCCAGTCGAGCTTCCCGTCTCTCCGGTTTTTGAAAAATTCAAAATATTTATCGAAGGTATTATAAACCTGTGGTTTCGGTAAATTATTCAGTTCGTTGCAGGGTGTTAAAGCGATCGTAGTTGAGGTTGCATCAAAATCTCCAAGTTCAACGCATCCAGGCAAGTAATTGATCTTCCGGGTTTTCATAGCCTGTTGCAGTGAGCTGTATAAATTCTCCTTAAAGGTATCCCTGATCTTTCTGATTCTTTCGTAAGATTCCTTTTCACCAAGAATTTTCTGAATCTCTGCTGCATCCTTGAGGCCTTTCATCACAAAAAAATCATCCCAATAAGAGTGCATTGGTTTTGCCGAATAACCTTCGTGACTGATCGATTCAGGAACCAACCCATAATAAGCCCGCACACTGTCGTTGCCGAATTTAAAGTGATCTGTCGACCGCTGGTTGATCAAAGATTCGATATACTCAACAGTTTTCAGAACATTTATATTTTTTGACCGGAGAAAAACCGTATCCTTTGTGAAATTGAAATATTCCCTTATCAGATATATCATTTCGCCATGACTGTCATTTTCAGGAACCGGGTCAGGACCCCTGAAATCCACAACGCAGGGAACTTTTCCGTTCTCGTACTGATGATCGGTGTACCAATTAATAAAATCCTTCACTTCAGGAACGATCCCGGATTTAAGAAGAGCTGAAGAAGTGAGTGCTCCGTCGCGGATCCAGCTTCTTTCATACGATCTTGACCCAGGCTGAATGCCGGCTTTATCCCTGTTGATCAGTATATATGTAAGATTTGACCGGTAGGTATTAATTTATACGATCAGCCGAAGCCGGAAGATCAAACCTAATATGCCCGACTTTTGTTTTCCAGAACTCACTGGATGTTTTCTCCTCGACTGGTTTCTTTCCATAGAAAGGCACCACAACGTAAAATCCTGATTTTGCACCAGGTTCAAGGTGTATAGTATATTTTATCACCCCATTGGCAAGTCCGTCGGGATCATTGGCAGATTTAGCCTGAGGAATGCTTCCGTTTCTCAAACTTTCTGCCAGATTCCCTTCATCGAAGGCCGCTGCACCAAATGCATCATATTTTCGCTGAGACAGCACCACTTTATCGTCAACAACTAAGCCATCGCGCTCCTCCCTGATCGAAAATATTTTACCCACTCCCCCGGTAAGATTTAAAAACTGATAATAGGGGTTAACCTGGTATGGTCGAATGAGGAGAAAAAGGTCGAAATTCTTGGGCTTTAATGAGTTATTCTCGAATGCATAATGAATATTGAGCACTGAGCTTTTGTTAGCCTCCCCTGTGGCAGTTATACCTGTACTAAACTTTAGGCCACTGCATTTCCAGGTTACTGTAGGAACAAAGTCTAAATCATGTTTGTTGTCAGAAGATCCAAGCGTCTGTGCAGATTGCACATTACTCCAGTTAAAAAGCGAATCACCGACTTTGATCATCGGCTCGATTGAGAATAAAGCTTTGTCCACCTCAACCATACCGTCCTCGTTGATCAGCGCTTCTTTAATGTCGTTATTAACACCCGTAATGGTCCAGAATGAAGCTTGCTCCCTGAAATACCTGGGGTAATCACCTGACGTTGAATTTTTAGCTGTATAAATAAGAAAATCATTCGGAGTCAATGAGCTTTTAACATCCAGAAATTCAATTCCAGCTATTGAGGATCCCTTGTCGGAATGGCTTTTCACGATATTAATCCTAAGATACCTGGCCTCAGCGTCGGGAAGCCTGATGAAACTCACATTTGCCTGATTCGAAAGTACAGTATAAACTTTTTCCCATTGCTTGCCATCCTCCGAAGTCTGGATATCAAAGCTATTGGCAAATTGTTCTTTTTGCCAGTTGATTTGTAATCCGCCGAACTCCCTCCGGGTTTTAAAATCGACAAGGATACTGTTTGACGTGGGTGTTGTAATGATGGGATCAGGATAGGACTGAACTTCAGGCGGCAGCTTTTCAAATTTCAGGTCATCCAACCACAGCGTACCTTTTCCGCCAACAAACGATGCTATCGTAAACTCAATCCTGTCGATGCGTTTCAGTTTTTGATCCTGTGTGGGTCCCCAGGCAAAGTTGATATGCCTTTTCCTGATCCTGATTTTTTTCCATTCTTTTGGAAAATTATAATTCCGGTTATTCACCCACCACACATTATTTCCGGTGCTGTCGATAAACTTGATTTCAAAATTGTTTGAAGGAGATTCTGCCTTTACATAAAAAGTAAATTCATAATTGTCAGGAAGATCAATGGGAAACAGCTTCTGAATTCCACCATAACCAGTTCCCTTTGTGAAATCGTAATCAAATCGGATCGCATTGCCTGTCAATCCCTTCTCATTTGTGAGGGCGAGGTTTACTCCGTCTGATTTTATAAAGCTCCAACCGACTTTGTTTTCAAAACCATCAAGGTTAACAATTTGTGCATGGAGCATGTTAGTTGTGAAACCCAGCAGGATAACCAGAGCATACCTCCGGATAAAAAGGAATCCCTTCATAACCATTCTACTTTATATATTCGTAGCCAAGTTTATTCAGTCCCTTCTGTATAATCGGGTCCTTCATCACATAATTCCAAACCATTCCTGTTCTGAAATTTTCAATCATAATAAGCATTGGTCCTTCATCGATTCCTAAAAAATCATCATCTATCCATTTTGCCGTAGGATTAAATGAGTCATAATAGCCATATTTTCCCCAAAGTTTCTGACCATATTTAATATTGATCGACCGAATCGTCGGTAATACAATTTCAGGAGCGAAAGGCAAAGATGAAAGAGGTCCGTATGGAGCTATCGTTCCATCATCGAAATAATTATAATCAGGACCGCTGGTTCCACGGCCGGCATAGCCAAGAAACTTTTTATCATCAAAATTCAGTTTCTCGGATGGACCATCACTGGCAGTAACACCCCAACATAAAGAATCGTATCCGATCCAGCCCTTTGGATTATCGCTGGCATAATGGCGCTGGACATAAGTGGCACGGCGTGAGTTTTCGAAGTAATCGATCCCCTTTTCCTTCATATAACCATCAACCAAGCCCCTGTAATCAATAAAAGCCTGCGAAAACTGATGGCCAAACAAAGGCGGAAAAGCAACATGGGAAAGTCCTTTATAGGGTGTGTTCCATTGATAGGATTTTAGCCAGGCCTGATAACTTTGGACAGCATTTTGCATTCCACTTCCGGCTGCCAGAACATAGAGAAACAAAGCCTCATTATAGCCAGCCCAGCCGAATTTGTGTTGGCCGCTCTCCGGAGTCCAACCCATGGAAATGGTTTTGGCATCTTTACCAGTATCAGGCATTGTCATGAAATTCCAATCAACCCTGCCTAATAAAAATGTTGCAAGCGAACGAATCTGCTTTTCAACCTCATTATCCAGATTATAATAGTTCCTGGCAAAGAGGACACCCATCATCAGAATACCGGTATCGATGGATGAAAGTTCACAATTCCACTCGCGGGTTCCATTTTTCATTTCCAGAAAATGATAATAAAACCCCTTGTAGCCAGTTACCTTCTTATCAGTGCTCTGAACTGAACCATTGAAAAACTTCAGAATGTTGAGCGTAATTTCAGCAGCCTTTTCACGGGTAATCCACTTTCTTTCGACACCAATGGCAAATGAAGGGATTCCAAAACCTGTAGCTGCAATACTGGCTGGAGCTTGTTGGGTGGTGCGATCCTTGACAATCCCCCAATCCGGATGATGCTCTTTTAAAAAGAACTGAAAAGTCTTTTGCTGGATTGAATCAAGCATCGCCACTTCGTCTGGCGAGATTGGATAATTAACTTTACCGTGTGATTTAAAGACCGGATTCTGCGACTGAACAATACCTGCCGTTGCGATAAAAACAGCAACTGATAATAAGGTCCTGAGTTTAAACAGATTTTTCATATTAGTTTGTTATTGTTCCTGGCCTATCTACTAATAGGTGAAACCCAGTTTAGTGAGTCCGGCTTTTACGTCAGAACTCTTCATAAATAGGTTCCATAATAAAGCAGTTCGATAGTTTTCGATCATAACAATTATAGGGCCTTGATCTATTGAAATATACGAATCGGCCCACCATCCAGCTGAAACATTAAATGCGTCATAAAAACCATAGGGTCCCCAGAGTTTATCGCCGAGACGGTAGTAAAAATGCCTTATGGCTTTCATTGATTCGGCCGGAGTGTAAGGAAGGGCTGATACAGCAGCAGTAGGTGTAATTACACCCAGGTCATTCGTCGGAGACTGCGCACTGTATCCCAATTGATTATCACTGGCAGTAAGGCCCCAACAATCAGCGCTATAACCAATATAATTTCTTGG
Organism: uncultured Bacteroidota bacterium; assembly: GCA_903851365.1. Lineage (GTDB taxonomy): Bacteria > Bacteroidota > Bacteroidia > Bacteroidales > UBA12481 > UBA12481. Next base: position 132,776 of record CAINOB010000020.1, read on the forward strand.
ATTTGCAATACAATAACTCATATTGATGAGCGATTGATTAACATTTTGAATCCAGTAATTCGCATAGGTATCTTTTAGATTTCTCGGGTCAAGGCCAAGAAAACTATAATGCGTAAAAAACAGGGGACCGCCCATATCTTCTCCAAGCGGAAGGGTTATCCCAAAATATTTATTGCCATTGCGGATCGATCCGTTTAAGGCATATCCTTTATGATAAGCAGAAGCCGGAATGGCGTGTGTAGGTGAAGAAGCTGCTAAAATATAAGTTATCAGGGTTTCATTGTAACCGTGTATCTGATAGTTCAAGTTGAAAAAATTAGTTGGGGACCAATGCCAGTATAAAACATCCTGGCCTTGGGTATACCAATCCCATTCAACGGATTCCCAAAGCTTGGTGATCCTGGTCGCCAGGTCAGATTCATTTTGAACCGAGGCATTTAGGTATTCTCTCATGGCTAGCAGCCCCTCAATCATGAAAGAGGTTTCCACAATGTCGCCTCCATTATCTAAAGTACCGAAGGGAATAACTTTACCAGTAACTCCGTTTATCCAATGAGGCCAGGCTCCGTGAAAACGGTCGCAGGTTTCGAGGAACCCAAGGATCTTACCCAAACGGTCAAGTCCATCCTGGCGGGGTATAAATTGTCTTTCCATTCCCACTATCAAGCCCAGGATTCCAAATCCCGATCCACCGGTTGTAACTACATCACCGGATGTATTCCGCTCCCTGGCCATGCCACAAGAAGGATGGCCAAAATCCCAGAAATAACGAAATGTCTGACGCTGCACCAGGTCTATCAGTTCATCATCTGAGATTCTTGGATATTTATCCGTTGAATCCATTTGGGTATAAAAAGAATTTGAAAATCCATCGAAGGAATATCCAGTTTGGGAAGTAAGATTCGATGAAATATTGAAGTAATATCGGCTGTAACCAATCAATGGTTTTGAATTGGTGAGGGTAATCGATTTATTGTCGGCCGAAAGGCTTGCGGTCATCTGTGCTCCCCCGGAAAAGGAAAAGTATGATAAGTATCCGGATGGGCTAATCGGATCTGAAAATTCAGCAGTCAGCGTTATTTTATCGAAATCAATATTTATCAGTGGTTTTGCAGTTTTGAATGGAAACCCATTAAGTGAAACATTCTTCAGGGTAAGCTTTCCAGGCAAGGTGGTCAGCTTGCAGGAAATACCGGCAAAGGATTCCCCATTTGCGCCTTTTAATGTTGGACCGATTTCCAGGGTATAAGTTTTGATATAATCCAGTTTACTATCAGGATTCATTGAGATAACAGACAAGTTATTGGAAAAAGTGAACTTGCCTGTTACGACCGCTCCTGATTCGTTTTTTAATGTGATGCCATTTTTGGCAGTAAGTGTATCAACTGCACTGGTGAACTCAATAGAAAAAACAGCGTCGGCTGGAATATTTTGAGTGGTAGCCTCAGGACTAAGCGTAATACCGCCGGCGATTACTTTCACCAGTTGCATGGTGCCATGGTTTGCCGGATCATCAGGTTTGCAGGATGTTATTGTAGAAAAAATCCCGGCAAAGAGAAAGAATATGCGAATAAAGTGTTTCAATCTTTAAGAATTAAAAAAAAGGGAGGGTCCGGGATGATCCGGATCCTCCCCAAATTTGATTAACCAATACTACTTTTCAGAGTTATACATGAGCCTGATTTCTGTATCAGTCAGGGCTTTGTGGAAGATCCGGATATCATCGAGCTGACCTTTAAAGTGGTTAGCACCTGGGATGGCATATCCGCCCCAAGCCTCAGTAGCCCACATGGTGCCTGCCCTTGATTGAATAAACCCGAATGCGAGTTCATTCTTTACATCTGGCAATTTCCCACCATATCTCAAGCCGACCACCCCACGTTTGGCATCGCCATCAGGCCAAAGATTGAAATCCTGAGCCTTCATTTTTTCACCATTCATATACATGGTGCCCACCTTTGTTGCCGAATTATAGGTGCAAACAACATGTGCCCACTTATCCTGCAAAATGGCAGCAACACCGCCTGAACCAGTCAGGTCCTTGCAGAAAGTCCAACCCTGCCATCCGCCATTGTCTTTTGTCTGACCGTTACCCGGGAACCAAAGGTCTTCGGAACCGGTAGTGGAATTGCCAAGATCATAGCTGGCAGCGAGTTTGCAATTACTGAAATCGCTTGCTATTTCAAATTGGAATCCATAGAAAGCTCCCAAACCCATAACAAAATGTCCTTTGTCCTGAGTTGCGGCTTTTACCCAGAAGCTTAGAGTAAAATCAGCGGTATTCATCAGCAGATCACCATTAGGAACTTCAATAATACTTGTGGTACCATCGAAAGTAGCTGCTGTTCCTGCTGCTGCATTACGGGAAGCCCCGTAAGAAACGTTAACAATACCGGTGGTGGCTGGATCGAAAGTTCCAACTACATCATTTGCATTGCCTTCAAAGTTCCAGTGAGCAATAACGCCTGTCGGAACAAAAGTGCCTGTGGTGGTAAAATTGCGCGTCACAGCGGTAAGAACCAACGCATTGGCTGATTTCAGACCGGCGGTAAGGGTTAATTTGTAAAGTGTGCCACTGCCTAAGTCAGCAGTCGGGGTAATGGTAATGCTTGATCCGCTGGCTGTAACAGTTACAGCAATAGCAGCATTGTCATAATCCTGCACCAGAGTAACGTTTGCAGGAATTGCGGTGGTTGCATCAACATCAGTGTTGAAAGTAGCCACAATTACTGGTTTTACCGGAACCGTATTGGCGGTGGTAGCTCCGTTGAGATCAATAGTTCCTGTCACGAGACTGCTCAGAGTGAAAACAGTTGGTTCTTTTTTGCAACCGCTCATAACCAGAGCGAACATCGCGGAGACGAGGACGACACTCAGAAAGACATTTTTTCTTTTCATAGAATGAATCATTTAATGTGAAACTTAGATTAATTAATATTCGGTTGAATTTAAAAACTCAGTTAATTCCAATTCGGATTTTGTACCAGTATACCCTGCGAAATATCAATTTCGGTTTGAGGAATTGGCAGGAGCTCATTTTTTCCAACCACAAATCCAACAGGACCTAAAACTTCCCCAGCCATTCCTGTGCGCACGAGGTCCCAGAACCTGTGTCCTTCCATCGCCAGTTCATGTCGGCGTTCCTCCATGATTATTTTCCGGAGATTGGCTTTGCCTGTTTCAGTTATATCAGGCAGGATAGCCGGGTTTCCTCCACGAGCGCGTTGACGAACCTTATTCAGGTAAACCAACGCATCAGCAGGTTTATTATTTTCATTCAGAGCCTCAGCTGCTATCAACAAAACATCAGCATAACGAATTAACCTGCGATTATGACCCCATTGGGTTATCGTGTTGTTACCCGGCACCCAAACTTTCTGATTATAACACTCTCGTTGTGTAATATTTCCTTTATCGTCATATTCGAAATCAGGTGTCGTACCATCACCAATGATTTTTACGCCATCAAGGGTTTCGCCCAAATCAATGATCGTGGCATCCAAACGAGGATCACCAGCTTCAAAGGAATTCCGAAGTTCCTCTGAAGGCCTGTTAAATCCCCATCCGCGGTTTGGCGTTCCGCGAACACCCTGAGTGTTTGCGTATTGGTCTCCGGCTGTACCTTCAACCTGCATGGCTCCGACCTCGAAAACAGATTCAATCCCATGTTCGCCTTTCACTCCGTTTGCATCTGTGTATACCGGTTCCAGATCATATTCACCCGAATGGATAACTTCCAGTGCCTGTTCCTCCGAAGTGATAAAAAGGCCTTGGAACAGAGCGACTTTTGCCATCAGGGCCTGGGCTGAACCTTTGGTGGCACGTCCTCTGTTGTCCAGAGTTTGTGCACTTCTTAACGGGAGATTTTGAATAGCAAATCCGAGGTCCTCAACTATCAGCTGATACACCTCATCTTTCGATGCACGGGCCAATTGCAAAGGTGGTGTAACGGTTGTCACAATAGGCACCCCACCCCAGGCACGTACCAGATCAAAATAATAAATGGCCCTCAAAAATTTGGCTTCAGCAATACATTCATTTTTCACCTTTTCATCCATTACCACTGCTGGAACCTTTTCGATAACCACATTTGCGCGTTTTATGCCTTCATAAAGGGTGCTCCACCAACGGTCAAGACCATCGGCAGTTGCTGTAATCTTAAAGTTATCATAAGGACCGACAGTGGTTAACTGGTCATTAGGATTACTTCCTTTGTGGGAATCATCCGACATAATGTCCAAAATCGGATATCCCCCCGAGTTGAAATACCAGTCGCGGATAGTGGAATAAACGGCGTTGGTAGCCAAAAGGACATCCGAAGGAGTGCTTGGGAAAACTTCCTGGGTCAGTTCACCTTGCGGATTTTTCTGTAGGAAATCTGTACATCCTGCGAGTGGAAGAATAAGCAGGACGGATGCTATTGTAGTTTTAATCAGTGCTTTCATCTTGCTTAAAATGATAGGTTTAGTCCAATTGAATAAACTGCAGTGACAGGATAGGTTCCATAATCGATACCGTTTGAGAGGACATCGTAGCTCCCGATTTCAGGAGTATACCCGGTAAACTTGGTCAGCGTGTAAACATTTGTCCCTTTCAGGTAAACCCTCAGCTCATTAAGCTTAAGTTTCTTGGTTAAAGCTTTAGGAACTGTGTAAGTAACCATGATATTCCGTAGTCTCATAAAAGAACCGTCCTGTAAAAACTTATCGGAGATCGAGTAATTGTATCCCCCAAAAGATGACCTTGGTTCGGTATTACTGGTACCCGGGCCTGTCCAACGGTCAAATACATGCTGTTCGAAATTGTAGGGATCAGGTCGAACCACCTCTTTTCCGTTGAATATTTTATTTCCCAGCTGTCCCTGAAAATCAGCCGAAAATTCAAAGCTTTTGTAGGACAATTCAAAATTGAATCCATAGATAAACTTCGGTATGGAAGATCCCAGATAGGTTCTGTCCAAGGCATTAAGCTTGCCGTCACCATTGGTGTCTACAAAGCGCAAATCGCCGACGCCTGCCTGTGACGAGTGTGGATAAGCATCTAGTTCGGCTTGTGTTTGAAAAACCCCATCTGTTTTATATCCATAAAATGCACCGATTGGCAAGCCAACACGGCTTTGTGTCACGGCCTGACCATTCCCCAGGTAACCGCCAATCAACAAGGAATCAACACCACTGGCTCCACCGATGGAAAGTACTTCATTATGAACGGTCGATCCCAGGATGCCAACGCCGTAGGAGAATTCGCCAATCTCCTGACGCCAGTTAATGTTCATCTCGAATCCCCGGTTCAGAACAGAGCCGGCATTGTACCGTATCTTCTGTCCAAGACCGTTACCCATGTGACCAGGTGTTGATAATTCAACAAGGATATCATCTGTAACGCGGTTATAGAAATCAAACTCTCCAGTAAGCCTGTTCTTGAATAGTCCGAATTCAAGACCGACATCTGTTTGTTTTGTGCTTTCCCATTTCAGATCGGGATTGCCGCTCTTACCGTAAGATGCTGCAGCAATAGCAGCATCAGGATCACCAATAACGGCAACAATATCTGACTGAACCCTGGCAAAACGATCGAAATAGCTTATCTTTTCATTTCCAATAATTCCCCAGCTGGCCCTGAGCTTTAAAGCAGAAAATATGGGAAGTTTTTCCATAAAGCTTTCACGTCCGATGTTCCAGCCGGCAGCCACTGATGGGAAATTCGAGAAGCGGTTAGCTGGAGCAAATTTCGATGATCCGTCGCGTCTGAAAGTTGCGGTGAACATATACTTATCCGACAGGGTATAATTAACCCTGAAGAGGTAGGAAAGCATGGAATAATATTCGTTAGGATCAACACCATTTGAAATGGACTGAATCGTGTTTACATTGTTAGCCGGATCATATATATAAGAAGGTCCGATATACCAAAAGTCACTTCCATTACGAATAACATTCTCTCCGGATAAACCTATTGATTCAGATTTGGTTTCTTGCATAGTATAACCGGCTACGGCATTAAAACTGTGCTTACCAAAGGTTTTAGTATAATTCAGGGTATTCTCCCAAAGCCAGCTGGTATTTTGTGAATTACCCTTGTAAATATCACTCAGGACATTTTGCTGTTGGGAAGCTGTACCATCAGGATTAAATACGGTGAATGCCGGAGTAAAGCTTTTAGATTGACCGAAGCTGGCATCCATTCCATAACTTGACCTTAAGGTAAAACCATCAAGGAAAGTGTATTCACCAAAAATATTTCCTACCCCTCTGACACCTGAAGCAAAATTGTTTGAGTTTGCCAGGTCGGCCAGCGGATTGCCAACATTATAAACCACGCCGTAAGATCCGTCAGCATAATAGGGATTCAACAACGGTTGGGCCCGGTAAACCGAGTACGTCACATTCGGTGCATTCTGCTGTTGATAGGGAGCCAGAGTAAAGTTGTTTCCAAATTTAAGATGGTCAGTCAGGTGATAGGTATTGTTAGCTTTAATGGTATAGCGGCGGTAGCTCGACTTATCAATTATACCGTCCTGTTGAAACAGTCCAAAACTCAGGTAGTACTCAGTTTTCGCTGTCGTGCCGGAAATCGAAAACTGGCTGTTATGCATTGGTGCCGGTTTAAAGACCAGACTTTGCCAGTCGGTATTTGGTACAGCATCTACATTATTATAGGTTCCTGAAACAATTTCATTTGTGATAATGGCGAACTCCCTGCCATTCAACAAATTAATTTTCTTTGAAAGATTCTGGATTCCAAATTCCGAGCTGAAGTTAAAGACTGGTTTGTCTGAGCCTTTGACCCCGGTTTTTGTAGTAACAATAATTACTCCGTTCGCTCCGCGTGAACCATAAATTGCAGTTGCCGAAGCATCTTTAAGCACCTCCATTGAGGCAATATCACCAGAATTTAAAAAGGAAATATTGTCAAGGATCACACCATCTACAACATAGATGGGAGAAGAGTTATTAAAAGTCCCGACCCCCCTGATACGGACAACCGGAGAAGCCCCTGGGGCTCCCGAGGTACTTGTGACCTGGACTCCGGCAACCTTACCCTGAAGGCTTTGCTCCGGGTTAACCGAGGTAATTTTGGTCAAGTCCTTAGCTTTTACCGAACTTACCGCACCGGTGAGATCGCTCTTCCTGACTGTGCCATATCCGATGACGACTACCTCCTCCAAAGAAGAGGCCTTGGTTTTCAGCACTACATCAATTTTTGTCCTGTTTCCAATCACTACTTCCTGAGTTTCATAACCCACGAAGGAAAACACAAGTACAGCATCCCCGGCTTTCACTTCAATGCGGTATTCGCCATTCATATCTGTGATGGCGCCATGAGTGGTTCCTTTCACTGCAACGGATGCAGTGGGTAAGGATTCACCGGTATCCGATCCCCGCACTTTACCCGTGATTACTATGCTTTGCGCAAAAGCATAGGAACCTGAGGTAAGTATCAGGAGCAACAGGATAATGATTTTCAGCTTTACAAGTTTCATAGATTAGGTTTATTATTCTGTAATTAAGGTCAATGCTTAGGGTTCAATTTTACCAAAGTTAAATGCGATGCTTTTGGTTTCATAATAAACCCGTTTCACATCACTACTTCACAAAAAAAACAGATTTCACAAGAGTACTACAACAGTACGTCAGAATTTTAGAAGAAAATCATAAAGATTTTCTTCTGTACTGATATTTAATCTCTTACGTAAACGATATCGACGAACCTCGACACCACGAAGGGAAATATTAAGAAGGTGGGCAATCTCTTTGGAAGAGATATTCAGTCGCAGATAAGCACAGAGCTTGAGATCGCTCTGGGTTAAATGGGGATAATTCAGTTTTAACCTGTTAATAAAATCCTGATGTGCCTGATCAAAATGAGTTTCAAATGTTTGCCAGTCATCCTCAGAAGAAAGTTGCTTATCGAATAGCCTGATAATTTTTTCTTGAAATGAGCGTGAAAAACCGGAACCCTTATCACCTGACTGACGCATAAATTCGTCACGGATTTTTATGAGCTGTTCATTTCTCTTGATCACACTCATAGTAAAATCAGCAAGTTGCACGTTTTTGAAATTCACCTCAGCTTCAAGCTTCTCGTTCCTAAGTTTAATAACCTCCTGCTCTGCTTTAAGCATCTCCTGACGGCGTTTTTCAATCTCCTCTTCTTCAATTCGTTGCTGATGAAGCCTGAGTCGCTTTAGAAAGGTGATCCGAAGAAACACGATAAGCGCAATTAGTATTAAACCATAAATTATCCAGGCAAGAATTGAACTATACCACGGGGATTTAATAATAAAGGAGTAAGTAGCGGTTGGGCCAGGTAATCCATTGATATTCATAGATACGATCTGGAGCTGATAACCCCCTGCCGGAAGTCTGGTAAAAGCAATAGAGGACTGATTCTTCCAAGGTCCCCATGCTGCATCAAGTCCTTCGAGTTTTGTGCGATAGAGCGGATGGCGGTAACCAGCTCCCGCCGAGAAATCTATTGTCAGGCTCTTGAAACTATTGGATATTCTGATTCCATGGCGAACCGAATCGAGTGGAAGGCTAAGCAAATCACCGCGGCGGTTGACCGCAGTAGCCCTCCTTATACGCACCGGGGCAGGTGGTTCCAGCGTTCTCAGACCTGTTTCATCGAAAATGGCAAAACCATTATCGAGGCAAATAAGATGCAGCCCTTCTTTTAGGCTGATGATTTTGGGGAACCTGCTATTCAGGTATAGACCCTGCATGGAAAAGTCGTAGCGAAAAACCTGTTCAACACTGAACCCGGTAATTCTGAACAATGCAATATCATGGCCATTAATAAACCAGTAATGATTCTCTCGTGATTTAATAATCTGTCTTGCCCTGGCAAAATCGCCAATCTTATCATTTAGTTGGGTATATGGAATTATGGAATCATTTAAATCATCCCAGGTATATAAACCAGTTCCGCCGGGAAAAACGATCCTGTTTTCAATCTTAACCACATCAATATGCCTGTCAGCTGCCAATCCTTTTTCGATTCCATACATCTCTGATGATTCAATCGCTGACAGGTCTTCCTTAAACCGGATGCGGAATATTCCCCTGGTGGCATGTGCACACCAGATATTGCCGAGGTGATCGCTTTCGAAACTGCTGATAGGTTCTAAGAACCCGCCAACGGTGTGGTCCAGCATCCAATTGCTGTTCACTGAGGTATAAATGGCAAATGCGCTGTATGTGCTCTGAAGTAGAAAATCCCGTCTTCGATCAGTTATCTTCCGGATCTCATAGCCACCTGTAATTTCTGAAATACGGGTCGCCTGAGTGCCGGTGATCCTGTAGGTTCCATTAGTATGGCCGCAAAGAATCTCACCATCAATGTTTTTTAAATCCCAAACCTGACCATTTAATCCTACAACAGGTTCAGGCCTGACATAACCTTCCCCAGGAACAAAATGATATCGATATACCCCTTGATTGGTCCCGACCAGAAGATCCATCCCATCCAATACTGCAGCGTAAACTGAACCCATGGTACCAGATGGATCAACATAAACATCCATGCCTGAATGCAGGTTTATCAGATCGATTCCCCGATCCAATCCGGCCCATATGTTTCCAGCGGGATCAAAAGCCATGGCCAGTACTGTATTGTTTTGAAGAAAGTTCCCTGAATTCAGGTGTTCCTGAAGATTTCCATGTTCATCGAGGATAAACAACCCATTCCCTATGGTTCCGATAACGAGATGATTATTGCCCGACATTCCATTATTCAGTTCCGATGAACTTATCATCCTGTTCACCGGATTATCCCATGGGGTAAATACCGAGCCATCGAAAAGAAACATTCCTTTTCCAGAAACACCAATTAAGAATCGATTCCCTTCATAAGGAAGAATAACCTTGATTTCATCGCGTGCAAAGATTTCGGATCCGGCTATCATCTTAAAGGAATCGTCAATGATTTCGAATAATCCGCGCCCTACTTCATGAATAAAGAGGCGTCCACTTGCCTTGATAAGCAATACAAGCGATGTATTGGGATTCAACATTGAGAGCTGCCTTCCGTCATAAACGAAAATATTGGCGAAAGACTGAAAATATATTTTCCCGTTATGGGCAATTATCCTCCAGATCTCATCATTATGAAGTGCATTTGGCGGAAGCAGCTTCTTGCTCAGCGAAGTATAGCTAAGAACGCCGCAATCGTCGCGGCTCCAGTAGCCGAACTCCTGATAGGAGCCAACATAAATATTGTCATCATCACCGATGGATACCGACCGAACAATACCATTATCCGGCATCGTATATAAACTCCAGTTGGCACCATCGAATTCCAGAAGGCCTTTATCATTGCCAATATAGGTTAATCCATTCTTGTCGGTCGCAATAGACCAGTTCTGATTATCACCCCCGTAAGTTCTTTTATCATAATTAATTACGAATGGTTTGCCAACAAATTGAGGATATAGGGATGACCATGGTAGAATGGATAATAATACCAGAAATCCTATCAACCTTGACTTCATATTTTGCATATTCAGAATAGCCGTACACAAAATAACAAAATCTGCGTTTTAATCCTGTTCGATTATCTTTGAAACCTAAAATTCCTTCAAGAATGGAAATATTTCTTCACGCGGAAGCATGGATTGCATTATTAACTCTTACTTTTCTTGAGATAGTACTCGGGATCGACAATATAATATTCATATCCATCGCCACCGGAAAGTTGCCTAAAAGGCAGGAACCGCGGGTGAGGACAATAGGAATGATGCTGGCGTTGGTTTTCAGGATTGGCTTGCTCGTATCCATTACTCTGATCATCAAGCTTACTCATCCGTTATTTACCATTGCAGATAATGCATTTTCGATTCGCGACATCATCCTTTTGGCCGGTGGAATTTTCCTGATATGGAAAAGCGTAATTGAGATCCATCAAAAAACTCTTGTTCAGCACCATGAGGGGAGTGCAAAAAACAAAATAACTCCTGCGGGGGTAATACTTCAGATTGTGGTTCTGGATATGGTGTTCAGTTTTGATTCGATTCTTACTGCCATTGGATTGAGTAAACAATTATTAATCATGATAATGGCAATTATTATCGCAATGGCTGCTATGATCTCATTTGCTGGAACGATAAGCCGGTTCATCAACAGGAATCCAACACTTCAAATTCTGGCACTCTCTTTTTTGATATTAATAGGGTTTACGCTGACATTGGAAGCCTTTCATCAGGAAATACCCAAAGGATATGTTTACGTAGCAGTCCTGTTCTCTTTTTCGGTGGAATTAATTAATCTAAGGATCAGAAAAAAAACTGAACCAAAAAAATTATAACAAAAATTGTAAGATGAAAGCGATATTTCTGGTTCGGACCGGTGACGGCAAAGATGCATTTGAGATCAGGAACACCCCGGTTCCGGTACCTGGCAAAGGGCAGGTACTGGTAAAAGTTGAAGCATTCGGATTGAATTATGCAGATGTCATGGCACGTCGTAGCCTTTATAAGGCTGCACCACCAATGCCTGCTGTTTTAGGTTACGACGTTGCTGGAACAATACACGCAATTGGAGAAGATACTCACGGCTTTAAAATTGGACAACGCGTTGCAGCGCTCACCCGCTTCGGGGGTTACGCCGAATTCGCCTTAACCCAGGCGGAAGCGATTATCCCACTTCCCGATTCAATGGATATGGCCCTTGCAACTGCTTTGGCAACGCAGGCTTCAACCGCAGTGTATAGTTCAAGCTTTGCCACCAGAATTTATGTCGGCGACAGGGTGTTGGTTCACGCTGCTGCCGGTGGCGTGGGAACAATATTAGTTCAGCTGGCAAAAGCCAGAGGGTGCGCGGTTTTTGGTGCTGCCTCCTCACTGAAGCATGACTATCTCCGAGAAATAGGAGTCGATTTTACTATTGATTCACACTCGCCAGATTTCTGGAAAGAACTTTCATCCAAACTTAACGGACATAAACTTGATGTTGTTTTTGATAACATCGGAGGTCTGAGTTTCAAGAAAGGATTTAAACTTTTAGGTCCCGGCGGCCGGATGATTACCTATGGTGCCGCTGCTCAAAATATTGGAAAAAGATCCAATCAACTGAACAATCTGCGTGTAGGTTTAGGATTTGGTTTTCACTCGCCAATAGGGCTGATTGTAAAATCGCAGTCGATGATTGGTGTAAATATGCTTGCTCTGGCCGATAATAAACCGGTGGTACTTAAGGAGGTAATGGAGGAAGTCAGCCGCCTGACCAAAGCCGGAATCATTAAACCTGTTCTTGGAAAATGTTTTCCTGCTGAAAAAACCGGGGAAGCACATGACTTTCTGGAGTCTAGAAAGTCTACAGGAAAAATTGCAATATCCTGGTAGTTTTTCTACTCTTTCTTGATTTCTTTAGATAGGATCAAAACACCCTTATCCGACATTACTTTGATAGAAAGAGATTCACTGGTTGCTTCAATTTTCACGTAGTTGGTATTTCCATTTGTGAGAATCGGGAAGCGGTATCCTGAGAACGGCGGAGCCAACCATGAATGCCTGTGGGTATGTCCCGCTATCATCAGATCAGCACCGGCTTCACGGATGACCGGACCAAAATGCTCAGCCAGAAATTGAGGTCCATGACCCCGGTTATCACTGAGCAATAAAGGAAATTTTCCAAAAACCGTTTTCAGTATCGGGATAATAGGCATATGAACTATTATCACCCTGTAGGTAGCCTTTTTGTAAGCATCTGTCGCAAATTCTCGCTTCAACCATTCCAGTTCTTTTAACCGATAATTATCATAATCAGCTAATCCATAATAATATTTGTTATCATCCGGCTTGTCTTCTCCACAATCGAGCATAACAAAATGAACCGGTCCCTCATCGAAGGAACCATAGTATCGATCCTCTGGCAAATCAAGATAATCCTTGAGCTTCCTGGCCATGATTCCCCGTGTTTCATGATTTCCACGATTAAATACAAAAGGGACGTTTGATGCAAAATATCTTACGCTGGTATCAATAATAGGTCCCAAAAATTGCGATTCAGTTTCGAAATTATCCACGATATCACCGTTATAAATCAACAGGTCTTCTTCTGCCGCATTACCCGACTTCAGGAACTTACCCAACTCTGCACCATTGGTATGTATATCATTTACCACCATAAATCGGGTACTTATTTTATTAGGATTAAGAGTAGTAAAACTGCACTCTTTTCCTTTGATGGTATCTCCGTAATAAACCTGATAAGGTCGTAACTTCATCAGCTCAACAGAGTGAATCCGGTAAGAGTATTTTAGGCCGGGTTTGAGCCCTGAGATCCTCACCTTATGCATTGTGCCGCCAACATTAATCAATCCGTCGGTTGAGTTGCGGATCAGCGAATCATTCAATGGCCTGCTTCGCACCATCCACACCCCGGGTACGGCAGGCAGATTTGTTGTCCAGCAAACGGTAACCCCATCAGGAGTGAGATTCTGTAACCATGGTCCATGAGTAATTCGCAGGGATTCTGTGCTCTGTCCATAACAAGCAGCACTGACCAGCAGGGAAATCAGAAAAACAATAATTCTCATCGGGATTGAATTTATCGCTCGAAAATACAGAAATTAGTTGCGGGATATTATGTCAACAGATACAAAGCCCATAATAATGCATCGCCCAAACCATAGAATATTCGCCAGCCTGCTTTTCTTAATTCTATTCAAGGGGTTGTCTTCATTTGTCATTGGCCAGGTGCCTTCGGAGAGTGTCAAAGCCTTCAAGGTTTCAAAACCGCCTGTTATTGACGGGGTCCTTGACGAAGATATTTGGAAGCAAGCTCCTTCATTTTCTGACTTTGTAACGTTTATTCCAGATTTCGGGAAAACATTACCCCAACATACGAAAGCATGGTTGGCCTACGATGAAGAGAACATCTATTTTGCTTTTGATTGTCAGGATCCTGAACCGGATAAAATCAAAGCCAATGTTTCAGCTCGCGATGCGATTATTCAGGATGATTGGATCTGTTTGAATATTGATTCGAGGTTTGACCAGCAGGCGCTCTATGCCTTCTATGTCAATCCTCTGGGAATTCAGATGGACACCCGTTTTGCAGCTGGTAAAGAGGATGCGAGCATTGATCTGGTTTGGTATAGTGCAGGAAAACTAAATGATCACGGGTACATCGTTGAAGTAAAAATCCCTTTAAAAAGTCTGAGATTCGCCAATGGTGATCCTGTGAGTATGGGCCTGCTGCTCGAACGATATGTGAGCCGGACAGCAACACATGTCGGCTATCCTCATCTCGACCCAACCATGGGTTTCAACCTGTTACCACAACTGATGCGTGTTGATTATCAGGGAGTAAAGCACTATACACTCTTTGAAGCCCTCCCAGCAATCACCTATACCCATAAGGATATCCGCGAAGGGGACAAGCTCGTGAGAGATGTCAGAAAACCCGATCTCAGCCTTACACTCAAATACGGTATCACGCCAGACCTTATTCTGGACGCAACGGTTAATCCTGATTTCAGCCAGGTTGAGTCGGATGCTGGACAAGTGGACGTCAACCTGAGATATGAATTGTACTATCCTGAAAAAAGACCATTTTTTCTGGAAGGAAGGGAGAAATTCAACATTGGGGCAACTCAGGCATCCATTGTTGATCCGATGATGTACCTGGTTAATACGAGGACCATTGTTAATCCTATTTCCGGAGTGAAGTTTACCGGCAATATTGATAAAAAGAATTCCATTGCATTGCTTTATGGTGCCGATGAACTCCCACGCGACAGCGCTTCAGGAACCCGCCAGTTTGCTCACTTCCCTATCCTTAGGTATAAGTATAACCTTAAAGATGATGGTTATCTCGGAGCATTATACACTGGTCGCGAAGCCAGCGGAAGCAGTAACCGCGTTGCCGGGACGGATGCCCAGATCCGCATCAATAAATCCAGCATGCTGGAATACAACCTATTCGGATCCCAAACAACCGATAGCGTATCAAGGCGTACGAGCCATGCAGAAGGCTTGTATCTTCATTCTGAAACGAGAGACCTCATCTACGGAGTTTCAGTTAAGAATATAGGCACTGGCTTCGATGTATCAACCGGCTACATTACCAGAACAGGAATCAGTCAGGCCACGGCTCTTATCCATCCTATGTTTTATACCAAATCAGGACCTTTCCGCCGATTCGATCTGGAACTGTTCAGCTCAGCCACCTATGACCAGATCTATTCAATGTGGGAAACCACTGACCATGCCTCGATTCTGGCACTCCTTGGAGGCACCGTCCAGCTGAAATTCAAATATTCATACTCCAACGAAATATTCCTTAGCAAGCGATTCAATACCAGTGGCCTGCAGGTTATCCTACAGGGTCGCTATAAAAATTGGTTCTCTGGTACCTTCTCATACCGTCGGACAAATGCCATCTATTATTCCGCTGATCCTTATGGTGGCATGAGCAACCGTCTCACTTTCAATGCAGGATTCCAACCGTGGCCAAAATTTGAGACCACATTCAGTTTTACTTATTCCGATTTCTTCAGGAACAGTGATCAGGAGAAAATTTACCAATACCCCATTGAACGTTTGAACCTGACCTATCAGTTTAACAAATATCTGTTCATCAGAGGGATACTTGAATATAATGGGTACAGGAAATCTCTTTTGACGGACTTCCTGGTTTCATTCACCTATATTCCTGGCACTGTTTGTTATTTGGGATATGGGTCGCTTTATGAACAATCTGAAGATTCACAGCCATTTATTGGAAGGGATATAAAACCTTTGGAGATGCAACGGGGATTCTTTGTTAAACTTTCTTATCTGTTCCGCAAGTAATCTGCAAATATTATAGAAACCTTTTAAAGTTATATTTGTCAGAAGTAATTGGAGAATCAACCAAATGGAGAATAAGATTATTCTGATCACAGGAGCTAATTCCGGTATTGGAAAGGCAACAGCCACTGCTCTGGCTGAAATGGGAGCCCATGTGGTCATGATGTCACGTGATATGAACAGGGGTGAGGAAGCACGACAGGAGGTCATGTTTATCAGTAAAAGTAACCAAGTTGACCTATTGCAGTGCGATCTTGCTAGTTTATCTGATGTCCGACGGTTTTCGTGTGACTTCATTGCCAGATATTCACGGCTGGATGTCTTGATCAACAATGCCGGCATTTACACCGAAAAGAGGATGGAAACTGTCGATGGATATGAATATCAGATCGGCGTGAATCACCTGGGACATTTTCTTCTTACCCGGATGCTGCTCGACCTGATGAAAAAGAGTTCTCCGTCCCGGATTATCAATGTTGCCTCAGGAGCTCATTTTGGCGGAAAAATTGATTTCGCCGATATCCAGTCAACCAGAAAATATTCAGGTTGGAAAGCTTATGCCCAGGCAAAACTTGCTAACATCCTATTTACCTATGAACTGGCGCACCGCCTCGAAGACACAGGAGTCACCGCAAATTGCCTGCACCCGGGATTCGTCAACAGCCGGTTTGGCGTAAACCGCTCCACCGGTAAAGCAAACCTGATGATGAAACTCATGAAACCCTTTACCATAGAACCTTCTGCCGGAGCCGAAACTTCAATTTACCTCGCGGCATCCCCGGAGGTTGAGGGTGTCACTGGAAAATATTTTGCTAAAAGAAAAGAAAAGGCATCCTCCAAGGCATCATACGATCTGGTAAGTGCGGAAAAACTGTGGAATCTTAGTGAGGCCCTTACCGCAAAATAAAATATATTAAAGCATGTTTTCCGATAAAATTGTCATATCCGGAACCGGCTGTGCCCTTGCCGATTACTTATATACCGGAATTAAGTTCAACAGTCCCGAATTCCTGAAATACCAGTCGAAGGAAGGTGGTGATGGAGGGTTATCGCCGGGAAAGTTAGTTTTTACGGAAGAACTGGAGAAATTCTCATCAACCCCCTATCCGGAGATTTTCTCGCAATTAACCGGTGATAAACAGGCTGATTCGATAAATATCGGCGGGCCTGGTTTGGTTTCACTTATTAATACTTCACAACTTCTCAATCCTTCTGAATTTCAAGTTTCTTATTACGGTGGAGCTGGCAATGATGAAACAGCCGATTTTATCTTCAATCTTCTGCAGAAAACACCGCTGGACATCTCAAATTATAAAAGAATCGGCGCAAAATTCACTCCATTTACCCATGTTCTTTCTGATCCCACTTACGACAATAATCATGGGGAAAGAACATTTATCAATAATATAGGTGCTGCCTGGGATTACACGCCCGACCTCATTCACAATGATTTTTTCAAGTCTGATCTTGTCTGTTTCGGGGGCACTGCTCTTGTGCCTCAGATACACGATCATTTAACCGGGCTGCTTGGCAAGGCTAAGGATAACAGGTGCATGACAGTAGTAAATACGGTTTTTGATTTCCGTAATGAGAAACTGAATCCCGGACAAGCCTGGCCTTTGGGAAATACTTCCGAAAGCCTTAAGCTGATTGACCTTTTAATTATGGATTGTGAAGAATCGCTGAGAATAAGCGGCTGCCATACTATTGAAGAGGCGGCCGACTATTTTGCCGGGCAAAATGTAGCCTCCTTCATTATTACGAACGGCATCAGAAACCTCTTTGCATTTTCAAATGGCAAGGTCTTCCGAAAAACCGGTATCATCCAGTTTCCTGTATCAACAAAAGTTGTTGAAACGATAAAACTATTTCCAGATCTCAAGGGGGATACAACGGGTTGTGGCGACAATTTTGCCGGTGGAGCTATTGCTTCTATCGCCCGGCAATTGAAAACCAGCCAAAAAGGTGATTTTGACTTAGAGGATACGATTGCCTGGGCCACTGCCTCCGGTGGATTTGCCTGTTACTGCGTTGGAGGAACCTATGTGGAAGCGAAATCCGGGGAAAAATTGGAGAAGGTCAGCGATCTGGTAAAGGATTATAAAAGCCAAATTTCAAAATTGTGATCATTACGAACCCTGAAAAATTGGTACTGTTCGGAGCCGGGAAAATTGGCCGTTCCTTTATCGGGCAGCTTTTCAGCCTTGGTGGATATGAAATTGTGTTTATCGACACATATAAGCCTGTTATTGATGAGCTTAATCTAAAAAGGCAATATAATGTTATTATCAAAGGGCAAACGACTGAGGTACTCATTATCAATAATGTCCAGGGTATTATGGCCGATGACCTTGACAAAGCCACAGAGGAAATCGCATCTGCCCGCATCCTTGCCGTTTCAGTCGGCATAGCGGGATTGCCCTCAACGATCCCACTGATCGCTAAAGGCTTGCTAAATCGATATGAAATTAATCCGGATTACCCACTGGATATTATCCTTGCGGAAAACCTTCGCAATGCGGCGGATTACATGCGTACCGAGCTAATCGGTCAATTACCGGATTGGTACCCATTTAACCGTCTCGTTGGTCTTATTGAGACCAGCATCGGTAAAATGGTGCCGATCATGCAGGAAAAAGATATGCAGGAAGACCTTTTACAGGTATTTGCCGAACCCTATAACACCTTGATCCTGGACAAGCTGGCCTTCAAGAATCCCATTCCTGACATCCCGGGCCTTTCACCTAAAGTAAACATGAAAGCATGGGTCGACCGTAAACTTTTCATTCATAATCTCGGGCATGCATCTACCGCTTATCTTGGATATTTGTTCCATCCGGGATTTGTGTACCTCTATGAGGCTCTGCATGTTCCCGAAGTAAAAAACAGGGTAAGGGACACCATGCTTCAAGCGGCGGATATTCTCTTAGCCCGGTACCCCGAAGAATTTACTATCGAAGCATTAACTGACCATATCGATGATCTACTTTTTCGTTTTCAGAATAAAGCCCTCGGCGACACCATTTATCGCGTAGGATGCGATTTATTACGTAAGCTGGGACCCGAAGACAGGCTGGCCGGTGCAATTCAACTTGCTTTGGAGCTGTCGTTGCCATATAACCGGATCCTCTATGCTTTAGTTGCGAGTTTCAATTTCCGGGCAACTGATGAAAACGGTAATCAGTTTCCGGGCGATGAGGAATTCTCCAGAAAATCCAAAAAGGGGATTGACTTTATCTTATCAGAGGTTTGTGGTTTTAATGAAAAGCTGGACCCTGAAATCTATGTTCAGGCCAGGGAAATGCAGAGCGAAATTTTGCGGTTATCTGTCAGATAGCAGCAATTTCTTTTGTATAAATAACTAATTTATGGTCCTCATAAATTAGATCATAATGAAAATTAAACTCGTGACCCTCAGTATATTCCTTTCGATAAGCACCATGGCATTTACGCAGTCGGTGCCAATGGGGCAAGTACTGGAAGGATTAACGATGCAGAGCCAGATTCTTGGACATGCAGTAAACTTTGCAGTGTACCTGCCGCCTGATTACAAGGCCGGAACTCGCCTATATCCAGTTGTGTATCTCCTTCATGGGTACACAGATAATGAATCAGGTTGGATACAATTCGGTGAAATTAATACGATTGCCGACCGTGCCATTGAATCCAGGGAAATACCTCCGATGATTATTGTAATGCCTGATGCTAAGGCTACCTGGTATATGAATAACGCCGATGGTTCGGAAAAATACGAAGATATGTTCATTCAGGAATTCATTCCCTGCATCGACAAAAACTACAGAACAAGGCCAACGAAGGAATTTCGCGGGATTGCGGGGTTATCAATGGGCGGCTTCGGTTCCCTCCTCTATTCGATGAAGTATCCCGATATGTTTGTTGCCTGCGCAGCCTATAGCGCTGCGGTTTGGACCGATGAGGAAATGAAAGCCAGACCTCTCGGTAATCGTGATGGTTTGTTCGAAAAACTATTTGGCCTGACAGCTGACAAATCGCTGCTAACTCCGCATTACAGGGCGAACAGCATTCTCGATCTGGTTTCAACTCTGCCAAAAGAGCAAATCGAAAAGGTCAGATTTTATATTGATTGCGGGGATGATGATTTTCTTTACAAGGGAAATTCTGCTTTGCACGTCCTTCTTCGCGACAAACAAATTAAGCATGAATTCCGTACCCGCGATGGTGGTCACTCCTGGGTATACTGGAGGACAGGTATTACAGACGGACTGAAATTTATCGGCGAAAGCTTTCACCGATAGACGCTGAAGAAGACAAAAGACAAAAGACAAAAGAAAAGAGACAGAAGATTTAAAGATTTTAATACTATGAATACCATATCGTTATGCGGATTAGTTTGCGACGAGTGCGAGTTCTACAACAAAACCTGCAGCGGCTGCTATGCCGTTAAGGGTTCAACCTTTTGGGCCCAGGAAATGATGCCAACCAAGGTTTGTCCTTTATTCCAATGTGCATTCAATGACAGGGGTTATGAAAGTTGTAGCGATTGCAGTGAACTGCCGTGCTCGCTTTTCCTTAGTATGAAAGATCCCTCTCTTTCTGATGAAGAGCATGAAAAAAGCATCAAGGAAAGAGTTGGAAGGCTAAGGAATTAAATATGAAACACATAATTGTTCTGCTGGCGGCACTTATTCTTGCCGGTAAGGTAAACTGTCAGGATGCCCGAATCAGTTTTTCGAGTGATGATCAGGTTCTGGTAAAAGGATTTGAGTGGGCAAAGAGGCAAGCCATGGCCTATGTTTTCCGCAACAATGATCCGGTTGGCCCTTGGTATGAAGCAGCCCTTCCCAAGCGTGAAGCTTTTTGCATGCGCGATGTCTCGCATCAGCTTATTGGCGCCCAAATGCTCGGATTGGCAGATATCAATAAAAATCTTTTGTCAAAATTTGTCGCTGCGATATCTGAAAGCCGCGATTGGTGTGGTTACTGGGAAATCAACCGGCATAATCTTCCCGCTCCTGTGGATTACAAATCGGATAAGGATTTCTGGTATAACCTTCCGGCAAATTTTGATATCCTGGATGCCTGTTACCGTGCCTGGCTCTGGACGGGTGATCCTATCTATCTCAATGATCCTGCTTTTATCAATTTTTACGATAAATCCCTGAATGAATATGTCAGGCGTTGGGACCCAGATGGTGATGGCCTCATGGAGGGTAATCCCGACAGTACCAGCAGTCGCGGACTGAGTTCCTACAATGAAGAAAAATATGGCAAAGTTGGCATAGATCTTCTTGCTGCCCAGTACATTGGCAACCTTGATTATTCAAAGATCCTGCTGTTTAAAAAGCAAGCGCTTTCGTCGGATGATTATCTTGCCCGGGCAATGAAAATTAAAAATCGGATTAATTCTATTTGGTGGGATCCTGAGAATAAGCTTTACCATCATTATATTCGTTATAATGGTATGTGGCTGGATGACAAACAGATGATGTCGTTTCTCCTAAGGTGGGATGTGGTTCCCCACGACAGGGCTTCAGCAGTAATCGACCATTTGATCAAGGTCGTTCCCCAAACAGGCGTAGAGATGAACACTTATTATCCTCTGGAAACTTACAGGTACGGGAAAGCTGAAGATGCTTACCGTTTACTGGTCAGATTAGTATCGCCTGATCTAAAGCGCCGCGAATATCCGGAGGTCTCCTTTGCAGCAATTGAAGCCATCGGAATGGGACTCATGGGCATTCAGGCAGATGCCGGCACCCTGACGATTCGCACAAAATCACGTTTAACAGGCTCCACAGGTTGGGCCGAATTAAAGGATATGCCAGTTTTCGATGGAACTATTACTGTAAAACATGAGGGACGGATGAAAACCATCCTGACAAATAATACTAAAAAGGATATCAACTGGGAAGCAATGGCAGAAAGCGGGAAAGCGCAGATTATCAAGGTAAAACCCGGTCAAGCGAAAAAGATCAACCTGTAACATCAAAACCAGTGGTTTCCTTTTGAAGTCGCGAATTAGCCTAAAAACTTCACAGCGCCGGTGAACACCTGATGAAAGGCCTCATTTACCTGGGGACGAAGATTTTGATTACCCGTCGGAAAAGGATTTTCATGAGAATAGGGATAAGGGAAATCCATAATCGACATCGGTATCTTATTACGATTTTCCGACCCCCAAAGGGTTCGCAAAATAGATTTGGCGGGAATTACCTGATCGAGTGCCAGACCGACTGCAGAAATCTGATTTCGCAATCGGTAAAATGCCTTCTCCCTGAAATTTTCGTGTTTATCCAGCCGTAACATGGCCATAAAAGCCGACCAAAGGACATTAAACGTATTGAGATGTTCGATATTAATCTTGTTTCGGATCGATGACGGATCGTGCAGGATAAAAGCATCCTCCAGCCGGGCAAAGGCCTTTGTATCCATTATATACCTCGATATTCCCTGCATTTGTTCAAAGGAGCTTCCTCCCAGGAACAAAAAGCTCTTTGAATCTAAAAAGAGATCCTCCGGATTGGCAATCAATAATACTTCCAAAAGAAAGGCGCCAACTGAATAAGCAAAAAAATCGACGGATGCACCCTGACTGAATAATTCATGCTTTCCTGACCTTATCATTCTATTTAAGCATATCAAATCGTAGCAGCTCTGCAATCCCGAAGTGCAAAACCACTCAGGATGGGTATCCAACCGTGTGCTCAATGCGGCATTTACAGGTGTAGCGACTGCATTTTCAGGCGATTGATTCACACGCATCTGGTAGGCATCCTGCATAGCCCGGGGATCGCTCCAGAAACCGGGTGAGCGGTTAACATGAAAAGCCATCGGGAAAAGGATTACTGCCTTGCCTGTATTTTCTGATAAATATTGAGCCCAATAGAGGTATTTCAACCAGTTTCTTTCGTTTAACCCATGAAGCATGACGATAGCGCCAGTGGACTTTTGAACCCCTGAAGGCATGAACACAGGATAAGTAAAATTGAAATTTCCTTCATATGAACGCGCCAACAGGTCGGGCTGTCCGGCAACCGAGATGTTATCCGAAATATCATGATTCCCATCCGGCCTTATGACCGACTGGAAGTTGCAATTCATGATCCTTGTTGAGGATCCCGGAATAGAAATATCAGGAGAATGGAAATCGTAACAGGATTTCAGCAGCTTCTGATTTTCAAAATAATCCATAGTTCTAAGTTTCTGGTGGCAAATTTACGATGCATAAAAAGTGATATCAACAGGGGTGTGGCAAACCGCTGATCTGAGTGATTAATCCGGAATTTTTGGGATCAAACACGAAATACAGGGACGAAATCGAGTGTCCGGATTCCCTTTCCATTGGTTTTGTAAAACGGCAGATTGCCCAACTTTGATTAATATTGCGGTATGAATTTGAATCATGCGATACCCGACTTTTTTGTAAAGCGCCGTAATACGGTGATTCAGATCATCTTCACCACTATTTTTGCCTATGCCTTTATCCTGATTTACCGTCCTTTCAACTCAAGAAGCTGGTTCGATGTAAATACAGGAAAATTTGCCTTCGGAGTAGGTTTTGTCGTCGTTTTGGGAATGCTGGTTGTCATTATCAGCAGGGTTATCATGAGTCAGATCCGAAAAATCCGGACGATAACCATTGCCGGATATGCCATTATGATAGCATTGGAGGTGCTGGCCATGACGGGATTTTACATGATGATCCAGAAGGTTTTTTTGAAAGATCCCCGGTTCTGGTTTGAAGTTTATTACACAGCTATTCTGAATGCAACTCTGATCCTATTGATTCCATACCTCATCAGCCTTCTCTATTTTGCCTGGTACGACAAAAAACAAAAATTCGAAAGTCTGCTTTTTGAAAAACGAGCAGAACCGGAATCCAGATTCATCCATTTTGATGATGAAAACGGGGATACCAAGCTGAGTATCCAACTAAATGATCTACTCTATCTTGAAGCCAGCGAAAATTATGTGATCATTCACTACCTAAATCATACCCAACCCGACCGTATTCTTCTTCGCAACAGCATGAAACGCATGGAGGAGCAATTGGCTGGGTTCCCGGTGGTCCGCTGTCACCGCTCCTATATGGTCAACCTCAATCGTATCAGGCTGGCCAAGAAAACTAAAGCCGGTATGGTGGTTGAATTATCCTCCTCGACACCAATACGTCTGCCTGTTTCGGAAACTTATAAGAGCAACTTCTCCGAAACATTAAGGTCTTGAAAGAATCGATGTTTAAGATATTATGAAGCAATTTCTGTTTTGGGCTTGCCTGGCAATGCTGACTTCAATCATTCAAGCTGAATCGCAGGTCACTATAGTGCTGCAATCTATTCCTGCGTACACTCCGGCATCCGGACCAATTTATATTGCAGGTGATCTGAATGGCTGGGACCCCGGGGCTGCAGCACAGGCACTTCAGAAAAACCAGTCGGGACTTTGGCAGATTACACTTCCGGCTAAAAATGCAGGGACCGTTATACAATTCAAATTTACCCGGGGAAGCTGGGCAACAGTGGAAAAGGGTACTGGCGGAGAGGAAATTTCCAATCGGAGTTATACTTTTGGGCCTCCTGAAACCATATATCTATCTATCGCCAACTGGGCTGATAACAATGGAACGGTCACCACAACTGCAGCAAAAAACGTTATACGGATTTCAGAAAACTTTCAGATTCCGCAGCTTGGCAGAACCAGGAGAATCTGGCTTTACCTGCCTCCGGACTATGCCGAAAGTCAGAAATCCTATCCAGTATTGTATATGCATGATGGTCAGAATGTGTTTGATTCTTTCACCTCCTTTGCCGGCGAGTGGAATGTGGATGAGAGCCTGAACGAGCTCGCAGCCCAGGGTTATGAGGTTCCCATTGTTGTTGCCATCGATAATGGCGGCATACACAGGATGGATGAGTATTCACCGTGGCATAACGCTGATTATGGTGGTGGTGAAGGGCAGCAGTATGTCGATTTTCTGGTAAATACGCTTAAACCCTACATTGATTCGGCATACCGAACAAAAAGAGATCGCGAAAACACCGGAATCATGGGCAGCTCAATGGGCGGTCTTATTTCATTCTATGCAGCATTCAGCCGTCCTGACATTTTTGGCAAAGCCGGGATCTTCTCCCCATCCTACTGGTTTTCGCCATCCATTTGGCCATTTGTCAGAAACGCTGAGAAACGACATCCGATGCTTGTTTATCAACTGGTAGGAAGCCTTGAAGGCGGCACCATGCCTTCTGATATGCTGGCAATGCAGGATACGCTCCGGAAATTCGGCTATTCCGCTAATGAATTAAAATCAAATGTTGTTAACGGTGGGCAGCATAATGAGTTATTCTGGAGAACCAATTTTAAAGAAGCCTTTTTATGGCTCTTTCCCGCTTCATCAGGGTTGCCGGATCAAACATTTATCAATAAAGGAATAAAATTATATCCCAACCCGGCGAGGAACCTCATTTTCATGGATCGGCCCGAACAGAATATTTCAGTTAACCTCAAAATTTACGATATAGCTGGAGCTTGCGTCGCAGCGATTCACAATTTTGCTGGTTGCCAAATCGATCTCAACTCCCTGCCACCCGGAAAATATCTGTTAACGATATCAGGGGGGAAAAAAAGCTGGTCAGACTGGTTTATAAAGCTATAGAATCAATCGAACCGGAATACTTTCAGGTCCCATTCCTTCATCCATTTCAAAACAGGTAATCCATCTTTCCAAAGCACTGGAAGCCAGATGTACCTGCCATCTATTGCATTTTCGGGATTCCAGCGATCGGCCATAAAGATAAAAGCGTCCGGACGACCAATAACAGGCTGAATATAGGTACTTTGTGAGTCGAACGTGGTTTTTATTTCCGACACAGCTCCAACACATGGATTTTCCTTCTCAACCCAGGGGCCCCAGATGGATTCTGCAACTGCCACAGTTGCGGCATTGGGAGCCCAGCCGGTACATGCAGAGGTGACCAGATAATATTTGCCTTTATATTTAAACGGTGCAGGCGCCTCGCGTGACCTGTCTTTCAGAATTTTAATAAACTTTCCTGATGGCTTAAGGTAGTCATCACTCAAAAGAGAAATAACCATGGTTGCATTATCTTCTGATGAATAAAAGTGATAGGCCTTTCCGTCTTCATCTACGAAAAGGTTCATATCTCGTGCCATTTCACCATTTGGGCGAGTGCTCTCGATGTAGGTGTATGGGCCGGTAATCTTGTCGGCTACTGCCACGCCGCTTCTGGCTGCATTATATCCCTGACCTTTTAGCTCCAGATGGAACCACATCACATATTTCCCAGTTTTGCTGTTAAAAATTACTTTTGGCCGTTCCAGAACGCATCCGGCAGTGATTTCACTTTTGGGATCATCAGAAACTTTTAATGCAATACCCTCATCTATCCAGTTATACAGATCAGTGGACGAATAACAATGTACACCCACCCATGCGCTGTTCCCTTTTCTACCTTCCAGTTTATGCTCGCCAAACCACCAGTATTTTCCCTGGTCAAACAGTATTCCGCCCCCGTGGGCATTAATCATAACACCGTTATTATCGAGCCACGGTTGTCCGGGATTAAAACTCTGCTTGTCAGTAACTGTCGCCTTGTTTGCCGTACCTTCATCAGATTTTCCTATCGAGCGGATCAGAATCACCCCGTGCGAAGGAATCATAGCCGCATACTTTCCTGTAAAATCTCCGGCATCTTTCTGCCGCCACAAATCTCTTACTGTTTGCATGCCTTTCAGGCCAAGCTTGGTTAAATTGAGTTCATATTTCTTTGACTCCTCGCCCAGGTTAAAAATCCCGATAGCGCGGCTTCCATCTGCCAGTAGTTTCGACCATACCTGAAAGTTACCATCGACAAAATCCCTGGAAGCCTGTCTACCAGATGGGTCCTGGTTAACAGCCAGCACCTCATCATTGGTAATCAGGTTCAGTGTAAAATCATCAAGCCTGGTAAGGTCGCAACCCAGCAGCAGCGGGGCCGAAAGAAGGCTCCAAAGACTGATATGAGTATATTGTTCATCGGGTGTCAGTTTCGACTGGTGAAGGCTTGGTCCCCAGCCTACCCATCCTACTACCAGCATATCCGGATCGTTCCAATGTCCCTGACCGGCAAAAGCAGATTGTACAGTCTGCGAAAAGCCGCATTGTTTGAGCGATTCCCAGCTGTCGTTTATATCTTCGGTTGTGCGCCAAAGATTGCCACCCACTTCCGTACCCCATTTCCATACATCACCCATTCCATACTGGCACAAGCTGTAAACAATATCGCGGCCCGAGTTTTTAAGGGCACTTTGCATGGTCAGGTAAGGCTTCATGAGTTCCTGCTTTTCCTGATTTTTGGCGATCTGATCATAAGAACACCAATCATATTTTAGATAATCCACTCCCCAGGCACCATAACTTTCAGCGTCCTGATTTTCAAACATATAACTTGCTGCATATTTCCCGCATGTCAGCGGCCCGGGAGAGCTGTAAACACCAAATTTCAACCCCAGCGCATGAATGCTGTCGCCCAATGCCTTCATATTTGGGAACCTTTTGTTTGGCAGGATATAACCCCATGGATCTCTTTTAGGTTCTTCATTCTGATATTTCTGCCATCCATCATCAATATTGATAAAAGTATAGCCATGATTGGCCAGCCCCTTTTCTTTAAACACTTTTGCGCTGGCAACCACCTTTTCCTGATCGACAGTCAAGCCCCAGCAATTCCAGCTGTTCCATCCCATGGGCGGCGTAAGCGCGATATTATCACCAATAATCAGGTTAAGCTCTTTTCGTGCTTCGCCCTGTTTGTTCTTTGCCACAAGCATAACATGGTATTCACCGGAATCTTTCACTCTTCCGGTTATGATTCCGGTTTTAGTATCCAGGCTAAGTCCTGCCGGGAGACCTTCGGTTGCATAAGTCATTGGACGCGCACCCGTTGCGGGGATATAGAACAGGAAAGGTTTACCTGGCCTTTCGCCATACACCCGAGCTCCATTGATTTTCGGAATTGCAGGTGTAACCGGGGTCAGGATATAAGGATATTCATCGCTGATTCGGATCTGATCCTTCACCTGGTCGTAAGTAAACAGGTACTGCACCTGATTTGGCCCCGAAGGTTCGTTGATTACATATTTGAAATTCTTTAATGACAGCGGATCAACAGACATCTTTTCATTGAGAATTACCGATGATTTGCCATTCAATTTATCGATCATCGAGATTGATAGATGGCCGGTTATCGGTTTTGCTGAATAGGAATTTCGTAAAACGACCTTTTTAGTTATAGATCCTGAACCTGATTTTTCGGCCGCCTCCTGATTATCGATCAAAAAATAGTCAGTCAGCTTTCTCATTCTGATCGCCAGTTCACCGGCATAGATTCCTCCCATACCGCCTTCATCAAAAACACGTATCGCAATGACATTCTCCTGATCCCACAGTATTCTTGGATCATTTACAGCCACAACATAGTTACGTTGAACATCATAAGTTGCAGTGGGAGCCTTTATAAAAGACTGGTCGCCTTTGGTGCCGGCGGAAACAGTTTTCCCATTCATTCCCAGGAGCTCTCCATTGAGATAGGATTGATCGAAATTATTGATCTTACCCAAACCAATTTGAAGGCTGTCCCTGAGATAAGCGCTTTTTTTAAGAGATGACGGGATGACCACTTTTGTCCGATACCAGGCATAGCCATCATACACTTCGAACCCCTGCAATTCCCAGTTTTTATCCATGGCCATGGTTTTCCAGCCCGAATCATTAAAACCGGCCTCGATACATTCCTCATGATTTCCAGTTGCGAACTTCCATCCTGTTGAAATGGATAACTTTGGCTCTACCTGGGAAAAAAGCCCTGTTGACAGTAAAATAGCACACAAAGCCGAAACGATTCTTTTCATGTTGTTCTGGATTTAACAGGCAAATCTACTAATTCGGCACCCAATTATTATCTTCGTATATCATGGATTGGAAAACAGAACAAGAGTGGATCATCATGCGGTATTTCACGGAATTCTGCCCCGAGATTCCGCAGGGAAAGCTGATAAAAGGTGAATCTCCTGATTTTCAGCTATGGATATCTCCCAGGCGTTTTATCGGAATTGAAATCACACAGGTTCATCAATATAATTCTGAAGGGACGGCACAGTGCGTATTAACCAATGAATCAGCGGTTAGACAGGTGTTTGAATCGGTCCGTTTAAAGGAGGAGAAAGTACATCTGTACCGATCAGATCATCCCTTTCAACTTTGGCTGATTATCTTTGCCGATTATTCGGAACAAAATTCAATTCAAAAACTAAATCGCGAATATGATAATAACAGGATTGACAGCTCATTTGACAGGGTCTATTTTTTTGATCTTGATACACATAAAATAATTCAATTGACCGTATAAAATGAACATTTTCGTTTTGATTGGTATTGCCATCGGCCTTTCGATGGATGCGCTGGCAGTATCAGTTGCCAACGGCATCATGATCAAAAAATTGCAGGTGCGGCATGCTTTCCGGATTGCTT
Source organism: uncultured Bacteroidota bacterium (assembly GCA_903851365.1). Classification (GTDB taxonomy): domain Bacteria; phylum Bacteroidota; class Bacteroidia; order Bacteroidales; family UBA12481; genus UBA12481. Next base: position 162,076 of record CAINOB010000020.1, read on the forward strand.
TTTCTTTTGGTTTTTTCCAGGCAATAATGCCTTTGATTGGTTGGGCCGCCGGTCTGACTTTCAGTACCTACATAAAAGCATTTGATCATTGGATTGCTTTTGGCCTATTGACAATTGTGGGGTTGCGCATGATCTGGGAAAGTTACAAAAGTGCCAAAAGCGATGAAGCTATGAGAAATTGCCTTCACTTCCCTACGCTTCTGGCTCTCTCCATTGCCACCAGTCTTGATGCTCTCGCTGTCGGTGTCAGTTTTGCTTTTCTCGATATGACTATCTGGTTTCCCATCCTGGTGATCGGCCTGATCACGTTTATCATTTGCTTTTTAGGAGTGATCCTCGGAAATAAACTTGGTCCACATCTGGGTAATAAGTTGGGCATTGTCGGAGGATTGGTCTTGATCGCAATCGGAATAAATATATTACTTCAACACACACTTGGTAAAGCTTAAAATATGGACCCAATATTAATGCACCCACGGGAGCAGATAACAGAGATAATAACCAGGATTTATCGTCGGGGACTCACCACAACATCAGGCGGTAATATATCTATCCGTGATGATAACGGAGACGTTTGGGTTACTCCAGCCTCTATTGATAAAGGCTCGTTAAGGCCTTCAGACATTTTATGCGTTCATCCCGACGGTTCCGTTTCCGGTCCGCATAAGCCCTCATCCGAATTACCTTTTCACCTGGCCATCTACCAGGCCAGGCCTGATCTGAATGCCATCGTGCATGCTCATCCGCCGGCATTGGTATCATTCAGCATTGTCAGGGATTTCCCGAATACGAATGTTATTCCCCAGGCCAGGGAGGTTTGCGGACCTATCGGCTACGCAAAATACGAGTTGCCGGGATCGCAGGCGCTGGGCGATAAAATTGCAGAGGAATTTGCCAAAGGGTTTAATGCAGTAATTCTTGAAAATCATGGCACTGTGGTGGGCGGGATAAATCTGCAGGATGCTTTTGAGCGATTTGAGACCTTTGAATTTGTAGCCAGAATTCTGATAAACTCCCGAATGCTAGGCATTCCAAACTACCTGACTGATGAACAACTGTCAGCTTTTGAAGCCCAATACGGAGAGCATATTCCTGAGATGGAATCTGTTACTTATCCTTCCGATGAAAGAGCCTTACGGTCCGACATCTGCAGGATCGTCAGGAGAGCCTGCGACCAGGGTCTGATGATCAGTACTTACGGAACGGTTTCCACACGCTGGCGTGGTGATGATTTCCTGATTACTCCGCGGAGTTTTTCGCGTTGGGACATACAACCTTCGGATGTCGTTCAGATTCGGGATGGACATTGTGAGCCAGGCAAAAATCCAAGCCGGTCGATATTGATTCATCAGGAAATTTACAAAAGGAATCCTGGCATTAAAGCAATCATATTTACTCAGGCACCATATTCCATGGCATTCGGAGTAACTGGTCAAAGCTTCGATAATCGAACAATCCCTGAAAGCTGGATATTGCTTCAGGATGTTCCATTGCTTCCATTTGGCGCTCACTTTGCAGGCCAGGAGCGAATCAGCCAGTCCTTAAGGTCTGATCATCCTGTGCTAATTATCCAGAATGACAGCATTTTAGTAACAGGTAACAGTCTCCTCCATGCTTTCGACCGGTTAGAGGTGGCAGAATTCAGTGCCCGGTCATTAATTCACAGTTTACCGCTCGGAACGATGAAGCCAATTGATGAATTTCAGATAGAAGAATTGCGCAAGAAATTCCTGCCGGATTAAAATAAATTGCAAATAATTAGGAGTTTAGGGCATTCTTAAATAAATCTGCTTACCTTTGCACCGGTTTTAAATTAAATTGTATTATGAAAATTTATGTAGGAAGTCTGCCTTACCGCGTTAGCGGAGACGACTTAAAAGGAATCTTTGAAGAGTACGGCGAAGTTAGTTCGTCAACGGTTATTTCTGACAAATACACCGGAAGAAGCAAAGGATTTGGATTTGTTGAAATGACAAACGAAGCCGAAGCTAAAAGTGCAATTGAACAATTGAATGGCGCCGAAATCGAAGGTCGTACCATCGTTGTCAATGAAGCAATCGAAAAACAGGACAATTTCAAGAAACGTGATAGTGGTGCACCACGCCGGGATAACTTCCGGAAGAGTTACTAGTGTCTGGAAGCACGTCGTGTTAAGAGATTTTCGAGCAGCCCCGCCAAAAGCGGGGTTGTTTGTTTTCAGGGGTTTCGCAACTTATATGTAAATTTGAACTAAATAAAATTTTCCATGGCAGTTAAATACCTGGTGTGCCCACAATGCGGAATTATAAGATTTCAGGTTAAAAATGAAGCCGGAGCATCAATAGTGGTCCAGGTGACCAGAGAATTCGAAGTTATTCCGATTAATTCAGAAGATAACCTTGATGGTTTTGACCTCACATTTTTCTATTGTCTGGGCTGCTCCTGGAAAGGGAGCATCAATAAATTAAGGAAATTTTTATAGCGCATAAATAATGAAAAGATTTCTGATAGTCATCGGAGTTTTAACCTTCTTAACGGCATTGACTATTGGCCTGTACTATTTCCTCCGTGAAAATCCAGAACCTGAAAAAACTATGGACCATTCTGAAGGCACTGCCATTGTAATTACAGGCGCTGCAGCACGCATACCTCAGGAAGCTGCTTTGCTTGAACAATTGTATTATTCCGGAGAGATGAAAAACGTGGCCTTCATATCAGGAGTGAGTTCCGGAGCGCTTAATGCAGTAATTCTCAATGCAATCCTCGACCGCAAATATACCTGGAAGAGATACAGGAATCTATTGTTTTCGCTAACAAATCAGAGCGTATTTTATTCCACAAATGATCCCCTGCCAGTAAATACTGATCCGTTACGCAAACTTCTCACCACTGTTCTGCACGACACACTTCACTATTACAAACTGAAGGATCTGCCCTATCCAACCTCGTTGTCCACTGTCAGTCTGAGTATAAAATCCTGGGCCGATCTTACTTATCGTTTATGCAACCGAAAGATAAATGCAGAAAGCGATCCCGAACTCGATCTGGTTGAAGTGCTCATGGCCTCCACCGCCTTTCCAATAGCTTTTCCACCTACCAGAATTACCAACAATAATACCCTGCCCGACGGAAAATTTATTGATGGCGGTACCACATCTGATTATATCCCTTACCGGGCTGTCCTTGAATTCGAGAAGTTTTCAGGCCATAACCTGAACAGGATGATCATAGTAAGCCGTAAGCTGGATACAGAGGATGGCATCAGGGCCGAACTATTAAATATGGGTATTAATCGACTGGATTTGCTTGACAAATTAAATATTGCCATTGAGGATCTCTGTCAACGCGCATTCTTCAAGGGATTGGAATCGCTGATGAGCGAAGCGCCCATGTTGTCTGAGAAAACGTCCATTTACCTGCCTGCCATACCAGGTGAATATCCTCTGTTCGACTTTGGCAATATGAAGGATCAGTACCTGGCTTCCCATACCTGGGCACAAACACACAAGCCTATTCCATTGGCAGATTTTCTCAAGAACGGAATTTCAATTTACGATTGACAATTATGCATGGATAAGATCAAACCACAACGCTTGACCGATCAAATCAAGCAAGTGATCCTGGATGATTACTCAAGCATCATGCAAGTGCCGGGCAATACAATCAGTAAATTCATTCTGATAGCTGTCGGGATTGAATTTCTGGGCGCCTGTCTCGATAAGCAGAGTATCAAATCTACCGCCAGGGGCGAAAAAAGGTTCAACGCCACAATAACAAAACTCTTTCCTGCGAAGTATCATCATTTTGTCAAAGCCGGTTCAGTCCCAAATCTTTATGCGGATTTCAGATGTCCGGTCATTCACCAGTTTACCTCTGAAAAATCAATATTCCTATGTACGAGGCAAGAGGCAGGATCGGCAAAACATCTGACATATAATCCTGAAGGTGCACTGGTTCTGGTAGCCGAAGATTTTTATGATGATCTGGCCAACGCGGCAATGGAATTAATTAAACGGCTATCTCCCTGATAATCTTCAGGCAACGGTCGATTTCCGCTATGCTATTATATATATGTGTCGAATGCCTCAACCCATGGATATCACTTGAGGCGCGTGGTCTGAGTTTATCGCGGTTCCAAAGTAGTTCCTGCAATTTAGCTCCGGTCCAGCCATCGACATTATAAACCGTAATTCCGCCACACATATTTTCATCCGACGGGGAGAAGATCTTCACTTTCGGCAGTTTCCGAAGTTCATCGCGGAGATAATTCCCCAGAAACTTCACCCGGGCCAGTATCCTGTCTTGCCCAATTTCATTTGTGAAATCCAGAGCAGCTTCTAATCCATGCAGCAGGGTAAGACTGCCCGTACCGCGATTAACGAAGCGAAAACCCTCATCAATATGATTGTCCCACTGTGAACTGGCTATTGTAGTGGAAATCTCCTGCATCCTGTCCTTTCTAATGTACATGAATCCGTTACCGCTGGGAGCCAGCACCCATTTATGAAAACAACCCACATAGGCATCACAGCCAATATCATGAATATCCACTGGTATGTTACCTAATGCCTGTGCACCATCGATCACGGTAAATATCCCTCTTGAACGGGCCTCTGCACATATTTCCTTCACCGGCATAATGGCTCCGCTTCCTGAAATCACATGCGATATCATGATGACCTTCGTCTTTTTGGTGAAAGAGTCCACCACAATATCCAGCACCTCTTTTGGTGAATGAGCAGGTTTTGGGATGGGGATTTCGCGATAGATGATCCCATCACGCTTCTGGCGAGCTTTCCATGAACTGCATCCGCCGGGGTGCTCCTGGTCGCTTGTGATCACTTCATCACCCTTGGCCAAATTAAGTCCCATGCATACGAAGCTCATCGCCATAGTGACATTCTCAGTCAGTGCGAGTTCCCCCATATTAACATTCATGAGTTTTGCCGCTTTTGTCCGAATACCCTCATAAGGGAAGTACCCCGACATCATGTCACCGTCGGCAACATAATCCCACTCAGCAAGGTTTGATGCTGCCACATGCAGGTGCTCGGTCATCCTTGCAACCACAACACGCGGCATGGCACCCATGGTTCCCGTATTGAAAAAGACCTCATCTTTCCTTAACATGAACTGATCGCGGATCTTAGCCCAGAATTCAGGGTCATCAGCGGATGGAACCGGCGGTATATCAAACTCATTACGAAGTTCATTCATTCCACTAAGCTGAGCCGCCCATCCTGTCTGGGATAGCATTGGCAATGCAAAGGCTGATAAAGCCATCGTTTTCATCAGATCGCGCCTGGTTGTCATCTTGGGTTTATTGAATTGTTAATAAGGCCAAAAATTACGAAAAATATAGCGATTTGAAAGGGGGGCCGGGAATTACTACATTTGAGCAAAAGCACTTAATTATGAAGGACAGGTCAAAACAGATTTTCAGTATAATTATAACATTGGTATTGATATTCACTGGCATCTATATCATATCCCTTTTTGGCAATCCTGATGGTGAATATCACAGGAGTTCCATATTCGGAGCTTTAGTTGGCCTGATTCTTATCCGCTTTTATCAGAATTACTTTATTGGAAACTGGGTTTACAATGCCCGATTGCTTTTAAATGCAGTGGCAATCGGCCTTGGATACCTGCTTTGGACCATTCTTGAATTGATAACTAAAGGATTGGATTCCAGTTCTTTAAAAACTCTTTTAATGGAGTCCTTAATGGGATTCGCATTCGGACTGTTCATTGGTCTGTACCAGTTTTTCACAAACCTTTATCGAAAAAAGAAAACTCCCTTTGGAGGAAACGAGGAACTCATGGTCAATAGCAGCGCATACATAATATATTCAAGTGGAACAGTTTCTGGAAAAGGAAGAGCGATCCTGTTGCGAGACCAGTTAATATTCCTGACCCCAGGTTCTCCTGAACAGTCGTTGCTTTTAAAAGACATCAGGAATATTGAGGTTGGCAGGACTCTTGGATTCCCGAATAAGCTGATCCTCTTTTTAGATGGAGCTGAATCGATGGCACTTTCCGTTTCGATGCCCCAATACTGGAAAAACAAAATTGAGAAATTGTCATAATCCATTTAATATTAGAAGAATGCTAGTTAAACCACAGCGGGTACCCAGATCAATACTTTTTAATTTTATTGTTGTTATTATCCTCATCCTGGTTGGCCGATACACTAGTTTAAAATTGGATGAAGTCGTGAATATTTTAGCTGGAATGCTGATCGGCGGAATATTCAATACGATTTTTGAGGGCATCATGGTCTACATTTGGGCATCCAAACTTCGATACTTTATGAAAGGATTTGAAGGTGGTTTTCTCTTCTTATTTATTAGCCTGTCTTTTCTAATTATCGGCACAAGAGTAGTAAGTGCTGACAAGACGCTTCTTATGACTGCTTATGGTGCCTGTCTGGGACTTATCTGGGGTCTTTTGGATTACCTGATCACTGACAATCGTGAAAAGAAACATCCTTATACCGGTAGTGAAAAGCCGATCTTAAAGTATAAGGCAAACCTCTACTTTTTCGGGCAGCTACATGGCCGGGGGATCATATTGCTGCTTTCGGACCGGCTGTTGTTTATCGGGGATAATTCGGAGAACCGGGAAATAAGGCTTAATGAAATCGTAAGCATGGATGTTCATAGTTCGATCCTGTTTCCATTCAAGCTGGATGTATTTTTAGAGGATACCGTCATTTCGATTAATGTCGCCATGCCTTATCTTTGGAAGAAGAAAATTGAAAAAATAGTTGGCAGTAGGCAGTAGCAAATCCGATACCTGATACCCGACACCCAAAAACATGAAACACTTAATCTCAATTACGTTAGCCCTGATTTTCTCCGTTATATCAGGCAATATTTTTTGCCAGGAAAGGAAACCCAATCCAAAACTTGAGCAGATCATTTTTGTTTTTAAAACTCATTTCGATATTGGATATACTGACCTGGCTGAGCGCATTGTGCAAAAATACGGCACCTCGATGATCAATGAAACGCTCAAAACCCTGGACGAATCAAAGTCAATGCCTGCTAATGAGCAGTTCCGCTGGACCATTCCCGGCTGGCCAATGAAAGAGATATTAAAAAATCGATCGGGTGACTCAAAAAAAGTGATCGATGACGCCATCCGTGACGGCCGGTTTGTGGTTCATGCTCTCCCTTTCACCTTTGAAACTGAGGCTGGCACACCGGAAGCACTTACCCGCAGCATGCAGTTTTCCTCCCAAATTGCCCGCGATCATGGGTTGGAACTTCCTCGTGATGCAAAGCTGACCGATGTTCCGAGTCATTCCTGGTTCTTACCCACATTGCTTAAAAATGCCGGGGTGGATTTTCTGCAGATAGGATGCAACTCGGCCTCCAGCTCACCGGATATACCGGTGCTCTTCTGGTGGGAAGGTCCTGATAAATCAAGGCTGATGACCCTATACTGGGAAGCCTATTACGGTACCGATATCATTCCAGCCGATAACTGGCCTTTCAAAACATGGATCGCTATTATCCATACCAACGACAATGTTGGCGCCCCGCCGATCGATGAGGTGATGAAAACGCTGGAGACGGCAAGGAAGCTGGCCCCAAACGCAAAATTAACCATTGGCAGGATGTCGGATTTTTATGATGCCATCATGAAAGAAAATCCCGAATTACCAGTTATCAAAGGCGATATGCCCGATACCTGGATCCATGGGTATATGTCGATGCCACAGGAAGTAAAAGCTGCGGGAAAAGTAAAGGCTGACGCCGTTGGTCTTGAAATCCTGAGTACGGAACTCGAACAATGGGGAGGAACACCCAATGACGTAACCGGTAAGCTTAAAGATATCTATGAGCAATGCCTTTTATTCGACGAACATACATTTGGCCTGGCTATGTCGCACGGATCATCAGGATACTGGTGCTACGGTGATGAATTTAAAAGGCTGAGATCAGCGGGTACATTTGATAAAATAGAGCTGTCGTGGAAAGAGAAAGGGAGGCATGTATTGGAGGCAGAAATCCTTGACCAGGGAACTTATTCAAGAAAAATGGAAGAACTGACAACCAACGTCAGTGTTGAAGGTACCCATGTGGTGGTTTATAATCCTCTGCCATGGAAAAGGAGTGGATGGATCACTATGAACCAGCACTCTGGTTGGTTTACCGCAAAAGCTTTTAAGGACCTTGAAACAGGAAAGATTATTCCGATCAGCAATGAGGGTAACGTAATAACTTTCCTTGCTGAAGATGTGCCATCGCTGGGCTATAAAACTTTTGTCGCAGCAAAACAGCCTGAAGAGGAAAATGCAAAAGAAGACATCACCTTAACTGAGAATCAAGATCTGAGACTTGAGAATGGTTTCATCAGGTTGGTGATCGATAAGAAAACAGGCAATCTTAGCTCACTCATCAATAAAAAGACGGGACGTGATTACGTGAAAACCGGAACTGGTTATGGCATGGGAGAATATCTTTATGAACGATTCGGTAAAGAAAATACCGACAAGTACGCCAAAGATTATATCAAAGGCGGCTGGGACTGGGCTCCGGCCGAGCTAGGCCGAATTAATCTCAGCGATGATCCCTATCGTTCTGCATCAGGTTCAATGCCTAAAATCAAGATTGAAAAACAAGGTAAATCGATATCAGTCTGGTTGTTATATTCGAGGAACGATAAAATGCCGCATGATTACAGTATCAGGTACAGGCTTGTTGCCGGACAACCCAATTTGGAGGTTAATTGGGCCATCGACGGAAAACCTGCTGATCCATGGCCGGAAGGTGGCTGGCTTTGTTTTCCTCTAAATATTGAAAACCCCAGATTCAGACTTGGTCGCACGGGCGGAATTTCCGATCCGGCAACCGATTTCGTTAAGGGATCAAATTTTGATTATTGCTTCGTGCAGGAGGGATTGGCCATTCTGGATAAAAACAATCAGGGAATAGGCCTTTACTCACCTGATTTGCCTGCTATCAGTCTTGACCGGCCAGGTCTCTGGAAATACAGTAAGAATTTCGTGCCTTCCAGGAGCAATGTTTTTTTTAATTTATATAACAATCAGTGGAGTACGAATTTCACAGAGTGGATTGAAGGATCATGGAATGCCAGGGTTTACCTTTGGTTCATCGATGAATACGACAGCGAAAAATCGCTCATTACACCGGCGCTTGAACAGCGGCATCCATTGGTGGCAACGGTTGGAAGTGGAAAAGGAGGAAAACTTCCGCAGGTTCAGACTGGGATCAGTTTATCAGCAAAGGGATTGCTAGTCACAGCCTTTGGCCCGAATCCAGATGGAAAAGGGACCATTTTGAGGATCTGGGAGAAAGCTGGTAAATCTGGCAAGCTCACCGTCACCCTCCCTGCCGGAACCCATTTTACGATCGCCCGTCCGTGCAATCTCCGAGGCACTGAAACAGGGATATCCATCCCCATAAATGGAAATAAAATCGAATTAAGCTACCAACCCTATCAACCCATATCTTTAATACTCAATTAAACTCTCCAATGAAAAATCTTTGTTTCTTTTTTGGTCTACTGGCATTAACTGCCTGTACATCCGTAAAAAATGATCCTAAAAAGGAAGAATGGATCAGGTTGTTTAATGGCAAGGATCTTAAAGACTGGGATATAAAAATCGCCGGATCTCCGCTGAATGTAAACTTCAATAATACTTTCCGGGTGACGAATGGAGTTTTGGCTGCCAATTATGATGAGTACAAGAAGTTCGACGGCGAATACGGGCATCTCTTTTACAAGGACAAATTCTCTTATTACAAGATCCGCGTGGAATATCGGTTCATTGGGAAGCAAACTCCGGGTGGAGCTGGTTGGGCCTACAGGAATTCGGGCATCATGATTCATTGCCAATCCCCAGCAAGCATGACCAAGGACCAGTCGTTCCCTACATCGATTGAGTTTCAGCTGCTTGGCGGTTCTGGTCAAGGCGAACGGCCTACCGGAAATCTCTGTACACCAGGGACTAATGTTGTGATGAAGGATTCACTTTTTACGCCGCATTGCATCAATTCAAAATCAAAAACCTACAATGGGGACCAATGGGTTAGCGCTGAGGCTATTGTCCTTGGCGATTCGCTTATTACGCATATTATCAATGGAGATACTGTACTCTCCTACACGAAGCCTCAACTCGATGAGCGAGAAGCAACTTATCCTGAGATGCTCGCCCATTTTGGCAGCAAGATGTTAAAAGAGGGATATATTTCGCTTCAGGGTGAAAGTAATCCTGTCGAATTCAGAAAAGTTGAGTTGCTCAATTTGAAAGGCTGCATGGACCCTAAGGCAGTGAATTTCAAATCATACTACGTTGAACCGGATAACAGCAAATGCCGTTACAAATAAATTAATTGCTTTCATCCATAAAACATTTTTTTTTTGCGGTTTTGTAATTCGCACATTTTTTTACTTTTGGAGAAAATCTAAAGGCCATGAAAATCTTTGATGACGAAGAGACTTTTTTCTCAACCGACGCTGACGATCAGACCGATGATCTCGACACCGACTTTGAAGAAGACGAGGAAGATGATGATTTCGGTTTGGATGATGATGATATCGATGAAATCTCACTCGAGGACCTGGATGACGATGACTTCGATTTAGAAGATGTTGATGATCTTGGTTTCGATGATGAGGATGAAGAAGATTTAGGTCTTGGTGAAGAAGATTTATAGATCGGCTTCTTTTTTCATCGCTGGCTTAAATATGTTTTGTTAGCACGAAACATATTTAGGTGGCTATAGCCATCAATCCCTTAAGATATTTACCCTCCGGAAAACTTGTAATCACCGGATGATCCGGTGCCTGCGAGAGCCACCGGAGGATTTTCATTTCACGTAAAGCATCGAGAGCCGCATCTGCAACAATTTTCTGAAACAGCAGATCTTCCATATGGCCCGAGCAGGAAAAGGTAAATAGCAAACCTCCCGGATTGAGTATCTGCATGGCTATCATGTTAATATCCTTATAAGCCCTGGCGCCTTTATCAATCTGATTCCTCGACTCTACAAATTTCGGCGGATCGAGAATAATAAGGTCGAATCTGCGGTTTTCCGCTCTGAATTTTCTAAGCGTTTGAAATACATCAGCTTCCAACAGGGTATATCTATCTTCCGGAATATTGTTCAGCTGAATATTACTATGAGCCTGAGAAAGCGATGGTCCCGAAGAATCGAGTAAAGTAACATGCCGGGCGCCTCCAGCCAGGGCAGCAACTCCAAATCCACCTGTATAACTAAAGCAATCGAGCACCTCCCTATCCTTGGAACAGGAATTTACCAGGGAACGGTTTTCGCGTTGATCAAGGTAGAAACCGGTTTTATGGCCAGCCCGGATATTGACTCCAAATTTCCGGCCATCTTCAACTATTTCAATAACTTCCGGAGGGTCTTCTCCCCAAAGCATTCCTATTGATTCGCCCATCCCCTCCTTTTTAAGCACAGAAAGGTCAGATCTCTCAAAAATACCTTTGCATGAAATATTGTTATGAAGCGCATCAACGATTGATTTCTTCCAGTACCCGGCACCAGCGGTAGAAAACTGGCAGATCAGGTATTCACCATAGCGGTCGACAGTAACTCCAGGCAATCCGTCGGACTCAGAATGAATGAGCCTCACACCTGTAGTCTCATCACTGATCACGGGAGGATTCCTCAAAACAATGGCTTCTCTAATTTTTCTTTTGAAAAAATCCAGATCGATTTGTTCTTCCATAAAGGACCACATTCTCACCGCCATCTGAGATTGAGGTGACCATGCTCCTCTGCCCAAAAATTGCCCACCAGCAGATAATAATTCTACTGTTTCGCCTTGCTCGGGTGAGCCGACAACTTTTTGAATCGCACCAGTAAAAATCCAGGGATGCCTGCGAATGACCGATTTTTCCCGGCCTTGCTTAAGAATGACTTGTTTGATCAATTAGTTCACTAAAATTTCAGGCGGTCCATCGGCACTCATAACCAATTGAACTTTTCGGCAATCGCGGTTCAGTCTGAGTGATTTTCCCTCCCATTTTATTTTACCATCAACAGATACACCACTGATAGTAATCTTTGTTCCGCCGTCTTCGGTATCATAGTAAACGCAACCTTTGGCTCCACATTCAGGTTCCTGATCATATTTCTGATTAACCACGCCAACTTGAGCGCCATTAACGAATACATTGACATTATTATCTGAATTTGTCCAAACCGTCACGCCGAATTTCCTGTCACCGTTTCCGTAACCGGTATACTTGCTGAGACTTCCGTAATTCCCCGAACCATATTTACTGCAACCTAATAAAAGGATGAGCAGCAAAAATAAAGGCAATGATTTAATTATTTTTGTTTTCATTGGTAGGGTTTTATTAGTGTCCCTAAATTACAAAAAAAATTGAATTGTTCCAAAAAGGGATGAAAATTTCACAACAAGGAAGGCACTATCTGCTTCCACTTCTTGTACTTATAGTTTTAGCAGGCATTCTGCGCGCCCGATTGAATTTCTCATCGGAAATGATTCCCGGGATTAATGGAGGATATTATCCTTTGTTAGTGCGTAACCTTCTGGAGTATGGTGCAATCAGATATCCTGATACCCCTTTTGTTTATTGGCTGGAGGCAATTTTTAGTTTGGTGATCAGGTTGTTTTCCGGAATGACCTTGGATCAGTCGATCCTGCTTGCCTCTCGCCTGGCCGATTCATTTATCCCTCCCTTAACCTGTATTCCAGTGTTTCTTTTTGCAAGTTACCAACTTAAAGATAAACCCGGATCAAAGTTCATGATCCACTTGATTTCCTGGTTTAGCGTGCTCTATCTTGCTTTCCTTCTGGTTCTTACCTCGGAAATGCAGAAAAACGCCATGGGAATGGTCTGGCTTGCCTGTTTCTTTTATTCCGTCAGCAGAATCAAAGAGGATAATTCGTGCAAATACTTAATAATAAGCGTATTATTCCTTACCCTGATAGCTCTGACGCATATTGGCTGCTTTGCTGTAGCTTTTCTCTTTATTTTGATTTTTGTAGCCATCCTTCTCATCCAATCCAGAAGGAGCGTTAAGGTAAAAACCATCTTGTGGGTTTTACTTGTTCTGTCAGCGATGATCCTGTTCAGTTTTCTTTTATTGCGCCATGACCCCGACCGACTGCACCGTGTGATCTCCTTTTACTTAAACCCTCTCCGCCTGTTCGAGTCACCCTACCTGCTAATATTATTATCGGGGCAGCAGCCCTACTTCGGCTTTCTATTTCACAACTTCCTATTGATCAATATTCTATCAATAGCAGGTTTGATCCTGATACTTTTTCATCGCTCACGCCTAACAACCTTCGAATTTACTTTTGCTCTGAGCCTTCTTTTTCTGAGCCTTCTCCTCTCCTCCCCTCTTCTTGGAATTGAATGGGCACTGAGGTATTACCTGATGGCTTTTCTACCGATTGCGTTCGCATCCGTTTTTGTATTCAAGACACTGACCATCAAATTTCAAAAGATTTTTTTCCTGATGGTATTCGTTGTTATTACAGGGTTTTCATTGGGGATCGGATTTAACGCAAGCCGTAGCCCATCTATCAGCGAAGAATCTCTTGCGGCGCTGATCGAAATGAAGGAGGAAACCAATATTCGTCCCAACGAGCTGATCATTGCCCGACATGGGCTTGAATGGTGGACTGGATGGGTTTTAAGGTGCCGGACCGGGAAGGAATATTGCCTTAAAAAGGAAGACTGGGATAAATATCCAGGTATTTACTTATTGAAGCAACTATCTGGAAACAACTTCCCAGGACAACAAGGCACAGGTCAGTTTGCAGAATTTCCCGTTCCGGGATCAGCCGAGAAAATCTATTCCAACTCTTCATTCGTGCTGTATAAATTAGGCAGACCTTTAGCAATGGAGTATTACCCAGGGGAACTTCCCCTTCTTCAGGGAGAAATAAAATCAGTGACGGATTCAGAACTGGTTATTCGTGCCCAGGGATACAGGCAGCTTGTCATTCTCAACCCATCAACCGGTTATATCGATGGAAAAAAAGAAGACCTGAAAGTAGGCATGCGTGCCGATGTTTGGGGGAGAAGAGTTCCATTCAGCTTAAATATCAAGGCCGAACGTATAAGAGCCTATTGATGGGTTATTTCCATTTTATTCCACAGCCGATTCCCGGCTTTTGCACACTTGTTATAGGTTTCCCTGCTAAAGTGAGGTCGAGTGAATCTGCAAGGTCCTTACCTGTGACAGGAATATTGGCCGATGGACGTGAATCATCCATCTGACCATGATAAACCAACTTAAGATCACCATCGAAAAGATAAAATTCGGGGGTGCAGGCAGCATCATAAGCTTTGGCAATCTCTTGATTTTCATCATACAAATAAGGGAACGGATAATTATTCTTTTTCGCAATAAGTGTCATTTGATCAGGTGCGTCCTCCGGATATCGCGAAACATCATTACTGCTGATTGCAATGAATGATGCGCCCAAATTTATATATCTGTCAGCCAGAGCTACTAATCCGGAATTAACATGTTTCACATATGGACAATGATTGCAGAGAAACATGACGACCGTAGCTTTATCCGATTTTAGGTCAGAAAGTGAGAGAACCCGACCGGAAACGGTATCGGGAAGATTAAAATCCGGTGCCTTGGAGCCCAATGGAAAAGGGTGAGATTCAGTGAGTGCCATTTATCAATATTTATAAAACTATAACAAATCAGAGTACCTAAAGTTATTAAGTTATTGCCTGACTGATTTATCTTTGTTTAACTTTCAACTCTTTCTGTTGAAGATTGTTTCTGATCAAAAACGTTTATGAAAAACAACAAAGTACTAGCGCTGCTCTTTTTTGGTGTATTAATGGGAGCCCTGGATATCTCCATTGTCGGACCAGCCATTCCTTCCATCAGTGAAGCCCTGAAAGTGGCCCAAAAGGAACTTTCCTGGATATTCAGCATTTACGTTTTATTCAATCTTGTCGGCATCAGTCTGTTTGCCAAGCTTTCCGACCTCTATGGCCGGCGAAGCATTTACATGATCACTCTTGCAGTATTCGGAATCGGGTCGTTGGTAGTTTCTCTGGCCGGTTCCCTTGACATTCTCCTGTTGGGCAGAGCCATTCAGGGTTTTGGGGCAAGCGGGATTTTTCCGGTAGCATCAGCCGTTGTCGGAGACCAGTTTCCTCCAGAAAAACGAGGAAGGGTGCTCGGCATGATTGGCGCTGTCTGGGGTATAGCATTTATTATTGGCCCCATTCTGGCAGGAACGCTACTTCGCTTTTTCGAATGGCATGTCCTTTTTCTCATCAACATCCCGGTGGTTATAGTTCTGATATACTTCAGCACCAAATTGCTCAGTACCGACCGGGTTGAAACAGCCAACCAGATTGACTGGAGGGGCATTATTCTGCTTGGGTTGTTTCTGGGTTCCCTGACTTATGGGGTAAACAGTTTTGACCGGGCAACGGGCTTAAGCGGTATTGTTTCGCTTAAGGTCTGGCCATTCCTGACAGCGTCGCTGATTTTCCTGATAATGCTTTTCTTTCTCGAAAAGAACATAGATTATCCAGTTATCAATCCAAGATTATTCAAGTCGAGACAAATTCGTATCGTAGGATTCATCGCAATGGTTACCGGGCTTTTTCAGTCGGCTTTTGTATTTATTCCTAATCTGGCTGTCCTTTCATTCGGTGTCAAATCCTCGACCGCCAGCTTTATGCTCCTGCCGTTTGTTCTGGCCACTGCCATTGGTTCACCAATATTTGGAAGGTTGCTCGATAAAACCGGATCCAGGCTGGTGATTCTGATCGGACTAACCTTAGCCGCAGCCGGTCTGTTCCTGATAGGATTATCGGGTGATTCAAAAATGATTTTTTATGGTTCTGGAGTATTGATCGGATTAGGGCTTGCCGTTTTGGCCGGATCGGGACTTCGTTACATCATGCTTAATGAGGTAGGTGTTCATGAACGTGCAATAACGCAAGGAGTTCTGACTATTTTTATCAGTATCGGGCAAATTGTCGGAAGCGCGGCTATCACAACTATTGCTGCCCGTGAACTTCTCCCCGCTGCAGGTTACAGGAAAGCCCTTTACCTGATTTCGCTGCTTATGGCATTAACTTTTGTGCTTGCACTCCGACTTAAAAGCAGAAAGGAAGAGATTAAATGAAAAAAGGAACAACTCAGAGTTTACCGGTTTTTATCCTGATTCTGTTTTTGATCCTAGCAGGTTGTGTTAAAGAAAATGACTGCAAAAAATTGTCGGATGAATATTTTCCAAATCAGGTAGGCAATTGGTGGATTTACAACCGCTTCGATAGTCTGAAAATGGAGCGCACTTCGCTCCGGGTTGATATTGTCTCTGATTCCACCACAAAGGATGGAAAATCCTACCGGATGTGGGTATTCAGCAAATCAAACCTTTATGACACCCTGTATGTGAGGACAACTAACGATTCCGTTCTTTTTTTCCGGTACCTTGAAGGGTTCCCTCAGGAGATCATGCTGATTCCACTGGCGGTTGGGAAAAAGTGGTCCCATCCATTCATGATCAGGGATTCCACTTTTGTGCTATCGAAGGACTCCCTCATCTTAAACTACCACGAATACACCGATGCTTTTCGTGTTCAAAGGCGGATGTTTGCTTTCAATGATTACCTGACCGACACCAGATGGGTTATTCCTCATCTTGGTATATCCAAACTTCAGAATTGGCATTACCTTTTTGGATGGATATCCAAAGAAAACTGGCAACTTGAAGATTTCTCGGTAGGGGGTAAAACATTCAGGTAAACTGATTTTTTGTTACCTTGGTGAGGTAAATAAATAATCTGACCATGATGAGAGCACGGATTTCCATGGTCCTTTGTCTTTCCCTGTGCGGTTTTCACCTTGCGAATAGCCAGTCGCTTCCGCTGAAAGTCGCCGAACAATTCCTGAGTCAAAAGCTGAGTGCGGAAAACCGTCGCACTGATGTCCACTTTGATGAGCCAACCCGAATAGGGAATATCTGGATTTTCGAAAGCCACAATCCGGATGGATTTGTCCTGGTCAGAGAGGCCGATAGCTCCAGTGTCGTGGGTTATTCCACCAGCAACAGATTTACGCGGAACAAGAAAATCCCGGATCCAGCATTAACCTTTCTTGAATCCCTATCACATGCTTCAAATGCCGACATTTACTCCAGCCGGATCAAAACCAAATACAATCCGATTGGGCCATTGATTCGCTCGAAATGGAGCCAGGAGGGGTACTTTAACTACTATTGCCCAAAAGATCCTAATGGACCTGATTATCACGTCTTTGCAGGTTGCGCGGCCGTCGCTATGGGCCAGATCATCCGTTATTATGGAAAATCAAATGGTTTTCTGGTAACGGCAGTGAATTCGGGTACCTCCTATGGAACTCTCACAGCCACACTTGGTAACTTCGACTGGAGCAGAATGGAGAACCAGCCAATCACCATAGATACGGAGGTATCAAAATTACTGTTCGGACTGGGTGTTCTTACCCAAATGTACTATAGTCCTTCAGGGTCGACTACATCCAACTACAATGTTTACAGCGGTTTCAAAAAACTGAAATACTTTGATGCGGTAAGGATGGTCCGAAGTTCCACAACCCCGGAGGTCTGGGTTCGGAATTTTACGCAGAACTTAGCTGATTTTGAACCGATTTATGTTTCCGGATCCGGTCACTCATTTGTGTGTGATGGAATTGATGAAGACGGGATGTTTCATTTTAATCTCGGATGGTACGGTTACGCTGATGGCTTCTATCCGTTGAATGTGGTATCAAACATTAACCCGAGTGAAGCAATTTTCAATCTAAAGCCATATTCAAACAACCTCCCGCCAGCCAATCTCAGGATGGATATAACCAATGGTCAAAAGATCCTCACCTGGGAGAAAAACCGCCTGGCCACTACTGATCCATCAAGTTACCGTATCTATCTTAATGATACAGCCTATTACGAAAACAGCAGTACCGTTTTTAATACCATATATTTCCCTCCAGGAAATCATGAATTAATGGTTTCGGCCGTGTATCCGCAAGGCGAATCCACCGCTATCGGTCCCATTCAGTATGAGGTTGAAGGAAATCCGGTTGAGATACCTGACCTGACCTTAAAACTGGCTATCCAGGAGGAATTGATCCGTGAAAACGTCACCCCGGTTACGGACTATATTACGGTAAACCAATTACTTAAAATTAACAGGCTCGATATTCATCAAGCACCTGCCACACTTTCAGGTCTGGAATATTGCCATAACCTTCAGGTTATCAATATCTTGCCAGATAAAGTCGCTAGTCTGGATATTGGTCCCATAACGCTTCTTAAACGATTAAAATGGCTGGAGCTTGAAAACATACAAATTGCCAATCCTGATCTCCTCAGTCATAACGACCGTCTGGTTCATCTCGACCTGATCCGCAGCCCTGCCGGTAATCTCGGCTTTCTGAACCTGATACCCGGTTTATTGAGTTTCAAGGCAGATAAGTTGGAAATAGCTGATACACAAATTTTCGGCACCCTTGGATCTCTCACACAACTGACTATCACTGATTGTAATCTGACCTCCTCCTCCTTCGTCCAGAGTTTGGTTAATCTTGAATATCTCGATCTTTCAAACAACCTTTTAACCCGGTTCCGCTTAAATGATAAATTACCTGAACTTAATTACCTTGATATCAGCCACAACCAGATCCCGGATCTGTTCTTTCTCGAATTTATCCCGAATATTGAAACGCTAAATATCGGAAGTAACCTGATTAATAGATTTGTAACAGGGTTGAATTTCAAGAATATTAAAGAGTTGAATCTCGAAAACAATACGATTGACAGTCTTTCAATGGCCGTTCCGATGCTGGGACTAAAAAAACTTAAATTAAGCAGAAATAAGATCCGGACGGTAAAATATCTCCAAGACTATTCGCCAGCTTTGGAAGATCTGGACTTATCTGAGAATAATATTCACGATTTTTGGCTTGGCAGCCTCCAGCAACTAAAATTTCTAAACCTTTCCGGCAACAGGATCGACCTGTTAAATGACCTGACTGCAAATCCACTTCTGGAACATATCGATTTATCATCAAACCTGTTGCCTGATCTTTATCCAATTTTTGATCATGATAACAGTTATACTATCAAGTTTCTGGATCTAACAGGAAATCCTCTGTCAGAAGAGTCGGTTGAGGAATTTGCACCTTATCTGCGTACTGTCATCGACACTTTGGTCTTACCGGATGAATTTCAGGAATTTACACCTGGAAATCCTCAACCGGCAAGAAATTATTCTGTCACAGCCGGAAAAGCGACCATGTCATGGAAAACCTCGCAGCTTCCTTCAGGCGCCCATTATGAAGTTTCGACCGGACCCTCTGAAAGCGAGCTATCCCCAGCCGGCAGTGTTACCTCTCCAAACATGGATATTGATATTACGCCAGGGCAACACCTTTTTTGGCGGGTACGAACGGTTTTGCCAGATACTTCCTTTATAAGCGGATTATTCAGGTTTGTTACCTATCAACCTTTTGCCCTTCCTTTCAAAGAAGATTTCGAAAACTATCCGTCGTACACCTATTTCACTGAACAGGCTGATAGCTGGATAAGAGCCGCAACCATTAATTCAATTAGTACAGATGGCAGGATTGATCCTACAAGAAGATTTGAAGGGAAGCAATCGCTTAAACTGATGAATGCCTCCGATATCAGGTTACCGATGACTCATCTTTTTCAATCGGTGTTATATGTTTCGATGGAATTGATGATAGAAGACGGCTGTATTGCAACTGTCAAGCTAAATGATATAAATGGTGCCAATCTTGATTTGTACTTCAAGTCGAACGGAAGGTGCGACATCGTTTTCAACAATAAGGTACAGGCAGAAACACCTTTTAAGAACGGAGAGTGGTTTTCATTGCAGGTCAATCTCTACAGCAAGGGAAAGGAAATCTGGGTAACCATTGGCAGCTCCAATTTTCCGTTCGACTGGACCTTTACCGGAGACCTAGTGCACATAAATGAAATGGAGTTATTGTCGGCGCCAGGAACAATCTGGCCAACCGATGGGAATCCAACTTTCAGGGTCGACGAAATTCAGATTAAAGCCTCTGGTTCAGTAGGAACAGATGTCATTCCGTTGAATCCGGAAATCAAAATATACCCCAACCCGGCACGCGGTGCTATTTTTGTTGAAATTCCGCCCAATATACCCAAAGCGGAAATTCAGCTGATTGATCTATCAGGCAAGTACCTATCCTCCAGCCTTACACAGGCAGGTCAGGGAAAATGGAGAATGGATCGCGGGAACATACCTCCAGGAATTTACCTGATCAGGGTAGCTTATGCCGACAAGGTTCACGTTGCTAAAATTTGTCTTATCAAGTAAGTGGCGACTCCTGAATTTCGTGTAATTTTAGGGCTAAGGAAACTGATAATTCCTAAACTCTACCTATGAAAACATACAGCATGAAAGTATCCAGGTTCTGTACCTCGTTATTCCTTATCGGACTATTTTACCTTGCTCCTGCATTCAGTTGCACCACGGCCATTATATCGGGAAAATACACCCGTGATGGGCGTCCGTTGCTTTTCAAGCATCGTGATACTGATGAACTCAACAATAAATTAGTCATACTGACAACAGGTAAATACAGGGTTTTGGCATTAGTGGATTCAAACGACAAAAATGCGGATAATGTATGGACAGGGATTAATGAAACTGGTTTTGCAATCATGAATTCCGCCTCCTACAACCTCAATTTAAAGGATCCATCTCCAAAAAAAGATCAGGAAGGTATCCTGATGAAGAAAGCTTTGCAGGAGTGTCGCACGGTACAAGAATTTGAGGATTTACTCAACAGGTTACCCAAACCGCTGCAGGTGGAAGCAAATTTCGGTGTGATTGATGCCAATGGAGGAGCTGCCTATTTCGAGACCGGCAATTCACGGTTTACTAAAATTGATGTAAACGATCCCAAAATAGCTCCTCACGGATATGTTGTACGCACCAACTATTCTTTCAGCGGAGATGCGAACCTGGGCGCTGGATATATTCGTTACCAAACCGCAGAGAGCCTGTTATATCTGGCTTCGGGAACAAATGACCTGTCGGCGGATTTTATCTTAAAGAATATCAGCAGGTGCGTCCGGAACAGTCTTACCGGCGAAAACATTCTGGATTATATGGGCCTTAGTGCAAACGAAACGAAGTACATGTATTTTCAGGATTGCACTGTGAGACCATCGACTGCCGCTTCAATTGTGGTACAGGGAGTCCTGCCCGGTGAAAATCCCGGACTCACAACGATGTGGACGATCCTGGGGTTTCCGCTGTCGTCGGTAGCCATTCCTGTTTGGCTTACACCAGCCGATTTATTGCCAACTGTACTAACGGCGCCATCAGGTGAAAAGGCTCTCCTCTGCAGCTTCGCTTTGGATCTTAAGAAAAAAATGGCTCCGATTTCACGCAGCGATGGCAAAAATTATCTGCAAACTACAGCTGTCGTAAATGCCGATCATACCGGTATACTACAGCAATTGCAACCGATGGAAGCATCTATCTCTGCTGAGGCCAACAAATATCTTCGCAATTGGAGAAAAACAGGAGTTATACAGAAGGAATTGGAAAGCTTTTACAAATTCGTCGACAATCAGATTGTTATGTCCTATCCAGCTATAAAATAACCATTTAGCTTAGTACTTCGATTTCATAAAGTCTATCCCCTGATTTACGTTCCAACCAAAGTCGAAGAAAGTGCAGTTATCCCAAGCGGAGCCTGTACCCCAGAGATCTTTAGCCGAGGAGCTTATCCATGCCGGTTCCCACACCATGATTCCCATGCCACCGCCATCAGTAATGGCCTGTGTAAGATCTGTCAGGTATTTCAGCTGTCCCGCGTTGGTTAAAGGATATCCTGTTACTGCATCCCCTGAATTATAAATATTATTATAACCATCAGCATTGGTACCTGTCCATGGGTAAGTGGTTTCCACCATCATCACCTGCTTATTGAACGATTTCTTAAAATCGGCAACCTGTTGACTGATAGCATTGATTGGCACATTGCTCCATTTTGAATAATAGGAAAATCCGAGGATATCAAAGTCTGTAACCAAACCATCCGTTGTAATATGACTAAACCAATAATTAACATTTTCCGGTTGCGCAACGTGAAGAATAACCAGGGTTTTAGTTGCTGAAAGTGCCGATGCATCCCGCACCGCCTTTATTCCCGAGTTGATCAGCCGGCCCAGGTTTGGCCAGCCGCTGGTTGCATAACTACCTAATGGAAGAAGCATTCCGGAATTTATCTCGTTCCCAATCTGGACCATTTCCGGCATAAGTCCTTCATCGTTCAGCGCCTTAAGCGTTTGAAAAGTGTACTGATAAACCGAATCAACGAGGACTTCGAAATCCGCTGAAGCCCAGGCGGCTGGAATTATTTGTTTCCCTGGACCGGCCCAGGTATCGGAATAATGAAAATCAAGATTCACTGCCAGCCCGGCATTCTTACAACGACGAATAGCAACCTTAACATCCGCCAGGTCATTATACATTTTTGTTCCAGCGCTTCCGTATACCTCTTTGGTCCAGGCAGGGTTATGCCAAAGTCGGAGGCGCACCAGGTTGGCTCCATGATCTTTAAAAATCTGATAAGGATCTTTAATCAGACTGTTATCGCGATAAACTCCGCCATGTTCCAGGATCTGGTTCACGTATGACAGGTCGGCGCCGAAAACAAATTTTGTTTTGCCAAGAATTTCCTCCTTTTTACAGGAGGCAGACAGGAGCAGTATTGCCAATAATCCTAATGGAATCAGCAGGAATGAGGAAGTTTTCTTCATTCGATAAAAATAGGAAATATAATAACCGGCGGCTATCTGTCCACCCAACGGACTCCGATAGGATTGGTATACCATGGGAAGCCCCGCAGGTCAAGCGATTGAGCCCCGATTGAGATATCAGAGTTTTCCCAGGGCACAATTCTGCCATGATAATCAAGGTTTCCGCCCGAATTATAAGTAGTCACTGTTGCTGTTGCATTTCCAAAAGGAGAAATCTTCATATCGATACGAAAACCGATTCCCAATTCGGTCATCATATTCAGTTTAACCAGATGATAGCCGCTTTTAGGATTTGTGATCATGTTTCTGGAAGTTACCTTCCCCATAACCGTTTTATCGGTCATCCAGTTATTGGATTTAGTCCGATCAACCGGACTGCTGGTCTGGAATATCAGTGAATCACCTGAAACCCGGATAAAATTCATCACCGGATTTACGTCATTCCCGGAGATCTGGTTTGGTACCAAAACAAAATTTGAATTAGAAATCAGGTCATTGACACGGCCGATACTTTCCGCTTCTGATTTTTGTCTGAGCGCTTTTTTTTCAGCATGGGTAGGTTTGGCGGCATATTGAATATCCTGGGCCACTATTGCCGGGGAAAATGCTGAACCCCCTAACATCATGAAGAATAACAATAAAAGATTTTTCATTGTCAGATTTTTTAAAAATACCATATATGTCTGGGGACATTTAAAGATACATCAAAATTGCAACATTAGCAAATTGCCACATGGGCACATTTGCCTAACTTTACCCGGTTCGACTGAATTAAACTAGTAATATATGACACGTACCGCAGCACTTTTTATGACCGGATTAATCACTCTTTGCCTGTCATGCAGCAAGCAGGAGGCAAATTATCCCGCCAACCGGGCGCCATTGAAAATCAATGCCTTCATTCAACTTCCGCTTGGCACTGTTAAGCCTGCAGGATGGTTGAAAGATCAATTGGAAATTCAGGCAAATGGACTTCCCGGCCATCTCGATGAATACTGGCCCTCATTAACAACATCAGCCTGGCAAGGTGGAGAAGGAGAAGCCTGGGAACGTGGCCCTTATTATCTTGATGGTTTGGTTCCACTCGCCTATTTACTGGATGACAAGCGCCTGATCATAAAAGTCAAAACATGGATGGAGCCGATCCTGGCATCGGGTCAACCCAACGGATGGTTTGGCCCTGCAAAAAACAAGGATCGCTGGCCATTGGCTGTTGGCCTGAAGGTTTTAAAGAGCTATTACGAGGGAAGCAAAGATCCGCGAGCGTTGGAAATGATTAAAAAGTACTTCGTTTACCTTGCTGATAACAGCCCCGATTGGCCTGACAAAGAATGGCGCGGTGTTCGTGCCATGGAAAATTCAGTAACCGGATATTGGCTATTTCGTCAGACAGGCGACACCATGATTTTAAAAGCTATCCGATCAATCCAGAATAATTCTTTTTCCTGGACCAGTTATTTCACAAAGTTCCCATGGGATTCCCTTGCTGCCAAAGAAGGTAGGATACCGAAAATATGGGATGCTGTGGGGTTAACGGCGCATGTGGTTAATAATGCCATGGCAACAAAATATCCGGGAATCTGGTCGCAGCAATCAGGTAACACTGCTGATATGCAAGCTTCATTAACCGGATTGGCCAATCTCGACAGCCATCATGGTCAGGTTGGGGGTCGATTTTCGGGCGATGAACACCTGAGTGGCAAGAATCCTGTTCAGGGCACCGAGATGTGTGCTGTAGTCGAGTATATGTTCTCCCTGGAAAACCTGATCGAGATCACCGGCAATGTTAAACTCGCCGACCGACTCGATATTTTAGCTTACAACAGTTTGCCTGGCACGTGCACTGCAGATTATTGGGCACATCAGTATGACCAGCAGGCTAACCAGGTTTTGGTGAGCGACGGTCTGCGGCCATGGTCGAGCAACCGGCCGGATGCCAATGTTTTTGGTACCGAACCTGACTTTGGTTGCTGCACGGCCAATGGTCATCAGGGTTGGCCAAAATTTACCCAATCTTTATGGATGGCCTCTCCGGATGGCGGGCTCGCAGCAATCAGTTACGCTCCCTGCACCGTTAATGCACTGGCAGGAGCTAAAATTCCCGTTTCCATTGAGGTTCAATCCAATTATCCTTTTGAGGAAAAAGTTCTCATTCTGGTTAATCCTTCTGCTGATGCCACTTTCCCTATCTATATGAGAATACCTGAATGGGCAGCTAAACCTACTGTGGCAATTAATGGAGAACCATTTGCCTGCAAAACAGGGGAGTTTCTTGCCGTTAACCGCAAGTGGAAAAAGGGTGACCGCATCGAACTGGTGCTAACCTCTCCGGTCCGCATCGAAACCCGATACAATCAGGCTGCGTCGGTGGCCAGAGGACCTCTTTTCTTCAGCTTAAGGATCGCTAAAAAATTCACCGCTGTAACACTTAAGAAATCTTATACCTACCTGGGTTCAACCGATTGGATGATCGAACCGGCCAGCCCCTGGAACTTCGGACTCGTATTGGCCGATAAGGATGTTTCGAAAAATTTTGAAGTGGTAAGCAACCCGATCGGGAAATATCCGTTTGGTGACCGCGGAGATCTGATTTTCAATGCGGCAACAGGAGGTTTCGACACCCTGAATCAGAATCCTCCGGTTATGTTAAAGGCAAAAGGGAAATTGATTCCAGGCTGGGGCATGGATAATTTTAATGCTGCGATGACACCTCATTCACCTGTCACCCTGACTGGCGATGCTGCAGCGGCTGCTCCAACAGAGATCGAACTTGTGCCATATGCTTCGGCTAAACTTAGAGTATCCGAAATACCGATAATAAAATAAAGTATGAAGTAAGAGGTTGCAATTGAGAGTTCTGAGTTCCGAATGATAAGTTAAAAGTAATCGTGAAGTATTGAAATACAACTTCATGGTGACCTGAATCTTAACCCTCGGAAATCGAAATTCTGAATTGGAATGTCAACCCTATTACCTCAAAAAAAGCTGTAACCCATGAAACCAATAACCATTATACTCCTAACCTGCGTTCTATTTGCCTCCTGTGCACCAAAAGGCAATGAATGGAAAACCGACCAATTATTAATCAGGGTTTCAGATAAAGGAATGGTAACAGCGCTATCTGATGCAAAGAGTGGCAAAGATTATCTGGCTAAAACCCAGGCGTCACCTCTTATGCAGATCAGGACAGGCGGGAAGTTTCTTGTTCCGTTATCCTGCAGCGGCGATGAAAAAGGAAGCAAAATTACCCTGACTTTTGAGGGTAACCGTCAGGCTAAAATCCTGGTTCAGGTAAAACCCACACACCTGGTATTCAAGTTGGAGGAGATGACCGGAGCTGATTCACTGGATCTCATCGTTTGGGGTCCCTACCCGACGACAATCAGCCAGATTATCGGTGAAACCGTGGGATTGGTAAGAGATTCGGCCTATGCTATTGGCATTCAGGTACTTAATTTGAAAACACTGGGAGGATTTCCCACTGAAGAAAGTGATATCGATCCCGGTTTCGATATTTTTGAAACCAACAGCCTGGTGGATGTTGCTGATTCCATCAAAGTTTTCTATCGTGGACAGACGGCACGTAAAGAACCGTTTGGCAGCGTAATTCAGGCTTATTGCAGGAACCGTATTAAGGAAAGGGAGATCTCCAATTGGTCGCATGAGTATTATGTGGCACCCGCATTTAAGGATGGAGGGGTTATCGGATCATCCATAGCCCTGTTTGGTTGTAAAGCACCGGAGGCACTGAAAACAATCGGTGAAATTGAAATTTCCGAAGGGCTACCCCACCCGATGATCGACGGCGAATGGGGAAAGACAGCAAGAAGTGCCACTGCTGCTTATCTGATCATGAATTTTGGTGTCAAAGAATTTGAAGATGCCCTTGCACTCACCAAGAAAGCCGGATTGAAATATCTGTATCATGAAGGTCCCTTTGAGACCTGGGGCCATTTTAAACTGAATGCCAGTCAATTTCCGGAAAACTGGGAAACGATGAAACTTATGGTAAACCGTGCGGCCGAAGAAAATATTCGCCTCGGGGCACACACCTTATCGAATTTCATTACCACCAATGATCCTTATGTTACTCCCGTTCCTGATACCAGGTTAGCCAGGGTAGGTTCCTCAACACTTGCACAATCGGTGGGCAAGGATGATAAAGCCATTACCATTGTGGATCCGAAGTTTTTCAATCAGATGAAAAACAACACATTGCACTGTGTGGTGATTGGCAACGAACTGATCAGGTATAAAGAGGTATCCGGTTCAGCTCCATGGATTTTAAAGGACTGCGAGAGGGGTGCATTCGGAACTACTGCCATCGCCCATGAATCCGGAGCTGATATTGGCAAGCTGATGGATCATGGATACAAGACATTTCTTACCAATAATGACCTCTCAATGGAGATGTCGACCCGTATTGCAGATTTTTTCAATTTCACCGGCTGCCGCCAGATCTCTTTCGACGGACTGGAAGGCAATTGGTCGACCGGAATGGGACAATATGGCCAGCAGCGATATACACAAAACTGGTACGACCATCTTAAGCCAGAGTTGCGTGGGCAGGTGATCACTGATGCCAGCACACCCGGACATTTTTTCTGGCACATGTATACCAGAATGAACTGGGGTGAACCCTGGTATGCGGGATTTCGCGAGAGCCAGACACAATACCGGCTACTCAACCAGCTTTACTTTCAACGAAACCTGATGCCATCGATGCTGGGATGGTTCCGCATGACACCCGAAACCAGTCTGGAGGACATTGAGTGGCTGCTCGCCCGGTCGGCCGGTTTCGATGCCGGATATGCCCTGGTGACTTCGCTGGCATCTGTCCAGAAAAATGGTTTTAGTGAAAAAATTCTTTCTTCCCTGGCGGAATGGGAACGGGCACGAATGGCTGGGGTATTCCCTCCTGAGCTCCGAAAAAAGATGCAGAATATCAAGAATGAGTTCCACCTTGAAAAAGATGGTCCGAAAAACTGGAATCTATATCCATATACTGTTTGGCGTGCTGAATACAAGCCAGGAACGGACCCTGCAAGCATTGATATAAATAATGACAATCCGGATCAACCAGTTCAGTTCATCCTTTCATCAGGTCCCGAGAATTCAGTTATGGGAATTACACTCAGGTTTGATGGCGGGCGGAAAGTCAGGATTCCGCTTGACCTGCCGGCCAATCATTACATTAAGTACACTGGCGGAAGCTATATTTACCTGTACGATTCAACCTGGCAATTGGTGGGCACAGGCCAGCTAATCCAAAATGAGGTTACCCTGACGCAGGGAAAGCATAAATTGGAATTTGATGCGGTTTTCACCAAAGCAGGACCGAAGCAGGGAATAAAAATCGAGATGAAAACGGCAGGCTTGCCTCACTCTCTTTCCTTATGACGGAGCAAAACTGGAATACTCTCCTCAGCGTCATTCAAGGCGACCTTCTGACCCATCTTCCCGCCGGGTTTATTATCGATTGCCCCTGGCTTCCTAATTGGGCAGGGGTAAAAATGATCGATTTCTTCACGAATGATGAAACCTGGTTCCAATGTCATTGGCGAGCAGCTGAATCATTTCCTGAGGTTTTGTTTTTACCCGGATATTGGTCGGAATTTGGGATGTGCACTGAGCCATCAGCGTTTGGTGCGAGGTGCAGTTTTCCGGAAAATGAATTTCCACATGCCCATCGTGTGATTTATACCAATGAGGATATCGATCGGCTGCCCAGGCCAAATCCAAAAACCGACGGGTTGCTGCCTTTTATGCTAAAGCGACTCGTTAAATTCAGGTCGAGGATAGAAAAAACCGGTCAGCATTTACGTTTCTCTGTTTCCCGCGGACCTCTGAATATTGCCTCGTACCTGATGGGGACCACCGAATTTCTTATGCTAATCATGATGGAACCTGAGCGGGCTCATCGGCTGATCAGACTGATAACTGATTTCCTGATTGAGTGGCATGATCTTCAAAAAACGACTATCGACAGTATTGATGGAATCTTTATGCTGGATGATCTGATTGGGTTCCTTAGCCGTGACCAGTTTATAGAGTTTGGCTTACCTTATTTTAAAGAATTGTACGACAGACCAGTATCTGTTAAGTTCCTCCATAACGATGCCCCTTGCCGGGAATCTGCTCCTCTGTTAAGTGCAATGGGAATTAATCTTTTTAACATGGGGATCGATGTCAGTCTAAATGAATTAAGGAGCCTGACAGGAAATAATATAACCCTTATGGGGAACCTACCACCCCGCGATGTGCTTGCTGCCGGTACACCCGATGAAGTTGAGAGAGGCACAATCGCCATGTTATCAGGAATCCAGAACAGCCGTCGCATTTTACCTTCCTGTGGTGGTGGCATGCCCCCGGAGGTCAGTGCTGAAAATATCAGGGCATTTTTGAAAGGAATTGCCAGCGTACGATAGATTATCCTGCCAGCTCCCAGGCTTCATGCAACCATCGCATCAGCTGCTCATCAATTTCATCTTCACTTTCAATTTTTACCGAGTTGCTGAACCTGCTACCCGAATGCTGATAATTTTGGTATACAGGAAATTCATCAATCGGTTCAGCACTAATAAATATCAGTGTGAGGTGATTTTTCTCTATCAAAAAGGATAAAAAAGTTGAAAGCCTTCTTATAGTAATTCCCCATTTGCCTGCATGAACCTCAATTTCGCCAAACTCCTTTACCCGCTCAGTTAAATGCTGGTAAAGTTCCCGGGCGATCTGCTCTTTACCGGAAAAAAGATCCTCTATGTCGTATTCAAGACACGAGTGGGTCTGCTTGTTTCGAGAAAACTTTCTCCCGCACTCCGGACAGATCCACATATCAAACGATATAAGGCTTAATAAGTATTGGTCATCCTGCTTTGGACTACGACTACATAATCACCTTTACCTTTTCCTTCGGCTTCGAGCTTTTTAAGGTCATCCTGTGAAACCGTGGTAATGACGATGATTTTAGCATTGGGCTGAAGCTTCTTCAGGTACCAGATTATCCCCTCGTGATTATCGGAGTGATAGGATCCATTGTAGTGTATAAACTGTTTACCAGGGCTGTAGTATTTATTCATAAACCAGGCCATGGTAGCATCTTTTATTGCCTGAGCTTTAATAACATTATCTCCACTATGGGCAGCCATAGCGCTGGGCATCCCAGGAGCGGCGGGCATTGTTGCCGGCATTGTTGCAGGCATTGTGGATGGCATCGCAGGTTTTGCAGTAGCCGACGGAGTTGGAGTTCCGTTCATCGCACTGAGCATGTTTTTATAGCAGGGGACTTCGGGATCGAAAGCAATCGGCAGAGGCGGTAAAAAAGCTTTTGCTTCTGCTGACAAAGAGTCGAGAGCCTGCAGACCTTTTGAAGCCACCAGGGAAGCGTAACGACGGGGAACATTTGTTGCTATAAATGGAATTTTCTTCTCCTGTGCAAACATCAGAAGTGGTTTGTAATCGGTAGGATAATTTTTCCAAAGTCGGCAATCTTCGGTGAACTTCTTTTCAGTAAGCCAGCCTTTAAACAATTCATCAATCAGAATCTGATTATCGGTTTCAAACATCTCGGCGCCCAAAACCAGCTTTTGTCCATTCTCATCATATAAATCGCGCGTAATTTCAAGTTCGAGCCAATGCGCAATAGCATTATTATGCAGCTCACCATAAAAGACAAAGTCTGCTTTTTCAAGGTCCTTCATCATCTTGCTATACTTAACATCATTACCATCACCGGTAAAGATCTGGTAAGCAGGCTTATCCTGTGGCCAGGCAGTTAAAGAAACAAAAAGAACAACCAGGGTAATTAAAATATTTTTCATAGGTAATGGATTTGCTATGATGCGAATGTAAACAAAAAGGCCGTGACTCAAAATCTGTCCCGGCCTATTAAAATTTTTAAAAGGATGATCAGTGGTGAGCGATTGGATCCGGAGTACCGTCAGGATCGCCACTAACATATCCATTAGTAGAAATTGCACCTATCAAAAGCAGTCCGGCAACATGCGGAGCAGCCATTGACGTTCCACTCATGGTTGCGTAAGCGCCACCTTTGTAGCATGATAAAATATTGACTCCCGGAGCACAGTAATCTACCGGAGGATTACCATAGTTGGAGAATGAAGCCCAAAGATCACCGGTACCCATTGCGGAAACCGTAAATATATTGGGTCCATTAACCCGTGAAGGTGAATAATTGCCTGCATTTGCAGAGTTGTTTCCGGCAGCCAGGGCAACTTTAACTTTGGCCGACATGGAAGTAACCGCATCATCAAGGCTTTGACTGGGAGAGCCCCCCAGGCTCAAATTGGCAACATCGCCACTAACACCGACCGATTTAACATAGTCGCATCCGGCAATTACACCCGAAATGGTGCCATTTCCGCTCCTGTCGAGAACACGGACAGCAACAACTTTTGCGCCTGCTGCAACGCCGACCACTCCTATATTGTTATTTATTGCGGCAATGATTCCGGCAACATGGGTTCCATGACCATTTTCATCCTTGGCACTTGTCCCGGTAAAATATCTGGAATCAGTTACATCCACATTCAGATCGGGATGTGTAAAATCAATTCCGGTATCAATGATCCAGGCTTTACCTGTTCCGGTGTAAGTAGTGCCCCCGCCAACCCGGGTTATACCCCAGGGGACAGTTTGGGTTGAGGTTGTACCACCACCGCCTGTTCCAGGTTTACCAAGCGAAATTTCACCATCAGGCTCTATACTTTTCACCATAGGATCCTGTTGCAATTTTTCGACCTGCTGAGCCGATAAACGAGCAGCAAAACCCATGAAAACACTGGTATAGGTTTGATCAACCTGATCATTTCCAACCCCTTTTCCGTTTAGAAAACGGTTGAGGTGCCCCGACATCACTTGCTTCCGCTGATCATAATCATGCTTTCCGGCCAGGTCACCGGCAGCTTCAAAGGCTTCATTGAGAACAACTATATAGGAGGCTACTCCATTGTTTCCTGCTTTGAGGTTACTGCCGGACAGTACTCCTGCAGATGATGGAGCTATTACTACCGGCTCTTTGGAGCAGGCAGCGATCAATAATGCTGATATTGCCAGCGTTATTGCCAATGTGGTAAAGCGAGTTCTGGTTTTCATTTTTTTCTCCATTTTTTTCTAATTTCCAAAAGCTTGTAAAACAAAGTACACTAATATTGAATGAATAAACCAAAAAAAGAGGACTATATTCACCAAAATTTGACTAAAGAGCTAACAACGGCACTCGAATGATTGTTCTGACGTCAATAAACTATTTGACGAAAAGCAAGTCCAAAAATAAAAAGGAACATGAAAATAATTTTCAAATATCTAATTATGACCATGTTAGGAGGACTCATCTTTACCTCCTTAAAAAGTCAGGAAGAAATCGAAATGGTCCTGAAACCAATTCAGATTACGTTGCTCCCTCCGATTGGGACCAACGGATTTGAAAGTAAAGGTTGTGTGAATAAAATTTCATTGAACATTTTGTGGGGAGTAAATGGCGGGTTAGAGGGCGCTGAGTTTGCCGGTATCGCTAATTTTGAGCGCGAATTCGTGGTTGGAGCCCAATTTGCCGGATTCGGCAACTTTATCAAAGGCAGCCTTAATGGACTTTCCTGTGCCGGATTTATGAATGTCTCCGGTTCCGTTGATGGAGCGCAGGTAGCGCATTTCATTAACATTGCCAGGAAGGTGCATGGTGCCCAGGTTAGCAACTTTATGAATGTCGCAGGCACTGTAAAAGGGGTCCAGGTTGGGTTCATTAATATCGCCGATAATTATGAATCAGGCGCGCCTATCGGGATAATAAATATTGTAAAGAACGGCTATCATGAATGGGAGGTTTCCTCAAGCGAACTCTGGAGTCTGAACGTAGGTTACAGGATGGGAGTTGACAAATTTTATACCCAGTTCATGGTTGGCGGCAACTGGAGGGAAGACCACAACTTTCTAGGACTTGGATTTGGGATCGGTTCACGATTTCCCATTACACGCCGGTACTTAAAAGGATCGGTTGACCTGATCTCCTATCAGATATTTAACCCCTCAGATGACCGGATGATGAATCCCCGTATGGGTGGACCTATGCGCCCGCATCAAAGGCCGAAGGTTGTTGAGCAGGCACGGTTGACAATTGATGGAAAGATCCTGGGCCATGTCAGGTGGTTTCTAGGACCTACGCTGAACCTTTTTGTTGAGCCTTACAATTACCCTGAAGTGGATCAGCCGGGTCCGGTTTCAACCAGAATGCTCTATTCGAGGACCAGCGGAGTTAACTCAGTAAAGTTATGGCCCGGATTTAGCGGTGGGATTAGATTCTGATGTTACCATAGTAGGAAGACTGAGTGGTGATCTTCATCTGACAGTAATAGGTTTAAATTTTTCATATTAATTTTGTTTATATACTTTGCATTCAGATGCATTTTAATTTAATGATTTATGTCGTTGCCCGATCCTCGAATTGATACCTATATCAACAAGGCTGCACCTTTTGCTCAGCCAATCCTGAGGCACATTCGCCGATTAGTTCATAAAGCCTGCCCTGAAGTGGAAGAAACCCTGAAATGGGGATTTCCCCACTTTGATTATAAGGGAGTGATGGTCAGTATGGCTGCCTTTAAGGCACATTGCACCTTGAATATATGGAAAGCGGTCCTGATACCAGGAATTGCACCAGTTGCCGAAGGGGACAGTGCGATGGGACAATTCGGACGAATTACAAACATCAGCAACCTTCCTGATGATGAAACCCTGCTTGGCTATTTTCGTGAAGCCCGGAGGCTGAATGAGGAAAACATAAAGGTTCCGCAGAAACCAAAAGATACCTCCGTGAAAGAATTGATCGTTCCGGAATGCCTTTTGGAAGCATTGAAAGAAAATCCGCTGGCGTCGGAAACCTGGGATAAATTCGCATTCAGCCACCGGAAAGAGTACGTAAATTGGATTAACGAAGCCAAAACAGAGGCTACGCGTGATAAGCGGCTGGCAACCACTATTGAATTGCTTGCTGAAGGCAAAACCCAGATGTGGAAATATGCCAAATAACAAACATTCCTAAACAGGACGATAAATCAATTTAATGAAAACAATCCATAACCTCGCAGTTACGGCACTTCTTCTTTGTTCTCTTACGTCGTACAGTCAGCAAGGCAAGCACTCCTTTGCCCTTGGCCAGAAAGATTTCCTTTTAGATGGCAAGCCTTTCCAGATGATTTCGGGCGAAATGCATCCTGCACGAATACCTGCTGAATACTGGCGTCACCGGATCCAAATGGCAAAAGCCATGGGATGCAATACAATCGCTGCCTATATTTTCTGGAATTATCAGGAGCCGGTTGAAGGAACTTTTGATTTCAAAACCAGCAACCACGATGTCGCCCGATTTATTAAGATCTGCCAGGAAGAGGGAATGTGGGTTCTTCTTCGCCCCGGCCCTTATGTTTGCGCTGAGTGGGAGCTTGGCGGTATACCACCCTACCTGCTGCGTATACCGGATATCAAGCTTCGTTGCCGCGATCCGAGATACATAGCCGCAGTTGATCGTTATATTACTGCTCTGTCAGGTCAGCTGAAACCCATGCTTGTAAGCAATGGCGGTCCGATTCTGATGGTTCAGGTAGAGAATGAATATGGCAGTTTCGGTAACGACAAGACGTATCTGGAGGATTTGAGGAAAATATGGGTACGCAATGGTTGCAATGTTCCATTTTACACAGCCGACGGGGCGACTCCCTATATGCTTGAAGCAGGTAACATTGATGGTGCAGCCATCGGCCTGGATTCAGGTTCCAATGAAGGGGATTTTGCACAAGCTGCCAAAAGAAATCCCAATGTTCCGTCATTTTCGAGCGAAACTTATCCCGGATGGTTAACCCACTGGGGAGAAAAATGGGCCCGGCCCGATACTTCAGGCCTCTTAAAGGAAGTCGGATTTTTGCTTGATACCAAGCGTTCATTCAACCTATACGTCGTTCATGGCGGCACTAATTTCGGTTTTACTGCCGGTGCCAATTCGGGTGGCAAAGGGTATGAGCCTGATGTAACCAGCTATGATTATGATGCCCCTATATCCGAGCAAGGTTTGCCAACGACAAAGTTCTGGGCGCTTCGGAAACTCATTACCAAATCGACTGGCAAAACAATAGAACTTCCAAAGGCGATCCCCACGGTAGAAATTCCGGAAATCCCGATGAAGGCATTCTCAACGGTGTGGGACAATCTGCCAACTCCAGTCTGGTCGGTTCAACCAAAACCTTTTGAAGCATACAATCAGGACTATGGATTTATCCTTTACAAAACAAAACTCATCGGGCATAAAAAAGGAAAACTTACAATCACTGAGCTTCATGACTATGCAACCATCTTTTTAAACGGACAATATGTTGGTAAGCTTGACCGACGTGAAGGTGGCAGAACCATTGATATTCCGGCCAGTGAGGTGCAGGATCCCGTGCTTGAAATACTGGTTGAAGGTATGGGACGCATCAATTTTGCCCAAAACCTGATCGACCGCAAAGGGATCACCGATAGAGTAACACTGAATGGCATGACGCTGATGAACTGGGATGTTTATAATCTTCCTTTTGATGAGCCCTTCATAAAAAATCTGAAACCGGTAACCCAAAATCTGAAACCCGGCACCTTTTTTAAAGGCACCTTCAATCTGACCGATCCTGCCGATACCTTTATCGATTTATCGAACTACCAAAAGGGAATTGTATGGGTCAATGGTCATAACCTGGGTCGTTATTGGAATATCGGTCCACAGTTCAGACTATACTGCCCTGCCCCATGGCTTAAAAAGGGAACCAACGAGGTTGTGGTTTTTGATTTGCATCAGACAGAAGCCAAGCCTCTCAGTGGAAAAAGAACCATGGACCAGGTTAACTGACCTGTCCTGTAACATATTTTATTGCTGTGCGTATATTAACTCGTGTAATTCCACAATCATAAATCGATAAATCTCGAAATTATGGACGCTGCAGCACCATGGCATCTTACGGGGCGGGGATTTATACTCATGTATCGTTTTCAGGATTCCTTTATCCGTGAAAACTGTTTTCTGCCCGAGGAGTGGAAAGAGACCAAATGGTCAGGAATGGGTTATGTTATGCTGGTTGACTACCAGGATACGCCCGTTGGTCCGTATAAGGAATTGTTGGTAATTCCGGGCAAATCAAGGCTCGGAGGATCGAGGCTGGCCACAATTTCAAAGATCTATGTGGATTCTGTCGACAGCATGGAAAACGGAAGAAAAAACTGGGGTATCCCCAAGGAGCTGACCGATTTCACCTGGGAGCAGGAGGGTCGGGAGCATATTATCAGCATTGGCAGCGGTGAATCATGGATGGATATTGTTCTTGAGCCTGGAAGCGTGCCTTTCCCGGTTGATACCCGAATTCTCCCGATCCACCTTTATCAGGAACTTAATAATAAGATTTACCGGGTTTCTCCGCGCGGTAAGGGTACCGGCCATTTTACCCTGGTTAAGGGTATCAACGTAAACCCAAATTTCTTCCCCGACATCGATCTAGTTGAACCCCTGGTAGCTATTTATGTTGATCCTTTCAGGTTAACATTCCCTGAACCAGAAATCGAACATATCATTGGAAATCAATAAAACAGGCATTATTCTTACCGGTGCCGCTTCTGGCATCGGATTGGCTATTCTTAATGAACTGCTGAAATTTGATTGTAAAATCATAGCCGCTGATCGAAATGCGGAACAGCTGGAAAAAATCACATTATCAGGAATAGATAAGGTAATTCCATTTGTCGGTGATCTGGCAAACCCGGACCAGGTGGACCAGCTTGTTGGTTTTGCCAGTCAAACGCTACCATCAGTCGACCTGTTCATTGCCAATGCAGGATTTGCTTATTACGAGCAACTATCCTCAGCGGACTGGGCACATTTTGAAAATATCTTCAGGACAAACACTTTATCACCCATTTATTCTCTTCTGAAGATGAAGGAGCTGGTTCATGTCAAACCGTGGAAAACGGTTATGGTGAGCTCGGCAATGGCTGAATGGGAGGTTCCTGGGTACACTGTTTATGGAGCTACTAAAGCTGCTATCCACCGGTTTGCCGAGGGATATCGATTCGATGATCCGGAGAAACATCTTATGGTGACTTATCCCATTGCCACGCGAACCCGGTTTTTTGAAACTGCAGGGAATCGCATTCCCGTTGCGTTTCCTGTTCAATCACCGGAATCAGTTGCAAGAAAAATCATCAGGGGAATCAGGCGCGACCATCGAAAAGTTTACCCTTCTGTCCTGTTCCGATCTATTCTGGTCATTAACCGGATACTCCCATTTATTAAGCCAGCCTATCAGGCCATAGAATTGCGAAAATTCAAAAACTGGATCAACAGCAGCCCCCCATCTGAAGATGGAGGCTCTTGATATTGCACCCGTGTCATCCTTGAACTGCTGACTGCCTATTGCCTGCCGCCAACTGCGATGTCATTTTCGAGCTCTTCGAGGCTTCTTCCTTTCGTTTCAACGAGCATGCGTTTGACAAATAGAAAACCAAGGATGCAGATGCCTCCGTACAACCAAAATGTTCCCGAAGCTTTCAGGGAGCTATTGAGAATAGGAAAGGTCATGGTGAGTACTGTGCAGCCTACCCAAAGGGAAAAAGTGGCAATTGACATGGCGGTTGCGCGTATGCGGTTGGGAAAGATTTCCGAAAGCAGCACCCAGGTCACCGGTGCTAAGGTAGTGGCATAAACTGCGATTGCCATGAGTACAAGGATAAGTGTTGGCAGGCTTAACATTTTCAGAGAACCGGGATCCTTATTGATGAATAAAAATGCCGCTCCCATCATGGCATAGATGATTGTCAGGCCCGCAGTTCCAGCCAGCATGAGAGTTTTACGGCCTATTTTATCGACAAGAGACATTCCGACGAAAGTAAAGATCAGGTTAACGACCCCGGTAAGCAAAATCGTAAAAAGCACATTTGTTTTATCGATTCCTGCGGCCGAAAAAATATCAGTTGCATAATTATAAATCACGTTTATTCCGCACCATTGCTGGAGAACTGCCAGGACGATGCCAATGATCAGAATCCGTGGCATTCCTTTCTCAAACAGGTGTTTAAGATTGACTTTCCGGGTTTCATTCACCAGGGAAGCCTGAATCTGGTCAAGCTCCGATTTGGCAAATGCAACCGACCCAATTTTATTCAATACCAACCCGGCTTTTTCCGGCTTGCCCGATTTGGTCAGCCATCGTGGGCTTTCAGGGAGAAGAAACGACATCATCAGGAAGAGGCCTGCCGGAACCGCCCCGGCAAGAAACATCCATCTCCAGCCATGAGCAGCCATATCGCCTGACCATTGCAAACGGGCCGATTCGATCAGGGAAGGATCGGTGGGTGCATGAAATCTCCCGATCCAGTAATTAGTCATTTGCGCTGCCAGAATCCCGATTACGATGGTCAGCTGGTTCAGGCTGACCAAGCGTCCCCGATAGGCTGATGGGGAAACTTCGGCAATGAACAGCGGGGAAAGCATGGAGGCAAGGCCGATGCCGATACCCCCGATAATCCGGGCGGTCATAAATCCACCGAACCCATTAACAACTGAACTACCACCAAACCACCAAGACTGATCGATCGAACCGACCCAGATGGCAGACAGCGTAAACAGGAAAGCTGAGATTACCAATGGTTTTTTTCGTCCAAAGCGGTCGGCTATCCAACCCGAAATCATGGCACCGATAAGTGTTCCCCACAAAGCGCTGCTCATTGCAAACCCTTGAAGCCACTCAAACCTCACCGATGCTGTACCTGCTTTTGCCGCCGCCCAAAGATGGGAATGGGCAATGAAATAGGCTTCGTAATGGGGCTGTGCTCCACCAATAACTACCCAGTCGTATCCGAATAGGAGACCTCCGAGGGCAGAAACCAAGGAAATAAAAAGCACATAAGAAAAATTGATCCGGTCGGTTTTCATGTTTCATTAATTTGCCCCGGAAGATACAAATTAACCTTTTGGCGATGTAGCACTTTGGATTGAAATTCGTCTTAAAGAAAAACCCTCCTTATGCTGACAAATTATCTTCTCATTGCCATAAGAAATCTCTTCCGGCAGAAAGTCTGAGGCATCAATAATCAGGCAATCTGATAAAGAAAGCGCTTAATTTTTTTTGTAGCAGTTTTCTCGAAGGGCGTATCCTGAATAATGATTGCCTGAAGTCGGGAGTAGCGATTTACCTGAGAGTTTACAAATTGCTGAAGTTCAGCTTTCATCTCCTCAATTTTCAATTCCATATGCTGGCGGGCCTCATCCTTGAAATGAGCGAATTGTTTTTCAAGTTCTTCATAATTCAGATGGACCAAAGCAACAAGCTTACCTTTCTGCTCAACAACCACAGACTCCAGAACATACTGAAACCTATTAATTACGGATTCAATTTCTTCAGGATAGATATTCTCTCCTGAGGCGCCCAGGATAACATTCTTTAACCTGCCTTTTATAAACAAAAAACCGTCACGATCGAAACGGCCAAGATCCCCGGTTCTGAACCAGCCATCAGGCATCAATACCTGAGCGGTAATTTCAGGTTCATTGTAATAGCCCTGCATAACGTTATCGCCTTTTGCCCAGATTTCGCCGATCCCAGACTCTTGATCAGGTTCATTGATTTTCAATTCAACACCGATAACAGGTTTCCCAGCTGACTGAATTTTTGTATTTCCGGGACCTGTTCCGCTAAGCAAAGGAGCTGTTTCGGTGAGGCCATATCCGATAGAATAAGGAAATCCGCCCTCTTTCAGGAAACGGTCAGTTGCAGCATCCAGTTTTGCCCCACCAATTCCAAAAAACCTCAGGCGACCGCCAAAGGTGGCCATGAGTTTTTTGGCAGCCAGGCGGTGAAAAAATTTCCGAAAGGCCGGCAAGCGATAGAGAATCTTAAGTATCGAAGAATCGTCAACTTTCCCTTTAATCTGCGATTTGAATATTTTTTCGATCACGAGTGGTACGCTAACCATATGTGTTGGCCTGACACTTTTCATGGCAGGAACCAAAACTGAGGCGGTAGGAAGCTTATCAAGATAGTGTACCGATGCCCCATAATTCAGTGGAAGCAGCATACCTACCGTGTTCTCATAGGTATGAGATAATGGAAGGATCGAGAGGAAAACATGCGAAGTAACAATGGGTTCAACACCGTAGCATTGCCTGATGTTCGTCACAAGATTTCTATTATTCAGCATGACCCCCTTACTGAATCCAGTGGTTCCGGAGGTATAAATCAATGTTGCGAGGTCCTCCTGGTCGAGTTCAACGGTAAAAGGATTAAGCGATCCTTTTGGTACATACGGCAGATAGGAAGCATCATCATCTATCTGGCTCCTGTTGCTGAGCACAGAGAAGTCTTCCAGTATCATGACCTGTTTAATATCGGAAATAGTCTTTTCTGAAAGCCGGCTTAATTGTTTTCGGCTCACGATGACCATTTTTACCGAGGCATGCTCCAGAATATGATCAATTTCCACAGCATGAAAGTCGGGAAGTATCGGTACAGCAACAATTCCAAGGGATAACAGGGTAAAATAGGAGATGATCCAGTTGGGTGAGTTTGGTCCGAGAATAGCGACTTTATCTCCTTTGAGCAGTCCCATTTGGGTTATCGCAAAAGCCAGGTGCTCCGTTTGATCTCTTAACTCGCTGTATGTCAACAACTTTTCGCCCAGTAAACCCACAGCTGGCAGGGTTGCATGTTTCCGAAAACTTTCCCACAATAGATCCCTGACAGTTAATCCCAACTCCGAATCGTTCGTCATGTTCTGAATTTTCAACCTACAAATTTACAAAAATAGATGGATGGTTGCTGCATATTCCGTAAATGAAGGCAGGGAAGTGACACATTTATAGCAAAAAAATACAGCATTTATCAATTAATAAACCTCACTTATATAACAAGGCAACTGCATTAAGAACTTCATTAACTCTACAACCCATTGACCTATTGACTTTTGCCTTTTCCTGTACTATTTTTAATAACGGAAAGACAAGGGTAATCGGTTGACCTGTCTGGAGTTGTTTGAAAACATAGAAATGAGGTTTGGCTGACCTTAATTAAGTGAAAGGAACAAAACGGTTGGGGGACACCCGTTCGAAAACAATCACTACTTTTTCTAAATTAAAGGCAGCTCTTCGGCAGGTCAACCTTTTTTTTGCACGTACATTTTTCTTCCATATTCTCCTCCCAAATATCAAAAGGGCTCCTCTTCCCAGAGGGGTCCTTTTTTATTTTGGTCCATGATGGCGTGAGGCGAGCACCTTGGCCACATCCTGTAACGACCATCCGCGATCCACCAGAAGGACAATCAAATGATAAATCAGATCGGCACTTTCATTAAGAAATGCGTCATCATCCGATTTCATTGCTTCTATCACTAATTCAACAGCTTCTTCTCCCACTTTCTGGGCAATTTTTGCAGTACCCTGATTAAAGAGTTTGGCCGTATATGAACCTTCAGGTAGAGTACGTTTACGTTCTTTGATTATTTCCTGCAAATAATCGAAGTACATAAGGTC
Organism: uncultured Bacteroidota bacterium; assembly: GCA_903851365.1. Taxonomy (GTDB): domain Bacteria; phylum Bacteroidota; class Bacteroidia; order Bacteroidales; family UBA12481; genus UBA12481. The sequence continues at coordinate 203,444 of CAINOB010000020.1, forward strand.
GGTTTCATTGATGTCATTGAAGCAGGTATCAGGTCCGTCGTGGCATACAGGGCCATCGGGCTTTGCCATGATCAGCAAAGTATCACGGTCACAATCGGCAACGATTTTTTTCACTCGGAGCGAATTTCCGCTGGTTTCACCTTTTGTCCAAAGGACATCGCGGGTACGGCTGAAAAAAGTAACGAGACCTGTTTCCCGGGTTATTCTGAGTGACTCCTCGTTCATATATCCAAGCATGAGCACTTTGCGGGTTACCTCATCCTGAATAATGGCCGGAATCAGGCCATTGCCTTTTGAAAAATCGAGCTTTTCGTCCATTTTATTTCTCTTTCATCATTTAATTCTAACCGTTATTCCTTCGTTGTAAAGATACCGCTTTAGATCCGGTATCGGAATTTCACCGAAATGAAAAACACTTGCCGCAAGGGCGGCATCTGCTTTTCCCAGGGTAAAGGCATCCCTGAAATGTTCAAGTTTGCCAGCTCCACCAGACGCAATGACGGGGATAGTCAGCTGGTTGGAGATTCTTGCGAGTGCCTCATTGGCAAATCCTCCTTTTGTTCCGTCATGGTTCATGCTGGTAAAAAGAATTTCACCACAGCCTCTCTCCTGTCCTTCTTTCGCCCATTCGAACAAATCCCTGCCTGTAGGAATTCGCCCGCCATGAACGTATACCTCCCAGCTTGCTTCTTCCCTGGCATCGATAGCCAGTACAATAAACTGATTTCCGAAGCTCTTTGCCAGTCTGTCAATAATTTCAGGATCCTTCACAGCAGCCGAGTTGAGGCTAATTTTATCGGCACCTGCTTCAAGCAGCACCACAGCATCTTCAAATGTACTTATTCCACCACCTACGGTAAAGGGGATATTCAGAACCTTAGCAATTCTTTTCACCAGAATGGGAAAGGTTTTTCTACCCTCGATAGTTGCAGTTATATCCAGAAAAACCAGCTCATCAGCTCCTTCCGCAGCATATCTCACAGCCAGTTCAACCGGATCGCCGGCATCCCTGATATCAATAAAATTTACCCCTTTCACGGTGCGTCCATCGCGGATATCAAGACATGGGATAATTCGTTTAGCGAGGAAAGAGGCTTTGAGTTTACCTTCGTAGATTGCTTTGCCTACGATAACTCCTTTTAATCCAGCAGTTTCCAATTGGCGAATATCTTCTGGGCCGGATACTCCACCACTGGCAACCAGGTCAATACCCGGGAACTGTTGCATCATGCGCTGATAAAGTTCAACGGCAGGACCATTCATTGCTCCATCGCGATCCACATCGGTACAAAAAAATCTATCAACACCTTTGCCTAACCAAAATCCGATAAACTCCTGCCATCCTATGTTTGATTCGCTCTGCCAGCCATGATAGGCGACCTTTTCATTTTTTACATCAACACCAAGCAGAACACGACTTGCCCCAAAATCCATTATCCATTCCTCCAATTCATGGGGATTGGTCACGGCCAGACTACCAATGCTTACCCTGTCGGCGCCGGCATCAAGAACTGCTTTAAAAGATTCCCTCGAGCGTATTCCTCCTCCAAAATCAACTTTCATTCCACCCAGGGCAACAATCTTCTGCAGCAAGCCGGTATGCACCGGATTGCCGGTACGGGCACCATCCAGATCAACAATATGAAGATATTTAAATCCCAAATCACGAAAATTTCTGGCCATGTCGATAGGATCATCGGAATAGATTTTCATCGTATCGAACCGGCCGCCACTCAGGCGCACACACTTTCCATCCATCAGATCGATTGCCGGAATGATCTCTATCATAGGTCAATAAAGTTTTTCAGAATTTGTTGTCCCACCTCACCGCTTTTTTCCGGATGAAACTGTACTGCGTAAAAATTATCGCGATGGAGTGCTGCACTGAAACGTATGCCATAATCACAGGTTGCGAGTGTGGAGACTCCATCCTCAACAAAGTAAGAATGAACAAAATACACATAGCAGCCTGAATCAATGTCTTTAAAAATGCCATCCTGTTTAAAGCTGATGGAATTCCAACCCATATGAGGGACCTTGACCGATCCACGAAAAAGTTCAACCTTTTGGGGGAAAATTCCCAGTGCCGGAGTATCCCCTTCCTCGGACCATTTACACATCAACTGCATACCCAGACAAATACCAAGAACCGGTTGTTTCAGGTCGGGAATAACCTTGTCAAGGCCGCTTTCCCTAAGATATCTCATGGTTGTGCTGGCCTCGCCAACTCCCGGAAAGATAACTTTATCGGCTTGTCGGATAGTAAGAGGATCATCGGTCACTTCGCACTCCAAACCTAGTCTGTCCAGTGCGTTTGATACTGATCCGATGTTTCCTGCGTTATACTTTATTACTACAATTTTCATCCTTGGTACTTTAAAAGGTTCGCCTTCGGCTCACTAACAGGCTCCCTTCGGTCGCTAAGTGGTTCGCTTCGCTCACTAATTATGCTCGGCTTCGCCTCGCTAAATGGCTCCCTTCGGTCGCTATTAATAATTAGCGCGCAGCGCCTTTTAGTGAGCCGAAGGCGAACCTCTTAGGGAGGCGCCAGCCGACACTCTTAGTCTATCGCTCCCTTGGTGCTTGGCACCCCCCCTTGTTCATTTCCTGCAATTGCTTGCTTTATTGTTCGTGCAAAACTCTTAAATATCGCTTCGATCTTATGGTGCTCATTTTCCCCAGTCGCCTCTATGTGTAAGGTACAGCGGGCACCATCTGCGAATGAGCGGAAGAAATGGGGAAAAAGCTCCGTAGGCAATTCTCCCACCTTTTCCCTCGAAAAATCCGCTTTCCAATTGAGGTAAGGCCGTCCGCCGATATCTATAGACACTGAAGCCTGTGAATCGTCCATCGGAAGAACGAAACCATATCGGTTCATTCCCCTGAGGTCACCCCAGGCCTGACGAAAAGCCTGTCCCAGTACAAAGGCTGTATCCTCAACAGTATGATGCTCATCTACATGCAGGTCCCCTTTTATTTCAACCTCGATATCACAACCACTGTGCCTTGCAAGCTGATCAAGCATATGATCGAAAAAACCGATCCCTGATGAAACTTTGGATTTGCCGTCACCGTAGAGAGACAGCTTTATCCGGATGTCAGTTTCCTTCGTAACGCGTTGAATATCCGCATATCGCTCTCGCTTAATCAGATAATCAGCGATTTCCTTCCAGGTAGATACTTTAAGTGCACATTGTTCCTCATCACCCGGACGAACGCGGCTATTCCATTTATCTAAAGAACCAATATAGATGCCTTTACATCCGAGATTGGCTGCCATCCTGATATCTGTGGTACGGTCGCCGATCACGAATGATCCGGCCAGATCAAAACTACCGTCAAGGTATTTTTTCAGCATGTCAATTCCCGGCTTACGTGTAGGAAGGTTATCGGATTCAAAGCTCCGATCGATAAATACCTCACTGAAATGTATCCCTTCCTGTTCCAATGTTTCCATCATCCTGTTCTGTACCGGCCAAAATGTTTGCTCAGGATAAGAAGGGGTTCCTAAACCATCCTGATTAGTGACAATGACCAGTTCATAAGGTAACAATCTGGCTATGCGCCCGAGGTGAGTGAAAACACCGGGCAAATACCGGAATTCCTCAAAATTATCAACCTGCTCACTTAAAGGTTCCTCAATCAGGGTGCCATCACGATCAATAAATAGAATCTTTCTCATCATTTCGCCGCAAATTGTTGAACCAGCGCATTGATTAATTGATCGTTATCTGCGGGGGTACCGACAGTTATCCGGAGACAGCCTTCACATAACGGCTGATTTGACCGATCGCGAACAATGATTCCATTTGCTGCGAGGTACTTGTAGGTTGCTTGTGGATCAGTGAATTTCACCAATAGGAAGTTTGCGTCCGAAGGAAATACCTTTTCCACTCCCGGCAAAGCACGGAGGTTATCGGCAAGCCTGATCCTTTCGGTGAGGATCAGCCTGACATCAGGCCCTGTTTTCAGGATCATCTCCATGACTTTGGATGCAGTGAGTACGTTAACGTTATAGGGGTACTTCACCTTATTCATCACTTGAATGATTTCCTCATCAGCGATAGCCATCCCCAATCTCACTCCGGCAAGTCCCCATGCTTTTGAGAAAGTCTGCAAAACAATAATATTCGGGCATTCTTCAATCAGGGTAGTGGCTGAAGGACGTTCAGCAAAATCGATATAAGCCTCATCAACCACCACGATTCCATTAAACCTGGTAGCCAGATATCGTATCAGGTTAATAGTCGTCTGATTGCCAGTTGGATTATTTGGCGAGCAGAGAAAGATCATCTTTGTATCGAAACGGATGGTATCCAATATGGCGCCCGGATTGATTGAAAAATCAGGATTAAGCAAAACCTTATCTACTGCAACATCTTGAATACCTGCACATACAGCATACATCCCATAGGTAGGACTCAGGGTTATGATCCGGCTCAGACGGGGCTCGCAGAAAATGCGAATTAGAAGGTCGATGGCCTCATCGCTGCCGTTTCCGAGAAAAATATTTTCCTCATTGATACCCTTCATTGAAGCGACCATTCTCCGAAGCTCAGTTTGCCGGGGATCAGGATAGCGGTTCAGTCCGGTGTTATTCGGATTTTCATTGGCATCCATAAATATCCCCTCCTGTCCTGAAAACTCATCGCGGGCCGATGAATAGGGTACCAGGGAAGCTATATTTGGCCTGATCAGGTTTAATGGGCTCTGGCGTGGCAATTTTTCCCCGGAATCCTCAGGGATCAGGCGATTAAGCAGGTTCAGCGGATTGATTTCGCTTTCCGGATCCAGGATATTCAATGGATACAGCAGGTTCAGCGGGTTTAAGTAATCCATCAGATGATACTTGCTTCCAGCCTTTTCCTCATCCGGCTCTATGGTCTTATCCTCTTTTGATATTTCCTTTTTATTCTCTTCTTCACGCTGACGGATGGAAGCTGCCCTTGCATGACCTTCAAGACCTTCAGCCCTGGCCATGATACTGATAGCCGGTTCGATTGATTTCAAGCCTTTGGGAGTCAGCTCCTGAAAGGTGATAGATTTCATGAAAGAATCGAGCGACAGACCGCTGTATATCCTGGCATATCCTGAAGTTGGCAAGGTATGGTTCGTGCCTGATGCATAATCTCCGGCACTTTCGGGTGAATAATTTCCAAGAAATACGGAGCCGGCATGTTTAACCTCACCGGCGAGCGTTGTGAAGTCTTTAGTTGCAATTATCAGGTGTTCCGGGGCATAAAGGTTAGCCATTGCAATCATTGAAACTTCATCGTGCAGGACAATTATTTTACTTTGATCGAGCACTTTTGAGGCAATAGACTTGCGCGGAAGATTTGAAAGTTGCAATTCGGTTTCGTCGTTAACCTTTTCGGCAAGTTCCCAGCTTGTTGTTAGCAGCACCACCTGGCTGTCGACTCCATGTTCAGCCTGTGAAAGCAAATCGGCGGCCACAAAGGAAGGTTTTGCCGTATCATCAGCTATAATCATCAGTTCGGAGGGGCCGGCCGGCATATCGATTGCTATGCCTGTGCGGCTGACCAATTGTTTGGCCATGGTAACCCAGCCGTTTCCTGGTCCGAATATCTTATCAACCTTTGGAACAGGTCCCAATCCGTAAGCCATGGAGGCAATAGCCTGGACTCCTCCGATCCGGTAAACCTGTGTTATTCCGCACCAGGCGGCTGCGTATAGAACGGCAGGATTTATTTTCCCATCCCTATTGCCCGGTGTGCACAGTACCACCTCGGTGCATCCGGCGATACGTGCCGGAATGGCCAGCATCAGTACAGTGGAGAACAATGGAGCTGTTCCGCCCGGTATATAGAGGCCGGCGCGATCCACCGGTACCCATCTCTGATAGCAGGTAATTCCGCGGGCAATATTCACAGGATTGGTTTCCCTGACCTGAGATTCATGAAATTTGCGAATATTGACGGCCGCCAGGGCTATAGACTGCTTCAGCGATTCGGGCAACAGATTTCCAGCTTCCTTTAATTCAGCTTCTGATATCAAGGCAGGTTCCGGCACATAACCATCGAATTCGCCGGACATACGGCACACTTCATCCCACCCGGATTTCTGAAGTGAATTCAACATCTCCAGCACTTTGTCCTCGGTGGCTCCACCCTGAACAACTGGACGATTCAGAATTTCATTCCATTGCTGTTTGGGCGGGTTGATTAAAATCTTCATAATAATCTGAATTACAATATCATTTTTTCGATCGGTATGACCAGGATTCCCTGGGCACCGGCATCTCTTAATTTACCTATTATGCACCAGAATTCCGATTCACTTAAAACGGAATGTACAGAACTCCACCCTTCGGTCGCCAGCGGCATCACCGTTGGGCTTTTCATCCCTGGCAAAATCTTACAGATCTCGTCCAGCTTATCATTCGGGGCATTAAGCAGTATATATTTATTATCGCGAGCGGCGAGTACTGATTTTATCCTGAAGAGGAAATTATCAAGGATAGCCCGCTTTTCATCAGACAGGCCCGGAGCAGCCACGAGGACCGCTTCAGATTGCATCACCACTTCAACCTCCTTTAGTCCGTTACTGATCAGGGTGCTTCCCGAACTCACGATATCAAAGATACAGTCGGCCAGTCCGATAGCCGGGGCAATCTCGACTGAGCCATTCAAAAAATGGATCTCCGCATTGATCTGGTTCTCTGCCAGAAAAGTACGAAGAATTTTTGGAAACGAGGTGGCAATTTTCTTTCCGTTTAACCATTTCAATCCACTATAATTCTGCTCTTTAGGAACGGCAATACTTAAATGGCACCGACTGAATCCCAATCGGTAAACAACCTCCAGCGGGTACTCTGATTCGCGGAGCACGTCTTCTCCAATGATCCCGGCATTAGCCACACCATCAGCAACATACTGTGGAATATCATCGTCGCGAAGGTACAGCACCTCCAATGGAAATGTTGAGGACTGTGCGATAAGGTTACGCTTGCCGTTGGTCAGCGAAATACCGGCCTCAGCAATCAGCTCCTGTGAGGTTTCACTAAGCCGTCCGGATTTTTGAAGCGCTATTTTAAGTGTTTGCATATTACCTGATTATAACAGAAAAGGCCTGCAGATTTGCAAGCCTTTCCCGGTGTTTTACAATACCGATATCTTACTTCTCTGCATGAGTTTTAAACATCATATGATGATGGAAATGAAACAGCTGGTGCAGAAAATTGTTGTTCATAATTCTAATATCGGGTGCAAAGATAATTCAATAATTATAAATTTTGTTAGAGGTGGGTCGAAATATATTATGGCTATTATTTAGTACTGAGCCACCAATTGGCGGGAACAGCTTGTTTTTTCAGGCCCGGACCTTCAACAGCAACCGAAAATGCAAAGTCAGTAGATCCGTTATAATACTGGATCTTCACCTTATGCAATCCGGCGGCCAGCAATACATATCCTGCTTCCTCTGATTCACCGTGTGCTCCGTCATTATCAGTAATCAGAACATCATCGATCGTGATGTTTGAACCATCGTCAGAAGTAGTGAAGAGCGTATAGGCACCGGCGGTCGGAACCTTAATATATCCGTCGTAAACAACTCCAAAATATTCGGCTTTATGATCCGCCGGAAGCTCAGGGGTTAAACAGGTTCCAGATTTTACAGGAGTCAGTTTTGACCAGTCGGGAAGCCTTCTCCAGCGACCTTCATAGTAGGCCCAGGTAAGACCCGGCTTAAGATTTGCCGGTTCGCTGTTGAGTGCAGCCAGTGGTTTCAGACCCTCGAATGAAATTGGTTCGTTCAATTTTGCAGCAGCTTCTTTTGTTTTGGCTGGATCGCGCGGGAAATCAACGCTGATCGGACCGGCAGCCTTTGACAGTCGGTTGGCATCATTTGAAACGGATATCGCAGCAATTCGAATGTTTTTCGAATCAGGCAACAGTAGTGTTTTGGCGCCGGCCGGAATATCAATCGCTATGCGGAAAAGATATCCGAATTTATAAGCTTCATTCTCATTGGTTTTACCCAGATGGCGATGTGTAGCTACATATCCGACAGGAACATGCTTGACAAATGCCGGAATCAGTGCTACTGGTTTTGGATGAGCGACACCATTGATACGAATCGATTGCTTATATCCATTGCGAAGATCGCGTTTGTCCCATTGCCCGATATTGCCCGAATAATAAGGAATCTCCACCTTGACCGATTTTCCATCGACTTTGAATTCAGCTGTCTGATCCTGATCGATCGAAGAAACCATTACATAAACAGTGTTAAAAACACCATCAGGGATATTGATAGTCTGCCCCTTGGCGGTAATAAAGTTTTTCTGGCCGTCGGCTGATGAACCCATTTTAAATACTACGTCGTTCGATACGATCTCTGATGGCCATAATTCGGCAGGATAGGTATTTCCCTTGCCATCGAAATCTCCATCGGTACGGTTGGCATCGAAACTTACACCATCGATATCATAGTTAAGAGCCAGCCATTGTGATGTTTTCCTGCCGATTGACTGTGCAGGTTTTGCCAGTTTAACAGCGAAAGTCTTTGGCTGATAAGATTTTATATCGAAAACAAGCTGACCGTTTTCCACTACGGCTTTTCCTGATGTTTCCTCGATTCCATTGACCTCACGAGCTGATACGATACCAGCCGGGAAAATCAGTTTAACTGCTTTGGCATCTTTCCCAAACAGTTCCTGAACGCGAATAACAATTTCATCAGTTTGCTCAGCTTGTTTCAGGGCTTTAACAGCCACCTGACTGGTACTGACAGATAGCATGCTGAAAGCATTGCCGAGTGAGCCTTCGTGTTTCGGAGCATTGAAAGCCACGAGCGGCTGGTTCAGGCGGGTTGCTGACCACTGTGAACTACCGTCTCTCCAATCGCCTTTATGCCCACCGATAGCGAAAGAAAAAGTATGAATTCCGATATCATTGGTCGCCTGATCCATGTATCCGCGACCTGTAGCCGGGGTACGGAGCAGGGTAAGGCGGATCTGATTATCTGCAGGCTTGTCCCAGCCCATTTTATAATCACTCATTACGGTTACGCCGTAACTGTTATCGCCCTGGGTAACATCGGCCCATTGCTGAGCGGGAACCTCATATAATTTTGGCTGGTTATTATCGCGACGGATAGTTCCGATTCCAATATCGTAGGTAGCCTGAGCGTTTGATACTGCCAGCGGGAAGGCGGCTTTAAGCAAAGTGCCCTGACTGTTCCAGTCGAGTTCATTTCTGAAGTCGAGACGGTCACCGGCTAATCCGGCTGCCAGGCTGATATATTGTTTTATCTCCGAACCGTCCCTTTTGCGGACCACACAAAGTGTTACGCGGGCCGGACCGTTCTCGGTAATAGTGATAACCGGTGCATCAAAAAAGCTTCTTGGCGCTTTGGTGACTGATTCGTACATCACTTCCCAGGCCGGCCATGAAACTGATTTATCATCAAGCATTTCCAGGCGAATCGGCGCTTTAAGCATCTCTTTTTTTGCGATTTTATCAAAGAGTGATGATACATCGCCATTCTTATCCAGGGTAACTTTGTATCTGGTATTTTCTAAAAGGTTCTTTTTAACGGTCAGGCCGGTAGCAAGGGTGCAAGGCTGAGCTGACGGCACCACATCAAAAACCTGATAGCTTACCGGAGCGCAATGAGCGGCAATGATCACCGTTGCCATGCGACCATTAAGAGAGGCTATTTGTGAAGGAACTTCCTTACCGGCTCCATCATAGACTCTCACCTGATTAAGTGTTCCAGGAAGCTCTACAGTGGCTGTCACCAAATCTTCGCGGTCGATGGACAGCGGGTTATAAATTACGACAGGAATACCGTTGGTACGGGTATCCAGTCCGCGGATAACACCGCCCGCAGTATTTTCAAGAACGCCTGCAAACTGATTCTGACTCAATAATTCATCGTTCCATGAAAAGGTGTAAACGTCAGGAATACTGGTGCCGGTAAGGTCATCATGGAATTGATGCCATAGAAAACGGATCCATGCTTCCTGCAGGGTTTGTTTCGGATAGTAGGTAGCGCCCAACCAGTTGGCCATCACAGCAGAACGTTCGGCTGCATCGGCCAGCAGTTCGTTTTTGCGGTTCAGCATTTTCATAGCTGCTTGTGAGGAATAGCATCCGTTGCCGTGAGGTGAGGTAAGCAGTTCGCCGTTGAACTGAGGAAGTTTATCCAGCTGTGCACTTGATAGTTCACGAGCCATCAAATCTGCAGGAGCGCTAATAATTTTCAGAGGTCCATCGGAATGAATTGCTTTTTCGAGATAGAAAACGGATGAATCTTCGGGAGCACCGCCGACATCACCGGTACCAAAATACCTGTATCCCAGGTAAATGCCTGATTTTTCACCGGTTTTATCCACTGTTGCGTTCCACTTTGGATCTTTCGAGAGATCGCCGCGGAGTCTGGCGCCATAGGAGCCCGGGTTGAGTGCAGCGAAAACCCTTGATCCGTCGACACCTGTCCAGGCGCCGATATCAAAAGGAACACCAAAAGGAGCGCCCCATGTTAATTTTTGTGTTGAGAATCCGGAAAGTCCGCAATGCTGCATAATGGTAGGCAGTGCATATCCGAATCCAAAGCAATCGGGGAGAAAAATGTCATAACTTTTTACCCCAAATTCCTTTTTATAATAACTCTGGCCGATGAGGATGGTACGTATTACTGCTTCAGGAGAAGAAATATTTACATCGGTAGCATCGAGTGAACTGCCGCAGATATTCCACCGTCCGGCAGCGATATACTCTTTCACGCGCTGCCATGCCTCAGGATAATATTCCTTCATGAGCATGTATTTGATAGCACCTTCGAAACTAAACTTGTAATCGGGGTACTTCTCAAAAAGCTTGAAATTGTCGTTAAAAGTGTTTGGGAGATACTCATTGATTGAGGTTTGAATCGTCCACTGCCATTGGGTGTCGAAATGGGCGGTGCCAATAACATGTAGTGCTTTTGTTTTGGCGCTTGAACCGTCCTGGGCCATAACCTGCCCGAATAGGCTGGTCAGTCCGATTAACGCAATCAGTGTACCTTTTTGAAAACTTGTCATAACGGATGGTTTGTTTTTGATTTAACAGAAACGCAAACTTACCCTATTCATGAGCGAATAAAGAGTAGGAAATGTTAAAAAATGTAAAAAAATGTGACGGGTGGCAAGTGACGGGTGACAATCAATTATCAACTCACCTTGTAGTGATCCATCAATATCCAGGACATCAGGGAATGTGGCAGAAATGGCTTGAGGTGAGCTATCAGGCGCTGGTCGAAGCGGCCAATGATATAATGAAATTTCGGCTTATTCTTTTTAACAATCTTGCCAATCGTGCGTGCCAGAACCATAGGATCCGAACCGCCCTGCTCATCTTTGGCCATCATTGCGATGGCATTTTGATAGTTCTTATCGTAAACACTACCCTTTGAATCTATTTCAGTAAATATCCTTGCAGAGGTAAATCCTGTTTTAAAATCGCCAGGATTTATTATCACCACCCTGATATTAAATGGCTTAACTTCCATTGACAATGCCTCACTGTAACCTTCGACAGCATATTTTGCAGCAGAATAATGGCCCTGAAACGGAAGCCCCATAAGGCCTCCGATTGAACTGACATTAATAATTTTGCCTGATTTCTTTTCCCGCATGTAAGGCAGGACGGTACGGATGACAGTTGCCATACCGAAAAAATTAGTATCCAGTTGTTTACGGGTTTCCACTTCAGAAAAATTCTCTAAAGCCCCACCGATGCCCATGCCGGCATTATTAATCAGGACGTCGATTTTCCCCTCGGCGGCAATGACCTCATTTACGGCTGTTGCTACGGATTTTTCATCCGTAACATCCATTTTGATAACCTTATACGGATATTTCATTCCATCAGGTTTGCGGCTGGTTCCATAAACGGTGTGACCCTGTGAAGCCAGGTGTTCAGCCATTGCTTTTCCAAGACCGGATGAAGCTCCGGTAATCAGTATGACCTGAGGCATAGTTTTACTTTTTAGAGAATCCCAAGCATTTTTGAAATACGGGCGATGTTCTCGATAGCGAAATCAACCTGTTTGTGAGTATGCGTTGCAATCAGGGAGAACCTGATCAAAGTGTCATTTGGCGGTACAGCTGGAGCTACCACTGGATTAACAAATACGCCGGCTTCAAGAAGTAATTTGGTCAGGATAAGAGTTTTATCCATATCACCTACCCGCAAGGGAATAATTGGGCTTTCGGCCAGGCCGGTATGGAAGCCGAGGTCCTGGAAGGCTTTCAGTGAATAGCGGCTCAATTCCCAGAGCTTGTCTATACGTTCCGGTTCTGACTTCATGATCTCCAGGGAGGCAAGAACGGTTGCTGTGGAAGCAGGAGTCATAGAAGCGCTGAAAATCAGAGCCCTGGAATTATGTTTCAAGAAGTTGATCGTATCAAAATCCCCGGCAATGAAACCTCCTAAAGAAGCGAATGATTTGCTGAAGGTTCCCATGATCACGTCAACTTTATCAGTCAGACCAAAATGATCAGCAGTACCCCGACCGCATTTTCCCAAAACTCCTAATGAATGGGCATCATCCACCATAATCGTGGCATGATATTTTTCAGCCAGCTCAACGATTTCAGGCAATTTAACAATATCGCCCTCCATGCTGAAAATACCGTCAACGACAATAAATTTCAGTTTACCATGAGGCATCACTTTGAGCCTTCTTTTGAGGGCATCCATGTCATTGTGGGCAAACTTAACCGTTTTGGCAAACGAAAGTCGCGCGCCCTCAATAATTGATGCATGATCGAGAGCATCAAGCAAGATAAAATCACCGCGTAAAGGAAGAGTGGAAATGGCACCCAGGTTTGACTGGAAACCAGTGCTGTAACAGAGTGCAGCTTGTTTTCCAGTGAATTCAGCGAGCTTGCTTTCCAATTCGATATGGAGATCAAGCGTGCCATTCAAGAACCTTGATCCGGCACAACCGGTGCCATATTTTTTGGTTGCCTGAACTGCTGCTTCAATAACTTTTGGATGGTTTGTCAGGCCCAGGTAGCTATTGGAGCCGAACATTAAAACTTTTTTTCCATTGATGATGACTTCCGTGTCCTGTTCGGATTCGATCACCCGGAAGTACGGATAAACCCCAGCAGCCTGGACTTTTTGGGGTGCGTCGTACTTACTTAGTCTGTCTTGTAATATGCCCATAGGGGGCAATATTAACGCTTTTCTTAATTAAATGTATTATTTATCAGCAGATTTTTGGCAAAGTTCGGTATAAATACCGATCAGTTTAGCGCGTATTTTGTCCTCGTCGAATTGCTCCAGGAGATGGATCGACAATTGGCGGTCATCTTCACGAAATTCATTATCAGTCATTAGCTTACGGACCAGATGGATGAATTCATCGGTTGTTGAAGCCAGGAGGTAAGGATGTTCATAAAGCAACCTGTATTCAGGAAGATCCTTGAAAATTACCGGCAAACCGCTTGCTGCAGCCTCCAGTGGAGCCATAGGGCAATTCTCCTGATTTGAAGGAAAAAGGAAAAGGTCAGCAGCACTATATATGAGTGGCATATCGTCTAATTCAAACATCCCGGGGAATGACACATTAGGGGTTGCATCGGCGATACGATCATGTATTCGGATCAATCCTTCAGTCAGGGCACCGAAAGGGCGCCCACCTGCCCAAACAAATTTTGCCTCAGGAATTGCTGCTGCGACATCAAGAAAATCTTCCACCCCTTTTCTTCCTTCGAGCTGTCCAACACCCAGAACAACAAAATCCTCCTCCGCCAGGCCCAGCTTTTCACGCCCCGCTTTTCTTTTTTCGTCAGAGCTTTTCCAGAATTCCAGCGGAACAGGATTATACATTTTCACGATCCGGGTTTTGGCGTGCAGATCGCGAATTGCCTGTTCAACCATTGGGGAAAGCGCGATACAAACATCGGCATAGGAGTATACAAGACGAAAATAAAACCGAATAAATGGCATCAGCAATTGCCAGCCCGGGATCGAACCTCTGGCGGAATCAGGAATTACATGCACGGTAAGTATCCGGCGTCCCTTATAGCCTATTCCCCGGAGGAAATAGAGCATTCCATAGGTATGTGAATGAAACACATCTCCACGGCCCTCGCCGTTTACTACCACCTCGATATCGCCCTTTTTACCGAGCAGCTCAACCATCTGGACAAATACAGTATAAACGCCATTGCCCTTGACGACCTTTGCCATTTCATATACGAGGTGAACTTTCATGCCTTACTGTAACAAAAATTGAGCCTTACCCAACTGAAGGTCTTTCTTTGTCATATCGGAAATCCGGATATTATGCCCCAAAACGGTCGGATCTATCACGTTATCCTTTATTACGACTCCTTTACAAAATTCCAAAGAGATGTTGAATTTCCTGGGATGCCAGGGCTGATAGCTATGGCTTGCTGTCAGTTTGTTCCCAATAAACGACAGATTGTCAACAGAGCGGGCATAAAGAACAGGGTAATCAAACATGTCGAACTGATTATTTTCAATCCGGATATTACGATGAAAACCGGGTTTCTTTGCATCTGGTTTAGGAATTTCCGGATAAATGCTGATGACCGCTTCGCAAAACTGATACATAGAGGTAAGGCACTGGTCGGTAAAATGATTATTCCGGATAAGCACATCTTTCACCCCACCCGATTCATACCAGTTGTTTGCGTCGCCGGCAATCAGAATGGCAGACCCGCTGGATTCAAACAGGTTATTTTCAATGATCACTTTTCCCGGGGTCGACATCAGGATGCCGCGGGCACGACAGCTTTCAAACCGGCAATTGGTTATGAGAACATCCGGCGTCCACGTTAAGTTTTCAAGGGCATATCCGGGCTCGATTCCTGCAGGTACCTGATCTTTAAAATGAAGTCTGAAAAGTTCCGGACTGATGGCTTCGAACCTGCCGGCAATGCCATTAGCCACTGTGACCATTGAATTATTTTCAATGAAGCCAATCTTCTCACCTTCACGGGCCCAAATCATACCGACACTCTGCGCGTGCATGAATTTGCAGAGCAAGGTACTGGCATCCAGCTTCTCCATGATCCTGACACTGGTACCATGAACATTGATCGGATCGTCCATCAAGCCGTGAAAGCTACACTGATCAATGGTGATTTTTCCGGCACAATTTGAAAAGTGGAGACCATCATCGTGGCCCGAGAGAATTCTGTTTTTCGCTGGATTAGGCACTGAGTTTACCCTTCGAAAAGTCAGGTTTTCAGTATATTGAGATAATATTCCAAGTCCGGCATTATGGTACATATTCAGATCCTCGATCAGTATATTCCTGCTATTGGTAATAAAAATCCCTGCATGATCGCGTTCACTGTGCCGGAGTACCAGGAAATTACCTTTAGCTGGCAGCCGTTTAAATGCATAATTCAGCCTGACCAGTCCCGGTGAAAGTTCCTGGGCCTGGTAGTTATTCCAGCCTCCTCCCAGACAGCCCCAATCGCCTGTTTTATAAGCAACGCTGCGTGTTTCACGGTCGAATTCCATCGTTCCCCACCACTGGCTTTTCCATCCCTCACCCAGGAATACCAATTTTCCTTTTTCGATCACATAGGGTGATTCTACTTTATCTATCCTGATATCCAGGTAGGATGGAGTAACCTCAACCACTTCGCATTCAGCAGTTAAAGGGATATCCCAATCAATGCTGACTCCTTTTATTGTGATATCACTGCTTCCATCCAGAGTAAAAGGCTGCATACGGTCGTGGAAAACAATATCCGAACCTCCACAGTCAACCGTAACCCCTTTGAGCCCTTCAAGAAGAATGGCGCACCTTCTGGGATTATTTACTGTAGTGTTGGATTCGTAATATACTTTCTCGATGCATTGATGAGGCCAGAAATCATATCGGCCCCGCGGAAAATAAACTACCATATTGGCCTTCCCTTTGCAAGCATCAAGTGCTTTTTGGACATAAGGAACAGCATTCACCCTGGAATCCGGTTTAAGGCCGAATGATACAATATTTACCGTATCAGGATTTGAATATACTGCCGCTGAAAGGAATAAAACCAGACAAGTGGAAAGAAGAATTCTCATAATTAAAGTTTTCGTGAAGATATCTCAGATTTCATAAACAACTGCCAGTCCCAGGAATGAAAATCCCGGAATATTCCTGAATTGTCCGTGCGGGTTTATGCCGGAATAATAACGAAAATAACCTCCTAACCTTCCGATGTTCTGGCTGGTTTTAACCTGGCGCCATCCTGCATATATATTTATGCAGGGTGCATATTCCTCACCAAGAGTAACTGTCCGGAAACCATTTGGGGATGATTTGTCGGACTCATATAATGAATATCCGAACCGGATTCTTTCACGCAATTCTGCCGAAACTACCGGGTAGAACCGCCCGATCCTAAGTGGTCCGGAGGGCCCGTCATACTGATATCTGATATAACCTTCAACCCGACGTTTGGATGCGACAAAAGCAGCGGGATCAGCATCAGCAGACGCCATGGAATAATATCCTCTGGACCCGTGAAATGGATACAAAAACTTTCCGCCAATGCTAAAGGAATGATTATTGGAACCAGTGCTCCAGGGATCATTCAGCGTAACCGAAGCTTCACCGGTTTCATAGGAGACATTCACCCTCGTAATCGGAAAGCCCGCTTCTTTTCTAAAAAGTGCAAGTTCGTCGCCAATATGGGTGCTTTCATGTTGTAGCAAGGCTAATCGAATCATCACATTTTTCAGGAACCCTTTATTGATTTCTTTTAGCAGATATAGTTCCGGCAGTCCGGCTCGATAATCCACATTCAAAATGGGCACTGATTGCCGGTTCAGACAGTCGAACCATACATTTGCAGAAAGAGAACCCGCAACAGCGAATCTCATGGTACCTTTCCACAACTTTAAAGTTTTGACATACAAAGGGATATCAGTTCCAAGCGTGAATTCCAGGACAATGATCTTTTGTGCCGTCCTGTTGCGGTTGTTGTTATAATCGGTGGCGTTCGGTACTGATCCGCTTTGGATCCTGTTTGCAGGAGAATAAATATCCGAAACATAATACTGGCCGAAATCGCGTTTGATAAGAAATCCAGATGCTGTTGAATCCTTGACCTGGGCACAAATCGGGACTGAAAAAACAAAGAATACCCAGAGGCTAATGGTTTTTATTTTCCCATCCACGTTCATGGCTCACATGCCCTCCGCATGGCCAGAAGGTTATCCAAAGGGGTATTAACGGTAATCTCGCATCCGCCTGACAGCATGAAACGCCGGCCTTTCTCCCGTTCCAGAAGTGATTTTGATCGCTCAAAAATTTTGTGGGCGGTCAGGTCCTGAATTTCCACAGGATTGATATTTCCACACCTCACCACCTGGGGTCCGAACGCATGAAATGCCTCATCCATATCCGTCATAAAATCGAGATCAAAAATATCAAGTCCAAGTCTGGAAAGGTCGGGCCAAAGGTGAGTAGTATTTCCACAGATATGAAATTTGACGAGTGCACCCAACGAATGGATGTACTCGACCAGCTGCCGGTGACGGTCGAAAACAAAGGTATGATAGGTATCCGGGTCAATCTGTGAACAAATGGCATCGCCAACCCCGATCAGGTCGCAACCTGCAGCAATCTGTTCACGGGCAAAATCTTTGGCGGTATCCAGGCACTTATCTAACAGGAGATGTGAGGAATCCGGATCCATCATCAGCATCAGGAGCATTTCCGTAACTCCGGCCAGATCACAGGCTTCGGCCAGGGGGCCCTCCACCCATCCCATTACCGGGACCGATCCCATAAGAATTTCCTGATAGTACCGGGCACCGTTTATGCGGTCGAGAGTACGCTGATTTTTAAGGACATCGGGGCGTTTAAGGTTGATAATATCCTGTGGGGTTGTAATTACATTTGCCTTGCACTGCGGCACTCCTTCCGGGATAAAATCGATCGGTGCACCAAATGCGGAAGTCTCGCGATAGGGATCCGAGATCAGGCTGACTATATCGAAGTCGAAATATTCAAGGCATTTGACATTCGATTCGACCAGTACCCGGTAGTCCGATGCCAGTTCTCCATAAGTATTTCCGTTAAACCGTGCCGCGAAGTGCATCAGGATAGGATAAAAAGGCGCTCTCTCAACCGGCTCACCTTTGATGAGCTTGACGAATTCCGATTTCTTGTTCATTTTTACTTAAATGTTACCTGCCTGAGAATGGTTCCACCCATAGGCACCAGATCGACTGTCTCCGATTTTTGTGTTAACGGATTGATGAGATCCGCCCTGAAAACCAGTTTATCTTTATCTGTCCGGCAGACCTTGTTTTGGGGATCAAATCCGAATACAATTTTATCTCCGGTTACCTGAAGATCTTGAAAACCGGGCAAGACGTACTCTTTGGTGACAACTTGCCTGCCGGCTACCGGATGTGCCAGGACCAGGGGCCCATAGGTGAAGAAATATTGTTTTTGGATATCCTGTTTTATTTCAATTTCGGGAATCAACTCAAGAACAACCTCCTCCCCATTTTGCCAGGTACGCCGCACCACCAGATAATTTCCTTTTTCCTCGTGCGGATAATTTAAAGTGAATCCCTTTGTCCAGGCTGGCTTGCGAAATTTCACGGTGAATTTTTCCGGCTTGTCCAGGGAAAACTTAAATCGAATGACAAAGTCATTTGGATAGTTTGTTTGCTCTTCAATCCTTACTTTTTGTGTGCCGATATTAGTTTCCAATACCGACGGTCCATAGAGAGCGGCAACCAGGCCATCCTTGTCGCGCATCCACATCGACCGAACATAATAAGGCGCTATTCGTCCGGCATTGGGGATGCAGCAAACAGCAACATCCTGATGTACAGGAGAATATTTGTATCTGGTTTGCTTTTTCACTGGCACCGTATCATTCAGTGGGCCCGTCATATACCAGGAATTATCGGACTTAAGGTAGGCTATTGAGCTCTCGGATGGATGCCGTGCACCCTGGGCTGCATTAAAAAACAGCCGCTCAATTTTATCGCCAAAGGATGCGGTGCCAGTTTTTTGGAGAAGCAACGAGTACGAATCCAGCAATTCATGGATAGAGCAATATTCATATCCGGTATTTGATGCATCCGCTTTTCGGCCACCTATCCACTCATCACCCACCGGGCCGCCCGACGGGGTGGTTACAGAATCGATCCGTCGAAGGTAAATATCCAGCGCTTTTTTCAGCTGCCCGTCACCGGTGGCAAAAGAAGCCACAGTGAGGCTCCGGAGGTGCTCATAAGTATGGACGCCATGCCCCTTTAGTTTATAACGTGGATTGAGGATATTATCGAGACAAATATCCTCCTCCATCAATTTATTTTTAGAATAATTCTGATACAGGAAAGCGGCATAGTCAAGATATTCCTGCTTTCCCGTGAGTTGATGAAGGCGATCGAGAACATCGGTAAACATCAGGCCATGACAGATGCCGGCGAATGATTTTTCTACTTTAAACGGATCCGACCCCACCGGATAGTTTACCATAACATCTTTCACTGCGCGTTCAATGGAGCTCAGTAAAACCTGCCGGTCGCCGGTACCCGATTCATAGCAGGCAAGCAATCCCCGGAGCAGAGTTGCCTTAGCCCAGAGTTCCCCATTTTCGGTTTTGAATTTATAGCGGAGGGTTTTGTCATAAATGCCCAGGTAACCATTGCTGTCCTGGGTGCTTAATATATGGCTCAGGTAGGCACCAACCTTTTTCAGCTGTTCCTGATTTCCAGTCAGGATAGCCTGGCGTATCTGCCCATCGCGCCAGTTCGACTGGCTCTCACTGTTCCACCAGAGGTATTGCACTTCCCAGTCGGCCCCTTCCTTAATATTACCGACATCCTTTTTCTTATCGCGTTTTGACAGGCGGTTCTGGCCGTAAATATCATCTTTGGTAATCAGGTCAGGAATCAGCTCATCGAGGTGACCAATAAATCCCGCCAGGTCGCGATTCATCTGTTCCTTTATCCAGCTGGCAGGTTTTACCTCACCAAACTGCAGATATTCAAACTTTTCCTGTTTGTTCATACATCCCGAAAGGATAAAAATACCGGTAATAACCAGCCATTTCATGGTTCCAGAAGCAAGGTCCTCAATTGAGTCAATTGTTGTTGCGTTATACCGGCCGACATGAAGTACTTATCAATCCCGCCATAAACTTCATCAACCTTTTTCATGGCGGTTAACAGATACCTCTCCTTAACCTCAAAAGCCGCCTGAAGGTTACTTTTGGGGTAAAGCCCGGCCGTGAACAGATGTAACCTGTTCATGAGTTTGCTGATTTTAGGCATCAGAAAAACGTTTGACCTCAGGTATTCCGCGATAATATCATTTTTATCCATGCCAAGGAACCATTGGATCATTGCTGCAGCAAAACCTGTACGGTCCTTACCGGCATGGCAATGAATGATGATTGGAAGTGCGCCCGGAGTCAGGACCAGGTTAATCATTTTGCCCATTGGTTCCACCATCATGTCGACCATTGCGCTGTATACACCCTCGATTACGTCCATTATTTTATCGTCGGCATGCCGTTTCATCCAAAACGGCCGCAATCCATCACGAGTAAGTTGATCAATATTACAGGGCATGGATATTTTTTCCCTGCTGGGCAGGAAAGCTGGTTTGCGGTCCTGTTCCTCAGCGGAACGAAAATCGATAACATATTGAATTTTTAGAGATTCTATATAGACTCGGTCGGCATCGTTCATTTTTTGCCATACCCCTGAACGGTACAGTAAACCCAGACGGATTTTCCTGCCATCGCTGGTTACACCTCCACCAAAATCCCGAAAATTGATCCTGTTCAGCATCGGTTAAAAATATTGCTATTTGCCAAAATCATCCGGCACTCTGATGGCAACTATCTCCCCTGTGACACAAATGTCGCCGTCGGCCATCAGGCGTGCTTCCACGGTTACCTTGCGGCCTTTAACTTCCTTGATAATTCCTCGAATCTCCAGCTGTGCCCCGATTGGCGTCGGCTTCTTGTAATCGACCTTTAATGAGCCGGTAACACATCTGGGGGCATTAAAGCCTTCGAGCTCGATACCTTCCGCTTTTGCAATAGCGAGTGCGGCAGAGCCTGTTCCGTGGCAATCGATGAGTGAGGCCAGGAGGCCCCCGTATACAAACTGGGGCATGGCAGTATGGTATGATTTAGGAACAAATCGTGTGACGGTTTCATCCCCATCCCAGTATGTCTTGATCTGCAAACCATGTTCATTAAGCCTGCCGCATCCGTAGCAGGCGCCAAAATGATCGGGATAATAATCTTGTATTGCTTTCATAGGTATCGGTTATGAAGGGGCTGGGACAAAATGTTATTTAGAATCGATATAAATTTGCGACAGAAACAACATTAATGCGTTGATTGTTAGGTAATTAAATACATTATTCTTACCTTCAAGCAACAAATCAAATGTAATGATAAGCAAACGAAAGA
>CAINOB010000021.1 GCA_903851365.1 uncultured Bacteroidota bacterium
CCCTTTGCACAAAGCCTTAAAACCAAATATCAACTGCTAGACTATTTAACAAAAGAACTGGGGGTTGCTCCTAACATACCTGTCTGTCATGCAGTGTGTTTTCCCGACATAGAATTAGAAAATAATAAAATGCCGCCCGGCGCGGATACTGATATATGTATCGATGCACCGAAGATGAACAAGCTGCAGGATACAATTATTAATATCATGGAGCATTTCCACAAGACCAATCATTCAACAATTGATGTTAAACAATCCGAACAGGTCCGCAAGATATTAATGCCGCACTTTGAATATGCTTTGACTTTAGCTAATCGCATCAGGCAAGAAGAGGCCCAGATAATATCATTAACCGAAGACCAGTGCCAGATGCTGGATTTTATACAAAACCATAAAAAGGCGCTGATTCAGGGTTGTGCCGGCTCCGGAAAAACGATATTGGCAGTAAAAAAGGCCAAAGAGTTGGCTGCTTCGGGAAACAGTGTTTTACTCCTCGCCTATAATAAACTTCTTGGGGAACGCCTGTCTGATTCGGTGAAAGGGATCCCGGGTATCACCGCGGCAACCTATCACGACTATTGCGTAAAAATATTGGAATCAGCAGGCAAACTTCCTGCCAAATTGGATTTGCAAAAGTACTGGGATGAGGATATACCTCAAGCATTCGCTGAACATATTAAGGATAATCCACTCAAATACGATGCGGTGATAATTGATGAGGGACAGGATTTCAGGATTGAATACTGGCTGACGATAGAAGAATTGCGCAAACCGGACAGTTATTTGTACATTTTTTTTGATCCTGAACAAAATTTGTCAAAAACAGGAATGGAGTTTCCGATTGACGAACAGCCGTATATATTAAGCGTTAACTGCCGAAATACACACAATATCTTTAATTTGCTCAAATCGTACACTCAGGTCAAAATGCGAGTGAATGAAGGCACTCCCGAGGGAGAACAGGTTCGCCACTTCACAGGCATTACCGATAGACAACGCTACCGACAACTGAAGGACATAGTAATAGAATTGATTGATGAACAGAATTTAAAACCGGAAGACATCGTGATACTCGGCGGACATTCTATCGAAAAGACCTGTCTGAACAAGAGAACCAACCTGGGCAACTATAATGTCACGGAAATCCCGCAGGAAGGCCCCAACCTGATTCACTATCATACCTACATGAAATTCAAGGGCTGCGAGGCTAATGCGGTTATTTTGCTAGATGTGGATAAGAATGATCCACGCTGGGACGCTAATAGGCTATATACAGCCGCCAGCAGGGCAAAACACTTGCTATTTATTATTCATAAAGACTGACCTGAAATTTTGTCACAACGCTGTCAAAGTGGGGTGTTATGCTTTCACTGAGGTGGAAAAATGTCGATATGTCGTTATAAAAAACTTAAGTGTCCGGATTGCGGTTGCGAATCAGAAGTTATTATTTGGGACAGTATTAATGTTCAGATTAATCCTGAAGCGAGAGAGGATCTGCTTCGGGGGGACCTGCATGTATTTAAGTGTCCACAATGCAAAGAGGAAACAGGATTCGAAAAGTCATTGCTTTACCACGACATGGAAAGGGATTTTATGGTGTGGTTTTATCCATTCAAAAGTCTCGAAGACCCCGAATTCTTTAATGAGTTTTCTGACGATGGAAATTTGGATTGCACTATGGGATTAATAGATACTGACACGCAGGATTACGCTAAAAATATTCACTATGTTTTCAGCATGGATGAACTGGTGAGATACATCAGGTTCAGAGAAAAACTGGCTGATGTAAAAAACCCACCAATCAAGGTGAAATATGCCGAATAAATTACTTTCTAAATCCAAATATCTATATGGAATTCAGTGCTTGAAATACCTGTGGCTGGTCTGTAATGACCCTGTTAAAGTGCCTAAACCGGATGCGTCCACTCAACGTATATTCGATCAGGGACACCTGGTCGGGGAATTGGCCAAGAGTCTTTTCCCCGGCGGCATAGATGTTCCTCATTCTGATTTCAGCGGCAACTTAAGGCTGACTAAAGATGGGCTTGCCAAACGCAAACCGCTTTTTGAGCCCGGTTTTTTACAAGATGGCCTGTTTTCCAGGTTGGATATCCTGAATCCGGTGGACAAAGAGGCCTGGGACATCATCGAAGTGAAAAGTTCAACTTCTGTAAAGGAGGTGAACCTGCACGACATTTCTTTCCAGAGACTTTGCTGTGTTAAAGCCGGACTGAAGATAAACCGATGTTTTATGGCTGTAATCAACAACCAGTACGTTAGAAGAGGGGGAATTGACCCGGTTGGGCTTTTCAGCGTTCAGGATGTTACCGAGCAGGTGGATCAGATTGCTGAAGGCATCCAGGAGCGCATTCAGCAGATGCAGACCACTATCTCGGCGGCTGCATGCCCTGAGATTGGCATCGGGGAGCACTGCGATAACCCCTATGGTTGTCCGGTCACTATATGCAGACAGGGATTGCCGGAAAATAATATTTTCAAGCTGTATCACGGCGGTAAGAAATGCTACGAGTTTTACGATAAAGACATCCTGAGAATTGCTGATATTCCAGAAGACTGTGAACTGAATCAAGCCCAGCAAATCCAGAAGTCCTGCGAGATGAATGGAGTTCCCCATATTGATAAGGCAGCCATTCAGGAGTTTTTAAATAAGATAGAATCCCCGGTGCATTACCTGGATTTTGAAACCATCAATCCGGCCATCCCATTGTTTGATGGAACGAGACCTTACCAAAATATCCCCTTCCAGTACTCTTTACATACAGTTAGTGAGCAAGGGACCCGTCATTACTCATTCCTGGCGAAAGGAAAAGGGGATCCCAGACCGGAGCTTCTGAGAAAACTTAAGAATGACATGGTTTCTGAAGGTAGTATATTAACCTATAATCAAAAATTTGAAGAAGAGATCCTTAGAGACATGGCACTGGCTTTCCCTGAATACGCGGAGTGGGTGGACAACATCTGCGGACGGTTGGTAGATTTATTGAAACCCTTCCAGAGTTTTAGCTATTACCATCCTGACCAGAAAGGCAGCGCCTCTCTTAAGAGCGTAATGCCGGCGATAACCGGGAAAGGGTACGATGGGTTGGCAATCGCCAATGGAGAGGCCGCCAGCGGCGCATATTCAGCCGTAACCTACGGAAATGCCACCGAAGAGGAGCGCCGGCAGGTTTACGCCGATCTTGAGAAGTACTGCGGCCGGGATACCGAGGGCATGATCTGGATAGTGGAGAAGATGAGGGAGATTAGCGAATAAGGTTTTGAGTTTTGGGATGGTTGTAAATGAAACCTCAAGGCGTTTTGTTAGAGGAAAAGATGAATAACCTGAATATTTATTTAAATGAAAATGCAAAAAGGAAATACATTGATGAATCCCAGTATGGAGACGCCCGCTCACCTTTCCAGCACGACAAGGACAGGATTCTCCATTCGACGGCCTTCCGGCGTTTGCAATACAAAACCCAGGTCTATGTCATCCATGAGGGAGATCTATACCGCACGCGCATGACTCATTCGCTGGAGGTGGCCCAGATTGCCCGCGGGTTAGCCCAGGAGCTGAAGGCAGATATGGACCTGGCAGAGGCCATCGCCCTGGCTCATGATGTGGGGCATGCGCCTTTCGGTCATGCAGGTGAATCCAAATTGCGTGAGCTGCTGAAACCACTGGGACTGCCTTTTGAGCATAACGTACAGTCGTATCGCGTAGTGACCGAACTGGAAGAGAGGTACGCTGCGCATAAGGGCTTAAACCTGACGCGGGCCACTTTAGAAGGAATCATCAGGCACCAATCCTATTTCGATAACCAGGAAGATATACGCGCCAGTATCCCTGACTTTATCCGTCAAGAAGTGGCGGAGTTTCTGCCGCCTGTATTGAAGCAACCCGGCCTGGAAGCCCAAATCGTAAATATAGCGGATATCATAGCTTATGCCACCCATGACCTGGAAGACGCGCTAACCGTGGGGTTAATTGACTGGGAAAGCTTTAAACTGCAGGTTCAAAGATTAAAAATAGGTTTCCTGCAGAATATCATCGAAAATAGCCTGGATGCGGAGCTGGCCAAATACCAGGAGCGCAACCCGGATTCTACCCCGGAGAGTTACAGTAAAATAAGGGTGCGGACACTCAGCCGATTTATCATCAATTTTCTGATAACCCAGACAACTCTGCACACGCAAAAGAACCTGGTAGTCATTAAAGCAAAGGGCGGCGATGCAGGGCAGGCCATCCGCGAGAATGACCAGTATGTAGTGGCTTTCCCTGAAGAACTGGAAAAACAGGTCAGGCTCCTGATTTATGAACTTTTATACAAACAGGTTTACAGCGAACCAAGGGTAAAGATAATGGCCGTAAAGGCCGAACGAATACTGGATACCCTTTTCCGTAACTACATGGAGAATCCAGGCACGCTGCCCAGGATCACTCAGGCCCGCTTGAAACAGTTTTATACGTTAGATGCCCTTGCTCAAAAGAAAGATGGAAATCAACGGATCCTGGCACAGGTGGTGGCCGATTATATTTCCGGTATGACGGACAAGTATGCCATGGACACCTATCAACTGCTGACGCAGGCGTATGAAAAAGCATTATAGGAGAAAAGAATGGCTAATTCGATAATGGTTATCGCCCCTTACTGGGATTCCGGAACCTGGGTTTTCGATGATGAAGAGGTGGGATTGACGAAAGAACCGTTTATTTTAAACGTTCCGGAAATGATCACTGATATGGTGAAAGATATTCCCCGCGCAAAGAAAGGATTCAAACTCTTTTTTTCGGCTGCGCCTTTCCCCAATTATCAAGTTGAATTTGAATGGGTCAGAGAAGAGTCCGGTGGAAACTGGTACCGTATCAAAGGTCA
>CAINOB010000022.1 GCA_903851365.1 uncultured Bacteroidota bacterium
CCATCGGTCATCAAATTGATGCGGATTTCTTTTATCAGGAAAACAACGCCGTGTGTATCAATGTAGGGCTCATGCAGTTTAGTGGCCGCGAGCTGGCCGCGCGTAAATATTGCCTTATATGTAACCGGCTTTGCATCATAGGCCAGCCAATTCATAAAGGTTTTGTGGGCGAGATACATATTAGCGGAATCTCCGGCAGCACAAAGAGCAACACTGAAACCGAAAATATCGTTGTTGAAGTTCTTATTTCCAGGTGTCCCGAGCGGGTATAGATTCCCTTGTCCATCGAGTTGCATACCACGGTAAAACAAGATCTGTTTGCTGAATTCGTTATCGGTATTCGGAACGCCTTCCATAATACCCGGCTGCGAGGTTACTGGTATAAGCCAACCGCGTTCAACGGCAGATACAACCGTATTATCCATTGTTGCATGGGTAAGGAGCGGGCAAAATTCGTTGCTTATGGTAAGGAATGGTTCTACGCCTTCCTGGTATGAAAGAAAAAAGTTCGTACTGTAGAACATCCAGCCAACCTGGTATGTTTTGGGATCGTATCTCCAGACATATAATTCGTTTACGGCCAGCATCAGATAACAATCGTTTATTTTCTGACCTGTTATGGCAAAAAGATCGTGAGGATTGGCGACAGAACCTTTATACACGATTGTCGGATCAATTTCCTTAAGGTGACCGGCAATGTAATTATCGCGCGGCGCTTTTTTAAATTCGAACTTAATGCCTTTGTATTCAGGGGATACTTTTATCAATGGATTTGCCTGAAGAATTCCCGGGAATTGTTTTGGCGCTAGATTTATCTGATCCTGAAGCGAAACAAAGGTAATGGTACGCTCATTGTTACTTACCACCAGACGCATGCCGGCTACCTTGGCAGCTTCGCGAAGGAACTCGATCTGGCTCATGGCCGGAACATGGTCAATGAGATTAAAAGTTGGCTTTACTGGAGCAATATGTGTATCGCTTTCCAGATAGGTATTTTCGGCAAAAGGATAATATAGAACAGCATTGTAATGGCTGTTCGCAGTCGATTCGTTTCCGGTATATGGGCTGTTTAAAATGCGGTACCCGGCAGCTGCAGAGATTTTATTTAAAAGGGTATTAAAATAAACGAATGGAGTAAACAAATTTGATGCGCTTAAATATTCTCCCTCCAGGTGTCCTCCCAGGATCATCGAAAATTGTCCATCCTTGTAATAATTCTGTACCGGAAAATATTTCGAATATAATTCCTTTAGGCTTCGATTATCTAGCATGAAATGATCATCCGGGAAATTGGTAAAAAACTCAGGATTTTCGACCGGGAAAATGGCAAAATCAAACGTATTCTGATTCCCCTGGCATGCCATATTGAATATATTCACAGATGAAAATTCAATGAATCCTCCCTTACCCATTTTATAATACAGATACCATCCATTATGTAATGCATCATAGGTTGTAATTAAATCAAAATAGATCGAAACTACATCTCCTGCCGATAAATTCAATGCAATAGATTCATTCAATTCGGCCCAATAGATTGATTTATCATTCATTGTCAAAACAACTGCATCAATACCGTTTACCTTTAAACGCAACAGGCAATTACCATCCAGGTAATGATAAATAATCTTCAGGCGAAGAGTCAACGATACGGCATTAGGAGCTGTAAAAATTCCACCATTACTACTCATTGAATTGGTAAGATCCTGGATTATCAATCCAGAATTAAAAGTACCCGCGAAATGCTGTTCGTGATCCGTTTGAATATTTATCAAATCTCCCTCGGTGGGCATATTTGCAAGCGAAAAAACATCTGCTACAGGTATGTCTCCCCCCAGATCAAGATCTTTCAACGTTTTATCTTTTAACGCAAATGCCAGATCACCATTTTCGACCGCAAAACTAATTGAGTATGAATCTGAATCGGCTTCTATAAGTGTGCAGGTTCCTTCGTATTTTAAACTTCCATCTTTTAATTTATATGGCAGCGTTGCCGTTGCCCTTCCGCCGCGAAGTGTCCGGTGAGCCTGTCCAAATTGTCGACGAAGATCAGGCGTTGCCGGAAGATTAAAATTAAAGATAAAACTTCCCGGGGTTTTGCCGTCGCTGGTGTCGAAAAGTGGCGAACGGAGAACAAGCGGAAGGCTGATGCCTGTTGCTAAAGGAATATTGGAATTACCTATAATTAATTTCATAAACGCATTATTAAACCATAATATCATTTTCAATCAGTTTCCCGCGAAATAACTGCCTTATGCTCCATACATAGGCTTTCATAGCCTTTGGCGTTTTCGCATAACGTACGGCCAGTTCTCCCACTTTATACCCTTCGCTCAGCAGGCGGATTACTTCGCGCTGCCGTTCGGTAAGTTCGCCCATGCATTTAGTTATAAGTTTCGAGTCGTGTGAAGGTTCCTGGCTGCATATCGAATACGAAGCCATGCGGGAATAATCCTCAATATAGGTAAGTCGTTCCTTTTTAAATTCATGCTGCAGCTTCAGATGATTTGCAATAGAATACAACCAGGTATGCATCCCGCATCGTTTCGGATTCCAGTTCGCATGGCAACGTAGCGCTTCATCTATCGTCCAGCTTACAATTTCTTCATCAAAATGAGCAAGTAAACGGTTTCGGTTTTTTACAAGTTCTGTATCAAAAAATTCGGTTCGTCCTGCCCTTAATCGTTTGTAGCGCTTTGCCTTATTACCTATCCCGGATAGTCCAAGTAAGCTGCAGTGTGCTTTAACTTTTTCCTGATCAACACCTTCAAGCCGTTTACGGAGCATAATCCTGGTTTGTTCCGATACCTGGTCGCGCGTGCGTCCTTTGTGGTGTTTTTTAAATTTGTGGTTATGACCTATAATGTTTCGACTGATACATTTATCGTAATTTGAAAGTGTTTTTTCGCGGGTAAGCAAACTGCTTTCGGCACTGCAAATTCCTTTACTCACATCAAAACCGAATTGCTTCTTATATTCCCGTGCCGTTAAATCGTGTTTCTGACGCACATGCGATACGACCCTGTTAAAATATTCGCCACACAGTTCACATTTTGGAAGACCCGCAGCATCATATTCGATTATACCGTAGGCCATGCTATTTCGTGACTGTTATTTTAGCCCAGGCTTTAACCGTATTCGTCTTGCCACCGGATACCACAGGCGTGTCCGTTACGGCAATGATCAGATTCCAGGTTCGCGACGATTTAAACGTTTTACCGGCCGTGCCTTTCATTGTAATATAACCGGTTGCCTGGTTGATGGAAAAGAAATTCTCGGAATTGCCATATACGATGGCATAGGATAGTGTTGTACCGAAATTGCGGTCCGTTGCCAGGAATGGACCAAAGGTCACCGGATTTGTTCCTGAAGCTTTAATATAAAATACCTGGTTTACCACCGCCGGTGGAACGTTATCCTGGGTAATGGTAAATGTCACAATGGCCGTTGTAAACAGGGGAGGAGAACCATTATCCGACGCCCTGAGCGTGATGGAATAGGTGGCTGCAGTGCTGCTGTTGATCGTGGAGGAATTACTTACCAGGATGTCATTTCCAAGCAAGCCGAATAAGTTGGAAGATGTGCCTGGTAAAATTTCAAGCGTATCATGTTGCCCTGCATCAGGATCGCAGATTTTTACTGAACCAATCTTCTGATTCAGCACAAGCGGTTTGGGAACATTAAAATAAAGATGTGCAACTGTTGGCGGGCAGGTAACCTGTCCGGATACTCCTATTGCGATGAAGAGGAGCAGGATAATCAGTAATTTTTTCATTGCTTATGTTTTTAGATAAGCAATGATAATTTAGAATGTGGTTTTGTTAAAGGACAAAAGAAAAGCCCTGACGGGTTCAGGGCTTTTTTAAAAGATTCAGAAGGATTATTCGGTTAAAAAATTATTCTGATCATAATTTTAAATTGTCAAAGTTATTAACCCAATTGCCTGATCTGTCCCATGTGTTGCTGTTACATAGATACCATTACTATCCAAGTCTACTAATGTATTCTCATCAAATGGAATAATCTCAATCACAAATTTTATAAATTCTCCATTAGTTTGATCTACAGTACATCTAAATATATCACCTGCTTGA
>CAINOB010000023.1 GCA_903851365.1 uncultured Bacteroidota bacterium
AGAAAAGCCAGTCACCCAACTTGATATTTGTATTTCCCGACGAGATGCGGGCCGAAACCCTTGGCTTCCTCGGGAAGGAAAAAGTACGTACACCGGTGCTCGATAAGTTTGCAACAGAGAGCGCCTATTTTTCGAATGCCGTCAGCAATTATCCTGTCTGTTCACCCACGAGGGCGATGCTTTTCAGTGGGCAATATCCGATGAAGAATAAGGTTATCGGCAACTGCACGAGTCTCTCCGCAAAATATGGATGTGAACTTCCCGTGGAAACACGCCTTTGGTCGGATGTTTTGAAAGACAAGGGTTATTCGCTGGGGTATATCGGCAAATGGCATCTCGACTCACCGCACGAACCTTTCATCAACACCAGCAACAATGCCGGTGATGAGAAATGGAACGAATGGTGTCCACCGGCCCGCCGGCACGGGTTTAGCTACTGGCATGCTTACGGAACTTACGACCGGCATCTGAGGCCGATGTACTGGGACACGAACGATACCCGCGAAGGTTTCAGTTATGTGGACGAATGGGGTCCCGAACATGAGGCAAACCGGGCTATTGATTTTATCCGCAACAAGGAGGGTAAGTTCAGGGAAAACGGAAAGCCTTTTGCACTTGTAGTTTCCATGAACCCGCCACACATGGATTATACGGCGGTTCCGCAGCGCTACAAAGATTTATACAAGGATGTTCCGGTTGAGTCTTTGATTACCAAACCATCCATACAGCCTGCAGGAACCAAATGGGGCGATCATTACCGTAAATTCATCAAGGACTATTATGCAGCCATCAGTGGCGTCGATGAGCAGTTTGGCAGGATACTGGCTGCGTTGAAAGAGGCGGGTTATGCCGAAAATACCATCGTGGTATTTACCTCGGATCATGGCGATTGCATGGGGATTCACGATGAGGTCACCAAAAATAATCCGTATGAAGAATCGATGCGTGTGCCTTTGCTGATTCGGTTTCCTGGTAAGATAAAACCTCATACCGACGATGTATTGTTATCAACGACGGATATCTGCCCTACTTTATTGGGATTGATGGGCTATGCAAAAGCGATTCCTCAAGAAGTTGATGGAGAGAATCTGGCCGGTTATCTCACTACCGGGAAAGGCCAAAAACCTGCCTCCCAATGGTATATGCGAATCCCTCAGGGTCAGCAGTCGCTTGGGTTAAGAGGGGTACGCACAGATCGTTATACTTTTGTCATTAACCAGGACGATCCGGGAAAGCGGAGTGTCCTACTTTTTGATAGGAATGAGGATCCTTACCAGATGAAGAATCTTGCCGATGGAAACCCTGCTTTGGTCAAAGAGTTATCTGCCGAACTGGAACGCTGGCTGAAGAAATACAACGATCCCTGGCTACCGAACCTTATGAAATGAAACGGCCGACAAATTTTTCAGATCTTTCAAACGTTACACTAAATAAACATTTCATCATTTCTTTCCCAAACTTGTGTTCTTGAACGCCGAAATATCAATCAACCCACTGGTATCGTTGTCAAAACTAATTTGGATACTGTCGCCTGCCATCGTTACCGGCATTTCGTTGGAGATTTGGGAAGATCCGATGAAGATGTTGTTCAT
>CAINOB010000024.1 GCA_903851365.1 uncultured Bacteroidota bacterium
AATATAGCCTCAATTAATCAAAACAAAGACCACATTATTGGTAATAATACAGTTAATTCAAATTGGATCAATAAAGAGTATGCTAAAGCCATTTTAAGTTTTGAAGGGAAAATAAGGGATAGTTTAAATAAATTGTCTTTAGTTCAACGAATGTTTGCGAATGCGGGCAGTTTTGACCCTTCTTTATTGAAAAATGCTGATTCATTGATCTGGTTGCGTATCAGAGACAATAAATCCACATCCGATGAATGGTATGAGTTATTGTTACTTGAACTAAATCATCATAATAATAACTTACAAACTTTAGAAATTTCAGAAATTGCAGATGATGATTATTTTAAACTTTTAAATAATCCTAAGAATAGCATATACCAACTAATATTTAAAGAAAGATCCAAAGGTATATATGCTAATGGGAAAACTGTGATTCTTTTCAAGCTAAAAAAGTTTATTGAAAAAAGAGAAAATTCCGGAAAAATACCTGAACTAACAAACTGTACCGATGTTGATTGAAAATATGGAAAATTCACATAATAATGTTGAGAAGACATTTCTCAAGGTTATTTATTTGTCCAAAAATCAGCCATCAATTCAGCTTGTTTGAGCACAGTATCAATCGCTTTCTGCTGTTTATCAGGTGGATAGCCATATTTGGAGAGGGTTCGTTTTACGAGTACCATGAGTTTTGCCCTGGCACTTTCACGGATTGTCCAGTCGATGGTGGCATTTGATCTGACTTTTTCGGCGATTTCATGGGCTATGTGCTTCAGGGTTTCGTCACCCAGGACGGCTACTGCGCTGTCGTTGGTTTCAAGGGCATTATAGAAAGCGACTTCATCGGTTGTAAGTCCAAGCCTCTCCCCTTCTGCGTCGGATTCTTTGATCTCTTTGGCGATGTTGATCAGTTCCTGGATGATTTCAGCCGTTGAAAGCAGGTTATTCTGATAGCGTTTTATGGATGATTCAAGCATCTCGAGCAAGGCCCGGCTCTTTACCAGGTTTGTCCTGGCTCTGGTCTTGATTTCGTTATTCAGGACCTTCTTGAGCAGTTCCAAGGCAAGGTTCTGATGCTTCATGCCTTTTACTTCGAGGAGGAAATCATCGGAGAGTATCGAAATATCTGGTTTTTTGATACCGGCCGCATCAAAAATATCAATCACCTTATCAGAAGTCAGGGCTTCATCGACAATCTGTTTAATCGCAGTTTCAATTTCTATGTCTGATTTACCGGTTCCGGTTCCTTCAAATTTAACAAGCCTTGATTTGAGTGACTGAAAGAAAGCAATTTCATCCTTTATTACCATTGCTTTCTCGTGAGGGACGGATAAGGCAAATGCCTGGCTCAATAAGGCCACTTCACGGATAAAGCGTTCTTTACCCTCCAGTAATCCGAGGATATGTTCTTCGGCCTGCAGGATAATCGATAATTTCTCTCTGGCTTCAACAGTAAAGAACCGCCTGTAGTTAAATTTAAGACTATTCTGATAGTAAGCCTGGGGTTCCTCCACTAAAATATCTTTACGGGTCTGGCTATCTTCGGCAAACATTTGCTGAGTCACTTCCAGTTTCTCCAACATAGCCATTACTGCCTGTTCCTGGCTTAAAGCAGGATCACCCTTTCCGCCGGAATCTGAATAGAAAGCCAAGGCCTTTTTCAAATCTGAAGCAATGCCCAGGTAATCAACTACTAATCCGCCGGGTTTATCCCTGAATACCCGGTTCACCCTGGCTATAGCCTGCATCAGGGTATGCCCACGCATGGGTTTATCGATATACATCGTATGCAGGCAAGGAACATCAAAGCCAGTCAGCCA
>CAINOB010000025.1 GCA_903851365.1 uncultured Bacteroidota bacterium
GGCCAGCAGCAGCGTCTGTGCCTCGCAAGGGGGTTATCAGTCGATCCGGATATTATCCTGGCCGATGAGCCTACTTCTGCCCTTGACCCGATTTCGAGCGATGTAATTGAAAAAAAATTCTTCGAACTTAAAAACCAGTACACCGTGATTGTAGTGACCCACAGCCTGCAACAAGCCCGCCGAATAGCCGATTATGCAATATTCATGTACCTGGGAGAGATTATTGAACAGGGTGAAGCCTCTGAATTCTTCGGGAATCCGAAAGAGGAACTCACCAAATCCTATATCAAAGGGCTCTTTAACTAGAGGATTTCAGGAAGGTAAAAATATCCGGGTCAGATATATTTTAGTAATTACCTGATAAACAGCAATTCCCGGTATTTTGGCAGTGGCCATAATTCATCATCCACCAGGAGTTCCAGTTTGTCGACATGATAGCGGATCTTCTCGAAATAAGGCAGGATCTTCCTGTTGTACTCATTGGCCTTTTCTTCGACGGATTGCATTCTATTGGCAACTTTCCGGCATTCCACCATTTCCTGGACCAGTGTACGTATGATCGAAATATGTTCAGATATTTCTTTAATATTCTGCATCTGGTTATTGGAAAGCTTTACAAAAGTCTTATTATCAAGTACTTCCTTCAGCCCCTTTACGTTTTCGATCAGGGTATTCTGGTAACGGATAGCTGTTGGAATGATGTGATTAATAGAAAGATCACCCATCACCCGCGATTCAATCTGAACTTTCTTGAGATAATTTTCCAGGCTGATGTCATACCGGGCAAGCAATTCACGCTCACTAAGGATATCATGTTTTTCGAAAAGGCTGATAACTTTTGGCTGAACCATAACATTTATTGCCTCCGGAGTTGATGCAATATTGGATAGTCCTCTTTGTAATGCTTCCGCTGCCCACTCATCGCTGTAGCTGTTTCCCTCGAACCGGATACGCCCGGATGCTGCAATATAGTTTTTAATGACCTGGTAGATTGCATCTTCCTTGATCATTCCCGATGCTATCAGTTTATCAACTTCCTGCCTGAATTCCTTCAACTGATCAGCAACAATCAGGTTAAGGGCTATCATGGGCTTGGCACAACTCATGGATGATCCGACAGCCCTGAATTCAAATTTGTTCCCTGTAAAAGCGAAAGGAGAAGTCCGGTTTCGATCGGTATTATCCAGCAGAATTTCCGGGATTTTAGGAATATTCAGTGAAATAGGATCAGAAATTTTCCTGGATTTAACACCCGAGCTTTCACTTTTTTCAATCTCATCGAGAATGGAACTAAGTTGCGAACCAATGAAAACCGACATGATGGCGGGGGGAGCTTCATTAGCACCCAGCCTCAGATCATTGCCGGCTGATGCGACCTGCGACCGCAGCAGGTCAGCGTGCACATCAACTGCCTTGATAATATTTACCAGGAATGCCAGGAACTGAAGGTTTGATTCGGGAGTTTTCCCGGGTGAAAGCAAGTTATCCCCTTTATTGGTGCTTAAAGACCAGTTATTATGCTTGCCGGAGCCATTGATGCCAAGAAACGGCTTCTCATGCAGCAGAACGGTAAGATTGTGCCGTTTGGCAATTTTTTCAAGTATATGCATCAGTAGTTGATTATGATCCACTGCCACATTAGCCTCTTCGAAAACCGGGGCACATTCAAACTGGTTGGGGGCTA
>CAINOB010000026.1 GCA_903851365.1 uncultured Bacteroidota bacterium
AAGCAACAATACGTTAGTTTTGTTGCGGTTGCAGGCATGTTGGGCACAGTGCCTATTTATTTAGCAAGCTCTTTTGCAGGTTAATCCGGCAAAAGTGCTTGCTAAAAATCTTATTTTTTCAACTTTTCAAGAAACAATGTTGAGATTCTTTTTATTTCTTCAACTCTTGGCTTTATTCTTTTTTCGTTTGCCTGAAGATAATCACTAAGGTTGTGAAAATTCTCTTTATTAATGATTTTCTCTCCAAGATTTGTTAATGCAAAATCTGAGTCAGGATCCTCAATAAATGATGCAATTGTTAAGATACTTAAATCTAAAATTCGATGGAAGGGTAATTCTTCACTTTGCCTAGACCATTTATTTCCAGAGTGTCTCCAAACTTTTCCTGATAAATCATCTACATTCCATTGGGACAATCCAATTGATAATGCCTTCGCATCGGTATTTTCTACATATTTCCCATCAATAAAATCATAATCCTCAACTGTGAGGATGGGCTTGTGTGATAAATTTGTTGGTGCTTTCATAAGAATAATTGAATTACTGATTGTTTTTAAGGTACTGTAGAATTTGTGGTGTATTTATTAAAATTTTATTGCCTAATAGATGAAAATCGAAGAGAACGTAATATGAAGGATGATTGACGTCGTCATTCGATTTATATGCACATGCGATTATTTTCTTTGCGTTAATATTGTCAATTTTATAGTAAAAAGGATCAATATGGTCTATGTCATACTTTTCAAAAAATTCTGTAGAATCGTAATCAGGTTCAATTGTTAAAATTTTTACAATTTTACCTTCGACAAGATAAAAGCTAAATCTGTTGGAGGTAACTTGAATAATTTGTGTTTGTTCATTGTAATTAAAGACTTGAATGGAATCAAAGTTAAATCTATCTCGAATTTTATCTTTCCGGGTGTTGGTATAAATATCATCAAAAGTACTATAGTCATAAATAACTGCATTTTTAAGAGTCTTTATAGTTTTTGATGATAATTCGTTTAGATTTACTTTAGAAAATAGATGATCCACTTTTTCTGAAAGTCCTGTACTACTTAATCCCACATTCGGTAAATCACTAAAGATATTAACATCCCTATTTTGGCATGAATTTTCAGTCTCTGCAGGAACCATACTTATAAACTTATTAGTTATGCAACTTGACAGGCATTGGCGTATTTTAATTCTATCCTGGTCCTCTAAGTAGGGATAATTGCAATCCTCAATGCAAATTTTTTCGACATTTAACAGTGAGAGTT
This sequence comes from uncultured Bacteroidota bacterium, assembly GCA_903851365.1. Lineage (GTDB taxonomy): Bacteria > Bacteroidota > Bacteroidia > Bacteroidales > UBA12481 > UBA12481. The sequence goes on from CAINOB010000026.1 coordinate 1,263, forward strand.
TTAAACTGTATCTATAGGATATCAGTGCCCCTTGTAAATCTATCATAGCTTCTGCAATCTTCGAAGGCATTTCTGTTTTTTCTTCTTTTACATTATCTTCACCTAAGGATAGAAATGATCCTAAAGCCATTGCATTTGAAAGAATAAGCGAGCTAAAAAGATCATTTTTCATATTCCGATATTTACGAATTGCAGTTTTAGTTTCATTTATTGCTCCATTTAATGATTCTACACGCTTTTTAACATGTTCGTTATACGATGGATTTATTTTACCAACTATATTCTCAAGACGAGTTAGATTATCATACCCTTTATTGAAGTCATCATCTATAATTTCTTGCTCTGTAGTTTGTTCTGTGTACCAAAAATCTTCTGTTTTGCAGCACAAGAACGGCATCGTTTCTATTAGAAATGCTGCGTTAGGCGCAATAATCGAATCAACTTTTGGTGCAATTATTTCTGTAACTCTCTCTCTATTACTTTTACAAGAGGAGAAGAAGATCAGAAATAGTGACACTCCTGTAATTAAAAATGGTGCCTTCACTAGTGTTTTCATATTCTTCAGGTTGATATAAGATTTTATTGTCGATAAAATTTGTGATTTGGCATTGTGCCCAACGCTGCAGCTAAGCCCCGTGCGTTGTTTTCGGGATCGCCAGACGATCCAGGTAGTATGCAGCATGGGGCTTAGTTGCTATGTTATGCTTAGTTTTATTTCAGTCTAAAACTATTCAATATCTTTTCTCCAGTCACTTTGTATGTTTCAAATTGTTCAATTTCGCAAGTCAAGGTTAGTACATAAGCCTTGCCGTTTTTTATCCAATAATATTGTTCAAACTTGAGTTTATATACTCCTTGGTCACCTGAATATATAACTTTTTGGAATTCAGATCCGTTTTCACTTAGTCTCTTACTTTCAATAAGATTCCCGTTGGTAATCATAGTTTTTATTTGTCCTTCTGAAATTTCAACATACTTGTCAAGGTTAATGTTCTGCCCCTGTAAGTCTTGAATTAATAAGTTAACATTGTCCCTAAATTGGTCTTGCGGAGAGGACTGTTTCGAAAGGAGAATTAAACTCATTCCCATCTTTCCAGATTTATCTAAATCCCAATTTTCTGGATACTGAATTGAATAACTACTTTCATTAAGTGCTTTCCAGCCATTTTCAGTCTCTTTTCCTGTGTTTTTCTGCGTTGTTTGTCCACAAGCGATCAAACTAATAACTATAAAAGTCAGTCCTAATAATTGAATTTGTTTCATGTTTTGGTTTTCTTTAAAATTAAGCATAACGATTCAATAACACAATGTTATTTGTGTAATTTTTAACTATAGAGATCTCGATTAACTACTTCTCCGATATCAAATATAAAAATAAAACGCCTTTTTCAAGTATCAAGGCAAGTTATCTTTCTGAAATCACTTTTGCATTTGATATTTTAAGTATATCGATCAACTTGGCAGCTGAATTCTGAAGTCTCCCCTGCGCATTCAGGATATACCCCATATTTTCCAGGGATCCGATTGCACCATCAATACCCAAAACCTGTTTTGTCAACGAAAGCTTAAAATAATCTTCTTCTGCAGCTTCAAATTGCTTCCTGGTCGGATGCGGAAGCCTTTCCCAAAACTCTTTCAGCACTTCAACTTCATGAATTGCATCGAGGATCAGTTTTTCATTATCACGTTGCTGTGAGATCTTATATTCAATTTCTATTCCCGCCCTTCTCCTGGCAAATTGATCGGTTGCCTGATCATCAACCTGGGCTTGCAATTCATCCAGGTCCACTTGAAGCCGTTTCTGATTATAATAAGCTTCATTCAGTGAAATAATTTTTTCGCGCATGGTCAGACATACTGCACGGAAAGCCCTCTCCTGAGTTAAGCCGGCATTGACAATGAAATTGGCAATCTGAAAATCTGAATTTCCAAAAGGAATTTCCAGGAAGCTGTCCTGGATCTCGCTTAAAAGCGTCTTGAACTTAGTTAAATCTTGCATGTTTTTGGTTTGGTTTATATTTAACGACTGCCGCTCCAATAATTTACGGCCGATGAATAAGCTGAAGTATAGCCTTGTGATACAGACATATATTGCATGGCTTCGGTAGTGAACGTAAATGAATAGATATTGGACGTATAAGATCCTGCAATGAAATAACCCTTGGTTAATGAAGTGCCGTAACCGGCTCCGACATTACTATATGATTGCGATACATAGCCAACCGTTTCATTTGAAAACAATAATGATTCCACCGAATTAACCGAAGGCATCCCCCCTGCCCAATATCCTTTTGTGGACGAATAAGTGGCTGCAGGATTATAACGTGATTGCCCAAGGGAATTCAAGCAATTTCCCGAAGCTTCCGTGCTGAAATTCACAAATGAGATACTGTTTTGGGCACCATTATTATATCCGCTGCCGGAATATCCTTTGGATGAAGATTGACAACTGCCGGCATGGCTTTTTGTAGACAATGAGGATGAAAGGGTTGCTCTGGCTTCCGTTGCAAACGTCAATGATTCTAAACTATTCAACCGGTTTGTGCCATCAAACCCATTCATGAAATATCCTTTGGATGATGAACTTGAGCCGACGGCATCCCTTCGCTGTGCAGAAAGAGTCGCGGAAATTGTGGATCTTGTTTCGCTTGAATACAACAGTTTATCAATCACATTTGTAATTGATAAATTGGCCTGACCGCCGGCAAGATAACCTGCATTATTAGACCATATTTGACCTATCCCGTATCTCGCCAGGGATAAGGTGGCTGAAAGCTGTGAAATAGTTTCATTGCTGAAAAGCAATTTGGTGATATTGGCAAGATACGGGCTATATCCACCGCAATTATAAGAAGCATAAGACTGCAAGGCCACTGCCCAGGCATCCCGCCAGGTTCCGGAAACATCAACCTTTAACGCATTCAAGGTTCTCCATGCTCCACCGGTATATACCTGAATCGATGAAACGGAACGCCAGGAGCCACCTACATAGATTTTAACGGCCATGAATTATGTGTATTGAATGTAAATACATCCTTCTGATGGTCCGGATGGCGGTGTGGATCCTGTACCATAAGCAACATTGACAACTTCAAAATTGGTGGCGGTGCCATGAGCATAAGCCACAAAGGCACCGGCCATTGCTCCACCGGATTTATCAAGCTTTGCATTTAGCGAACTCTGCAGATTGGTAACATCAGAAATTGCGTGTGAATGGCTTGCGGCGGCCTTTGCATCAAGCGAAGCTTGCAACCCTGTAACATCGGAAATTGCATGGCCATGCCCTTTATCAGATTTACTATCAAGGGTAGTCTGAAGTGTTGCAATATCACTAATTGCATGACCATGACCAAGGACAGATTTCCCATCAAGTGCGGTTTGAAGACCGGTAATTGATGAAATAACATGGCTATGTGAGCTTGAAGCTTTGCTATCAAGGGATAGTTGAAGATCAAAGATATCTGAAATAGGATGTGTATGCTGCAACGGTGCTATTCCTTCTTCCCAATCAACAATATCTCTCAAATAATGAGTATGACCATACGGGGTTTTATTATCTAAAACACTTTGAAGGTTGGTAATATCAGAAATCGGATGCTCATGCGTAGACCATCCGCAAGGCACCCATACCGTTCCGGTATATACATATATTAATTGCTTGCCGGTATGATAATAAAACTGGCCTTCCACCGGTGAACTTGGATCCGATGCAAGCTTGTGGGCAACGGGAAAAAGAAGTTGATTTTGTGCAAAATCAGTATTGTTGCGATTTTTCATTGCCTGTTTGTAAAAGCAAGGCTGATCCACTGGGATCAACCTTGCTGAATGTTCAATTAACCAACGATTACTATCTGACCTGAAATAGTGGCACTGGTGGTCCAGGTAACATCACCCGAAGCATTCAATACGATATCGCATTCAATCAGATTAAGATTTGTGGAAACCGTTTCATAAACGGCCACAATGCAAAGGGTTCCGCATCCATGGGTGGCTGCAGCGATTGTGCCTGTGGATGCGGCACTGATGGCGGCGGTGTACTTCTTAGCCTTGGCTGCGGCCACTGAATCAGCATAATTCTTAACCGCAAGGGCGGTCGGGATCTGTGAATTGGTCGGACCGGAAATAGCAGTCTGAATCACCCCCGATGCAAAATTGCCTGTGGCAATACCGGAAATAGTATTATTTCCTGCATCGATGGTCTTGTTCGTCAAAGTCTGCGTAGCAGCAAGCTTTACCAGATCGGCAGATTCAGTATTGTCAATGGCATCAAACATGGCTGCAGCAGGCGAACCGCTGTCCTGGTTGGCAATGATCTGATCCCCTGTGGAAAGTGAACTGCTCGAAGGGGTGGTAATGCCGGTGGCCGAACCGGAAACAGAAACTTTCCAGTACTGCCCTTTGACAATGGAAGTGATTCCATTGGCAGCCAGTGTTTGGCTTGCGTCAATGGTTCCCTTATAGGTGAGCATTCCGGAGATCTGCGTATTAATAGCGGCAACCTTGCCATCAACATAGGCTTTGATGGCTTTCTGTGAGGAAACCTTGGAGTCCGAATTTGCAGCCAGGGCGGTGTCCGTATCGAGATACGACATCGGAAGCTGCTGAACATTATCGACATTGGCAAGGCCGATTTGGGCTTTGGTCGTGGAATGAGGATTTGATGTATTGGCAATATGATTGTTCATCGTGGTCGCATTTGCGCCCACGGTGGTATTGATACCGGAAATGGTGGTATTCAGTGTTGTTACCTGGCCGTCAATATAAGTCTTGGTAGCTTTCTGCGAAGCAACCTTGGCATCGGAATTTGAGGTGAACGTGCCATCGGTATCAAGATACGACATGGGAAGCTGTTGAACATTATCAACATTGGCAAGGCCGACCTGTGTTTTGGTCGTGGAATGCGGATTTGAAACATTGCTGATATGGTTGTTCATCGTGGTTGCATTCCCGCTGATCGTGGTATTCTGAGCAGCGTTCTGGGCATCCACATACCCCTTGATAGCCTTTTGCGAGGGAACTTTCACATCCGAATTGGCTGTCAACGAGGAATCCGTATCAAGATATGACATTGGAAGCTGCTGCAGATTATCAACACTGCCAAGGCCGACCTGGCTTTTGGTGGTATTGTGGGGGTTTGAAGTATTCCCCAGGTGAGAATCGATTGCGGCATGGTTGTTCGTGCCTGCGCCCGATAAGGCCTGATGATCAATGTTGCCTGGAACCACATCAATATCGGCGGTATTGTTGCCGGTATTGTCCGTTACAGTAACCTTGTTTGAACCGGCTTTGACACTTTTGAATTCATTGTTATTGCCGTTGCGTTGTTTGAAAAGTCCAACCCCACCGGTGCCGATATTCACATCGGTCGGAATGGTGGGAATGGTAGGTGCTGCTTCAACTTTGACCCAGATCGAGCCATTATAATAATACTCGCAATTGTCCGTGGTATTAAAATACTTCTGACCAGGTACAGGTGAAGCCGGTGCTGATGCCAAATTCTGAATCACAAGGTTCAGAAGTGCGGTTTTCAGCAGATCCAATTGAACATAAACTTTTTTTGCCATGATGAATAAATATTAATTAAGAATGATTTTCCCAGTTACTTCCCGGTCAAAAGTGACCACTATGCGGTTATTGGTGAAATGATCCACATCCCCGATTATCTCCTCACCCATATCATCAGTGAGGGTTACTGCAGGGAATTTTCCAAAATTGTGGTCCAGAATTACTACACATTGATTATAAAAATCATACTCCAGGTGCTTATCGCTTGAAGAATTGCAAAGAATCCGCCACATGGCTTCACCTGTGGCATTATGAGTACACTTGTATACTTGCATGGATTCTGTATTGGTCCATTCATCGCCAATCTGATACCCTGCCATCGAATCACAGTTTTCATCGGGATTCCGTGGAAACTGATAGATGGAAAATGGCACATAATCAAAATCCATCGTGAAGGGATTGAATACTTTCTTCATCTTCTCAGGAACTCAGATAGGCATATGTTAAATTCATGCAATTGCTCATTTGGTTATCATAATTCAGATTACCATCTGCCCATTTGACAATGTGCTTGGTCTTGCCGTTCACGACCGTTTTCTGAATTTGCTTGATTCGCCAGGTATTTTCCGTTTCGGAAGAAGTGCCATTCTGAGGATATCCGAAATATGTTAACTCTTCAGAATACTCATAGATTACCCCTACCCCCTGGGTAAGATCATTACTTGTAATCATATTGATGGGTTTGAATTGTCCGCTGAAATACTGATCGTTATATGCCCTGTCATATTCCAGCTCAAGATTATATAGGTAATCGCCATCCTTTGAAAAAGGATTGATCTTGGCTGATTTAAGGACAATTGGGAAAAGCAATCCCTGGATCACTTCATAGGCTTCCGTGGTAAGAAGGAATTCCCTGAAATACTCCTTTACTTCTTTACTTACAAAACCGGAATTGGCTTTGAAAGCCTGTGTCTCCCAGGCTTCAAAGTTTTTGGATGGTGCATTGAAGCTATTGATCTGTTCAATATCAATGGTGCTTCCGCTTGTTCTTTCAAAGTTTAAGGAAGCTTCACCAAGTCCCAAAAACCGGATTACATCATACCGGCCAAAGGAATTCCGGAACAAAAAAGTGCGTTCATGCTCGTAATAATCGGTATCGAGAATGAATTTCCTTACTTCGGAAATAGGTTCACCAAGAAGATTTTCAAGCCAAACCTGCCAGCTTTCAACCTGTCGGGTTAAATCCCTGGAACCAAGTCCAAGATGGTTATGTCCGACCATACATTCAAGAAGTACCGGATGCCGGTTAGCTTGAAGATCTGAGCCATAAAAAGATGAAGTAGTACCATCGGTATTCCGGACATTGATACAAAGGCGGTATGATTCATTGGGATAAGTATAACTTCCATTAAACAGGAAGCTTAATTTCTCAGGTTGGGATTGACCGGTGATCTTTTCAACCGGTGCCCAGGTAAGAAAGCGCTTGAGATTTTCAGGAGCCGAAAAATAATCTGAATCCTGAAGATTATAGGATACCAGCGCTTCCCTTGAAAGGCCGCCGGATATGGCATACCGGGGCTCGTCATAATAGAGCATCCTGATCGTATTATTATACCGCTCAGCAAAACTCGTTTTGTACTGAATGATATGGTTAGGCCACTCCACGCAGTTTTCAAAAGGGATTTCAGGATAGGTGAACCGGATGGAACCTTCCGCCCGAAGCTTGATATAGGAAAGCAGGTATTCAGAAACATCAAACTTTGCTTTGCCTTCTGTAGTCAGGCTTTTAAGATCTTCACCGATGTTAATAGTCTGAATCGTATCATCGTCAAGGAAGCTTGGAGGGTTTGACCGTGAATTAACAGTTTTTGTGGTCCAAAGGGAACAAATGATACCGTAATTATCCTTGTAAATGGTATTACTTCCAGGCTGATAATTGTTTCTGGAAATAGCGGTTACGGTATTACCGGCAATATCAATGGTCCAACGGGATCCGGTCTCTTTTGCAATGAACTGAATAAGGTAATAGGTTTTGTAGGGGGCTGACAAAATCAAATGGTAAATGGATTTTAACAGGTAATTGGAAGAAAGGCCTAAGAATATGCCTTTGGCATATAATTCAAGGCTATTGGGTATCAACCAACACTGCAGGCCGTTGTCATCCGGAAAACCTTTGACGATAAAAGGAAGACTATGATTATTGAAATTCAGGGTAAACCCATGTCCTGAAACAGTATCGATGGTATCAATCTTCAGCCACAGTTCAGCACTACTTCCGGGATTTACCTTATCATTGGAAGCAATCTCATACTGCATGGGGTTTCCTGCAAAGGAAATTAGGGGCGGCTTGGATTGAATCGTAATCATGGGGCAAGTATAGAAGCTGAAAAGAGAAAAATAAAGGACAATGGTTAAAGGCAGGAATAGGCCTTGATTGCAGCGGGTTTAATCGTATCCATGGTAAAGGTGACCTGGATATCACTGAGAAGGTATTTGATCCCCCCGATCATATACTTACTTCCGAAATCCAGGGATTTCAACTCAATATGATCAATCTGTTTGGTGATCAAAACCGATTTGCGTTCCTTGAAGGACCAATCAAGCCAGCGCTTATGAAACGTATTGAACAATCCTTTCGAACCATACCAGATAATCCTGAGATTATCGGCATAAGGGAAGCAGCTTACACCGTACCAACCCAATCCTGAACGCATGCTTGCAAAAGCAAGTTTGGGCACGATATTGGCATAATCCGATCCCAGGTTGCCAACCCTTCCCCTGTAGTCACTATCAGGGCATACCATGCAGATACCGATTTCGGTCTTGCTGTTCTCCAAAGGTTTGCCATAATAGTAATTGATGTAAAGGAATTCACTAGGTGAAACCTGTTCCCAGATGTTTGCCCCGCTGGCTCCGAAGCGATACCACTTATCTTCTGTAACCACATAACGAAGATCAAACAAGGTGGTAATCGGCCTTGGCGGAAGATCTGCAAAGGTTTCAACCGAAGGCTTGACATGATCAATGAAATCGGCTTCGGCATCAGCCAGGTCCTGATAGACCTTATCACCGCTATCGGCGGTCATGGAAAGCCGGATTCCTTCGACCTTATCCGGAATCTGATTGGAAACGGATATAACGTTCTTAGAAAACTCAATATAATCCTGGCTGTTCAGTCGGTCTTTATTGCCCACAATGCGGACCGATTTCAGGATATCATCCACCAGGAAAGTACAATTGAAGAACTTTTGAAGGTCCGAAAAAAACTTTCCGACCTTGACATGAGGCATATGAACCTGGTAATACAGTTCATTGATGGTCCAGTACAGTTCATTTACTGAAAAGGAATTGTAAATGACAAGGGTGGATAGGTCATTGCCGACGGAAAAGAATTCGTCTTTGACGCAGTAGCCCATAAGGCTGCAGACCTTATTAATCACGTACCGGAGATAAAACATAGGAACAAGCAGGGTTCTTGAGCCCATGGTCGTAACCAGGTTAAGGCGGTTGTTGACCGGCCGGTTGTAGCAATTCAGCTCTGCATCCGGGGATTGAGGATCGAAATAATCGAAATTCAAACATTCAGGCATATTGAAATCGGCTTCAGGATAGGATTTAAACCTCATCGAATCATAATACATCAGGGCTTCTCCTTCATTATTGAAGGTCTTTGAACCCAGATCGAGTTCATTGAGGTAAATTTCCTTGACCAGGTAATTGAAACTTCCTTTCTGAACATAGAGTGCGCCTTCATAATATTGCAGGTTTGCCTCTTTGATCCTGATCTTTCCGCTGAAAACAACCAAGCCGTTATACGAAAGTGTGCCATCAAAGAACTCATACTGATCACGGAGGTTTTCCAACCGGTGTTTCCATCCCAGAATAGATTTGTTTGTTATCGTCGAGGGGATGCGGAAAGGAAAAGAATAATCCCCGATATCATTGAACATCGGAGATTTCAGATTCAGCGTAATTGAAAAGTCGCATGGAAGCTCCAGGGGTACTGCGTTCACTTCAATGGAAAGCATATCAAAAGATTATTGGTTTGAAACATCGGTTTCTATGGAATTGACTTTCTTCAGCTCATCCTGAAGGTGCTGATAGGAAATGTAGGATACAATTCCTTTCTCCAGGTGATCGTTGAGCTTTTGCATTGTGGAGACCAACTGAGGATCTATAAATGAGAATTGACCGGTATTTGAGGAAGGTTCGAAGTACCGTCCAGTAGAAGCCTGAGGAGTTCTTGCATAATTGATAGCCTGGATTACCTGCGGATAGTAGGTGATAAGCTTTTTGGTTGTTTTAGGATCAATAACCATTTCGGCGCCTGTTTCCGAAATCAGCAAGGGATTTGAATAAATACCGGTTTGAGGGCTTTGTTCAAAGGGAACATTATCATAGGCCTTACCATCCTGCTGACCAATCACATTATAGCGGCCTTTTGCAGCCTGAGGGATGTCGGTGCTTGCTATGATGGCCACCTGGGCTGCACCCAGGGCCGCGGTCAGGATGCTGAGGATGATCCCGATCAGGGGTCCTCCGGTTAAGGCAGAAGTTACGGCCTGGGCGACGTTGATTATACCCTGAGCCAGTGCAATCTGCTTATTCCTTCGCGCCTGATCATAGGCCATTTTCTTTTTCTTACGGTCAAGTTCATCATCCATGGCCTTGACTTTATCGTCATATTGCTTTTGAGAAATGAGCTTATTGCTAAGCTGCCACTGATAATTTTCTTTCTTCTTATTGTTGGCAGCTTCATCCCGTTGAAGTGCGGCATTCTCCTGATCTGTACGAAGCTGATTGAGATTTTGAAGCTGAGTGATGGCCGATCCGGCCAGCCCTATTATATCCTGGGCAAGTTTTTCATAGGATTTCCTTGAATATTCGGCGATACGGGCGGCGGTTTCCGCTGCCATCTGCTCCTTGATCCGGTTGATCTTGGCTTCATCATTGACATTATCAAAGAGGATCTTGCGGTACTTCTCCTGTACTTCAAGTGCAATCTTCTCTTTGCCACGGGCAAGGTCTGATTCACATTTAAGCTTAAGTCCGGCAAGTTCTTCATCAAACTTGATATCCTTGGTTTGACCCTTATCTATAAAATCCCCGGATGCCTTGGTTTCCTTCAAGGCATAGATCTCACGGATTTTTGCTTTCTGTTGTTCGGTCAGATCGGCGCTGCGAAGCTGAAGCTGCATTTCAGCATCAAGCATTTCAAGAACCTGGGTTAAATATTCGGGTGAATATTCATCCATCAGGGCAAGCTTCGCTTCTTTGATCTGACGTTCCAGGTTATATGCCTCACGGAAATCGTTATCAGCATACTTTTTGCCAATAGCGTTAAGCTTATTTGCCGATTCTTCGGTTAGAAGTCTGCGAAGCTCGGCTTCGGCTTTGGTATTCCCTGTAATCTTGGACAGTTTTTCAGAGAGGGCAGCTTCTTCCATGGCTAATTCCCTATCCAGTTCACTCTGTAATAACCTTGCCCGAACATCCATCAAGGCCTGAAGAATACCGGTCATGTACTTGGCTGAATCCTTAGCCTTGGATGGATCGACAGTTGGATCGCTGCGGTCAAACTGAGACAGGTCCTTCATCACGCCCTTGATTTTATTCTGTATCCGAATGAAATCCTCCGTGCTGGCTTCGGTAGCACGAAGGGCGGTCTGATATTTTGAAAGCTTCAATTCAAGCGCATCAAAGCTTTTGGCGGTGATCTTATCGCCAAAATCTTCCGCATACAGGATCTGATCAAGCTGCTGCTTTTCATCTTTCAGCTTGCCAAGGTTGTTTCTAAGGGTGGTAATGCCTTCATTGAACGGCTCCATGGCTTCCTGTTGGTTCTTCCAGGAATAGTATGCGAAATTTTCATCCAGCTTGGATTGATCGCTAACGAAAAGCTGCCCGGTTTGCCAAAGAGTAGGTTTGGCCGCCTGCTTGCCAATTGCCTTTTGCTTTGCTTCCATCAGAAGCAGTTCAGCTTCGGCACTTTTAACCGTAAGAGCAAGTTTATCCTGCAGGTCCTTTTTTTCCTGTGCCGAAAGCTGGTTCAAGGACCGGATCTGACTTTCAAGCTTGGTATAGGAATCTTCGAGCTTCTTGTTGGCATTGGCCAGCAAGATGGTTACTCCGGCTTTCATCTTTTCAAGGGTAATAGCATCGGAATTATATTTGTCATAGGCCTTGACTGCGGCAACAAGGGCGGTTACAGCAGTAATCAGAAGCCCAATGGGATTTGCTTTCATTGCCTCGTTCCAAAGCAGTTGGGCGGTTGCCGCTGCCTTGGTTGCAATAGTGCCATTGCCTTTCCAAATGGTATATAATTGCTCTTTGACAATAAGATATTCCAGCACTATTGCATCCTTGGCTTTAAGGAGGATTCCTTCCTTTAAAGTCAGGTTATTATAAATGGCAACCTGCAATGATCTGGTCTTAGCAGCGATCCACGCCAGTGTAAGGCCGGTTAAGACTGTCAGAGAAACACTATATTTTTCAATAGTTTGCGGAAGCTGCTTAAACCAGCCGACAAGCTCCAATGCTGAACCGGCAACATCCTTGAAAAACTGCGTTACTTTCGGCATGGTGATCAGACCATAAAACGCCTTGCCTAATTTGTCAAGCGTTGCGCCCAGGGTTGCATTCTTAATGTTGAATTCATTCATGATGGAATCTGTGCCCTGGAGGGCTTTACCGGCCAAAGCAGTTTTCTCTGCAAGCATGGCGGTATTGTTGCCCATTTTGGCAAACACTTCAGAAGCTCCAACTCCGGATATTTCCATATCCTTGATGATCTTACCCAGGGCGATGGCACTGTCTCCGGAAAGCTTTGAACCTTGCATCACTTTGATCAGGGCGCCATACAGATCATTATTTACCAGATCGGAAAATTCCTTCATTGGCATTCCAGCCACTTTGGCGAATTCTACGGTATTGGTGGTCATTTTCTGCAGGATCTTGACCACGGCGGTGCCGCCTCTCTCGGTATTTACGCCCAGTTCCGCCAGTGTAGCGGAAAGTCCCAGGACTTCATCGCAGGTCAGACCAAGGTTTACCCCTACCCCGCCGATCCGGGATCCGAAGTCCACCAGCTGAGGGGCCGTGGCGAACCCTGCAGCTCCAAGGGCATTGATGGCATTGCCAATGCGGAGCATATCTCCTGCGACATTTGTGGTACGCATATCGGTAAGCACATTGCGAAGCGTACCCATACTGCGGGCAACTTCCTGTGCCCCACCCTGGATCTCATCACCCAGGGCAATGTTCATTTTATCTACGGCATTGACAAACCCGAATATCTGATCTGTGGCAATGCCCAGCTGACCGGCCACATAGGCCATATCCCGAAGATCCTGCCGGGAAGTACGGGTATCGAGTTTTCCAAATTCCTTATTCAGGTTTCTTACCTGATCGGCTGTCATGCCACTGGTTCGCTGAATATCGGCCAGAGAATCTTCCAGTTTTGCATTGCCCTGCAGCAAGCCCACAATGGATGCGCCCACACCATAAAGGGCAGCACCGACCATGGTGATGAGCTGAAAATACTTATTGGCAGCATCGGCCATCTTACTCATGGCCCCGGCGGTCCCGTTAATTTCGTTCTTGACTTCTGAAATCCGGGATTTTACCTTTTGAAACTCTTCCGTTTTCTTAGTGAATTCTGAAGAATTAACCGGGAGTTTCCGGATTTCTGAATTCAGCGCCCTGGCTGCGGCCTCAAGGTCTTTAAGGGTTGCATTGGCTTGCTGGCCGTTCAGTATGACGGTTGCCCTTGCAGTTTCATTCTGATTTGCCATTAAGTAATAGAATTATCGTTAATATTCTCGCAAATGACTATTACCCCTTTGCGACCGCATTGCTCGGAGAGGATCTCGGACAGTTTCATGACTTCAGCATGAAAGGTCTTTGAGTACCATTTCTTGGGTCTTCTCCTGTTTCCAAGCATTTTGCCATCCAGCCTGCGGGAAGTCGTGTTTTCCTTGACATCTCCAAGTGAAGTGCCACGGCCAACCCCCATATCAATAAACTTTCCGTAATAATTAAAGGCAAAATCGATCTTCACCAGATCGCCCTGGGCCGATGAAATCACATCAAACAGGAAACTTTTGGCAAGTTCTCCGCTGCTGCCGATCTTCATGCCCTGGATCTTCTTCAGCCATCGTTTGATGGTAATCTTTGCCCAGGCATCGGCAATTTCAAGTTCACTTTTTGCTAAAAGTTTTGAACCTGTTTCACTCTTGGAGCCTAATACATTATCCATGCTGTAAAGTAAACAGCGTGGGTAGTTAAAATAAAGGACAGGACACTTATCCCTGGAAACCGGCCATGATCTCTTTAGGCTCGCTGAGCCAGCGGTCAGGCTTATAGGATAAGTCAGAAATAAAGAACCTCAGGTCAAAGGTGAACATGAATCCAAAATCGTTGTCAAAAACGGGTCCAAGCATTTCATACTTGATGGAATCAACATCAAGTTTGCGGATGAATGTGCCGCACTGGGCATCCTTCATCAGTTTGGTAAGGATATCAATACAGGTATCGAAGGTGTCTCCAAGGATCTGCATTTCTTTTTGGAAATCATCCACTGAGTCCACATGATCAATGACCATGAATCCGGCCTTTACTAAGTTCTGCGTATTATCTGCAGACAGATTCCTGGAAAGAAAGCCGTTCACTGAATTCAGGATCAATGCCGGATACTTCATGCCGCTGCGAAGGTCGCCAAGGACTTCGTTGATATCCATCGTATAAAAGCCATTGATCGAGGGATGTAATGTGGCAATACTTCTGTAATACTGTAGGTATTCGGTTACGTTGAAATTACCCATGGCGCTTACTTTCTGCAAGGAATTTGAAATATTCCGTGGCCTTTTGTTCCAGGCCAAAGAAAACATTGTACAAATTGGAGTTCAAAACCCTTTCCAGGCTTTCATCATCGGTTTTGCCATCAGCCAGGGATATGACCAGGGGCACCCAGCCGTGCTTGCTTTCTTCGGAATCTTCCCGCCTTCGGAACACGTTTGGAAATTGGTTCGGCAGGCTGTTAAGAACGCCTGTGAAAAACAGCAGCACTCCGTATTTGAGAACCGGATCAAGCGCTCGAAACGCTGCTGTACGGTTTCTAAGAGAAAGATCATGAAGCTTTCTGCGGGGATCCCTGGAATTGGAAAAATGCTTACGGATCCACCAAGCATACTTCTTGGGTCTGTAAAGGATCGCCACGATTTCATCCAAAAACTTTTCATTTTTGGTCTCGAAATACAGATCAAGCCGGCTGTGCGCTCTGGTGAATTCACCAAAGGAACAATGCAGCATGGTATCGCTTGGTCCGTAATACTTATGAAACCGGTGCCAGATTACCGGAATCACATTCCTTGTCAAGGTAACGTCCTTAAGCAGGAAGTCAAGAGTTTGGCAAAGGAAATGAGCATCTTCAGGATGAATCCTGAAAAACAGCTTCTTTTTAACGGTCAGCAGCTCATATAAGGCCTGTACTTTAAAATCCACTACCGAAATCCCTTTCTGAAATTGTTTAGAGAGATAAAGAAGCTGTTTCTTGGTCAGTTCATTCCATGTTGAAGGAAGGTTGCAACTGACTGAATCAATTTGAACGATATTCATTGTTGAAATTTAAATGTATGGATCCGATTCAGCCATCCCTTGAGAAACTTCTCCTGGGATGGGTCCCGGCGGCATATTTCCTGAGAGAACAATACCCTTGCATTATGCACCTTTGAATGAAATTCGGCGGGTGAAGCTGAATTCACGGATGCGAGGGTGTAGTTTCCCACAATGCCATCTGCTTTTATACTTAACAGTCTTTGCGGCCAAATTATGCCCCATTTCCCGCTTGTCCAGGTCCAATCCACTAATTGCTCGGCAATGGATTGGTTATTTATCAGGTCTGCCTGCCACCGGTTCCAAAACCCACGTCTAAGAACCATCAGAACATCATCCCTGGTTAGCAAGCGGATATCCTCTCCATCAATAATGCCATCACGGTTTTTGTCATATCCCATCGACTTCCATGTAGTAAGTGTTATACCCATGTTGGTTTCATGGCCATGATCATCGGGATCCATGACAAAACCGCCTTCAAAGGCAACCACTTTAGGGAAATACAGATTTATATTGGCCATACTTTTCTTGCGATCTTAAATAACTGAATACCTAATAACAATATCACGATACCCCAGGCCACTCCACCGGACCAGGCAAAAAACTGTATCCATTTTGGTACAAATTTGATTTCCTTAGCCGGGAGCTGAATGATCTTCTCCGATGTTTCACGGACAAACCTTTCCTTGAAAGCCGTATAAACGGCCTGGGAATCAACCGAAGCGCCGGCAGTAATGACGTTATCATTACCGATTTTAATGAAAGGCTTGGTTTTTCTGCCGTTCTTCAATTCCTGGATCTGTCGGATGAACGCCTGACCATTACTATCGCATTGGATTAATGCCTTTATCCAACCGCTATCGGCAGGGATCACCGTTTCAACAACCTTGAGCTTTTCTATGGTATCTCTCTGTATCTTGAAAAACGTAAGACTTGGGCAGGGAAAGCGTTTCCTGGCTTTCTGTTCAGTCATGCAGGAAGCCATCATTACGGCCAGTAAGATCAGGACAATGAACTTTTTCATTTGTCCAGGTACTTTGATGGATCCTTGATAAACATCAGGGTAAAGGCAACGGGAAGCACCAGGGCGGCTTCCGTTAACGTTGCTTTTCCCAAAAATACGGCAACAATAGAGATTAGGATCAGGCCAATTCCAAGCACTGATGTTCTCCAGCTTTTAAAGATTCGTTCTTTCATGGTGTTCTATTTTTCTTTAATAATCGTTTCAATCTTGACGATCCTGCCTTCATGATCATCTATATCGGTGCCGATCTCTTTGATCTGTGCATCATGCAAATCAAGGTGGGTTGCAATATCCTTATGGATATCCACGCAATGCACACTGTTCTTGGCATTGTATATGGCAACCTCGCGGATTTCTTTAGCCAATCGGTCTATTTTATTGACCAGGCGAATCACGAAATACAAGGCAACCGGTGCAGTTATGATACCGACCACGTTACTTAATTCACTAACCCAGCTTGACTGATTCATGCAAAAAACAGGCTTTTGGTTTTGTCATTAACATATTGGTTCCTTGTACCCGACGTATCCGGAGCGCTGTACAAGGCAGAAGTAAAATACTGCTGATACTTGCTGTCAGAAGCGTTTCGGTCTAAGAAAAGCTGCAGGGATTTCAATTCGCTGTCACCATCCAATTGATTTGACTTTTGCATGGTGAGGATCCTCTCACGATTAGCGGTCTGCTTGGTAGTGATATTGGTAAAGGTGCTTTCGGCATTGGCGAAAACGCCCCAATCAAGGATGTCAATTGAAATTTCATCCAGACTCCGGGCCATGGTAAGATGAGCAAGGCAAGGCCTGATCTGCTCGATCAGCAGTTTATAGTCTTCTGAGATATCAGAAGATCCTTGCATTGCAGTTTTAAGAGCATCAAACATGGCATCACCCAGGATGGGCCGGATAAACTTCTGTTCTGCAGAACGGATTATCGGAAGCAGTACCAGGAACAATCTTCTGGAACTGCGGATATCGACGTATTTTGAGAATTCAATAGCATTTCGGATAAAAAGGCCGCTGTCGAGCGGTTTGAATGATTCGAAGGAGGATTTGTTTGCTTCCAGGAATTCCAACAAATTATCCAAACCTGCATGCGCCCTGCGCATGAGGTTTTCCTTCAGGTTTGCGACTTTGTACTGAGGTGCCGGAGTATGAGTCTGTGTACCGATAACCTGAACACCCTGCCCGGAGATACTT
The DNA here is from genome assembly GCA_903851365.1 of uncultured Bacteroidota bacterium. GTDB lineage: Bacteria > Bacteroidota > Bacteroidia > Bacteroidales > UBA12481 > UBA12481. The sequence goes on from CAINOB010000026.1 coordinate 18,597, forward strand.
ACCCCGATTTCATCAATACCAAGATACAGGCCATAAAGCACCAAAGGTTTGCGAACCAGATCAAGCGCCTGGATCCAGATATCTTCCTGAGTATCTTTGTTATCAGCCAGGGCATTAAGAAATTCTTTACCTATGACCGGTCGGATGAATAAAAGCTCGCTTTCCGACAGATATGGAAGCAAGAGGTCTAGTGTTACCGAGACATTGATTGCACTGTATGCTCTGACCTGATCGATGGACTGTATCAATTTCATTATACCTGGTTTTGATCAATTCGTTTTTCTGTCTTTGTAGGATGCTGATCCTGGGTTTGAGAAGTGTCAACGGTCACATAATCAAATCGGATAGCCGGGTCCCATTTATTGAAATCACGGATGAAATACAACGGTTCCAGGGAAATTTGCCGGTAAACGCCCATCTCAGCGTTGAGCATCCAAAACGCTTCGCGTTTATCAGATCCGCTGCCTGCTCCGAGGGCACCGCCAGGTATCCCCGCTCCTATCAGGCAGGGATCCACACCGATGGCGAAGAGGATTTCAGAGTTTGCAGCCTGGCTATCCGGTAAATAAGCATCATCCTTGAGCTTATTATCAATTACATTGATCTTCCAGCCGGATACATACTCATTTTTGAACTTGTTGTAAAATGTGAAGGTTGCAAAAGATTTTCCGCTATTTTCCACATCACTGAGGAAAGCATCCATTTCCTCAAGTAATTCCTTCTTTTTGGACTCTCTCTGATCTTTAGTAAAGTCTGGGGATGGATAGCGGTTCATGAAATAATCATCAGGCACTTCAATATGATATTTGATGGTCATCTGATTCGCCATGATGGCCTGCTTTAAGCGGGGCACCTTGTTTGCGATATCCATCCAACCACCGGCGCGGATCCCGTTCCATACGGTAGTATGGTAGTAGCTTTTGTTGAAGGACCGGTAAAATACCGGATATGCGAAATTCGGGTCCTTATACCTTATCCCATCATAGGCCAATGGATCAAACATTGGGATTTCTGCAAGGATCCCTGGATTCTTTGCAGGATTTAACTCCCATTGTGCCGAATAAAAGAGCTTTTGAATCCGGAAAGACGGTTCAACCATTCTGGAAACACGGCAATAGGCCGGGTCTTTGACATATACCTTATTAATTCTGTCTTTGCCTTTATTGAGGATGAATTCAATCCAGCCGTTAGCGAACATTTCAAGGCTTCCGATCAGGTCAATCCAAATCAGGTTCATTCTGTTGATGCGGAAGAATTCCAAAACATCAGGATCTTCGACCGGTTGCCGTTGAGCCACACCGGCTGCATCTTTAACTTCTCTGTAAACAATGATCCCACGGCCGAAGTGAACTGTTTTGCGCTTTTCCAGGGCACGAAGGGCTATTGAGTTTAATTCAAGGTCCTTCAGGACATTCTGAGGGAACAAGTTATCATCACCCCAGGGAGAATAGTCTGTAGTACTATAATCCTGAGGAACAACGGTTTGAGTTTTTACAGCATCAGCACTTGTTTTGTTAGTCACAATTGCCTTGCTCCCAGGCATAAATGCGACATCGTTCTGCATGATAATTTGTTTCATCAATAACAGACTTTCTGTTTATTAAACTCAATGATCAGGCGGATATGAACCTTCCTGATCTTTCCATTTTCAAGTAAAATGTTCCGGGTAGAGTTTACCCAATGATGGGGATCTTTCTTGATCCGCGATTCGGTCGATGGTTTCTTTGACCGAAGATCAAAAACAGGACTACCAACCTTATTTAATCCGACACACTTGCGGCCATTGGATATTTCGATAATATCCCCACCAGTGCCCAGGGACCTGTCTGCAGTTACAAACCTGATTTGAAATTTTGATGGTTTACCATCTGGACCGATTTGGTCCATTTGAGTTAAGACTTCGCCAAGACGGATATAGCCATTGTTCATGGCTCAATGTTACTCCGACCTCCAAAAAAAATAAAGGACAAAAAAAATGAAAGGAATTTGGATGAAATAGAAAAACCGTGGCTTTTATCAATGGCTTTAAAGGGGAAAATAGAATCTAATTTCCCATGATTTCAATCCAGTGTTCATTTTGGGGTTTATCATACGAAGAAGATCACCGTATAATTACCAATTTCCGAACAGCAATTTGGTTGCGATATTTTAGGATTAGAAGATAACATCCAGGTATAGAAGATGAAAGGTTCATTAAATACTCCTTTTCACTGTCGAATTGTTTCCTAAGTATCACTTTGCCATTCAAATCCTGAACAATTACATCCAATGAATCAATAATTAAATGACCTGGAACGATCTTAAACGATCCTTGTGTGGGATTAGGATAAATTTGAATATTATTTTCACCGGTATTTTCAACACCATTACTAGATTTGGCCTGAGTAACTGTAATATTTATTGCATTAAGACCTGAAACCTGAACAGTAATAGTTGCAACCCGTGCCACTGATGTATTGTTTTCAGAATAATCTGCAATAATTGAATCATTCCCTATACCTGATGGATTAACATTGCACCATACAGCATCACTGGAAACTATCCAACTTGTATTGGAATTAACAATGAAATAAGTACTTCCGGCATTTGATGATACTGCTCGGTCGGAAGGAGAAACAGCTAAGGTAGGCAAAACACCTCCTGTTGAAGTTTTTAAAATAGTTCCCAGATCTCCCACAGTATAACCTATATTGGAATCAGTAAAAAATACTGACAATAAACTATTCGTCGTTCCACTTGATAATGAAGTCCAGGTTGCGCCTGAATCAATGGTCTTAAGAATAATTCCAAATCCCCCGACGACATAACCTATGTTGGAATTAGTAAAACAAATTGAGAATAAAGGATTTGTAGTTCCGGAAGACATGACATTCCATGATGTACCTGCATTAATAGTCTTTAAAATAGTACCCCAAATACCGACAATATAACCTGTATTTGCATCTGTAAAGTAAACTGATTCTAAATGATTAGTTGTCCCGCTAAAAAGAGTAGTCCAGGTTGCACCTCCATTGACAGTTTTTAAAATGGTACCGGAAAAGCCTACAACATAACCTTTATTGGCATCAGTGAATAAAACTGAAAGTAAGCCATTAGTTGTCCCACTCGATAGCGTAGTCCAACTTGCTCCACCATTGGTGGTTTTAATGATGGTTCCTGAATAACCTACAGCAAAACCTGTATTGGAATTGGCAAAGAAAACAGAAGTCAACAGATTACTCGTTCCACTCGATAAAGTAGTCCAAGTTGTGCCGCCATTGATTGTTTTTACGATAGTCCCCAAATTTCCTACAGCATATCCAGTATTTGGATCCGTAAAGTAAACAGAAAATAAAGCATTAGTTGTTCCACTCGATAAAGATGACCAGGTTGAACCTCCATTACTTGTTTTTAAGATGGTTCCTTTATCTCCAACAGCATATCCTTTATTGGCATCATTAAAGAAAACAGATATGAGTTGATTAGTTGTTCCGCTGGATAAAGTATTCCAGGCATTGGCTCCATTTTGAAATTTCGGATTGGTTCGACCATAATCGGTTGCAATACCAGTATTAGCCTCCGAAATTAATGAGGATGAAACTAAATACTCAGGTGAGTGTGGGTTTTGACACGTAAATTGCGAGAATGCATTGATTGACATAAACATTAAGAAAAGGAAAAAGGAAAATTTTTTCATTTTGATTTGATTTACAATATTCATAATCATTTGAATATGCATGACATGTAAAGTACTAAAATGCCTTATCTCTTGAAAACCTTTACAAGTTCTTCCATCGCTTTAATTGCTTGCTGGCGTGTACACGGTGTACCAGGCATGGGAAACACAAAAACCTTGGACTTAAATAATGGTTCGGCAGTCGAATTGAAGCCATATTCAGTATTAAAGTATTTCCCAAAACCTAAAGAAAGAATATTATCAAGGACTTTTTTGTATACGAAGACAATTACTTTTGGATTATATATTTGTATTGTTTGAAGAATTCTATTTAACCCTTGTTTGTACTCTTCTTCAGTGGGTTCATTGCCATAATTTCTCGGAACTTTAACGATATCAGTAATACCGTAATCGTTTTCTAATAAATTTTCATCTTCATAAGTATTTGGTCTAACTGTTAGCAAACCATTTTCTTTAAGTTTATTCCAAAACATTTGACCCTGTCTTCCTTGAAAATAATGCCCTGCTTGGACACTCTTTAATGCTGGTGTTTTAGCTATAAATAAAATTTTCAATTTTTGTTTTTCAGAAGGTAAAATGTCTTTTAAAGTTTCATGAAGCTCACCATTTACTTTGACCGTTGTTTTGAAATTTGTCATATAGCATATGATTTTAAAGTTTATTACCAAAATATAGATAAGGGAATTATATACTTGACAATAGATTAATGGCTTTATTGAACGTAATATATTTTAGAAAAATTAAATCACGATCCTTATTTTCCATTTTGGAAAGCAGAATTTGGTTGCTTAGCAAAAACATAGCAATAACTTTCCTCTAAATTACAAATTCTTGGATAAACAACAAAAAAGTCAAGCACTGGAGATTTAATACAGTATATGGAACGTAAAATTTACTTTGAATTAAAATTGTTCAAAAAAAATGGAAATAGGCATATCACTTTTTCAATATTGCCGGATTAAGTAATAAAAAGTCATGAAACCAGATTATTCAAAACAGGTGAAAAGGTTTTTGGAAACCTTAGCTATTATAAAATTGGGAGATGAAATCCTTGAGGAAGAAGTCAAAAAGCAAAAACGGAGAGCTTTACGTAAATCACCAAAACCAAAACACTAACAGTTATTTCCTTTTCTTTCTTTAAGTAGTCATTACGACCATAAAAAAAGCG
>CAINOB010000027.1 GCA_903851365.1 uncultured Bacteroidota bacterium
CGCTTTTTTCGTGGGCGCTACTGGATTCGAACCAGTGACCCTCTGCTTGTAAGGCAGATGCTCTGAACCAGCTGAGCTAAGCACCCGAAAGAGCGTGCAAAGATAAACCCTTTTTGCAAGCGTGCAAGTGCTTTGTAAAAATAAATCAGGAGTGAATGGAATTGCTTTTGATGAAGGCAAGAATCTCATCGCAATAGCCAAAAGCCATGCACGTAACCGTGTCGGCTGCCCCGTAATATATCGCGATCTTACCCTCCGAATCCATTAATGCGGCACACGGAAAAACAACATTCGGCACATCACCTGTCAACTCATAAATCTCTGCCGGCGCCAATAAATACGGCTTGGTGCGATACAGTACCTTTTCCGGATGGTCGGTATCCAGCAACGCTGCACCCATCGAATACCGGAATCCATTGCAGGTATTGATAACACCATGGTAAAAAAGTAACCACCCGGCTTCCGTAAGTATCGGCACCGGACCGGCACCAATCTTGGTACATTGCCAGGCACTCTCTTCAAACGGGGTTACCTTCATCACCAGCCTGTGCTCACCCCAATATTTCATATCCGGACTATAACTGATGTAAATGTCGCCAAAAGGGGTGTGGCCGTTGTCGCTGGGCCGACTGAGCATGGCGTACTTGCCGCCAATTTTTTGTGGAAATAAAACTCCATTCCGATTAAACGGAAGAAAGGCATTCTCACACTGGTAAAAATCCTTAAAATCAAAAGTGTAAGCAATCCCGACGGTCGGCCCATGATACCCGTTGCACCAGGTTATCCACCACCTGTCTTCGATATAGGTTACCCTTGGATCATATTTATAGTCGGAGTGAATCTCTTCCGTATTGCCAGCCTTCATCACGATTGGCTCGTGGTTGATGTTCCAATGGATGCCGTCCGCACTGAATCCGGCGAAAATATTCATTTGAACTGCTTTGTTATCACATCTGAAAACACCCGCAAACCCATCGCCAAAAGGAACAACGGCACTATTGAAAATGCTGTTTGACGTAGGAATGGCATAACGGCTGATGATCGGATTCTGCGAATATCTCCAGATAACTTCGGTGGAACCTGCAGGTCTGTGTTCCCAGGGAATATTTATTTTGTTTATCATAATCCTGATATTTTAAACGTCCTTCTCGGGGTTATGGAAAGGAACGAAAAAAGATACGAAAAATGAGGGTATCGTAGCCACCAGAACCCAGAGGAAAAAATGCCGGTATCCCAGCCAATCACTTATATATCCGCTTAACATGGAAGGAATCATAAAACCGAGATTCATGATCCCGCTGGCAAACGCGTAATGGGCCATTTTATATTTTCCAGGAGCAACCTGCTGCATCATGAAAAGCATGAGTCCGACAAAACCGAACCCATATCCAAAATATTCTAGAACAACAGCCGACCCAATAATTACCAGGCTGGTAGGTTGAGTAATCGCCAGGAAGGCATACACAGCAAATGGAATGTTAAAGAAGCAGCACAGGAGAAACAGCGATTTCTTCAGCCCCCGGGCCGATACAAAATATCCAGCTAAAATTGATCCAAGGACAAAGGCCATAGCTCCGAAAATCCCGTAAACCAGACCAATCTGGGAGGTGGTCAGTCCTAGTCCGCCATGATCGCGTGCCGCTTTGAAAAACAGGGGCGCAATTTTAATCGCATGACCCTCAGCAAAACGGTAAAAGACAATGAAAATGACCATCCACCAGATGCTTTTCTTCTGGAAAAATGTCCTGATAACATCCCACAATGTTTTTAACCCTTCATCCAGAGTTTTGACATCACTCGCACGGCCGCCCGAAGGTAGTTTCCTTATGTGGTAAAGCCCCAGCGATATCATGATGATTCCGTATATTCCCATCACAGCCATCCAGGCCTTGACTACACCAAAGCTGATTTCCATCTGACCGGCAAAATAAACAAATGCTCCCCCGGTGAGTATTTTGGCAATATTGTAAAAGGCGCCCTGCCATCCGATATATTTTGCCTGTAAAGTGGTTGAAAGCTCATTAAGATAAACCCCGTCAGCCGCGATATCATGAGTCGAACCACTTAATGCCACAATAGCCAGAAGGGCTATCGCATATTTAAAAAACCCGTTCAGCGAAAGTGAAAGGGCAACAAGAAAAAACGTGATGCCTGTTAGTATCTGGGTTAAAATAACAAAGTGTTTCTTGGTCTTAAACATCTCTAGAAATGGACTCCATAAGGGTTTTAACGTCCATGGAAGCATGATTAGTGAGGTCCATAATGCAATTTGAGAATCTGATATGCCAAGGTTTTTGAACATCAGGGATGAAGAAGTCGCAATGGCCACAAAGGGCAGGCCCATGGCAAAATAGAGGGTTGGAATCCAGGTGGCCGGGTGGGGGGGAGTGCCTTTTTTTAAATGATCCATGCTCAAAAATAGTAATATCCTACCAGTCTGAATTACTTACAAAGCCGAGCTTTTTAGTGTACCGGCCCCTGACAAGCGAATCCTGCGATCGTTGTGATAAGGTGAGCCCGGTAAACGGAACTGAATATTTTGTACCGACCACTCCTACGGCTCCAACAACATTCCCGTTTGGGTTTACTTTGTCGTCGATCTCCTGATGTATCCAGTTGAGGTATTTTGCCAGGGTGGTATCAGCCGCGGTGATCAAAAGCGTCAGACCTACCGGCTTACGGTAATCAATACTGTCATTCTGCTTTATGATTGTGCCCAAACGGGCGAAAAAGTTATCAGAATAAAACCGAAAGTTGTAATGGTCCTTTTCTGATTCAAGGTCCGCAAAGTTTAATTGTCTGGTATAACTTACTGAACATCTCCTGGTTACCCCTGTTTTCAACCATTCTTCATAGGCCAGATTCAGCGAGATCTCATATAGACCGGCAGCCGGATCGGAATACCAGCTGAATACTGTTGGATCTTCATAAAAATAGAATCTTTTAAACCCAAATTTTGGCGAGATCACTTTAAAAGGATGGATAAAAGCAAACTTTGCGGTTAGCGTATCCTTCTCTGATGGAATGATTACCTTAAGCAGGTAATCTCCCTCATATAATTTTTGATTTAAAACGTAAACTTCATTTGGAAAAGCCGGGAAGTTTCCGGTATCCCTGGGTATGCCGGTTTGCAAAGTGAATGACATCCGGTTGCTTCCATAGGGATCTGTCAGGAAAACCTGGGCATTTGAATAAAAGATCCGGTCGTGATCGGTAGCCAGAGTATAGGGGTCAGTCATTCCCGCAAACGTCTTTGAAAGCTTAATATAATTAATGGAGCGGTTAAGATCGAAGACACCAAAAACCACAGGGATTGGCGCCCCGGGTTTGATAACTGTTATTTCTTCGGAACATCCTGTTAAACAGAATATTGTGGTAATTAGCAGCCACAAAACATGGTGATATCTGCTAAAAGTCTTCATTTTCTTCTTTTTGCACGGCGAAGATAACCGGGTTTTCTATTTTTGTGGCGTTAAATTTTCAATATGATAAAAAAACCGTTGATTCTGGTTTGTAATGACGATGGTTACCGTGCCAGGGGAATTCAGGAATTGATGCAGGTGGCATCCGAATTTGGTGAAGTTGTTGTTGTAGCTCCCGTTACTGGCCAGTCTGGTATGTCACACGCTGTAACCCTTAATCATCCAATCCGCCTTAAATCGGCTCAAATGATCGATGGCTACCCGGCATATGCCTGCTCGGGCACTCCTGCCGATTGTGTAAAGATTGCGCTTAATCAGATTCTGGATCGCAAACCCGACCTGGTTTTATCTGGCATTAATCACGGATCAAATGCCTCGGTAAGCCTTTTTTACTCAGGAACAGTGGCTGCAGCTATTGAAGCTTGCATGAATGGAATTCCCGCTATCGCTTTCTCTGTTGATGACCATTCACCAGATGCTGATTTTCGATTGGCAGTCCAGTTTGCACGCCCGATTATAAAAAAGGTTATCGAAACAGGACTCTCGACAGGAACTTGCCTGAATATTAATTTTCCAAGGATTTCACCCGATGAATGCAGGGGCATCAAGGTTTGCCGGCAAACCATCGGCGTTTGGAAAGAGGAATTCGATAAGCGTACCGATCCGCAGGGCCATGATTATTTTTGGCTTACCGGGGAATTCAGCAATGAAGAGCCCCTGTCGGAAGATACTGATGAATGGGCTCTTAAGAACAATTTCGCTGCCATTGTTCCCGTTAGTGTGGATGTTACTGATTATCCTGCCATGGAAGCGCTGAAATTATGGCTTTTGTGATTTTTGCTTATGAATAAGATTAACCTCAATCAGGTTTGGATCGGAATTGTCCTCGGATTAGTCATTCCCCTGATCGCACTGACTATCTATTATTTTGCCAGATACAGTGACCTTAGCCTCGTTGATTTTATCAAGGTTTATAAAAATCTGGGTATTCTTACGCACATCATTTCATTGTCGGTATTGCCAAATTTGCTGGCTTTCTTCCTTTTTATCAGGCGCGATTTTCTAAAATCTGCCCGGGGTGTTCTGATGGCTACTTTCCTTTTTACCTTTGTTGTACTGATTATAAGAATCCTCTAAGGAATCTCCAGGAATACTATGAAATACTTTCTTATAGCCGGGGAACCTTCCGGTGATCAACACGGATCAGAACTCATGAAAGCTATCCTGAAACTGGATACCGCTGCTGAATTCCGGTTCCTTGGTGGTGATCTCCTGGAAAATGTAGGTGGAAAAGCCGTGATCCATATCCGTGGATTAGCTTTTATGGGCTTTACCCAATTGCTCGTCAAACTGATGAAAATCCGAGATAATTTCCGGATCACCAAGAACGACATTCTTGCATTTAATCCGGATGTTGTAATACCGATCGATTATGGCGGGTTCAATCTACGGATCATCAGCTGGCTTAAAAAGAAACATTTTCTTACTGTTTATTATATTACCCCGAAAGTATGGGCCTGGATGCCTTCAAGAGCAAAAAAACTTGCCAGGTATACCGATATGTCCCTGTGTGTATTGCCTTTTGAGCCTGATTTTCTGGCAAAATATGGGGTGAGAAGCGAATATGTTGGTAACCCCGTAAAGGAATATGTACGGCCGTTGAATAATGCTGATCCGGCGATGATGAGATCCGATCTGGATCTAGGGGCAAAACCTGTGATTGCCTTACTTCCCGGAAGCAGGAAGCAGGAGATCCGGCAGATCTTGCCTCTAATGGTCCAAATGATTGATCAGTACAAAGATTATCAGTTTGTTATCGGAGGTCATCGAAATTTTCCCGAGAGCTTTTATAAGGAGTTGACAGGAAAAACAGATGCGAAAGTAATTTATGGAAAAACACTTGAACTTCTGAAGATCGCCAAAGCTGCACTCGTAACCTCGGGAACAGCAACTTTGGAGACCGCACTCCTGGGAACTCCTCAGGTGGTTTGTTATACAACCTCTCCGGTATCCTGGCTGATAGCTCGGATTGTTATTAAAGTCCGATATATTTCGCTGGTAAATCTTATCCTGGATAGGTTTTGTATCGAGGAACTGATTCAATTCCGTTACAATTCCCGTAACCTTAAAATTAACCTGGATAGAATCCTTACTGATCCTGAATTTATCAGGCAAATGACTGATGGCTACCGCGAACTGAACAAGAAAATTGGGGAAAAGGAAGCCTCGGCAACGGCTGCCGACATCGTTTGCCGTTTTTTTCTACATTTGTAACTCTCAAAAAAAAGCAATTCTATGTTAACCTTGCTGAAACGTGAGATAAACGGATTTTTCAGTTCACTTACCGGATATATCGTTATCATCGTTTTCCTGGTCCTTAACGGTCTCTTTCTTTGGGTTTTCCCAGGGGAATTTAACGTTCTGGAATCTGGCTATTCGAGTCTCGATCCGATGTTTATCCTCGCACCATGGGTCTTTCTCTTTCTGGTCCCTGCCGTCACTATGAGGCTGTTTTCTGATGAAAAGAGAACAGGAACACTCGAACTTCTGCTTAGCCGGCCACTGAGCGACCTGAAAATTATTTTGTCGAAATATCTCGCAGGTGTTGTCCTTGTCCTGCTGGCAATCTTGCCAACGCTGGTGTATTTTTTCTCAGTGATGTGGCTGGGTTCACCTCGTGGAAACCTTGACACGGGTGGTTTCTGGGGATCCTTTATCGGACTGTTCTTTCTGGCTGGAGTTTATGTTGCCATTGGATTGTTTACCTCCTCAATATCTGAAAATCAAATCGTCTCTTTTATTCTGGGCGTAACCGGATGTTTTCTTCTGTTTCTCGGTTTTGAATATATCTCTAAACTTGGCCTTTCCGGTGGTCTTGAAAATTTTATCGCCGGCCTGGGGATTTCCTTTCATTATAATTCCTTGTCCCGGGGAGTAATCGATACCCGTGATATCCTCTATTTCGCTTCAGTGATTGCAGTGTTTATCCTTTTTACAAAAATTGTTCTCGAAAGCCGTAAATGGTAGGAGGTGAAAAAATGGACAAGAAAAAAGTAAAAAGGCAAAACGTTCTGGAACTCACGCTTCTTCTGGTTGTGGTGGTTCTGGTAAACATGGTCGGTTATTATGCTTATCACCGGTTTGATCTTACCCAGGAAAAAAGATATACTATTTCCAAGGGCACTAAAACCTATCTGAAAGAGCTAAAGGATATAGTTTATATTAAAGTTTACCTGGGCGATGATAACCTGCCTGCCGGATTTCGAAGATTGCAGAAAGCCACCCGAGAGTTGCTTGATGAATTTAAAGTGTATGGCAAAAAGAATATCGAGTTTGAATTTGTGAATCCATCGGAAAGCTCTGACCAGAAAACTCGCCGCGAAGTGTACGACGCCCTGGCTAAAGATGGAGTGGAGTATTATAATGTCCAATCACAAAAGAACGACGGAAGTAAAACCCAACAGGTGGTATTTCCAGGTGCCCTCTTGACCTACCGCCAGCATGGGCAGGAATATGAAAGGGTAGTCAACTTTTTCCAGGGAAACTTAACTGGTAGCTTTAATGATGCAAGTGTTAATAAGGCTATCGAAACACTGGAATATGATTTTATCACCGGAGTAAGAACTGTTTCCAGGGAGAGTACTCCTACAGTTGGCTTTATTGAAGGCCATGATGAACTTGATCAATACCAGGTTGCCCGTTTTTCCCGGGCTGTTGGCGATTTCTATCTGGTGAAACGAATAAAGATCGATGAGAAAATAGGTGCACTCGATGGCTGCCAGGCAATTGTTATTGCTGATCCCAAGTCTAAATATTCTGAAAAGGATAAGTTTATTATTGACCAGTTCATAATGAAGGGCGGTAAGGTTTTATGGCTGGTGGATGCCGTTAAAGTAGATATGAGTGCACTGGAATCAGCCCGAGAAACTATGGGAGTGATTAACAGTGAGGTAAATCTGGGTGATATTATTTATTCCTACGGAGCTCGGATCAATTCAAGCCTGATACAGGATTTCCAGTGTGCCATGATGCCGGTTAACAGTGCCCCTGAGGGATCTGAACAACCAAAGATTCAATTGGCTTATTTTCCGTTCTTTCCTTTAATTATGGGCCGTGACGATAGCCCGGTTTCGCGCAATATCAATCCGGTGAAATTCGATTTTGTCAGCCCGATTGATACAGTTGGAGAAGATCCGAAAGTTCATAAGTCGGTAATTCTCAGCTCATCTACCCAAAGTCGCATTATCCGTTCCCCAATCAGGGTTTCAATGGACATTTTTTCTGAGAAACTTGATCCATCAAGATTCTCCCTTCAGAACCTGCCGGTAGCTGTTATGATGGAAGGTGAATTTACCAGCCATTACAAGAACAGGCTGATGAAGGATTTCATAAATAACAATGTTTTTAAAGTATACGACAAAAGTGTTGTGCCAACCCGGATGATTGTCGTTTCGGATGGCGACTGTGCCCGGAACGTTGTGAAGGTTAAAGACGGGAAATATATGAGCCAGCCTCTTGGTTATGACCAATATACAAATACAACTTTTGGCAACCGCGAATTCCTTCTGAATTGTGTGAATTACCTTCTGGATGATTCAGGAGTGATGGCTCTAAGGAACCGAGAGGTGAAAGTCAGGATGCTCGACCGGATCAGAATTAACAATCAACTGCTTTTCTGGCGTTTATTTAATGTCGGCTTGCCGGTTCTCATTATTGTTGCATTAGGATTGGTATACATGATTATACGAAAACGTAAGTACTCGAAGTGATATGAAGAAAAATAGAATTATTATCGGTGTTATTGCCGTACTCGCTATAGCTGCCATTATTCTGATATCCCGGCACAGCAACAGCACCATTAAGCGTGAACTTCGGGATTTTGCCATTGAAGACACTGCCTCGGTCGACCGTATTTTTATGGTACGTAAGGATAATCAGCAGGTTACATTAACCCGCGTTGGCAATCACTGGATGGTAAACGACCGGTTTGTGGTCAGAAACGATGCAATCGATGTTTTGTTGAAGACACTGAACCGCCTCCGTGTTAAATCACCCGTTTCAACCTCCATGCTCGACAATTCGGTCAGGATGCTTGCAACAAGAAATACCAAAGTCGAGGTATACCATAAAAAGAAGCTGATTAAGACTATCTATGTTGGTGGTCCTACTCAGGATCAAATGGGAACTTTTATGATGCTGGAAGGTTCTTCTGTTCCATTTGTTGTTCATATTCCAGGGTTTATCGGGTATCTGTCGTCTCGCTTTTTTGTGGAGGAAGTAGGTTGGCGCTCCACAGCGATCTTTAATTATAATTTCAATGATATAAAGTCGATATCCATCGAGAATCCTGAAGATCCGCAAACATCATTTGTACTGCAAAGCCCCGGCAATAATAAATACTCGATTTCATCAATGACCGGAGCCAGTTTAACGATACCATTGGATACCGTGGCAGTGCGCTATTATATCAGCAAATTCGAGAAGGTGAGCCTCGAATTCTTTTCCGATAGTTTGCCTCAGCGAACAAAAGACTCACTGCAGTCTCAAAAACCTTTACGGATCATAACTCTGGCTGACACCAAAGGAAACGTCAAGAAGCTCACAGCATGGAGGCGCCCGGGTAATGGTAAACTTGATGATAATGGTGCGCCGATGAAATGGGATGATGAGCGGATGTGGGCCTTGATTGACAACAAACAATGGGTGGTTATCCAATACTATGTTTTTAATCCATTATTCGTCAATCTAAACTATTTCGGGAAACCCGTTAATTGAAGATTATTACTATTTTTAGAGGGTAAATCGATCAAATTGATTGTTAAACAGGAAAGAATTATGAAGTTTATTATTTCCAGCACCGATCTGTTATCACACCTGCAAGCTATCAGCCGTGTGATCAGTACAAAAAATACCCTTCCAATACTGGATAATTTTTTGTTTCAGTTGAATAAGAGCGTTTTAGTGGTTACCGCTTCCGACTTAGAAACCACAATGATTACCAGCCTGACGATGGAAAATGCCGATGGCGACGGCGCAATTGCTATCCCAGCCAGAATTCTTATCGATACCTTAAAGGAGTTTCCGGAACAACCGCTAACCTTTGATGTCAATCTGGATTCACTCGGCATAGATATAGTTTCGGAAAATGGTAAGTTTAGTATTGTTGGCAAGCCGGGGATCGATTTTCCGGTTCTTCAGGGCCTTAAAGAGGATAGGGTGACAGAGGTTTCTTTCCCTGCCGATTCACTCAACAAGGGGATCAACCGAACACTGTTCGCCACTGCAGATGATGAACTCCGACCGGTCATGAATGGTATTCTGATCGAGATCCGTCAGGATCATGTAACGTTCGTTTCATCCGATGCTCATAAGCTCGTCCGCTACAGGAGAAATGACATCAGGAGTGAAAAGGATTCTTCCTTTATCCTTCCAAAAAAGCCGGCTAATCTGCTTAAGAATATTCTTCCCAGAGAAGAAAATGATGTTAACCTGGCTTTCGACGAGAAAAACGCAATTTTCACACTTTCCGAATATAAGCTGATTTGCCGTCTGGTTGAGGGAAATTACCCCGCCTATGAATCAGTTATTCCTAAAAATAATCCGAACAAGGTTTATATCAATAGGGTGCTCTTCCTGAATACTCTGCGCAGGGTTTCGGTTTATTCAAATCAGGCCAGTAACCTGGTTAAGCTTCAACTTACCTCAAATCAGCTGATCGTATCAGCCCAGGATATTGATTATTCAATTTCAGCTGTCGAAAAGCTGAATTGCCAATATGGTGGCGATCCTATGGAGATTGGCTTTAAATCACTATTTCTCATTGATATTCTCAGTAATATCATTGGCGAAGAAGTAGTTGCAGAACTGGCCGATCCAACACGGGCAGGTATCCTGGTTCCAAAAGAGGAGGAATCCGGGGATGAGAACCTGTTGATGTTGTTAATGCCCATGATGATTAATACATGATTTTAGCCCCGCTTCGGCGGGGTTCTTTTTATCCGCTATGACAAAAAAAACTTCACAAAGCGAAAATCAGGCCGGCTTTCCTTTTATCAATATAAAGCTTAACCGTCCAATCGTGTTCATGGATATCGAATCCACAGGACTGAATATCGGGACCGACAGGATAGTTGAACTGGCCTTGATCAAGGTGAACAGCGATGGCGATAAAATAACCAAGACATACCGCGTTAATCCGGAAATGCCGATTCCTCCAGAGGTTACAAAAATTCATGGGATTTCCGACAGTGATATTGCTGATTCTCCAACCTTTAAAATGATTGCCGGCGAGGTTGCGGCTATGATAAAAGGGTGTGATTTGGGAGGGTATAATTCTGATAAATTCGATATTCCAATGCTGGCAGAGGAGTTTGCAAGGGTAGGATATGATATCGATCTGAAAGAAAATAAGTTTGTTGATGTTCAGGCTATTTTCTTTATGAAAGAGCCGCGTAATCTTGCTGCAGCCTATAAGTTCTATTGTAATAAGGACCTTACGAATGCACACTCCGCTTTGGCTGACGTAGAAGCCACCTGGGAAATTCTGCAGGCTCAGCTGGAAAAATATACTGATCTCGGACGTACCGTTGATTCACTGTCATCGATTGGCCAGGGCAATAAATTTGCTGATTTTGCTGGCCGAATCGTATTTAATGAAGCTGGTGAAGAGGTTTTTAACTTTGGTAAGTTTAAAGGACAAAAAGTGCTTGACGTTTTCGCTCGCGAAAAATCATATTATAGCTGGATGATGGATGGCGATTTCCCGGCTTATACAAAAAAGGTTATAACCAGATTATACCTTAAGCTCAGAGAAAAATAAACCAGATATAAATTTCTTCCTAATGAAAATCATTGGCATAGGACGGAACTATGGTGCACATGCGAAGGAGCTCAATAATGCCATTCCTGATGAGCCGATTGTGTTTATGAAGCCTGACACCGCTTTGGTCAAAGGAAACAAACCATTTTTTTATCCCGATTTCTCAGCAGATGTTCATCATGAACTCGAAATCGTCATCAAGATTTGTCGCGTCGGGAAAAATATTGCAGAAAATTTTGCCAACAGGTATTTTGAGGAATTAACCGTCGGCATTGATTTTACTGCCAGGGATATTCAGCAGAAATCAAAAGAAAAGGGACATCCCTGGGAAACAGCCAAAGCATTCGATAATTCAGCGCCTGTCGGGATTTTCGTTCCAAAAACTGATTTTCCTAATGTGCATAATCTGCATTTCGGATTAAACCTGAATGATAAAAAAGTGCAGTCGGGCGATACCTCAGAAATGATTTTCTCATTTGAATATCTGATTGCCTACGCTTCCCGATTTTTTACTCTTCAAATGGGTGACTTGATTTTCACAGGAACTCCCGCTGGTGTTGGACCGGTGAAACCCGGCGACCATCTGGTTGCCGAGATAGAAGGCCGCGTCCTTTTGGATTTTGAGGTGAAATAGGCTATTCGCCAGTCTGATTCAGCGTTTCCGTTATCAGTTTACACATTTCCATTGCTTCAGCATCTGTCATGATCAGAGGTGGTGTTATCCTTATGCTGTCCTTGCAAAACAGGAAATAATCGAAAATCAGGCCGTTTTTCAGGCTAAGGTCGAAGAATTTGTTAACCCTGCTTTCGGAATCAAGTCTAGCTGCCAGTAACAGTCCTTTTCCACGAATTTCCAATATCGATGGGTGTCTTAAGTTTTCCCTGATCAATTTTTCAAGTTGTCCTGCACGTAAATAGAGTTTCTGCTCCAGGATGATTTCCAGAGATGCTAATCCTGCGGCGCAACAAACGGGATGTCCTCCAAAGGTTGTTATATGTCCAAGGGAAGGATCGTGGGTCAGATGGCTCATGATTTCCGAGGAGGCAATGAAGGCTCCCAGAGGCATTCCCCCGCCTAATGCTTTGGCCAATAATAGAATATCAGGAACAATACCTGTTTGTTCGAAAGCAAACAATGAACCAGTACGGCCAAATCCAGTTTGAATTTCATCAAATAGGAGAAGTGCCCCTACCTCTCTGCATCGATTTAAAAGCGCTTTAAAGAACCCTGGTTCGGCGGTTAGAATTCCAGCTTCGGCCTGAATCGGTTCGATAATTACGCATGCAGTAGCCTCCGTAATGGCATCCAATGCTTCGGGATCGTTGAATTTTAAAATTTTTATCGAGGGGAGGAGAGGGCGAAAAGCAGTTTTATAGGTTTCAGAACCCATCACGCTCAGAGCTCCATGTGTGCTTCCATGATAAGCATTTTCAAAGCAGACAAGCTCATGTTTACCTGTGAATCGTTTAGCCAGCTTGAGCGCTCCTTCCACAGCCTCGGATCCCGAATTGACAAAATAAACCTGGTTAAGTCTTTCCGGCAGGTTATCTACCAGTTTCATAGCGTACTTAACCTGTGGCGACTGTATCAGTTCCCCATAAACCATCGTGTGCAGGTATAAACCCGCTTGTTCACGGATGGCCTTAATGATTCGGGGATTAGAGTGGCCAAGGTTATTAACAGAAAATCCACTGATCAGATCCAGGTACTTTCGCCCGGAAGGATCATATAAATAACAGCCTTCTGCTCTGGCAATTTCCAGCGCTAATGGATACGGGGAGGTTTGTCCTAAATATTTGAGAAATAATTCCTTCGAACCATCCATTCGATTAATGCGACATCAGGTTAAGGCTCGACAGCAGCTGATCGCGATAAGACTTTCCAACCGGAACCTCAAGTTCTAGAGTGCCTTCTCTGATAATCAGGCTACCCCTTTTGATGGTATCTATTTTGTTCAGGTTGACGATATGCGACCGATGAGTTTGCAGGAAAACATCAGCTGGAAGTTTCTGAAGAATGGCTTTGAGCGTGAAATGAACAACGATTTTTTCCTTCACAGTAACCACAAGGACATAGTTTTCCATTGATTCGATCCAGATAATATCCTCATAACTGAGTTTTACCAGGCTATTACCTTTTTTGATAAATATATCGTTCTGTGCTTTCTGTACATTGTTCTGCCTGCGCCAGTGTGAGTAAGCTTTCGAAACGGCTTTATAAAACCGGGCGTAGGTTATTGGTTTTAGAATATAATCGGTTACATCATATTGAAATGCTTCAAGTGCATATTTTTCCTGAGCAGATAGGATGATAACCACTGGACTTTCTTCCAGGGTTTTCAGGTATTCCATCCCCGACATTTCAGGAAGTTCTATATCCAGAAAAACCAGATCTACTTTCTCTGAGAGATTACTGTCGTTAATGGCTTCAACCGCAGAGCCATATGAACCAACCAAATTAAGCATCCGGGTTTTTTCAACAAAGATTTCCACGAGCTTTCGTGATTCATCATAATCCTCGATGATGATGCAGTTCATTGGTTTAATTGCCATAATTCCAAATTTTATTTACCAAAATTAAATCTTTTTTCCAGCAGTTCAGAATCCTTGATGCTTTTTCGCAGCCACTCAAGAACCAATTCCTTTTGCTCAGTTTCGGATAATTTCCACGGAAGATACGAATTTCTTAACTCCCGCATCAAAGTATAGGTAACTATTGCTACCGAAACAGAGATATTAAAGCTTTCAGTAAAGCCGGTCATGGGAATTCTCACGAATTCATCTGCTTGTGAAAGTGCCTGATCTGTAAGTCCTTTAAGCTCGGTGCCAAATAATAATGCAACTTTTCCGTCAGCCAGATTAAAATTGTCAAGTGAAACATCTTTTCCATGTGGGGTAGTTGCAACAATCCGGTAACCATTCTTTTTCAAGTTTTGAATAGCATCAGTGGCATTAGTTCCACCTGGTTTATTGTATTTATACATAGAAAGCCACTGAGCAGCTCCAAGTTCCACATCAGGGTTTAGCTGAAACCTGTTTCTTTCTTCAATAATATGTATGTCCTGTATTCCTGAGCATTCGCAGGTACGAAGAACAGCACTGGCATTTTGTGGCTGGTAGATATCCTCAAGGACAGGAGTTATATATCGGGTGCGGTTTGCCGCAACAGTTTTAAAAAGTTGCACTCTGCGGGGAGTAGCAAATTCCGACAGGTAATTGATTAATTCATCCATAAAAAAAAAGGGAGTGCATGGCACTCCCTGTCAATAAAAAACCCCGGTTATTTTACTTTTCCGGTGAGTTCAGTTCCTGCTTTGAATTTAACCACTTTTTTTGCAGCGATTTTAATCGGAGCTCCAGTTTGTGGGTTGCGACCGGTACGAGCATTTCTTGCCGAAACAGAAAATGATCCAAAACCGACGAGAGCAACACGTCCACCACTTTTCAGGGTATGGGCAGTTGTTTTTACAAATGCATCCAATGCTCTTTTAGCATCAGCTTTAGTAAGATTTGCATCTTTAGCAATAGCGTCAATTAATTGTGCTTTGTTCATAAAAATAGTTTTTATGGGTTAGTGAATAGTTGCAATGCTATACAAAATTAGGCCATTATTGATCTTAAGCAAATTCCCACCTATGTTTTTTTATCATTTTTCAAACATTTTTCAACAAAAAAAGCCAATAAACACTCTAAAATGTGTCTTTTCCATAATTTGGACGGTTTGCCAGTGTCTGCAAGGCTTTCAGAGGGTTTGTTTCTAACGGTGTCGGAAATTAAAGAAAATTTTTTATTTTTGCACCTCGGAGAAATGGCAGAGTGGTCGATCGCGGCGGTCTTGAAAACCGTTGTACCTGCGAGGGTACCGGGGGTTCGAATCCCTCTTTCTCCGCCAAAACGCTTGCCTTGCGATATGCGAAGCAGGCGTTTGCTTTTTCAGGCCTCTGCCAAACGTGTTTGGCAAGAGGGTTGGAAAAGGAAAGGCCTGATCCGAAGGATTATCGCAAGGCAGCTAACCCTTTGGCGTGAGCACCCCCCTGCGGATCATGCCGACCGCAGGGAGGCATAACAAAAAGGCATAACAAAAAAGCTTAAGGCACAAAAAAGAAAAGGCCGGGTTTCCCCAGCCTTTTCAATTCTTAAGATTCTAAGACTCTTACTTGATATCCCAGAAAACCTTATTGTTCAGGTCGCTCTGTGCTTTAACCTTATCGTAGTTAACACCATTCAAATCCTTCTCGGTCACAGGATATAGCCACCTTACCGGCGGAACTTTCTGCTGACTGGTAGGATCATCCGGGAAAGTCAGGGCAGGCTTGTCAAGTCTGCGATACTCTGCCCAGGTCTGCGGCATCTGTGCGAGACCGGTATTCAGCCATTTCTGAGTAGCAATCAAAGCAATTTTGTCGGAATTGGTTGCCCAGTTCACAGCAGCACTTGCTTTGTAAGCTGAAAGTTCACCAGCGGTTGGTTTCGGTAGCGGATTCCTGTAGGTGCCAGTTGCATTTATACCAAACCACATATCAATCGACTGATCAATACCGGTTTCATAAGCAGCTTTTGCATCACCCGTAGCAAATCCTTTCTGAATGGCTTCTGCCTTGATGAAGCTAACTTCAGCTGCAGTGAAAATAAATCCCGGAAAGAATGTGTTTCTGGTAAATGATGAGGTATCATACCTTGAAATCAGACCGTCAGTCAATTTTTGGTTCTGAATCGTAGCGTTTTCCATGGGGTTCATACCAATGTACTGACCATTCTTGTTAGGATCGAAAGTCATAGCAAGCCTTGGGTCATTGTTGTCAACCATATTCTTAACCATCGCATATGGAGCAATGTCATACTGACCCCAGGTTTCCATAGCTGAGCGGATATTCTGACCAGCCCAGAGGTCTGGACCAGGTTCATCCAGCATGGTGGCTTCAGCGTTGGATTCGATCACCGGATACTTGCTCGGGTTACCAAGAATTTCACCAATTTCAGCGGTTGGCATTACATCCGAAGCACGCATCAGCAGCCTTAAGCGTAAGCTGTTGCAATACTTCTGCCACATAACCAGACTACCATGATTCAGATAGTCCTTGTTGGCAAACAGACCGGCATAAAATGAAGGAACAGAAATGGTGGTGAAATCATCAGCCATCACTTTTAAATCAGCCAACATGGTTGTGTAAATAGTCCTGGCATCATCATAAACCGGCAGAGACTGGTCAAGATTGCCAACCTGACGAACTTTCCCAGCTTGCGACCAGGGAATATCACCGAAAAGGTCAATGGTCTGCTGAGTCTGATCGTAGAAGAAAATCTTCGCAGCCATCATGAAAATCTTGTAATCGCTCTGTGATGATGCGCTAAGATTGTTGTACAGGTTTTCCATGACCCTGAATTGGGTGACGGTACCATAATAAACATTCCATCTCCAGTCCATAGCAGCTGCCGGTGGGATAAACTGATCTTTTGAATTGATCCATCCCATGGTATGGGTGTAATGGCCCAGTGTAGGTTGCTCAACAACAAAGAACCTCCAGTACCAGGGCAGAACTACCTCATTGGCACTAGAAAATACCCCTGTCAGGAAGTTCTCAACAGAAGCAGTCGAGGACTGTGCAGGGTTCGGGTATAATGCGGCCAGATCACTTTTCTTGCAAGCGTTAAAAACGAGCGCGAAAGCAGCAAAGGCTACTAATACTATATAAACTCTTTTTTTCATATTTCTAAATGTTTAGTCGTTATTAGAAACTTGCACGTATTGAGAAACCAAGGCTTCTGGTAGCTGCGGTAGATCCGTTAACAATGGCCTGGTTTACCCAGCTGGATCCAAGGTTCGTTTCTGCATCAAATTCCTTCATGGTGCGATAGATATAGAACAGGTTGCTTCCGATCAGGGAAACTCTCAAATTGCTGCAACCAACTTTCTTGGCAATATTCACCGGCAAATTGTAGCCAATGGATAATTCGCGGAACTTAATGTAGTCATTGTTTACAACAGCGTCATCATAACGGCTGTAAGGTATACCCCATGCCGGGTTTGCACCCCAGGTGTAAGTATTCAGATAATAAGTGGCTGCGTCAACGATAACATTATTCTGCGTTCCATCAGGTAATACACCCGGAAGAATAACGCCATCATGCCAAATCTTACTTCCTGCAGGAGCACTGGCAACGTCAGCAACTTTTTTACCGGCTGAGTTAATGTAATAAGCGGCACCGCCGTGAGCTTCATCCCTGTACTGCAAGGTTTCTTCAAACATACCAGCACCTTTCATGTACTGACGGGCAATTGACATAACCTGACTTCCGAAGTTGAAGTCGATAGTGAAGTCAACAAAGAAATTCTTGAACTCAACATAGTTTCCAATACCACCTACAATTTTAGGCGTTACGTTACCTACTTTTTTCATTTCGGTAAAATCGATCTGGTACATACCATCAACTGGGTCAACGATCTTGTTACCACTGGCATCAACTTTCGGTAAGTAGCAAAGAATGTCACCCATCGGCTGTCCCGGTTCGGAAACAATCAAAGCAGCGCCGGCGTCAATGTTGGCATGAGTCAGGCGGTCAACACCTTTCATCAGGCTGACAACTTCGTTGCGGTTTTTGGCAAAGTTTCCACGGATATCCCATTTGAAATTCTTGGTCTGAACAGGAGTACCATAAAGAGATGCTTCAATACCGAGGTTTTTCAATTCGCCGATGTTAGTCAGCATGCTGCTGGCACCAACAGTGGAAGGAACTGATAACCACAGAATCTGATCAACGATTCTGTTGCTGTAGAAGTTGAATTCCAACCCCATGCGGTTTCCTAAGAATTTCATTTCAGTACCAGCTTCAAATTCATGCTTCTCTTCTGGTCTGATCTTGTCGTTACCATAACTGCTTGAAACAGTATTGTAAACGATTCCGTTTACAGTTCCCTGGTTGTAAGCATTGCTGGCAGCATACATTGGCGGAGCGTTACCCACGATACCCCAACCTAACCTGACTTTTCCATAATCGAAGAAGCTCGGCAATTTGAAAGCGTCAGAGAAAATAAAACTGGCGTTTACTGATGGGTAGAAGAATGTGTTACTTCCGGGAGGCAGAGTCGAAGAAGATTCCTGACGACCGGTGAATTCAATAAAAGCAAAATCTTTATAACTGAAAGCTGCAGTTCCAAAGATGGCATCTTTTAATAACTCATTATAGTCGGCGCTTCCGTTGGCTGATC
This sequence comes from uncultured Bacteroidota bacterium, assembly GCA_903851365.1. Lineage (GTDB taxonomy): Bacteria > Bacteroidota > Bacteroidia > Bacteroidales > UBA12481 > UBA12481. The sequence goes on from CAINOB010000027.1 coordinate 18,449, forward strand.
CCCTGTTAACTGATGCATTCAGTGAGAACCAGTTTTCGGTGCTCAAACCATCAACAGTCCATGCACTTGAAGCTTTATAGGTTTCCCTGCGACCGTTCCAGCCTGCATTTAATACCATTCCGAAATTTTCGGAAAGTTTTTTGTCATAGGATAGAAGAGCATCCCCATAAACAGTTGAGAAAAATGAATTGCTCATACTGTAGCTTCCTGAATTACCCAAACTGATTGGTACTGAGTTCGGATCTTTGTTCTCAACCCGAATTGCAGTGAAATCATTGGCGATCCTGCCACGGAAAGTTAATCCCGGGAGGATTGTCCAGGTAGCTGTTGCATTGGAGATCAAACGATCCTGGTTCTCCAGGTTCTGGGTTTTAAGAGTCCTCCAGAAGAAGTCGAGCAAATCATAAGCCCTCATGCGGATATTCAGGTTCTCATCCGGGGTTGCACTTGGCTGACCTGCAGTACGGAAGTAATATCCTTTACTGGTCTGATAGTTGTCGAGATACCATTGGGCATCATCAAAACGACTAAGGAAACCACCATAGTTATTGGTGATGCGGCTGATCAGGTAAGGACGGTTTTTAGTAAACTGATTAATGTAGTTAACGCCAAGATCAACCTTTAAGTTTTTGTGAAGGTTAAGCGTTGAAGTTAAATTAAAGGTGTTACGATTATGTTCTCCACCCCTTTGAGTTCCCTGATAATCCATACGTGTATAGGAGAAACGAACATTTCCCCAGTCACCCGACTTGTTGACAGCGACGTTTGCGGTTGAGTTGAATCCAGTCTGGAAAAGATTTTTCCAGTTGTCAGGTTGCGCAACATATGGATGAATTTTGTTGTCCCATCCAATAACTGGCTGGCCATCAAATGCTGGTCCAAACTGAGCATAAGAACGATAGATTGGCCTGCGGATTTTAGCTCCCTGAACAGTTTCATAAAGCCATCCATCTTGATCGGCACCAAAGCTGTTAACGTTGGTTCCAAGGTCATAACCAGGTCCATAAGTGTTCTGGAACGGAGGCAGGAAAGCTGGAGATTCATTCAGATAGGTGTAATTTGCTTCAACACCCAAACCTTTTTTCTGTGAACCTTTTTTTGTGGTGATCACAACAACCCCGTTGGCAGCTTCTGATCCGTACAATGCAGATGCAGATGCTCCTTTAAGAACGGTAAGGTTGTCAATGTCAGATGGGTTTATATCAACTAACCCATTACCACGGATTCTCTGGTCACCCCAGTAACCGGCATTGTTATTTTCACCGTTGCGGATTGGCACACCGTCGACGATGATCAATGGTTGGTTGCTGAAGTTAATTGAGTTCATTCCCCTGATGTTGATATTCACTGCACTTGTTGCTCCCCCTGGAGCTGAAGTGATTCTTACCCCGGATGCCTTACCGTACATGGCTGATCCGAAGTTGGGCGTGCCAACGTTTGTGAGATCTTTGGAATCGATCTTACTAACGGCATAACCCAGTGCTTTCTGAGCACGGCGAATACCTAACGCGGTAACAACAACCTCATTCAATTCATTAGCCTGTGCTTTTAAGGCAACATTGATTGTGGTCGAGTTACCAACGACAACATCCTGGGATGCGTAACCCAGAAAAGAGAATACCAGGACGCTTCCTTTATTAACGGTCAGCGAGTAAGCGCCGTTTCCGTCAGTGGTAGTTCCTGTTCCTGATCCTTTCACTGCAACGCTGGCTCCAGGTATGGCATCATTGGTAGACGAATCCGTCACCTTTCCGCTTACCTTGAGCTGCTGTGCATAAACGCTTGCGAACATAAAAAATGCGGTCACCAGTAAAGTGAGGCATTTCTTCAAGCTAAGTTTGCTACTCATAGGAAATTAGTATTTGGTTAAACAATAAATGAACAAAAATTAAAGTATGGCAACTTAATTCTCGTTTCACTGCCCCGAAGAAGGACAGGATCCGGTACTATTTAGGTTTCAAAAACAATCGTCAGGCACAAATATAGCTGAGAATTCGATTCCTCATGCTTTTCAACAGTATTTTCTTCCCTTTCAAACGATAGAAATAAGGCTTTTTTTAAAAATTTTTTGGTTCTTTCAGAAAGCCAATGTTTTATATTTTAAATACTTCTTACGATAAAAAGCAACTTTTTCAGCATTTGGACGGTAAACAGTATCAAACCCCTGTCCCATGGCTTGCATTGCCTCCTCTACACTGGGATAAATACCGGCGGCAGTGGCGGCAAACATCGCAGCTCCCAATGCGCAGGCTTGATCAGCAGACGCTACCTTGAATTCAGTATTCATAACATCAGCCAATATTTGCATCACAAATGGCGATTTTTTAGCAACGCCACCAATGGCGATAACTTCACTGACAGGAATACCGTGCTCACGGAATCGTTCTGCAATAGCGAGGCTGCCAAACGCAGTGGCTTCAACCAATGATTTAAATATCATGGGCGCATCTGTTCCCAGCGTTAACCCGGCGAGTGTGGCGGTTACCGTTTGATCAGCATCCGGAGTACGTCTGCCGTTGAACCAGTCGGTAGCTGCGGGAATTGTGTCATCATCAGGCAATTTGCCAGCTTCTTCGGTGAGCCCTGCGAGTATCTTCTCACTTATCCTTTCCCGCTCAGCAGGGTCATTAATATATTGTAAGGGCCAGGTTAGTATTTTTTTAAACCATGCATAAACATCCCCAAAGGCTGATTGGCCGGCTTCCAGACCAACCATTCCCGGAACTACTGATCCGTCAACCTGTCCGCATATTCCGGGTATAAGTTTGCCTTCCATATCAGCAGCGGGGGCAATAAGAATATCGCAGGTTGATGTGCCCATCACCCTTAATAATGAATAAGGTTTAATCCCTCCACCAACAGCCCCCATGTGTGCGTCGAAGGCACCTGCAGAAATTGTTACCTCCCCGGTAATTCCAAATTTCGCTGCCCATTCCGGCAGTAAGTTTCCAACCTTTTTATCAGCGGGCCAGGTATCAGTATATAATCTCTTCCTATACGAAATCAATAACGGGTCCAATGCTCCAAGAAATTCTTCCGAAGGCAGACCGTTGAAGTCTTTATGCCACATAGCTTTATGGCCGGCGGCACAACGGCTCCGAATTAACTCCTCTGGTTTCGTTTTTCCGGTTAATACCGCCGGCATCCAATCGCAATGCTCAACCCATGAGTATGCTGCTTTTCTAACTTTCTCATCTTCCCTCAAAACATGAAGGGCTTTTGCCCAAACCCATTCAGAGGAATAGATACCACCCTCGTATTTCGAATAATCAATTGCCCATTTGGAACAAAGCGTGTTGATTTCTGCAGCCTCAGCTATAGCTGTATGGTCCTTCCAGAGAATAAACATTGCATTGGGGTTCTCACTGAATTCGGGCTGAAAGGCAAGGGGAGTGCCCTTTTCATCAATAAAGACAGGAGTAGATCCAGTGGTATCAAAAGAAATCCCTGCGATTTTACTGCCAGTTCCCTCCGGTGCTACTGATAACGCTTCGATGATAACCTGTTCCATGGAATCCAAATAGTCCTGCGGATGCTGCCGGTATTGATTTTTCAGAGGGTTACAGTAAAGACCCTTCTTCCATCGGGGATACCATGCAACTGAACTAGAAATCTCATTACCATTTGCTGCATTCACAATTACTGCCCTTACCGAATCAGTTCCGAAATCCAGGCCTATCACATATTTTTCCATAATTGATCGTAAAAGTTGAGAATAACTGTTAAAAATACACTTTTAATATTGAATCGGAAAGGTATTTAAAAAAACTTATGGGTTGCAGAATCTGACCTAACAAACTACTTTTAAGCTTTAAACTTAAACCAAACACAATGAAAGGACATGTCGATCGCAGGTCTTTCCTGCGGATATCAGCATTAACTGGTGCATTCATGGGTATTCCACAATTGATCAATGCAAAAGGAACACCAGATATCAGTGAAATTATCGACCGGATTTCCCAAACTCCTTCAAATGCCGGCAAGTCGGTAATTGGCCTCAAAGTGCCACCGATTAAACAGGTTAGAGTTGGAATTATTGGTCTCGGAAACCGCGGGTCCGGGATGACAATGCTGGTTGATGCTCTTTGTCCGGATAAGGCAACCATTGTCGCAATCTGCGATTTGCAGGAGAAATATGCGGATCGCACTTTTGAAGCGCTGAAAAAACGTGGGCAAAATCCAGTAGTTTATAAAGGGAATGCTGAGGTTTGGAAAGATCTGGTAGCCAGGGATGATCTCGATCTGGTCCTGATTTTTACCCATTGGGATATGCACGTTCCGATGGCAGTTGAAGCAATGCGAAAAGGAAAGCATGTCGCGGTTGAGGTTCCGGCAGCTACAACCCTGGATGAATGCTGGCAGATGGTAAACACAGCCGAAGAGACCCAGAGAAATTGCATGATGCTGGAGAATTGCTGTTATGGCGAAGAGGAGCTATGGGTGTTAAATATGGCCAGAAAGGGAGTTTTTGGCACTTTAACCTATGGAGAAGCTTCCTATATCCACAATCTTCGATCGATGCTGTTCGATGATTCCTATTATAATAAATGGAGGATCAGGCATAATCTGGCACATGATGCTAATATTTATCCAACCCACGGATTAGGTCCGGTAACACAGTATATGAGCATAGGTCGTGGTGACAGGATGGAGTATCTGGTTTCACAAAGTTCCCTCCAGGCATCATATACTGAGTATTCTAAAACCGTTAGTCCTGATAATGAGTTTTATAACCGGACCGATTTTAAACATGGTGACATGAATACTTGCCTGATTAAGACCAATAAGGGAAGAATGATTCACTTATACCACGATATTGTTACTCCTCGGCCATACTCCCGTAAGAACTCCCTGGCTGGAACAAAAGCCTATCACGAAGGCTATCCCAGCCGTCTGTGCATTGGTGAAAAAGGTCATGAATGGTTAAAAGACGAGGACTATAAAAAATATCAGGAGGAGTACAATCATCCAATCTGGACCAAACTTAAGACTGAGATAACCAAATATGGCGGACATGGAGGAATGGATTTTGTTGAGATATATCGCCTTATTGACAACCTCAACCGTGGTGCTCAGCTCGATATGGATGTTTATGACGCTGCTTCCTGGAG
>CAINOB010000028.1 GCA_903851365.1 uncultured Bacteroidota bacterium
AATTTATTTTTGAAAAATATGATTCCCCAAAATTATTGATTCAGAATCTTCTAAAACTTTGTAATCAGAGGTATCAGGTTGCTATTGATTTCAATTCATATCTTGGAAACGGAAAACATGCACTCCCTGACCTGGGAATCTACCGGTTTTTAATTGAGGAAAATGAACGTCGGATGAACATATACAATATCTTTTGTAATGAAAAATTATAACATAAACAAGAGTGTATTGGAGGCAGCCCGCGAACGGATTAGTTTGTTGTTTGATAATTTTGAAACTATAAATGTTTCAATATCTTCGGGTAAAGATAGTACGGTATTATATTATCTCGCGTTACAGGAAGCCATCAAGCGGAACCGAAAAATCGTTGCTTTTTTTCAGGATCAGGAGGCCGAATATGAAGCATCTATCAATTTAATGCGCATCCTGATGAAGCATCCAAATGTGATTCCTGCATGGTATCAGGTTCCTTTATATATGACTAATGCCACCAGTTATACAGAGTACTTTCTTTATGCCTGGGGAGAGGGTGAACAGTGGATGAGAGAAAAGGAGCCAAATTCAATTCAGAAAATTGAAGGTAATTATCCGAAACGGTTTTATCAGTTTTTCGACTGGTATGAAATGCAAAATAGAGATGCTGCATTTCTGGTTGGGCTCCGTGCGGATGAAAGCCTGACACGATTTAGGGCTGTAACAAAACATCCTGGTTGGCATGGGTTAAAATGGAGTACTGATTCGTCTAAAGGCATTAATAAATTCTATCCTATTTATGACTGGACTGTATATGATGTATGGAAATTTATTTATGATTTTTCCCTGCCATATAATAAGATTTATGATCTCATGTTTATGGCTAATTATACCATCTATAATCGCATGAGAGTTTCAAATCTGATTCACGAAAAGTCTTTTAAATGCCTGATTGACTTACCAAAATTTGAAGCAGAAACTTACAATAAGCTTTGCAAAAGAATTGGTGGTATTGCTACTGCATCGAGATATGCCAGTGAGAAACTAATATTTAATAATAAAACATTACCCCGGCACTACAAAAAATGGAAAGATTTCCGTGATTTTCTTTTGGAAAACATCCCGGAAGAACAACATAAATTAAAATTCGGATCCAGATTTGAAAAACAGGAACAAAATGAGCGCATGTATCAGGCTCAGGTTGGCCAACTACTTATTAATGACTTCGAAAATAGCAGGAGTTATGATACAAAACGGAATGAAAAAACTTTAAAAATCAAAGAAAAATGGATGGAAATATTATAATTCAGAAAGTTAAGGATGTATTGGTTGTACCGCTGAATATGCTGTATGCCAATGATTATAACCCAAACCGAATGCCCTCCAATGAGATGGGTTTACTTAAGGAATGTATCCTTAAATATGGATTTCTTTTCCCAATTATTACAACCTGGGACGAAGAGCGCCAAAAGTACCGGATCATAGATGGATATCACCGGCTCGAGGCGCTGAAACGTATCGGAGCCACTGAAGCATCTATCCTGGATCTACGATTACCTTATCATGATGCGGTCCAGTTAACCGTGCTGATGAATCGGATTAAAGGTTTACACCAGGTTGAATTAATGAGCGATCTGGTTTTGAAACTGGAAAACCTTGGGTTGGAGGATACTGAAATTTGTGAAAACCTTGGAATGGAGGCAGAAGAGTTTCTGAGGTTAAAACAACAACTTGGAATTGCGCATAGTTTTAGAAATCATAATTATTCACACTCATGGGAAATAGAGAAATGACCAATCAAATCACCATTCAGAGCTGGGAAGATCTTGTGGCTGAACTCAGGCACGCTGCCGAACAAAAGTCAATCACTCAGGAGATGATTGCCGAGAGAACTGGATTAATCCAGTCGAACATCAGCCGGTTATTTGTACTCAAATACCAGCCGAATATTAAAACACTGTTGTTGGTTGCATCGGCAGTTGGTGTAAATCTTAAACTGGAGGAGACTGAAGCATTAAGATGACTAACTATACCCTGCCCGAATGGGTATTGCTTGATGGAGAATCACATCAAGGCAATTTATTGGAACACAGATTAGTTATTCAGCATGTGCGATCGTATACGGTAATCGAAGTTGTAGCGCTCGATGAAGTAGCCGAATCTGACTTTAAAGGTCAAACTTATAAGTTTGAATACAAGAACCAGTTTGGGTTAAAAGAGCAGTTTTTATTTGCCGTGCACTTTACCTTGGCGGGGGAGCATGAGCTACCCGATATATTTAAAAAGGCTCAAAAATGGTATTGCGATTACCTCGACTTGGAGGATCGGGGTATTGTCGATGATAGCAGAGCATTAAAAAACTAAAGATTAAGCCTCCACCCGGGGGCTTTTTTTTGTCCTTTCTGCCCTATAACTCCCCGAATATCTTTACTTAAAATTAAGTTTATGGTAAAGATAGAGACCATCCGTAGGAACCTTGCCCTGAAGGAATATGAGGTCAAAGAGACTCCTGACGGGAAACAGGCTACCTTTTCAATCAAGTTTATTAAAAAGAATGGAGAACTGGTCTTTGTCCCCAGGGCCGTAGCTGCAGGATTAAACTTCGATATGAAAAGCAACCGGATGCGCGGGATAATCCCTGTTGACCAGCAAAATAAGGCAACCGGTCACGTTACCCCGGTGCATATCGACGGAATTGTGGAGTGGAACGGCAAAAAAGTGAAACTATAAAGACGGGTTATTAACCCGTCTCATTTAATAACAAAACAATGGCAGATATCCTATTCAACAAAGCGGGCGTTCCCTTACTGGCTTACGGGAAAAGTTACCAGGCAACTACAACCGGAACCCCTAAAGATAAACTAAAGAAAATCTCGCAGCCAAAGAATCCTTTTGAAAGTTATCTGTATGTGGGGGGGATCAAGCTCTCATGCTGGGCTGTTGCAAACAATTTTCCCACGCAGGCCGATACCCTTATCGGTAGCGTGGGTGTTCTGAATACCGGGCTTAAATTTACCCGGAATTTCACATTGGGTCAGGGTATTTTTGCCTGTAAAGTAGTAGACTTCGATGAATCAGGTAATGAAGTCCTTCAGAAAGTGGCGGACAAATCGTTGATCCAGTTTGCCAATTCTCGCCTGGTGCGCAAATATATGGCCAAGGCTTTGCGCGACTTCCTCAAATTCGGATGTGCATTCGTTCAAATTATGATGAATGCCGAAGGTGATAAGATCGTGGGTATTAATACCATCAATGCCAAATATTGCCGGCTGAGTTTTGCAGATCCTAAAACAGGAGTTATTCAGCAATGCGTAGTTTCGGGAAAATGGCCCGATATCCCAACACTCGATCAGTGTCAGGTGTATGATGTGTTGGATGAATATGATCCGTATGCCGATCTTCAGCGTCGCCGGTGGGGAAACAGTACCGCAGGGAAAGCTTTCATTTATGTATTACGTGATTCGTGGGGGAATGGCGAATATTACAGTTCTCCAATCTGGTGGGCTGCGTACCTGGCCGGATGGGTAGAGATTGCCCAGAAGGTCCCGGCCTACCTGAAAAAAGCATATGAAAACCAGATCACCTGGAAGTGGCATATTCAAATTCCCTATTCGTTCTGGGATCGTCAATTTCCGAAAAGCGATTATGCCAGCATAGAACTCCGGAAACAGGATATCGAAAAATATATGGACAGTATTGAGGATAACCTTTGCGGTACTGCCGGCGCCGACAAACCGATATTTACTTTCTTCGAAATCAATCCGCAAAACGGGAAGGCTGAGGAACAATGGATTATCGCGCCGCTCGACAATAAATTGGCCAACGAGCAGAATTTGGTCACCAGCGCTGCAGCCAATTCAGAAATCATGTTCTCGATCATGGTAAATCCTAATGTACTTGGAGCGGGTATGCCAGGAGGAACTTACGCCGGGAACCAGGGCGGAAGCAATATCCGTGAAGCATACCTGGTAAATATTGCCAATTGCTGGCTTGATCGTCAGGATCTGCTCGATCCGCTCGAGCTATTTATCCGTTACAATGGCGCAGAAGACGACATTGAATGGCGCTTCCGGAATACCATTCTTACGACATTGGATACCGGGGCCGGAACTACAAAAACGCTGAGTTAATTATTAAGCCCTGGATGGGCATTATAAAATCCATTATAATATGAGTACAATAGTTAAAACAAAATGTGTTTCGAAGAAGGAAAGTGTAAATTATGATCCCCAAAAACCCATTGCAACAGCAATTGAATTACAAGTTCCGTATGACCAAAATTCTATTTATTACCAATTATCAGGAGGAACTGCGTTAACCCTTAATACGGTTAATCAAGAAGCTGCGAACATGTTTAAATTGGGAGAATCATACGATATTGTGATTAGCCCATCTGAGGTTTAACCTTTTGTCCTGACGGGAGAGATTTATAGATCTCTCCTGTAATGTTGTTTATAATAATTCTAAATAATAAAACAATATGCTATTCTCACTTACGAAGAATCCCAAGATGGAAGAGATCAGGAATTTTATTTCCGTTAGCTCGTCTGCTGATTTCAATACCATTGCGCCACATATTTTGAATGCCGAACGTGATTACCTGATTCCGGTAATCGGACTTCCGATGTATGAAGAATTGCAGGAGTTTTATGATGAAGAACTATCCAGCATCGGCAGCGGGGTTCAGGAAAAAACGGCTGAATTGCTTCGGCTTTGCCAATCGGCAGTGATTCACATTGCTTACTGGATCGGTTTTGATCTATTGAATATCTACCTTTCGGACAGCGGTTTTAAGCGCACTGAGACCACCGACGTTAAAGGGCTATTCAAATACCAGGAGGAAAACTTGAAAATCTATTTCCGGACAAATGGTTTTAATGGCATTGACACCATCCTGCAATACCTGGAAACTAATCTGGCAGATTTTGGAGAATTCAAATTATCACCGGCTTACACCTTATTCAAGACTTCCTTTATATCGAGAACGGATGATTTCAATGCCATTGTCTTCATCAATAAAAGCCGGTTAACTTTCCTCCGGATGAAACCACATATCCAGTTGCTGGAAGATTCGGAGATCGCGCCGATACTTGGACCGGTTGCCTACGACTACATTAAAGCTGAGATGGTTAAGGATACTCCGGCAGATAAAGTATTAGCGCTGATCCCGTATATTCAGAAACCAATTGCATTCCTTGCGTCGGCACTCCTGATGGAAGAATCGGGAGCCGATCTGCTCGATAATGGCCTTTATTTTTCGGCTACCGGATTGACCAGGGACAGCAATACCATTCAGCAACCATCGGCTGCCGACCGTATTGTTTTATTGGTAACCCGGAATCGCAGTTACGGGAATGTTTACCTCGATCAATTGCGCAGTTATTTGGTCAAGAATGCCGCTGACTGGGCTGATGTGATCCCATCGTCCGGAAGATTACTGCAAAGGGATAATACTAATAAGAATACATTTTGGGTCT
>CAINOB010000029.1 GCA_903851365.1 uncultured Bacteroidota bacterium
GATCCCGATACAAATCGTACGGCGGGGTCCAGCGCAATCTCCAGACGGTGATACTTAATATCCATGCCACTTTGCGCGTGCAGCGCAGGAGCAATCATTGAAAGCAATATTAATAGTTTGCGGATCATTTGATAAAGATCATAAATATTTCAGAGTTACTACGACAGCGAAAACATTCTCTCATCAGCTTCTCGCGGTCGTACAAATCGCCTCCAAAACAATTTTAAAAAATTACCTTTGAAAAGAAATTGTAACATGCTGGCTGAATTCGTAAATATTCTACTTACCCGAAAAGAAGGTATAAACCTCGAATTCAAAGAAGCTCAAAACGGTTTGCCGGATAGTTTCTTTGAAACGGTTTGCTCTTTTTTAAACCGTGAAGGTGGCGTAATTCTTCTGGGGGTAACCGATAAGGGAGTCGCGATAGGGGTTCCAGCCCAGCTTGTTGAATCGGTTAAAGCCAACATTATCAATCTGACCAATAACCAGCAAAAACTGGATCCTCCTTTTATCATTGCACCTGATGTGGTTGTTGTTGAGGGGAAGATAATTATCCTTGCCCAGGTGCCTGTCAGTTCAAGGGTGCATCGTTGCAAAGGGATTGTTTATGACCGGGCCGGAGATGGCGATTACCGGATTACCCAACCCGACAGGATTGCTGAGCTGGTCAACCGAAAATCTCACCGTTTTTCCGAGGTCGAGATTTTTCCCGGTTTGCGATTTTCTGATTTTAAACCGGATTTATTCAATAAGGTGCGTAACCTAATCCGCAGCAAAACTCCTGCTCATCCCTGGTTGGCCATTAGCGATGAAGAAATGCTTATCAAGGCTGGTTTTTACCGTCGCGATCTCTTGTCCGGCAAAGAAGGTTATACATTTGGAGCCGGGTTAGTGTTTGGAAAAGATGAGATAATTCAGAGTATTGCACCCTATTATAAGATTGATGCCTTGGTTAGGATAACGGATATCGACCGATATGACGACCGGCTGTATATTCAGACCAACCTGATTGATACTTATGACCTTTTAATGGGATTTGTGGCGAAACATCTCGATGATAAGTTCTATCTGGAGGGTGATTTGAGGGTTAGTCTAAGGGAGAAGATATTCAGGGAAATAATTTCTAACCTGATTGTCCATCGCGAATATATCAATCCATCACCAACAGTTTTCACAATTTTAAAAGATCGGGTAGAGGTCGTCAATGCTAATAACCCTAATATATTAGGCAAGATATCACCTGCACATTTTTCACCTTATCCAAAGAATCCGGTTATGGCTAAATTTTTCATGCAACTCGGCCGGTTCGATGAATTGGGATCCGGCGTGATTAATGTCAATAAATATTTGCCATTATATGTAAAAGGTGCTGTTCCAACGTTTGAAGAAGAAGTAAACACCTTTCATACGATCATACCATTGGAGCCAACGAGAATGAATGGTGAATTAAATGGTGAATTAAATGGTGAATTAAATGGTGAATTAAATGAGCCCATAGTTGCCCTGATAAAAAAAATAGCTGAGCAACCGGGAATTCAGGCCAAAGAATTGGCCAAACAGCTCAATCGCCCTTTTAGTACCGTTGATAAACAGATACGCACCTTAACTGCCAGACAACTGGTTATCCATAAAGGCAGCCGCAAAACAGGCGGCTATTATCGGGTTGAGTAAGGCAGTCTTCAGTTCGCAGCCGGCAACTTCGGTTCATGCAAATGCGTTCTTCCTGAATGCATCCAACGTAGCATTCCTTTTCTGTCATTCCTGCGAGAGCCTGCCCCCGCGGAGGCGGGGGCGAAGCCGAAAGTAGGAACTTTACGCGTCTGATAGTGTCCAAGATCAATTTTTGATTATCACCCAACCCATCACCCAACCCATCACCCAACCTATCACCCAACCCGCAACGTGTAAATCCGTTGATGGATTCGAGCACGAAGCTGAGTTCCGGTGAATTTTGCAATTCAGCCTGTATCCGAAAAAACCCGGTTCCAAATTTCTCAATGTCACCCCGCAGATAAAATGCCTCAGCAAGCAGTTTGTTTCTGTGCTCTTCTTGATAAATGTCATTGCTTCGTCAACGGCAACAACCAGCGGCGACTTGAATCGACCAATATGAATACCGGTCTGATGTTCACCGAAAAGAAGCAACCCGGCGAAAGTCAGTTGAGTCGCTGGGATTCCGCTTGTTTATATAATTCTTCGATCCTGATCATACGCGAAAATACTTATTCCCGGCCATACCCGCAAAAGCGTTCTTCCAGAAAGCAACCTTCGTACCAAGGCCTTCTCTGTCATTCCTGCGAACGCAGGAACCTTCTCTGTCATTCCCGCATAATTCGTCACCGATACGCCCACCAGGTAAGCGGCCATCGGGTGCTTATGCTTCCACCGGTAGATGCTCCGGTCGGCCCGGTGCTCCTCCGATATCAGCATCCCGTTAGCGGCAGCCCGGTTCCCCGACGGCACCGATAGTACCAGCAGCACGGAGTCCACCTTATCATTCAGATCCTGACTGCACGGCCACCAGTCAGACTGTCCGACAAATCAAAGCTGATCACCTGCCTGTTGCCCGGGGTGGCAACAAACCAGGTAGATACCGATCCCGATACAAATCGTACGGCGGGGTCCAGCGCAATCTCCAGACGGTGATACTTAATATCCATGCCA
>CAINOB010000030.1 GCA_903851365.1 uncultured Bacteroidota bacterium
CTCACTAAAGTAACGGATTTGTCTTTCAACTCTTTCTTGTCGAACTTTTTCTAGTGTTGCCATTTTTAACCAATTTTAAGGGTGAAAAACGGTCATCTTATTTCAGGCAAGGACAGTCTGCACTTGGCAACTTCGGTGCCTGCAAAAGCGTTCTTCCACCCATTTCAGCAACGCGTTCTTCCAGAATGCATCCAACGTAGCATTCCTTTTCTGTCATCCCCGCGGAAGCGGGAACGAAATGGGTCTTCGAATCTCAACATGGGTGACTTTTTGGTTATCCAAATTGTTTTATTGACCTTTGCCCCCTACCTAATCGGGCAAATAATTATGGCACAATTTATTTTTGAGGGTAAATATCAGAACCTTACAGGTGGTGTTAACGTAAAGTTGCTGCTCCTTCATTTCGAAGACGAGAATAGGGTCCATTTTATTTATTCTCCTCATTTGGATTTGACTGGCTATGGATTAAATCTGGGTGAAGCAAAGAAGTCATTTGAAATTGTGTTTGAAGATTTTGTTGATTACACACTCAAAAAGGAAACATTAAGTAGAGTTTTGTCTAAACTTGGCTGGACCCTCAAAGGGACTGCAAAGAAGCCCAAAAAAGTGATAGCCCCTAGTATTATGTCTATTGTTAAGAATAATAAGTACGTTTCCGAGATTTTTGACAAATACCCGGTAAATACTTATCATCAGGAAGTTGGCCTACCTGTTTTCGTTTAGCATTTCTATGAAATGTCAACGAAGAAATTATCAAATATTCCAGTCAGGGAATTTCGAAAATTTCTCGAAAACCAGGGCTTAAACTTAATCAGAGATTCCAAAGGTAGAGGAGGTCATGAAAAATGGTCTAAAACCAGCATGGACAGACCAATCACCATACAGACGCATATAGACCCGGTTCCGGAATTTATAGTTAAACAAGTACTGCGTCATTTGGACATGGACAAAAAAGCCTTTTTCGAAGAATTCAGCAAGGTTTAAGACCACCCCACCAAAAAAGCATACTTCTCTGCCCACTTGATCCTCCCCCTTCAGCATTCAAAATTGGTCCTTGAATCTCGACCTTCAAGTATCCGCTTTGTCTGATCTGCCAGAAAAAGCGGAATATTGAGCAGTCCATTATCCAGACGGAGATTTTGCAAAGAGAATCTGATACTGATAGGTGGCTGAAATTGTTTCCTGTATAATGATAGGCTTTTACCCCTTATACTTTCTCCTGATTTAACCTCCACCGGGATAATCTGATTTTGGTATTGGACTAAAAAATCCACCTCAGCCTGGTTGCCCGAAGACCAATATCTCGGCACGACTTCAAATTGAGTTATGATGCTTTGCAGAATATAGTTCTCTGAAAGTGAACCCTTGAATTCAGTAAAAAGTCGATTCCCTTCCTTTATGGCGATGGGATCCAGAAATGACATTCTGCGCAGTAACCCTACATCATAGAGGTATAATTTAAATGAACTCAGATCATCAAATCTGGATAAAGGGAGTCCCGGAGTGGTATTCCGATAAATCTTGTGCACCAAACCTGCGTGCTCAAGCCAACCTAATGCGTCCTCATATTCCCGGGCACGGGCTCCGGGTTTTGCTGCCTGATATAAGAATTTCTTGTTTTTCCTTGCCAGTTGTGCAGGGATCGAAGCCCATACATAGCCAATCTTGACAATATCTTTATATTCTGTATGTTTCGAAAAATCCAGTGTTTTTGCTCTTAAAATATTGCTCAAGACAGATTGGGTCAGTTCCAGATCCTGCTTTTCGAGAAGCGCTGTCACTGCCTCCGGCATGCCTCCGGAAATCCTTCAGTAGCCAGGTTTTCCCAACTTGCCGTGCCCCTTGCAGAACCAATGGTTTTCTGGCCGGATTTACCTTCCAGGCTAATAATTGTTTTCTGATGTCCCTCTCGATATTCATAAAATCACATTTAAAACCGAAAAAAGATAGTCTTCAGTACTCAGTACTCAGTCTGCAGTTCTCAGTTTGCAGCCTCGTCAGAGTTGTCATCCCCGCGGAAGCGGGGACCCCGTCCCTTACCACGACATTCAGCACGGGGACCCCGTCCACTACCTCGGCACTATGCGGGAACTTTACGCTGTTGTAGCATTCTTATTTGATATTTCCGTTTTCTGTTATTAACTTTGAATATTATTATATCAGGATAAACAAAACTATTAGTTTCGATTATCATGTATATTCGACAACAAAATTTCAATGGGCTTGAACTCGGGAGCGCCTTTTTATGGGGTGCCCGGCAAACGGGTAAGAGTACTCTTTTAAAGAAACTCTATCCGGATACATTGTATTTCGATCTCCTTTTGACAAAGGAATACGAACGTTTTTTGCGCAATCCGGGATTAATCCGGGAGATTTTGGAAGCACAGGAACCCGGAACGCTGGCTATTGTGGATGAAATTCAAAGGATTCCTGGTCTGCTCAATGAAATACAGTGGTTAATTGTAAATCGCAATAACCGGTTTATACTAAGTGGCTCAAGCCCAAGGAAAATAGTGCGGTCGGGGGGGAACCTTCTTGGTGGAAGGGCAATACGGTATGATTTGTATCCGCTGGTTTATCCGGAAGTTCCCGATTTTAATTTGCTCAATGCATTGAATAACGGATTGTTGCCCAGGCATTACCTCGCTAAAAATCCGCAAAAATTGTTATCCGGCTATATCGGGAGTTACCTTCGTGATGAAATAATGGCTGAAGCCAGAATTCGCAATGTCAGCTCGTTTTCACATTTCCTTGAGATTGCGGCACTGAATAACGGAGAGATGGTAAATTATGCAAACATAGCCTCTGATTGTGGGGTAAGTGCCCCAACGATAAGGGAATATTTCCAGATCCTTGAAGATACAATGATTGGCCGGTTTTTGCCATCGTTCCAGAAAAAGCCAAAACGACGGGTAATACTTTCTCCTAAATTCTATCTTTTCGATGTTGGAGTAGCCAATTACCTTGTTAAAAGAGGTCGGATCGAAGCAGGAAGTGAATCATTCGGAAAGGCTTTTGAACATTTTATTTACCAGGAGATCATTGCCCACAGTCACTATTCCGACCTCAATTATCCGGTAAGTTATTGGAGAACCGCCTCGCAAATCGAAGTCGACTTTATTTTGGGCGACCATGAAGTTGCTGTGGAAGTAAAATCGACAGAATCTGCCAAACCCAGGCACCTGGCCGGTTTAAAAAGTTTCAGTGAGGAATACGCCATAAAAAAACAGATCCTGGTCACAAACGATCCTGATCCCAGGCAGATAGGCGCTGTAACTATTCTTCCCTGGAGAATTTTTCTCGATAAATTATGGGGCGGCGAGTTATTACGCTAATTCCAGTCTTAAGTTCGCACATGGCAACTTCGGTGCCCGCAAAAGCCTTCTTCAAAAGTCAAAAAAATTAGCACTAACCACAGAAACACAGGGAACACAGAAAAACACGGAGTTTGCTTAAAGATAGTGACTTGGTAATCAAGGCACTTCTCTGCACACTTGAATCTCCTCCCTCGGAGATTCCTTTTCTGTCATTCCCGCAAAAGCGGGAACGCAATTCTCAATTGGAATCTCAACTCTCTTACATCATTTTCCGGCTTGTCGGGATCAAATATCTTTCAGTGAAAACCCCCGGGACTCCACAGAGTATCCCGGGAATTCCCTTAACAAGTTTGCAGGTTTTCTTCGTAAGTCAGCAAGATCTATTTGATTTTCATTTAGTTTCACCTCACCCAAAAGAAGATGCCAGTGGGCTTCATCGATGGCGACAATATCAATTTCATTCTCGTTCCGCTTTTCCCACCAGGTGCCAATGTTGGAGTATTTTCCTGTTAACGACAATTTTTCGATGAAATATTTCTCAAGTAACCGTCCGCTGTAAGTAGGAAAGTCGCGATTAACCAATCCTTTTAAATATTCAAAATTATTGATTTCTACAGCACTCCGGTTTTTGTATATAAAGCGGAACCAGAAATTTAAAAAATTGTCATCAATACGATATTTCAAACTTCGGCTCCCTGGTTTTGAAAGAATCGGTTTCACTGCGCTGATTATTGAATAGTCCTTTTCAAGTTTCTCAAGATAGCCTCCAATATCTTTTTCCAAAACAGATTCGATTTCCGTCCTCGAAGTCTTCGATGAAGCAATCAGTGAAAGGATTGAGAAATAGGTCGTATATTCTTTGCCAAACTCCTCAATAAGAATGTTTTTCCCATCTTCCAACAACAGGGAGTTTTCCCTGAAAATTTCACTGAGCATGGTTTCCAGAGTAAAGCAGCCCCGATCGGCAAATATTTCCACATACTTAGCAACTCCGCCGGTAATTGTATACAGAGCCAGCAAATCCGAAGGCTTCCATTCCGGAGAATGATCTGTCAGTATTTCTTTTAATACGTCCGTATTGAACGGCTTCAGATGGATTCGTTCATTTGCGCGGCCAAACAGGGGTTCATTCGAATTCTCAAATATTTTTTTCATCATCGAAAACACAGATCCGCTTATGATCAAATGCATTTTTGAAGTGCGCTTATATCGGTCCCAGATGTTTTGCATATCGGAGAATACCGAAGGATTCACCCTCTGGAATTCCTGGAATTCATCAATAATCACGGTAAACGATCTGGATTCCGATTCCCGCATTAAGAATTCGAAAAGTTGACCAAATCGTTTGTATTCTCCCAAGACGGTGAGCCCTAGCTTCATTTCAATCTCACCAATAAATTCCTCACAGAGCAATTGTTCGGTTTTACGGCCAACAAAAAAATATACAAATATTTGTGATTCAACTGATTTGACTGCAAGCAGAGTCTTTCCTATCCTTCTTCTGCCCACTATCACCGTCATCTGGCCACCCTTTTCTGCCCTTTTTTGTACTGCCGACAACAACTTCAATTCCGATTCGCGATTGTAAAATTTCATGACCTTTTGATCTTGAACAAAGGTAGGTAAATTTATCGTAACCTACATTACGGTAACTTTGGTTACGCTAATATTTTATCTTTTCTGTCATCGTAGTAAGTTAAGAAATTAGCACTAACCACAGAAACACAGGGAACACAGAAAAATACGGAGTTTGCTTAAAGATAGTGACTTGGTAATCAAGGCACTTTGGTTTTCAGAGATTCACGGAACTCTGAAAAGGCCTTCTTGGAGAAAGTACTTTACCTGTTCTATTTTTTCAGATATTTTTCCATTTCCTTTCCAATAGTGCATCTATACTATCATATCCTTAACAATGGAATGACGAGATGAGTCCGATAAGCCATATCTTTACCGAGTCTTTGTCAATCGGGAATTGGATCCAAAATTGCCACCAGCGAGGAAGAAAAGCAGGGAATCATTTTTGATTATGATGCTGATGGTGGAATCGTGGGAATTGAGGTCCTGAATGCATCAACCAAAATGGATCAGGCGAATTCAGTTATTTATGAGGTAGCCTGAGACTTAGACTCAAGGCAGACGGCAGAAGGCAAAAAGCCTGCCCCCGCGAAAGCGTGGGGCGGGGACCCCGTCCCAAACCACGTAACTATGCAGGGTCACTTCTTAATCACCTTCCCAACCCTTCCTCCAACCCCCACAAAATACACCCCCGCCGGCAATCCCCCCATTTGCACCACGACCGTCTTTTCAACTCCTAACCTATTAACCCTTCTAACCAATTTCCCTACCTGGTCGTACAGCGTTATATCGCCCGGGTCCCCTGTTGGGAGCTCAACAGTTAATTCGTTCGTGCAAGGGTTCGGATACATTTTCACTTCATTTTCAAGCGGGACTTCGTCCACCTTCGTCACCACCGCATCTGCCGTGCAAATCCAGCGATCAGGATCAAACTTCACCGAATCCACCGCAAACGGTGCCGTTATGTTAAATTTCTGCCCGCTGAACGTGTGGTGAAGGACGATGGTGATGCTGTCAACGCCATTTGATGCGTCACTGCCTTTCCCTCGAAGAAGTGTCATCCCGACGAAAGTCGGGACCCCGTCACTAACCACGACATTCTGCGGGAGCTCCGCTGTCCAAGCCGTACCCACCCCGGGCATCCAAGCCTTACCCACCCCGGCCCTCCCTGAAACAGGGAGGGAGTCTGCCTTGTAGCTTCCCTCCCTACTAAGCCAGGCAGGAGCTCGTTCCCCTCCCTGTTTCAGGGAGGGGTTAGGGGTGGGTAAGGCTTGGATGCCCGGGGTGGGTACGATTCGCGAAGTCGGGGTGGGTACGTTTTGTCTCCCGTACAACCTCACCGGCACATCCATCTCAAAAAACTCCACCTTCGGACTGCTCTGCGTCTGCCCCAGCTCCAGCTCCACAGCATGATCCGCCCCCAGCCGATAACCCAGACTATACGTTGGATACCCCTCGCCGAAAATCCAGTCATTGAAAAACTCCCGGTAGCTGCTGCCCGTCACCGCCTCTGCGTGGGCGATCAGATCCTCCGTGGTGGCATACTTGTTCGATAATTTCGGGTCATACAGATAATTGTTGAGCGCCTTAAAAAAGTTCTCGTCACCCATCTCCCAGCGCAGCATATGCAGCACCATTGCGCCCTTGCTGTACGACAGGCGGTCATCGAATATCCTGTCGATACTGGTGGTATCATAACAATACACTGATCCATCCGGTTTGCTCAGCACACGCTTGATTGACAGGCGCTTGAAAGGTTCCCAGTAAATACCCCCCTGATCGCGCTCGTAACAAAGTCCCGTCAGGTACGTTGCAAAGCCCTCATTCAGCCAGATATCCTTCCACGATGCGCACGTCACGAAATCGCCGAACCACTGGTGCGCCAGCTCATGCGCCATCAGGTCATACCCGAAGCTGCCCATAAAGCTCATCGTCTGATGCTCCATGCCGCCGCCCCACTGCCACTGTGCATGTCCGTACCGCTCATCCGCAAACGGATACAAACCGAACAGCTCATTATACAACTGGAAAGGCTTGATAATATTTTTCGTCTGCTCCTTCGTGCTCTCCAGGGTCTCCGGATACACATAATTCAGTATCTCGATAGACTTGCCGTTCTCCAGCGGAACATAATCCGAATAAACCGCATAATTCGTCACCGAAACGCCCACCAGGTAAGCGGCCATCGGGTGCTTATGCTTCCACCGGTAGATGCTCCGGTCAGTCAGATGCTCCTCCGATATCAGCATCCCGTTAGCGGCAGCCCGGTTCCCCGGCGGCACCGATATCACCAGCAGCACCGAGTCCACCTTATCATTCAGGTCCTGACTGCACGGCCACCAGTCTGCCGCCCCATAAGGCTCCGACAGGGTGGATACGATCGGCACCCCCGCATGCATTGCATTGGTAAACGACCCGCTGCCGTTCTCCGGCGGGATTCCTTCGTAGGCAATCTGGATGGAGTCCGTGATAAGGGACGAAATGCTTTTGCTTAATGCCGCGGTAAGGGACGGGGTCCCGACTTTCGTCGGGATGACACCGCTTCGAGGCGAGGTACTGTAAAAAAAAGCACCCGCGACAGAAGTGTCATCCCGACGAACGTCGGGATCTCGTCCCTGAGTACTCATGCCATCAGGAGCTGTCTTCAGCTGTATCTCCAATTTATTATTTTGATGAGCGAAGCTCGTCAAAATCATTCCGTGGTACTTAACCTCCAAAACCGTCAGACTGTCCGACAAATCAAAGCTGATCACCTGCCTGTTGCCCGGGGTGGCAACAAACCAGGTAGATACCGATCCCGATACAAATCGTACGGCGGGGTCCAGCGCAATCTCCAGACGGTGATACTTAATATCCATGCCA
>CAINOB010000031.1 GCA_903851365.1 uncultured Bacteroidota bacterium
GCTTGATTTTGATCTTAATAATAAATTTGAGTGATTAAATTTGGTAATAATTAGCCCCGATGAAGAACCATCTTATGATATAACCCGGTTTCATTTGAAAAACCTTAACGATTTGAAGAACTATTTTCTATGAAAGATTAAAGAAGGCTTACTTGAAAATTGGAGGATAACCATGAATTATAGCATTCAAGCGCCATCATGCATGCTGTTTTGCAGTTGATAAATTAACTCGGCTTCAATATTTGTCGAAAGCACGGTGAGCTTAATGCCTCGTTCATCGGCCATTTTAATAGCCAGACTAAGCATTTCAACAAAATCGTGTGAGCGATACACCTTCGAAGTTACTTTATCGTAATGCCCTTCTATCGCCATCCAGACCAGGCAAAGGGGATCATGAGGATCTTTGATCGGATGGAAGTGAGAACTGGTGCAGAGATAAACTTGTTCTGTCATAATTGGTTTCCTTTCAGTCTTATCAGGATTAGTCATTGGAATAATGACAGCTGAATGGCACAAGCTGGTTGAAATTCCATCGGTTTCTCGCCTCTGATTTCCGGAATTTCCTGCTTGACTTCATGAAAGGCGACGGAGAAGCTATCGCAGTAATGGTAAGAGTTGAACCATTTCGACCTGCCGCCGGTCATTTCGCCGCATCGTTTGTATAATTGATTGATAGCCTTCATTCGTTTATCCCAATATTTGGTAAGGGTATCAACTTCAGCCTCTTCGATAACGATCTGATCGAATGAATGCACGAGCTGGTTCATGGCTTCAACCGCCTTGTTTTTTGGTTGAACGCCTTGGGCTACATTCACAAAGAAGTATTTCATTGAGTAAATGCCGATGCCTTTCGGACTTATGAGGGTATCAAGCGCACCCGGTTGATTGATTAATGAACTTTGCAATAGATCTGACGGCCAGCTTTCTGACAGCAGTATTCACATAGCCGGCAGTTAAGCGGGCAAACAACCCCGTCGATGAAATCCTTAGTATCCTTTACCGCGTTGAATTGATTGTCGAGCATGAATCCCGAACCGGAGATGGTAAGATTCAGAGGTAGATCCGTAAAATCAAGATCCCGTCTTGCCGTATACGTCCAGACCGGTTTTCCGAGTATCAGGGCAATGGCTTTCACTTTCGTGACATCGCCCTGGTGCCGGAAATCCCCGGCTTCGCTGAACCTTAGTTTTTCAAATTCAAACTTGGTTAGTTCATAGATGAAAAGTTCCGGAGTGCACATATCCCAGAATTTCGCCTGGTGATTCCTATGACCTCTCACTCCGGGGAAAGCACGTTCAGGATATTTCGCGTAGCAAGCTTTCGGGATCCTGCATAACCCCAACTCCTCGGATGGGCACCGAAGAGAAGGGGTCATGTTGAAAATCGCCGTTGAGGTATCCTGTTTCAGATTACCAAAACTGAATAATGTATGTATCATTCTGTTGGTAATTGAGTTAAGGCATAAGATTATCATCGGCCATCGAGAGGTAGCCTTGCTCTGAGAGGATCAGGTGATCCAGCACTGACAGATCCAGAAATGCAGCTGCATCCTTGATTTTCTTTGTGATTTTCAGATCAGCATCAGAAGGAGATAAGTTTCCGGAGGGATGATTGTGAGAAAGGATAATGCCGGAAGCCAATCTTTCAACGGCAGCATTTAAAATCAGGCGAACATCAGTAACAGTTCCGGAGATTCCCCCCTGGCTGATCCTTTTCTGATCGATGATCTGATTGGAACGATTCAGAAGCAGAACCCAGAATTCCTCATGTTGAAGATCCGACAGTAGCGGTTCCAGGATCTTCCATGCATCCTGAGAGCAACGAACCTTTGGCCTGATGGTTGCCGGAGTTGAGCGACGTCTGCGTCCGATTTCGAAAATGGCTGAGATCCGGATAGCTTTTGCGGTAGTCACTCCCTCGATCTTAGTCATGTAATTGAGTGACATCTTGGCCAGATTGTGAAAATCATGACCTGATGCTTCGAGTAATTTGCGGGCACAATCTTCAGAAATACCAGCGGCCACAGCCAGGATTTCTATGTTCGACAAAGCTCCGGTACCGGTTTGTACCAGTTTGGCAGCTGATGAATCGTTCACCTGCCATGGGGTTGAGATCACTGAATCATACTTCATGGAAAATTTACCGATGCCTTTCGGATTTGTTTGAGTATCAGGCACACCCAGATTAATGTATGCACCCGACATGGATCAAGACCGGAATTAAAGAGAGGGGCAATGTCTGTTTGTGTACCCGCAAACTGACCGGTGCCCAGCAAACCGTGGCCGGCTGGGTATGGAAGATATCTGCAGCGGTGGGCACGGTTCCCCGATCGGTTTTCCGGGGTTGGACTAACTTCGTGCATACATTAATAATAAAAAGCCACCCAAGCTTGTGGCACTTATGCTGCAGGAGATGTAACGAACAAAACCAAAACGGGTTTTCTTTTTGGTACTTTTTCTTTTCCCGTGCTTAAAAAAAGAAAAAGGACAATCAGTCTGGGAGGTACCGTTAATCCCACTGAATATCCTGTTAGAAAATTCTTAAAGCCGGGATTCGTAAAGCTTGATGAGGTTCCAGGATGTTCCAATCATTCCCCTGAGCTGAATTCACCGATTTTCTTTTTGCCTACTTTTTCTTTGTTCGCACAAAGAAAATAGTAGTCCGAGCGTAAAAAATTGGGCACATAGAATAACCAAAGCAATAGGTTATGAATATGTTAGCCCAATTTTTTACTACCAGTCCCCGACTGGTTACGGCAGTACCCCGACCCCGCCCTAACACGAAGTGCGAAGCCAAAAGTTCCATTTCGAGGAAATATGATCCGAGGATCGGAATTCGCATCCGAAAAGTGTAAACCGCGAGCATAAAATGGAATTTATTTTTGAGTGTGACGAGTCCTACTATTTGATTGACTGCTCTTTACTCCTGCAGTCAATACCTTATTGATTGAGTTAAGTTTTACTTGATTGCTAGGGCAAGCCCTGATTCAATAGCATTGTTCAATCGTCAATAAAGTCCTTTAAATATTTAGTGGCAGTAAACTGACACG
Organism: uncultured Bacteroidota bacterium; assembly: GCA_903851365.1. Lineage (GTDB taxonomy): Bacteria > Bacteroidota > Bacteroidia > Bacteroidales > UBA12481 > UBA12481. The sequence continues at coordinate 3,050 of CAINOB010000031.1, forward strand.
CCATATTTTTACTTTGTTCCGATTGGTCTGCACACAAGAATAGGGAAGCCGGAGGCTCCCCTATTCTGATTACTTAAGCTAATCCTCATCATCAACTGATCCATTTTCAATCAGTTGAAGTAACTCTTCTGTATTAGAAAAGAATAGATCAGCCATCCGTTTAGGTGACACCAGGACTTCGGATAATAGTTCGTTCAGGTGATCAGTGAATTGTCTTTCCTCGATGCTGATGATCTGTTTGTATGGAATTGAATAACTCATGGCAGATAGGTTTTAGTTAGTGAGTAATTGCATTCTGTAAGGCAGGATCTCTGAATGCCACGAAATCTTCAGATACATTGAGATGTGTGATGAATTGCTTACGATCAGCAATAAAGAAGTTACGAGCTGTTTCAATCATTACTTCATCGGTCAATCCTGACGAATCGAACAGATCAAAACAATCAGCGGAGTCCTGTAAGATTGCCCACACTGCATGATCAATCACTGATTTGATGAATGGATAATTGTTTGGACAAATCTTGCTTGAGATGAAATCTATGAGGAATTGTTTATCATCCTCCTTCGCCTTATTTTCGAGATCCTTCTTTTCAATAGCTTTTCTGGCTTCTGCCAGTTCTAACCCTTTTGAATAAGAATCATACTCTGAGCTGAAATGATTCGCCGTTACGGATTCATTAACTGTTTTGAACGATTGACCAACTGTTTGTGAAGTTTTCATAATAAATTGATTTTAAATTAATTATGCACACAAAGGTTGAGCAGTCTGATTTTTGATGAATGGCGAATGTCTGTTTGTGTACCCGCAAACTGACTGAGTGGGCTTGACCCAATTCCGGGAATAGCTCAGCATCACCTAGTGCAGGTAATTCAGGACACAAAAAAAGCCTCATGGCTGAGGCTTTCCTTGGAGGGCGGTTGCTCCTAGGAGACCGTCTTTAAACTCCTCTTACCGATCGAGGTTTTCTTAGCTTTTGGGGCTTTCAGTGCGGCCGGTTTCGCTGCCGTTTCCAACTTTTTCGAGTAGTAGCAACTGTGGCTCCTGCCGAATTGGTCGATCTCTTTCAGTTTCGCAACTTCGAAAGTGACATAATCGACACCTTCATAATCGTAAGCAATTTTCTGTAGCTCGACCAGGGGCATTGTTACTCTTACAATGTCCATTCCCTCGATTTTCCTGCCTTTTCCGATGTAAACCTTTTCAAATTCTGACATGACTTTAGTTTTTAAATTGTTAGAAATCATGTGATTCATCCTAATTCGATCTGGATAGAACTCAACGGAATTGTGAAAAAAAATTTCTGGGGGGATCTTTCTTGTGTGGTTGCCGAAAATTATTTTCAGAATTATGTTGAATCACACATGGGGTTGGATCTTAGTGTGGGATTCCTTAAGCGGGGTGTGGGATTGCAAGTGATGTGTTCTAATAGTCGAATTATCTTTGCACATGATTTTAACACAATTTGAAAACGCAAGTCATTCTCCTGTCAGCATTTGGAAAGGGGGACATTGGCAATGGCTTTGGAAAATCGTGAGGAATGGGCGTTGTTTAGAGAAACATTGCCAATGGGCTGAGTTACAGGAAATGCCTTGGGATTATGAAGGTGCCGGTCCTTTTACTTTCGGTTGCGAAGTTGGAAGGGATTGATCAGTTCGGTCTTTGCCGTTGTTGCGGGACTACTTCGGAAAAGCTTGGAACGCGCTGGTGAAACCATTTCGCTCTGGGAACTCCGAACGCTTAGAAAAACCCGAATTGGTAAGTTGCCCTTTAAAGACTCTCTCCCAGGGGTAACCCACCTCAACGGGAAGTTTCGGACCTGAGCATTTTTTTGGGGAATGAATTGCCGGAACGACCATCCGGAATCCTGAATCAAATATCGGAATGCGATCAATACCTTTGTGCATACATTAATAGACTTAGCCGAACTTGATAGCAACTGTAATTCATAAGTTGTTAAAACAAGTCTTTCTGCCTAAGCAATATAAACGCTAGTATTTTCTTCTTTCTCTAATCAAAAAGTCCTGGTATAATTCATCAGTTTTTATCAAGCGCTTATATCCTCCATGGGTCAGACCGTTGAGTAATTTCATGTCGCCAGACCATAAATCTCAGCTGGGATTATGAAATGATTAAGAATGGGAATGTTTCGAAGTATTAAGCCATAGGTCTCAATGAATTCATCTTCCATCAGTTTCCCAATGGATTTTATCTTTTCCTTATGGTTAAATATCTCAAATCTAACGTATTCTGGCTAATTCAAACAAGCAGAAGAACCAACTGAATCTTGTTTGGCATTGGCATATTACTTTTTTATGGCATACCAATTGCCAAAGGCGGCTCCATCCAGGAAGAAAGTACCGGTAATGTAATCATAATCAGCATTAACGGTTCCTTTAAAATTATAGCTATATCCTTCGACAATCGACTCAATATTCACTGAATTCCCACTGATTTTACTGGTAGATGCTAAGGGTTGAGCCCCTTGGCCGGTCATCAGTTCCATGGTCCCGCTTAACCCTCCGGTGCTATTCTGAACAATAGTCAAGGATCCGTTAAAAGGTTCAAAGTAGGTAAATGTACTTGACCATTTTCCGGTTAATGAGGGTAGAATGGTAACTACTTGTGAGGTAGCGTTTGTCCCCCCGTCACCAATTGCGGTTAAAATAACAGTGTAGCTCCCATGTTTCCTGAAGGCATGCAGTGGATTCTCCAGGTTAGAAATTGAGTCGTCGCCAAACTCCCAGCTATAGGTTTTGGCATCAGTCGATTGATTGGTGAACGATATAATCTCGCCAGCGAGGGCGCTATTTTTGTCCATAGTAAAGGCTGCTACCGGTTTTGGACCTTTACTGCATCCGTTTACTAAAAGAAAACATGCAAAAATTGTAAGGAGATGATGGCTCTTTTTCATAACAATTACGAATTGGTTGATTAATAAAGTGGAGGTTCGTCGAAGACTTATCTGATATTCAAATATATGAATCGACAACAATTTTAGTCATTGAGTCCTGATTCTTCTCTGGTTCTGTTCCAACGTCCCTTTTTAACTTCCTTTAAAAGTTCGTCAACATCATCTTCTGTCGCTGATGATTTTGCAGTTAATTCTTCATACCGCAGGAAATCCAGGATAGTCTGAATTTTTGACGTTTTGGTTCCGGCTGAAAATCTGACCAGTATCTCATTATTTTGTCTTTGAACTATCATTTCCTTTTTTCCAAATTTATAAAAAAAATCATCTGTTTGGAATATTTGCCGGTTTCACCCATCAGCTGACAGCAATCAGGGCTGCGCTATCCGCATTGATAAAATTAAACTCACTAAGCTTTGTCTAGGCGCTCCAATGAGTTGCCCGCACCATTTTCATTTATCCCGATCTGTTCCATTGCAAAGGCTCTAAATTCAAGAGATATTGCAATTGCTTCTTCAAGTTCCTCCTTGGTCAGGTAAATTGTTTTATTGGGATATCTAATCTGGACACTCAAACCACTAAGTGAAGCTGCTTTTCTAAATTGTTCAGTGGTAACATGAATAGCTTCAGGCAACAATTCAAGAAGATAAATCAAATCATGCGAACGATCAAATACAATGTCCCGGTGAACCAAAATTGCTTTGATATATTTCTCAACAGCTTGCTGGCAATGGAAAGCTATTGTATCAAAGTAATCCGGAAGGTGCAAATAAATAATTTTAGCTGACCCTAAATCATGGTCAGCTTTGTTTATCCATTCTAGTATCAGTTCACTTTGGGCGCTCATAAAGTATTTTTGAATTTTTTATCGCCGCATTTAAAAATGAATATTGCTCTTTTTTTTCATTTTCAAATTCAGATTTTGTATAAACCAAAATATCCATCGGCACTTTAATTCCTATCAGGGAAATTCTAATATCCAAGCCTCTTTTATGTCTTGGCAAATCTGTATCCTGGATAATTAATAAGTCTAAATCACTATCCTTATTGGGAGTACCATTGGCATATGAACCAAAAAGAATTATCTGTTCAGGATCAAAGCTATGAGCTATCCTACGAACAATTTCATTTATTTTGGTTTTATCAATCATGTCATAATTTTGTTGCAAGATAATAAAGATATCTGAAAACGGTTGTTTTGCAGCGTTCTACCGGCACCAAACCGAATCGATACCAGGAATCCGGGAATGTTTTAGCATAAACGACATCGAGTCTCAGTTATGCTAGCGGAGTGGCTAAGCCAGCCCACCACTGAATTCAATAGAAGAACGTAGATCGGCAAAGCATCCGCGATTACTACAGATTGATAAACTTCACAGTTTAAGATTTTGGGAGTCCTCTGGTTGACTTACTTTTCCGGCGCCAGGTTGCCAGCCCAAAGGAAATTCCGTGCCGTTTTATGTTCTGGCTGCGATAAAGGTGGATTGAATGGAAAGTAAATGGCCGTATTTCGTCCAGATTCGTTTATCCACTGAATCCGAAAAGTGGGTTGCCATTTCCGGAAGGATGGTTTTGGAACGTTCAGAGGCTTTGTTTTTACTGAATTTCCCTTCTTTCTGGATCACCTGCGTATTGTTCATGGAAATGAGCGTGTACTTGCATTTTGTACCATTGAACCTTATCTGTGGGAAGGAAGGATCACTCCCTTTGAGAATGTTCCCCCAAAGAAGATATTTGTCGTGTTGAGGTGGTTCCATTCCCCGGTGGACCTCCTGGATGATTGTCCACCCGGCACGTTCAAGCCTGGCAATTGCCTGGTCATTATAACTGGCCGATTTGTTGACGTTCGGGTTTTTTGAATCCCCGTAGCGGTCGCGGTAATAAAGGATCGTTTTCTCGAGGTGAGGTTTGTAGTAAGTGGTGAATGAATCCACCAGGCTGTTAATCATCACGCCACCCGGATCATCGGGTTTCACGAAAAACTCATTGATAAAGTTGTCAACGAGTCCTGGCTCGTTTTTTACAAAATCCACCCCACCCTCCTGCCCGACTGTAAAAAGCGAAATGGAACTACCCCAATCCGGGGTAATTTCCAATGGGATGTTTGGATTACAATCTTTATCAAAACGGGAGTCCTCAACCTCTAACCGGGAAAAATCCCAGTTCGTGTTTTCGGCCAGGTCACGAATGAATCCATCATTGGTGGCATTGAAATATACGTGTTTGGATTCATTGATGTGATAATAGCAATCTTCTACCGTATCCAGGAATATGTTCATGATCTCGATCATGAAGGTCAACAGGTTTTGTTTCTCGTATTCCCTGATGATATAGGATATTCCGATGTTGTCGATGTTATCGAATGCGTTCGCCAGGGTAAATAGGGTACCGGTTTTGCTGACGAACGGCAGGATTTGAGAGCGGAGCCGGATGGTTTCGTTATAGATCTGGGTATACAGTTTTGCATCCCGGGCATAATACGCCGGTATCAGTTCCATTTGAAGTTTCACGATCCGGTTCCAGATCACGAATATTTGAAGTCCGGCTTCCTCAGCATAATAATCCGCAAAGTTTAAGAGCCACTTCTGAGTTTGGCTGTATGGCATGGAAGAAACGTAATGATATCCGTGATGGAACGGAACATGGTTCTTAGAGTTTGGACCCCAGATATCCTCGTTTCCGCGGTTCGTGGGGCTTGTCTCCTGATCATAGCGTTCCTTATCAATCGTGAGGGCTTCATCCAGTATTTCATAATCCACGTTTGCTCCACGGGCTGATCCGATTCGATCTTGCGATAACATCAATATGGCATTACCATTGGCAAATGAAATCACGTTATCGAATTTCATGATCTTCTCGTAGGGCGACAGGAATGTTGCCGGTGGCCTGCGGCCTACTACATAGTTTTTATCCTTGGTGTAGCCCATCGTTTCCAAGAATTTGAAGGTAGATGGCAGTGTTCGGGTAAGCAGCTGGCCGTAAGTCTGGCCGGTCACTGATGTTAGGGCCCGGGGCATCCACCGGTTTACGTTATTGATATCCCAGCCGACAAGAAAGGATTTACCGGTTGCCCGGCTCCAGATATCACACTTAGATTTCGGGTTCAAAACGATGCTGGAATACTGCGGATTATTAAGGGTTAGCGGCTCCATGATCAAGTCTTAAACATTTCCTCAGCATCCTCTTCGGTAATTTCAGTATAGATCGCATCACTGATTGACTTCAGTTCCTTTGGGTCCATTTCATTAATTGCACGTGTATCGAGATTCCGAACACTGCCATGGTGATTGATCTGAATCAGGAAGGTATGTTTCTCGACCAGGCGAGGATCCTTTTCTTCGACGACCTTTTCACCGATGGCTTTAATAAGGTTGCCGGCACCGGCTGCCCATGCCTTCAAATCACCACGGGACTTTGCTGCTTCAATTTGTTCCACCAGCGTATTGATAACCCAGTTGTGCCAGAATTCATAATTGAAAGTAACGTAGGTGACATTCAGTTCCATAGCCATCTGAAGATCGCGGCAGGCAGTCCTCCGGGATATTTCAGGATATTTTGAACGGTGAATTGCCAGGGCCGCTTTCCCAAGCGGGTGCCGATCCACTACCCGGGCCAGCGAGGTTACCCGGCAAAGAAGTGCTGTTTGCTCCTCAGTCAGCATGGAATTTTCAGGATCGATGATCGCGGTTTTAACCAATTCCCAGGATTGGTTCTCCAGGGCGAGGGCAGAATTACTCATTGGCGGTCAATTTCTGCGTTTTGAATCATGGTGATCATCATCTGCTGGGCAGGGTTTGATCCATTGGCAGCTGCCTCGGCAATGGATTTGCGAAGAGGTATTTCACCCTTTAGCCATCCGGTAATATAGGCGACATAGGCCGGACCGGTTTTGGATTGCACTTCATCACGAAAATCCTCCGGATCAATTTCGGCGTTGGCAGCGATCTGGTCCAGGCTGAAAAAGAGTTCAGCCATCGATTCAATTTCCTTAGTCTGTTCCTCGGTTAAAAACATTCTCCAGGTGGGTTTTATCGAAGTTGAAAATCTGGTCATCGGTGAATATGACTCCCCGCTCGAGCTTCGGATTGTCGGTAGCGTTTTGCGAGGTCACAATAGAGATTTTCCACTCGTCGTTTTCGATCAGGGCCACTTTGGCATGGAGGGAAACACAGCGGTAGACAAAGCTCTGACGAAGCATTTGAAAAGGAATGGGGCTCATGACTTTCACCCGGTTATCAATGAGGAACCGGATGGACAGCATTTCACCTTTATTAATGGCACTCTGGACTTTTTCGAGTGATTGCTGCGAGATGGAATAGGTAGTCATGAACACGTGGGCGGGTCCGGTTTGCTTCAAGATATGAAAGATCAATCGTATCAGGTTGAAATTGCCATCCGAATAATAATGCTTCTGTCTTCCTGGAATGAGCATGCCAATTGATTTTGTCAGCACTCCCGGCACGAATTCTACCAGGTCTGGATTCGTGTCTGCCGGTATCTCCATCAATGCTGCAGGAATCATCGCATCCTGATCGGCTTTACTCCTCGATACTACCGGCCGGAGTTCCGAGGCTCTGATTAAGACCATTGATTTTGGTTGTTAGGTTCTCGATCTCGACTTTTTTCTCCTTGATCCTTTTCAAGAGTTCATTGCGTTTTGGCCCGGGCCGCATTTCGCTTACCATGGGCTGCTTGGTTGGAGTACCGAAATGTAACAGGTTATTGTCACGGCTTAAGGATTTCTGCAGGTTCAGGCGTTGCCTGGAGAGTTCCTCTAGTGGCAGGATCCCGGCCTTTGGTGCTTTTAGTACTTTGGGTGGATATATGACCAATTCATCGGGTAGGATATTTTTGTTTAACCAGTCCTGATGGGCAGTGTACAATTCTTCCATCCGGGAAGAATAGCCAGCCATTTTCTCAACGATTACCTGGCGCATGGAAACATTCTCCGCGCGGTTATCTGGTGGGATTCCTTTCAATGAGTTATGGGCGGTTGACCGGTTTTTATAGAGTGCACTAAATTCTGCGATGATCCGGCGAATGATCGGTGGCTGGTCCGGATCATCGGCAATCAAAGGTTCGTAATCATCTCGAATTGTAGTTTCCGGTTTTAATGCGGATGGCTTCAGCTCGTGGTCCCCGGCTTTATCGACAGTTGGAACTATGCCGGCAATCTTTCCCAATTCGTAGGCAAGCTTCCCGGCGTACCTGATTTCCTTGCGTGGGAAAAGGTTTTTGAGTGTTTTGTTTTTGGAGTGCTGGTCAAATAGCTTGACTCCGGTTTGGTATTCCCGGTCGGAATTAAGCCAGGCGTTAATTTCATCGATGTGCTGTTGATCCATTAGGCTAAATGTTAAATCGTGTCGAAATTCGCACGAAGCGCGAATGTAACCCATGATGAAAACACGAAAAAGGACAAGAGAAAAGCTACTGGTGGTATGCTATAGGCTTATACCATGTACGGTGACCGTGTCGAGGCCATAAGAACAATGGGATGTTAAAAATAGCGAATGGACTTATTTCGGATGCCCAACCTCAGACTGGAAGATCAAGAAAACCGAATGCCTGGTTGCATGGCACATTCAAGTCAATAAACTGAAATTTTGGCTGGTCTAGTTCTTTCAGAAGGTTGAATATTTTCAAGCATTCGATATAGGATGAAAGATAAAACTCGACAGCTTCCTCACAGTACGCTTGAGTATAGAGTTAAAGTAACAATCTGAAAGTTGAACTTCGGCACTTCGCCGAACTCGCCTACATCACAAAACAATGGAATTGACACAGTGAAAATTATTTTGGTTTTTCTTATTCCAAGAAGTAGTGATAATAGGAACCAACATTTTTAAATAGGGGACTCCCTTCATCCAGGAACCGAAGGCAGAAACTGGTATCGAGCAATGTGGCTTTTTTGTGCATAACCTACCCTGATTTCTCTAAGCTAAATAACGTGGTTAATACACCCACCCCAGACTTAATAGATTAATATCCTAGTTTTAAGTATACTTTTTTAACATATCAAGATTTCTTACTTAACGACTATTACAGAATATGGAATAGCTGTTCATAATTCCGTGCAATGATGTTGTGAAATTACTACAGTAAGCTGGACGGTGGGTTAGGTTACAAAAAGGAGTAACTTACCATGATGAGCGACGAAAGAAAAAAGTACGACAAAGAATTTAAGCAAAAAGCAGTTGAGCTTTCTTATGCAAGAGGCAGCGCCACTGAGATTGCAGAAGAGTTAGGTATCCGCCCGCAGATGATATACAGGTGGCGTCGGGAGTTGAAGCGGTACGATAAAAACAGCTTCCCTGGTCACGGAAAGCCGGTTATGACGGATCAGGAGCGCGAAATTGCCCGCCTTGAGAGAGAGTTGAGAGATGCCAAGATGGAACGGGATATATTAAAAAAGGCAATAAGCATCTTCTCCAGGAGCGATGGCAAATCCACCAATTCATAAGTGACCACTGTATGAAATTTACCATTGAGAAGATGTGTCGGGTATTTATGATCAGCAAAAGCGGCTATTATGCCTGGTTAAAAAGTGGGCCATCCAAGCGTTGGCAAGAGAATGAAGAATTGCTGATTTGGATCAAAAGCATTTACGAAGTCAGCCGGAAAGCCTATGGAAGCCCAAGAGTTGCGCAGGAGCTTCTGGCAGGCGGTAAAAAGGTCTCGCAGCAACGGGTAGCACGAATCATGAGAGCTGCCGGCATAAGGGCCAGGAAGCCCCGCAAATTCGTTGCTACAACTGATTCACGTCATAACTATCCGGTAGCTCCTAATCTCCTAAACCGCAATTTTACCGCCACCCGGAAATGCCAGTACTGGGTATCTGACATCACCTATGTCCGCACAAAATCCGGCTGGCTTTATTTGACCGTGGTGATTGATTTATTCGATCGTAAAGTCATTGGTTGGTCTATGAGTCACGGTCTTACCGCCGGAGAAACCATTATTCCGGCATGGCGGATGGCAGTCAGGAACCGGCCGATAACCCAAAAGCTTATTTTTCATTCCGATCGTGGAGTTCAGTATGCTTGTGAAGCATTTACTAACATTCTGAAAAATAACGTGTTGATCGAAAGAAGTATGAGCAGAAAAGGAAATTGTTGGGATAATGCGGTAGCGGAGAGCTTTTTTAAAACCATTAAAGTTGAATGGATTTATAATTTCGAGTA
>CAINOB010000032.1 GCA_903851365.1 uncultured Bacteroidota bacterium
ATTCAACCAATCACTATTGCAAACCATTCCATTTGGAATGGATATCGTTGATGAATTTGGGAATATTCTTTATTTGAGTGAAAAAATTAAACAGCATTTTGGGGATGATTCACTGGGTAAGAAATGCTGGGATTTGTACCGTGATGATAAAAAACAGTGTTCCGACTGCCCGCTGCATTCCGGAATAAATGTTGGCGAAACCAAAACAAATGAAACCAATGGCGTGTTGGATGGGAAAACCTTCGAGATATACCACACCGGAATAATTTTTCACGGACAAAAAGCAATGCTCGAAGCCTTTATCGACATCACAAAGAGAAAGTTAGCTGAAGATGAGTTAATCATTGCCAAAGAACACGCTGAAGAAAGCGACCGTCTCAAATCGGCCTTCCTTGCCAATATGAGCCATGAAATAAGGACACCCATGAACGGCGTTCTTGGATTTGCTGAATTGCTTAAAGAACCAAAATTATCGGATGAGGAGCAAAAAAAGTATATCAGTGTCATTCAGAGAAGTGGCAACCGTTTGCTGAGTATCATCAATGATATCGTTGATATATCTAAAATAGAAGCCGGACAAATGGAAAATTCACTGTCAGAGGTGAATGTCAATGAGAAAATCCAGGACACTTATAATTTCTTCAAACACCAGACAAACCAGAAAGGGATTCATTTTTCCTGTAAAAGCCCATTGCCATCTGCACAATCCATAATCAAAACAGATAACGAAAAATTATATGCCATTCTCACTAATCTCGTTAACAATGCCATTAAATTTACTAATTCAGGCTCTATAGAGTTTGGATATATAAAAAGAGATGTGTTCCTTGAATTTTATGTGAAAGATACCGGAATTGGCATTAGCGAGGCTAATAAGGATATCATTTTTGAGCGGTTCAGGCAAGGAGGTAAGATAAGTTCCAAAACGAATGAAGGCACAGGTTTGGGATTATCAATTTCGAAAGCCTTTGTGGAAATGCTGGGCGGAAAAATATGGGTTGAAAGTGAAGAGGGCCAAGGTTCAGAATTTTATTTTACCATCCCATACATCACTGAAAAACAAGTTGAAAACAATAATCAGAATATTCATCCGATAGAAGAGGAATCAGGTCAAATTAAAAACCTGAAAATACTTATTGCCGAAGACGATGAGACATCAGATTTCCTCATCACTAGCATACTCAACAAGAATAGCCATAAACTTTTACATGCAACAACAGGAAATGAAACTATTGAGGTTTGCCGTAATCATCCCAACCTGGATCTGGTTCTGATGGATATCAGGATGGCTGACATGAGTGGATTAGAAACTACACGTCGAATACGTCAATTTAATATGAATGTCATCATTATTGCCCAAACAGCCGATGCACTTACAGATGACAGGGAAAAGGCAATTTCGGCAGGATGTAATGATTATATTTCAAAACCCATTGATAAGGAGAAATTAAAGGCGTTAATACAAAAGTACTTCAAAGTATAATCAACAACCTCCCTCCGCAACCGCTAATCCATTCACTCATTCGGCGGTTCCGCTCCGTTTCGTCGCAAGCTCCTCACGGCTTCACCGCTCATTCGTTCAGGCTTAGCCGTTGCTCCGGTTCCTTCAATTAGGTATACACCCGGTGCTTCGTTCCTCGCACCCGGTGTATAAATCGTCTATTTGCAAGATCTGTTCCGGCAAAGATGTCAATGAAGCACTTCTCGCAAGTTAAACGGTTAAATCCAACGCGTCCAGTTGCCCAGCCCGCCCAAGTAACAAGCATTTCCCTTCCCTCAGTACCACGAGTCCGTTTTTACTTAACATAACATGATATTATATGCGAAAAGGGGCGTTGCTCCTGATAAAATCCATTGTTCAGGTAAACATCATAATCCCGGCGGCAAATTCTCTCCAGGTCTGATCCCCTTTTACATATAATCACATTATGTTAAATAAAACGTTAGCTTAACGAGAAGATTGAGAGGGTGCTTATCCGGCAGGCAATACGAGTAAAATTGAGTTCGAAGCACAAGAATATCGGCAGCGCATTTTTGCCTCGATAAAGGTGCATTAAGCAATACCTGCCAACACCAGCCGGTCGTTTCCGGGCTTCAATGTCCGCTCCGTTTCACACCCGACGCTTCGCGCCGGACGCTCCACTCCGCTCCCATGAAAGCCCTCCACTCCCTCATCGCAGGGCCTTTCGAGCTTGCACCGCAGCAAGAAAAGGCTGCCGTGCAACCATCTCAGTCCCTGCTTCATTATTCGGTAATTAACGGTATTGCTTAACGCACCAAATTTAACATCCCCCCGGATATAAAAACCGGCAAATGCCCTGCCTCCAGCTTCGACGGGCCGGACGAGAGCCCTTCGTAGCAATCATCCTCCGTATTTCCGGCAGGAATCCCATCCAACTCCCGCACCAACACGCGTTGAAAACAACGCCGGTTGGTTTGTTTACTTTTCTCAGTTCGCAAATTTACCTGCGCACCCTTGGCATATGCTCATCCTTCGCAATGCCATTAGTGCGCCTCCCATTGGCCCACCATGGCCCGGAATCCTGGCCCAGCATCATCCGAAATGCCCGGTCATCAGTACCACGAGTACCGGCAACGCATTCTCACCTTGATCATAACCCATTAAAGCTACCGAATTATTCCGGGCCTTCGCTATCGGCACTCGCCCTGCACTCTCCTGACGTCGAATGCAAGAGCTTCGTGCCTTCCGCTCACCCTCCATAATCGGTACTTTAAAGCGTTATTTGCCTATCCCTTTGCCGTTTGCCAGCATCGGTGAATGCATCGCCTCATCAGCTTCGATTGAGCAGGTACGCCAGCCAAGTCCACTGCCAGGCAGCGTTGAAAAAACGCAACCTGGACTTGCTACAATTGAAGTTTAGCCAACCACCCTTGCCACCTTATTCGCCCTCGTCCCTCGGGCTTCATAACGTGGCGGGTGCGCAACCCCCAAGGGAATTAAATCATAATCTCCGTCAAATCTACCTTCAAAATTTTTCTACTCGCAAGGCCGGTGCCCGTTGGGTGCTGTCATTTTTTTGAAGCATTGATTCTTTTAATGGTAAAAAAATGACCAGCAGCCTTGCAAGCGAAAAATTTCTCCGCTGATTGTTGCCTACGATTTTGATTTAATGATGTATTCTATTCTAACCTGATGAAAATCCTGTTTAAATCCTGATTCCGATTTCCGGATCACGGATCACCTCAGGTGCCTTGACGTCTTGATCAGCCGGTTCCCCATAAACAATCTCCCCATGCAGGCGTACCTGATTCCATCTATGGCATGGTTGAACCGGTCCACCGGAACATTCAGGGGTTTTCCGGAGGCATCTTCCTTCCATTTGTAGTTTTTGAGCTCCCTGATTAGGTTGACCGATCGTTTGGTGATCCGCATGGGATAACGTTTCAGGATGTCAATCCCTGCCAGGATCGAATCCGGACCTTTGAACGTCGGTTTGATGTTAAATCCTTCCTGTCGGATCTCGTAAATGCACTTGGGCTGGTTATCGGCAATGATCTCATCGGCCTTGGTGATGCCGAGCTGGTTCATCCATTTGCAGATGTCCGTATTGGTAAGGCCCCGGGAGTAAATCAGCTCATCAATATAGAGCTCGCCTGCGCTTAATCCCACCTTGATCAGGGTAGTCGGATCATTGGAGAATCCAAAATCCATCCCGTAGCTGATCCATTTGCAGGATTCAGGCCAGGCATCAATGGTCCTCCAATTAGTGAAGATCAGGCCGGTGATCTGGCCGATCTCGCCTAGGCCATAGATCCTCCAGTAATTTTCATCAACTTGTTTCAGGTTCTCGATTTCCTTCACCTGTTCCGGAGGTAAAAACTGGATATTGTCCAGGTAGGTTGAATGGATGAAGGTACAGTCTTTCCGGGGGATGACGATGTCATAGATCCAGTGTTCGTCCATGGAGGGGTTGAAGTCAAGGAAGATTTGCTTCTCGGTACGAAGTGAAAGCTGGACCCAATCTTCCAGGCTCAGTTCATTGGCTTCGTTGATGAACAGGTAGGCTCGTTTGGCGCCTCGTTTCTTCTGGGGCTGATCCAGGCTCATGAACTCGAACAGGTTTCCGTTCAGCTGGTAGGTGTTCTCAGTTTTGTTGTGGCTTCGTTCATCATACAAATCGGCCATCCTGAGGATCTCGAAGAAGTCCCGCATGGCTGATGCTTTCAGGGCCGGCATGCTCCGGCGCACGATCGAAAATACCATGTCGGTTCCTTCAAAGGCCTTCACCAGGATGAGCAGCTGCAGGATCGAAAAGGTCTTTCCCGACCGGCTTCCGCCCTGGTTCACGACGATCTTGGTCCCGGCTTCATAGTTTTTCCTGAATACGGTCGATACCTTGATGGTCTTTTCCAAGGGGTAAGGATTTAACTGTTCCGTCGGCAAGCATGCTGCTCTGGATTACTTCAAAGGTGATCTTGGTGAGTTTATCCTGAGCCGGTCCCAGGTCAACGTTCATCCGCTGGAGCTTCGGGCGGATATATTCCTGCAGATTCATCCACAGATCAACCTGGTCTTTCGGTTTCAGCTTCCTGATGCTGTCTTCAAGGGTCTCATCCAGCAATTCAAGGACCCATTCTATGCGCTCTTTTTGTTCTGAGGTGATTTTATTAGGTGATCCCTTGGGTCTTCCCCCTTCACCGGGCTTGAATTTATGCCGGGTGTTTGTTTTCGATTCCATGCTGTCGTATTTCTATATATTTCAGAATATTATATGCAATTTTCGCTATTTGTCGAAAGCTCATGATTTCCTGTAAACCAGTTTCTCAATCGTGCTTACCGAGACTCCGTAACAATCGCTCAGCTCATTCTTGATTTGTGTATAAGTCATTCCTCCTTTTTCCAGGGTTTTTCCCTCGCGGGCATAGGTAAAATAGAGTTCCTTCACCAGCCATTTTTTAGCCTGGCTTACAGGGAGTAATCCTTTTACCACGAGTTGTTCCACTTCGATTCCGCAACGTTCTCTCAGGTCAACGATCACCTTTTCGGTTTCCGGATTCATATAGCCATTTTTTACAAAAATATGAATGAATCTGTATTATAACAAGCTATCATGCAACTTTTTGCCAACATGTACTAAACAATTACTTTAAGTCATTTGTATGTTTGTGGCTATCAATTTTTATCGACGGTATGAAGTCCTTTTCCACTCCTCCCATCGCCTTTTCTGTTTCCAGTGTCGACGAAGCTACAGGCACTCTCAACAAGGTCATTGTCGCCCAGGTGGGTAAGGTCAAATCCTACTTCGAGCAGATCGACGCCATTACCCTGGCCCAGATTGAAAAACTCGGTAACGAAAAGGAGAATGGGATCAAGGCCCGCTTTGGTCACCCCAATATGTGCAACTCTTCGTTTGGCACTTACATCGGCCGCTTTAAGAATTTTAAGATCGAGGGGGATAAAGTGTATGGTGATCTGCATCTCGATGAGGTCTGTAAGGAATCTCCTTCCGGGAACCTCCATGCGTATATCCTGAAGATGGCCAAAAACAACCCGGATATGTTCGGGGCTTCGATTGCCTTTATACCGGGCGAATCGGTGATCATCGATGAGGAATACCCTGCCACTCGCATCGAGGATCTTCTGGCCACCGATTTGGTGGATGATCCTGCAGCCACGAATTCTCTCTTTGCAGTGGATTCCTTCTCTTATCAGGCCACCCGCTTCCTCGATGATAACCCGGCCATTGCCTGGCTCATTGCCAAAAAACCCGACACCATCATTGAATTCATGCTTAAATACTTTTCAAACAACAACACCATGAAAAAGGAACTTTTCCAAAGGCTTAAAAACCTCCTGAACCCAGCTCCTGATGGAGCCAATGCCGATGCTCTGAAGGACTATAACCAGACCGTCGAACAACTCGAAGCAGACTATCAGAAACAAATTTCAACCCTGGAAGCCGATCACCAGAAACAGCTTTCCGCTCTCCAGGATCAGATCACCACCCTTCAGGACCAGCTCAAAGCCCGGCCCACCACCGTCGAAGGCGCCGATCCCCAGCTCAAAGTCGGCCCCACCGAAGAAACCTTCGGCAAGCAGCTCCTCAAGGAAATGCCCATCCACCTCAAAGACAAACTCAAAAAGTAACACCCCATCATGCATCCCGCATCCTGCCTCATCTTTCATTCGACATTCAACATTCGTTATTCAATATTCGATATTCATTTCTTCAATCCTCATCCGCCATGTCAAACATCTTCTCCCACGCCATCAGCCCCGCTTTCACCAAGCAATCCATCCGTGAGTTTTTCGTCAGCCCCTTCTTCATGGGCGAAGATATCCGGGGCGCCATCACGGTCCGCACCGACGTCAAGGGTACCGAGCTTCTGAACAAGATCTCCCGTCCTTCGTTTATTACTAAACCCAAAGCTGCTCCTGGTTTCACTCCTACCGGCACCTTTGCTCTCTCTACCCAGTCCATCACCGTGGCTCCCATGGCCATGGAGTTCGAGCAGAATGCCCGGGCTTTCTGGGGATCCATCGTGGAACAGTTGCTGGCCACCGGCTATAAGGAGGACGATATCGAGCGGATGAAGGAGCCCGATATCTGGAACAAGATCATGTTGCCGATCATTGCCCAGGCCGGTCAGCAGGACCTGATCCGCCAGATGTTTTTCGGCAATCCGGTCCAGGAAACCTTGTCTTCTGGAATCCCCACCGGTACGGTCGATACCAATTTCTCGGGCTATACCGGTTTCCTTTCGCATTTTCTGGTCAATCTCTATGCCGGTACCATTCCTTCTGCCCAGCATGTGGTCGTTGATTCGGCGACCTCTGCGGTGAAAGCTGAGAAAATCCTCACCTATACCTATGGTGCAACGGATACCCTGATTACCGTTACGATCAATGGAGTGGAATATACCCAGGCTTATGCTTCCAGCGCTTCGGCTACTGTGGCTGCCTGGCTTACCACTCACAAAGCCACTATTGAAGCTCGTGCCGGGATCAACGGCGTCATTGTGACCAATCCTTCCGGCGCCCAAATCAAGGTGGTCAGCCGTTACAAAGGCCAGTCTTTCACATTTACTGCTGTGGCAAACAGCGGGGGTTCTTTTGCAGCTTCCGGAACTGTTGCTGCAGTTAAGGCAGGCGCTCTGGCTTCAGGCGAGGCCGATGCAACCCTAGAAGAAATGATCGATACGGCCCGTCCCGAAATGTTTGAATTCCCTCTGGTGTTCATGGTCACTCGTTCCATGTGGAGGAACCTGGTTCATACGATCAAAAACAAGACCGGTGATCTTCCGCTCACCATGATGCTGAATGGGGTGAATGTTCCTTCGTATGAAGGCTATCCGGTTCTCATCCGTCCAGACTGGGATACCTGGATTGCAACATACCAGAATGGGATTCAGCCTCATCGTGCTTTATTTACTACCCAGCAGAACCTCATCTTTGCCACCGACGGACTGATGGATCCTCAGGATATCGAATCCTGGTATAATCCCGATCTGCAGATGCGCCGTTACCGGGTCCAGTACAAAGCCCAGACTGCATATCTCCATTCCGAATTGCTGATGCTGGCCGGCTTCGGCGACTAAATCATAAATCGTACATCGTAAATGAAATCGTAAATCGGGGTTATTCGCAATATTGTTAATTTTTAATAGTGCTCATTACGGCTGCGCCGAACGTAAATCGTAATTCCAATGTCACCTTCCCCCCGTCTCTACGAGTTCTCCTATGCTCCTGTCCTTGATTTGTTTGATACGGATTATATCGCTTCGCGGACCAATTATCAGGATTACATTCCATTTGGGGATGACAATGCCCTCCCTCGCCAGTTAATCAAGCTGGCCCGGGAGGTTCCTGTTCACCGGGCCATCCTGAATTCGAAAACCAATTACATCATTGGCCAGGGCATACAGTCTTCCGATCCTGCAACTTCACGGTTTATCAACCTTTCCAATAATATCCGGGAACCTTTTTTGTATACCTTAAAGAAGCTCTGTTTCGATTACCTTACTTTCGGAAACTGTTATTATGAGCTGGTTTCTAATTCCAAAAGGTCTTTTGTCTTTGTCTACCATCAGGATGCTTCCCGGGTCCGCTTGCATGTCGATGGCAAGCAGGTCCTTATCCATCCCTGCTGGGATTTGTTCAAGAGCAAGGATGACAAGGATCTGCAAACCCTGGCGCTCTTCCCTGAATTTTCAAAGGGTCCCGACGGATTGTTACATTCCATCGTACAGATCAAAGATTACGAACCTGAATTCTTTTACTATGGTATTCCGTCCTATTTCGCCGGGATCCGCAATGTCATCATCTCGGGCCTCACCAATATCTGGAATCAGACCCGTTTGGAATCTTCCTTCGCCACTCCTGGCCTTCTGGTGATCCCGGGAGTCAACTCCGATGAAGCGGCCGACGAACTGGATGCTATGTTTCAGCAATACAAAGGCGCTCTCAGTTCCAAGGCCAACGAAATCATCATTCAGTACCTTTCCGATCTTGGGCCCGGCATCAGTTCCCAGGAAGCCAAGTTCATCTCCTTCAACCGTGACAAGGAGGACAACTGGACAAGTCTTCACAAGCAGTCCGAAATCTCCCTCATCACCATTCACAACTGGTTCCGTACCCTTACTCCCTACTCCGACGAAAAAGCCGGCTTCGACTCCGGCCGCATTCTCAATGAGTACGATATCGCCATTTCCACCGTCATCCACCCTATCCAGGAAGTCTTCATCCAATCCCTCGAAACCTCACTCTCTGAATGTAACCTGGAGTTCAAAGACTTCGAATTCATCAACACTCCCCCCATCTCCCGAATCAACCCCATGAAATACGTCTGGGAAATCCGCCGCGACACCGGCCTCGACTACGACAAAACCGACCCCGTCCAAAAACTCCTGGTCCTTCAATTGAAAAACATCTACCCATCTTCCGATACCCTAAACATCTGAATCAAATGATTATCGCGACCTTCCTTGCGTCCTTCTTCACGGTTTTCCTCACGTAATTCCTCACGAACTTATGTCATTGATCTCCTCCACCGAAGTAATCGCCCTCGCCTATGTAACCGAGCTCGACCCCACGATGATCAAATCCGAGGTCATCCAAACCGCCGAGCTTAAATATGTAAAGCCTGTATTGACCTCTGCTTTGTACAACGATGTCGTTACAAACCCCGGCGATTACTCAAACCTGATTACATCGTATATAAAGCCCTGCCTCGCATTCTTCGTCAAGTATGCCATGCTCAACCAGCAGCTCCTCGAAACAGCCCAGTACACCCCCGGCGCCGACCCGTCATTATCACCGGCCCTGGTTGAAATCTCCACCGCAGTATTGCTCCCAAGGGATCACCGCCGCGACACCATGCAGGAAGTTCTTTCCATTGCCCGTTCCAAACAAACCCTCCTGCAGGAATATGTAATCTCCCAGAATTATCCATTGTACATAGCCCCCGCTTCCAAAAGAGTCTCCGGCTTCCGAATCACATCATAAATGAAAACTCAAATCCTAGATCTTGTATCCTGCATCCTGCATCAAATCATGTATCCTAAATCATAAACATCTTCCCTATGTCAATCGCCCGCAGAATGATTCAATGCTCCTTGCCTGTCTCAGGTGGAAATGCATTAACCCCATACATTCAGATTCCTAACGGAGCAACCAAACTCACCATTCAGTTTATTTACTCCGGACTGGATGCTGATATCCTCCTCACCATGCTCCAGAGTCTCGATGGATCCAATTTCGATACCTGTGTAAACGAGGATGACGCACCAATCACCATCACCCTCGACAAGGATTTCGCCTCAATGACCCTCAACGTCGCCGACCTCCTCACAACCTGGGTCCATTTTTCCATGGAGGTAGGCGAAGCCAAAACCGGTTCTCTCGATAAACTCTACGTCATGATGACTTAATAATCCATTATCAATGATCAATCAAACATCCTGCATCCCGTATCCCAAATCCCGCATCTTAAATCAATCCTAAATCATTCAATCATGGGCCTTTCAAAATACTTCCTCATGGGTCAGCAAAACCGCGGAACCACCAACTACCGGGACTTTTCTCAGCAACTTTCAGCCCCGGCCCGTCCGCGTTCCGGGATAATCCGGGCCTGGCTCGACAGCCTCGGTATCCTCAATTTCCTGGCAAGTACCGGTCCGGCCGTTAAGGCCATCCTGGGCCTCCAGGCCGATTATGATGATGCCGTCACAAAGAAGCATTCCAATGCCAGTGATCATACCCACGCCAATGCAACAGCCTTAGCGGCGGTTTCCGGGAACAATACCGGTGATCAGGATCTTTCCACATGTTCTAAAGCAGTTCAGGGAACCTTATCAGCCGGGGCCCTTGCAGGGAATGCGCGCGGTGCCAATGCGACCGATTTCCAGTTTGTCAGGGAATCCGTTGCCCGTGTAGCAAGTGGGGCCGGTTCATTCATTGCCGGCGGACAGCATAACCAGGTGTCCGGTGCAAATTCTATGGCTGCGGCAGGTTCTCACAATGAAGTCAGCGGACAGTTCTGCCTGGTCTCAGGCGAGCATAATGAAATCACCGGTGATCACAGCTCGGCCTTTGGTGATCAGCATGAGGTAAGTGGCAATAAGTCCACGGCCTATGGTTCCAGCCATGTGATTTCCGCCGAAATGGCCTTTGCCGAAGGAGATGGAAATATTGTTTCTGGTGTCGGTGGTCATGCCGAAGGCACCTTAAACGAATGTGCCGCCGATTATTCCCATGCCGAAGGCTGCAATGCGAAAACCTATAACATCTATCAGCATGCCAAGGCTTCCTGCGGATTCAGCAATCCTGGCGAAATTGGCGAAGCCCAGTATACAAATATCATTGCCCGGGCTGCTACCGAAGATGATGGGCCTTTGGAGCTTGTGGTTGGCGAAGAAGATAACATCATCCTGATGAATAACAAGATGAATGCCTTCCGCATCATGGTTGTAGCAGCTTCAGACGATAATACAGAAGGAGCTGCCTATGAATTCAAAGGCCTCATCAAAAAGGATGCTACCTCAGCCTCCACTGCTCTCATCGGTTCAGTAACAAAAACCGTGATTGCCGAAAGCGTTTCAGCCTGGGATGCCAATGTTTCAGCCGACACCTCCAATGGCGCTCTTAAAATCACAGTCACCGGTGCAGCCGAAACCATGATTCGCTGGGTAGCTTATGTTGAAATGGTCGAAGTCGCCTTTTATGGCGCATAACGGTTCGTATGATGAAAGAATGGAAAATATTCGGTCTCCCACTTCCCCAGGCCATCAGTCTGCTAACCTTTCTTGTGGCCATTATTTCCGTCTGGGTTCATATGGAAATCCGTCTGGCTGAAATAAATGTCGAACTCACCAACTTCAAACAGGATCTCATCTTCCACAAGGCCGACAATAGCCGGGATCTCGAAAACCTCCGTACCGATATCAAATCCGACACCCGCGAAATCCTCAAAAAGATCGACGAAATCCAGATCTATCTAAGGAATAAATGAATCAATCGTAAATCGTAATTCGTACTTCGTAAATATGTCAATGACTGAAATAGGTTGACCAAAATTTGGTTAAAAAGTCAACCTATGAAAACAGCGAAAAAGATAAAGCGACAGAATCGAATATTCAGTGAAGATGTTAAAAAACAGGTAGTTAGGGATATTGAGAAGGGTAAATGTACAGTTACCCAAGCTACAAGGGAACTTTCGGTTAGCTATACTTCGATCTATAACTGGATGTACAAGTATAGCGTATCTTTGCATAAAGATCGTGTACTTGTGGTGGAAAACAAGAGTGAGGCATATCGTAGTAATGAACTACAGAAGCGCATTACAGAGTTGGAGGCAGCACTTGGCCGAAAGCAAATGGAAATAGATTTGCTGAACAAGGTGTTAGAGTTGGCAGGCAGGGAGCAGCATGTTGATTTAAAAAAAAATTTCTTAAGCCAGCTCTCGAATGGTATAGAGTTCACAAAAGAATGACGCACTTTTATAAGATGAAAGAACTCCATTCAATTGCGGGAATAACTAAGCAGGCCATGTGGAAGTATAAAGAGCGACAGGAACAGATGGGAGAGATATCGGATCAAGTGTTGAACATTATGAGCGATATCCGAAGTCGTCACAAACGCATGGGATGCCGCAGTATGTATTATACCACGAAGGAACCGGTATTGGTTGGACGGGATATTTTTGAAAAGATTGGGTTTGCAAACGGTTTTAAACTCAAAAGAAAACCCAATAGGCAAAAGACCACCTGGTCTCAGCGTGTAACAGTATATCCGAACCTGATAGAGGGAAGGGAGATTACTGGAATCAACCAGGTTTGGCAATCAGACATTTTTTATGTCAAGATAGAAAATGTCGACTATTACGGTGTGAGTATCGAAGATGTTTATTCAAGAAAATTGCTTGCATTGCACTTGTCTCAGGATTTAAGAGCATTACAGGTGGAGTTAGCGCTAAAGAAAGCATTGATAGCCAGAAAAGGCATGGATTTATCGGGATGCATCTTTCATTCTGATCGTGGCAGCCAATATATCAGCGACCAGGTTACCCGATTATTATTAGACTCCCATATGCAAATCAGCATGTGTAAATTGCCTCAGGAAAATGCCTATGTTGAACGAGTTCAGGGGACCATAAAACATCAATACCTGTTTGAGGCGGATTTAAAAGAGAAAAATCTCGGTAACCAGATCCGCAAAATCAGGAACTTGTATAACGATGAAAAACCGCACAGTTGTTTAAAAATGATGACACCATCGGCATTTGAAACAATGGTTGAAAAGTTGAATCAAAACGAGAGACCTAAATTACAGATATTCAAGTGGTCAAACGACGTATTAACAAATATCGAAGTTATTGACAAAAAAGAAAAAAGTAGCAAAAAAGAAAAAAGTCAACAAACAACAAAAGAGTTTAATAGTTATTGAAAAAAGTCAACCTATTTCAGTCAACAACAA
>CAINOB010000033.1 GCA_903851365.1 uncultured Bacteroidota bacterium
ATCGCAAATCATACCGGCAGCCCTTTTCAAGGCATAAACAGTAGCGTTGGGATCGGTTCCCCGCTCAAACCTGAACGATGAATCCGTGTAGATCATATGCCGCTTACTGGTTTTTCGCACCCAAACCGGATTGAAGCAGGCGGATTCGAGGAAGATGCTTGTGGTACCATAAGATACTCCGGTATGGAGACCTCCGAAAACCCCGGCGATGCACATTCCTTCCTTATCATTGCAGATCATGAGGTCCTCAGAGCTGAGCTTACGTTCCTGTTCATCCAATGTTATAAATGGGGTCCCTTCGGCCAACGGTTTAACAATCACTTTATTCCCGCTGATCAATGAGGCATCAAATGCATGCAGCGGCTGACCGGTTTCATGAAGCACGAAGTTGGTGATATCCACAACGTTATTAATAGGATTCATGCCGATACTTCGGATCCTGTTTTTTAGCCATTGCGGTGATTCTGCAATTTTTACCCGGGTGATTGAGATTCCGGAATAGCGAATGCATGCTTCGGAATTGGCGATTTCAACAGTAATATCGAGAGAATCTGTTTTTTCAGGGAGTTCGGCGGTTGGCTTTATGAGCGTAACTTTTTTCTCTGATCCGAGTACAGCCTTCAATTCGCGGGCGACACCATAATGCGAGGCGCTGTCTATGCGGTTTGGGGTAAGTCCGATCTCGAAAATGTGATCGGATTCAACTTCGAAAAGGTCGGCAGCTGCAGTTCCCACTTCGACTGAAGGATCCAGAATCATGATACCGGAATGGTCTTTACCCATCCCTATTTCATCTTCGGCGCAGATCATTCCTTCAGATTCCTCACCCCTGATTTTGGCTTTACGAATGGTTAAAGGCTCAGGAAATCCATAAAGGGTACAACCGACAGGAGCGACGATAACTTTTTGTCCGGCAGCAACATTAGGGGCACCGCATACAATGTGCAGAGGAGTCGGTCCACCGATATCGACCAGGGTAAGAGTTAGCTTATCGGCCTGAGGATGAGCAGTGCAGGAAAGAACATGACCAACTACGAGTCCTCGCAGACTGCCAGGAACCGATTCAAATGGTTCAGATCCTTCTACTTCGAGGCCGATACCGGTCAGTATTTCTGCAGTTTCTTCTTTGGTGATATCAAAGTTGATATAGGAACGCAGCCAGTTGTAAGATATCTTCATAAAACAGTTAATTAGGAGGGGTAAAAATAGGAAAAATCCGGATTGGGAGTCCGGATTTTCACTAACCTAAAACCTAACCTATGAAATGATCCAGATTGGATCCTTTGAGAACTGTGATTCATAATACCCATTTTGCCTTTATTTTAAACTGTCCCCACAGATAGCGGCTGATGGAGCAATGTTACGTGAATAACACTGTTATACAAATCACATGGCAAATGTATGAATGATTTTTAAACCTGCAATATCTGTACAGCATTCTTCCTGTTTTTTTTATCAACAACAGCCTTTGATGGTTCAGAATTGAAAAATAGTATTTTTGTCCCACTCATTTTATAAATATAGCATGACAAGATTGTTTAAGGTATTGATATTTAATATAGTATGTCTTATTTTAATTTCGGGTTGCCGCGCACAAACCAGTTCCTCAATTACTTCTGGTGAGCTTAAAAAGCATGTCGAATTCCTTGCTTCACAAAAGCTTGCTGGCAGATATCCTGGAACTCCCGGTGATTTGGCTGCTGCAACTTACATTGCCAATTGCTTTAAAGAATATGGACTGAAGCAAACCGGCCAGAATGGTTTTCAATCCTTTAAAGTGACCACGGGAATAAAAAAGGGAAGTGCAAATGCTTTCACGATTGGTGGGCAAATCGCAGTTGCAGATAAGGATTTCACGCCAATCTCCATCAGTGATAATGGAAAAGCTGAGGCTTCATTGGTTTTCCTGGGGTATGGGTTCAGAATTAAGACTGATTCACTTAACTGGGATGATTACAAAGGAATGGATGTTAAAGGAAAAATCGCGTTGATTGTGCTTGGTGCGCCCGAACCTGCAAAAGGCTCAAATACTGATCCTTTTGCTGATTACGGTTCGATACGTTCAAAGCTATTGAATGCCAGAGATGCTGGAGTATCTGCAGTGATCTTTGTGGCCGGACCGGTATATGACGATAAAGATGAACTGGAATTCGGTACGGTAAAGGAAAGTTCAGCCGGATTACCTGCGATTCGCGCAAAGCGGTCTTTTATAAATCAAGTTCTTGCCACAAAAAATTTCAAAGTTGAAACTTTGGAATCCCAGATGAACCAGGACCATAAACCTGTTTCTCAGGATCTGGGTGTCAAGGTTTCTATTAAGACAGATATTATCACCGAATCGGCCACAACCGAAAATGTTATCGGAATAATCCAGGCCCGCGATACCGGCGCTGTTCAGCAATGGATCGTCGTGGGTGCCCACTTTGATCATCTGGGTATGGGAGGCATAGGCAGTAACTCAAGGGTGCCGGATACTGTTGGGGTACATCCGGGTGCTGATGATAATGCCTCTGGTGTTGCCTCTATCATTGAGATGGCAGGTTACCTCTCTTCGATCAAGGATCAACTTAAACGGTCAATCCTTTTCGTAGCCTTTACAGGAGAGGAAATGGGGCTTTTAGGATCAAAGTATTTTGTCGCCAATTGCCCGGTACCGATAAAACGGATATCAGCAATGTTTAATCTGGATATGGTGGGCCGACCAAATGAGGAAAGGCGGCTGTCAATCAGTGGTACAGGTACGGCTGTAGAAATGGATAGTATTCTCGGGTTGGTAAAACCAGGGAAATTAACCTGGGCAAAATCTCCGGAAGGCTTTGGACCATCTGATCACGCCTCTTTTTATACGGTAGGCGTACCGGTCCTTTATTTCAGTACAGGCGCTCATCTTGATTATCATACTCCACGCGATACCCCTGATAAGCTGGATTACAATAATATGTCTGAAATTTGCAAGCAGGTTTCGGTCATGATTCTATCAGTTGGTACCGCAAAAAAGGCATTGACGTTTAAAGAAGCAGGTCCGAAGAGTTCTGACACAGGCCGAAGAAAACTGAAGGTAACCCTTGGTATTATGCCGGATGTTTCGGGTACCGAAAACAATGGGTTGCGTGTGGAGTTTGCTACCCCCGGAAAACCCGCTCAATTGGCAGGAATTACCAAAGGCGACAGGATCGTCGCAATAAACGGGTTGCCTGTGACGAGTGTATATGATTACATGACACGCCTTCAATCGCTGAAGGCTGGTCAGACTGTTTCTGTTGAATTGATCAGAGGGGACAAGAAAGTAGTAGTATTGGTACAACTTTAATATTGCATCAAAATGAAGAAGACTTTATTATGGATTTTGGCGGTTGTGATTACTCTTTTCGCTGCCTATTATCAAAGAAAAACCGGGCCAACTTATCCAAGGACTGAGAAAGTGACCCTTGCTGGCATTACCTATACTTGTGAGTTGGTTCGTACGAGTGGTGCCCGCGATGCGCGTGTGAAACTGCCGGTAACGGATTCCACGATACATGCAGTTTTATTTTATAAGAAGCTGGGCATCGCCGAGGAATTTACAAAGGTTGAATTCAAGATGACCGAAATTAAATATCACTCCTCCTTCATGAAAAAAATCCTGAAGAAGAAAGATGAAACAGTTTTGACCTCAAACATGCCTCAGCAGCCACCGGCAGGCAAGCTTGAATATTACATCGAAATGTTCAAGGATGGGCAAACTGTTGGCATTGCAAAAAATCAACATGTTGTCATCCGGTTTAAGGGTGATGTACCTGCCGGAGTGCTCATACCCCATATTATCCTGATGTTCCTGGCTATGCTGTTCTCAACAATAGCAGGTCTGTTTGCAGGATTTAAAGAGGAAAAGTACCGCCAGTTTACAATCTGGACGTTAGTAATATTATTCATTGGAGGGTTTATTTTTGGACCGTGGGTTCAGTGGTATGCCTTCGGTGAATGGTGGACTGGTATTCCTTTTGGGTTTGACCTGACGGATAACAAAACGCTTTTTGCCTTCGTTTTTTGGGTTATTGCCTTGTTTGGTATCAAAGGAAAAGGCCGTCCATGGCTCATTATTATTGCTGCATTAATGACCTTGGTGATATTCAGTATTCCTCACAGTTTATTTGGATCAACACTCGATTACGCCACCGGATCAGTCAAGCAGGGATAACGTTTCGGCAGCCAGTGGTCTTGGAAACTGTAAAAATGTCAGACAAATTTAGATGGCATAGCCTTTGAAACAAAAAGGCTGGCTAAAACTATTTTATATATGGAAACTTCAAAGCAACAGGGAACTATCAATGTAACCTCGGAAAACATTTTCCCAATCATCAAAAAATTTCTCTATTCCGATCATGAAATATTTCTTCGTGAATTGATATCCAATGCAGTAGATGCAACACAAAAATTAAAAACCCTTGCATCGGTGGGTGATTTCACCGGTGAACTTGGTGATTTAACTATCCGTGTTATTCTGGATAAGAAGAAAAAAACTCTCACCGTTTCTGACCGTGGAGTGGGGATGACCGCAAAAGAGATAGACAAATACATCAATGAGATCGCTTTTTCTGGTGCGGAAGAGTTTATGAAGAAATATAAAAAAGACGCGAACGCCATTATCGGTCATTTCGGGTTAGGATTCTATTCTTCATTCATGGTTTCTGACAAAGTCGAAATTATTACCAAGTCGCATAAAAAGGGGAAAGCAGTGAGCTGGTCATGCAAAGGAAATCCCGAATACACACTCGAAGAGATTGATCGCGAAGACCGCGGAACTGATATCATTTTACATATTGATAAAGAATCATCTGAATTCCTTGAAGAGAGCAGGATTCAGGCACTTCTGAACAAATACAGCCGCTTTTTGCCGGTACCGATCGCTTTCGGCAAGGAACAGGAATGGAAAGACGGAAAATATATTGATACCGGGAAAGATAAGATCATAAATAATACCGAACCTGCCTGGACAAAGAAGCCTGCCGATCTTACCGATGAGGATTATACCAAGTTTTATAAGGAACTGTATCCGATGTCGGAAGATCCACTTTTCCATATTCATCTGAATGTGGATTATCCTTTTAATCTGACAGGAATACTCTATTTTCCTAAAATCAGGAATAATTATGAGGTACAGAAGAATAAGATTCAGCTCTATTCAAACCAGGTTTATGTAACCGATTCTGTGGAAGGTATCGTTCCTGATTTTCTTACGCTCCTGCACGGCGTTCTCGATAGCCCGGATATTCCATTGAATGTCAGCCGTTCGTATTTGCAGTCTGATCAGAATGTTAAAAAGATCTCTTCCCATATAACCAAAAAAGTTGCTGACCGGTTGAATGAAATTTTCACCAATAGCCGCGAACAATTTGAACAAAAGTGGGATGATCTTAAGCTCTTTATCAATTACGGGATGCTCACTGAGGAGAAGTTCTGGGATAAGGCCAAAGAGTTCGCATTGCTGAAAAATACCGACGGTAAATATTTTACCTACGATGAATACAAGGAAATTATCAAAGGAAATCAAACTGATAAAAATGGAACATTAGTTTACTTGTATGCCAACGACAAAGATGAACAGTTCAGTTTTATTCGGGCAGCCAAAGAAAAAGGTTACGATGTTCTGATTATGGACGGCCAGTTTGATACCCATTTCCTGAATCATCTGGAAGAAAAACTGGAAAAATCTCACTTTGTCCGTGTTGACTCTGACGTTGTTGATAAGCTGATTGCCAAAGCGGATGCTAAAGATTCAAAGCTTGATAAAACTCTTGAATCATGGTTAAATCCAGTTTTTAAAAGTCAGGTTCCGGCAGAAGGATATTTTGTAACTTTCGAAGCTTTGGATGACAATGCTCACCCTGTTATCATCACACAATCCGAATGGAGCAGAAGGATGAAAGAAATGTCGAAATTGTCAGGAGGAATGAATTTCTACAAAGATCTGCCAGACAGTTTTAATCTGGTAATCAATAGTAATCATCCTATTGTACTGCATCTTGCTGAACAGCTCAAAGAAGTCCATGGCAAGGAAGCTTCCGGGTTCGATGAAGAAATTGTAAAAATAAAGGCTGATCAGGAAAGTCTGAAGAAATTGCTGAAGGATAAAAAAGAGGATGAGATAGCCCAGGAAGAGAAAGATAAGCGTTCCGAACTCGAGAAACAGGTTGAGGAAACTGAAAAACAGCGCAATGAAATTCTGGCAGCTTTCGGAAAGGAAAATCCGGTAGTTAAACAATTAATAGATCTTGCCTTACTGGCTACAAACCGTTTGACCGGGGAGGCACTGGATGCATTTGTTCAACGTAGTATCGGACTGCTGAGCAACGATAACTAATTAGCTAAATGAAAAAACTATTCACCTTCACCGTCATTGCCATCCTGTTGATTTCAGGATCGGCCGCCCGTTCACAGGTAATATCTTACGGAGCGAAATTGGGTATGGGTTTTCCTGGTTTTATTGATGAGCCCATTGCCAGTCAGCGGATAACGCTGGCTTTAGGATTTACCGGGGGGGTGAAAATCGCCAATGGATTTCAGCTTATGCTGGATTTAGGGTATCAACGGAAAGGCAGCAAGTTTACCAACCAGGTGGGGGATTCAAAGGGTACGATCATCGCTGATTCTACTTACCAGATGAAAACGAACCTGGATTACGTGACCATCCCGCTTTATTTTAAAATTAATCTCGGGCACACGAGTAAATTCTATTTGCAGGCTGGAGGATATTACGGCTATCTGGTACATGCGAATTTTACCGGTATGAGGCTGGGTGAAATGGTAAGCAAAGCTCCAATTATTGATGGCCTCCGTCGCAGTGATTTTGGTATTGTCGCTGGTGGAGGTATTGAAACACCAATCCGTCAAGGGCTTGGGGTTATTTTGGATCTAAAATATCAGTACGGTCTGAGTAATCTGAACAAGAATCCGCTGATCATCGGCTACTCAAGACCCATTAAAAACAAGGGTCTTGCCATGAGTGCTGGATTCTATATGGATCTCGATTAATATCAGGGTTCAAGAATCCTTCTGGCTTCATTACGGAGAAACTCCAATGCGACATTGGTGGGTGAAGTTTCGGCTTCCATTTGAATTTCGATGATTTTTTTGCTGAGTTCGAGTGCCCGGCTATCGGGATTCACTTGCATGGCTGCCCGGTTAATCAATTTAATGGTTCCCTCTTTGGCATTTCTCACAACATTCCATGCATCACCTGATATATAAATCTGTTGCGTCAGGTTATGCTCATATTCAGCCCTGACAATGGCCAGGAGATGCTGGTGAAAATCCCTGGCGGTGAATTCATCACTTTGTTCACGGACAACCAGCGAATCAACCGTTATCCTCTCCAGAAAAAGTGCCAGTCTTTCATATGCCTGCAGTCGCATAGGCAAGGTTTTTTTTCGGTCCTGAAGCAGAAGATCACGATCACGGTCACGAACAAATGACTTGAAATAATACTTCATCATGACCATAGCTGTTAAGAAAACAACAATGGCAGGAATGGTGTATTTAAGGATTTCGATTATATCTTGCATGGCTAAATAATTAGGAGAAATTTCGATAGTTGCAGTTTTATAGCCACAAAGGTAAAAATTGTACCTTTAGACCTTTCTTTTTTTAATCCGACTTACACATGAAAGTTGATCAGGTTTCGAAACGATTACAGGCACTGGCAGTATCTGAAACACTGGCCATGGCTCAAAAAAGCAGGGAATTGCGCGCTCAGGGAATCGACATTATTGATTTGAGTCTGGGGGAGCCGGATTTTAATACTCCCGATCATATCAAGGCCGCAGCGGTGGAAGCTATCAAGCAAAATTTCACACACTATCCTCCGGTCCCCGGATATCTTGATCTGCGTCAGGCTGTTGCAGATAAAATGAAGCGAGATAGCGGGCTCGATTTCACACCGGATCAAGTTGTAGTGTCTAATGGTGCCAAACAATCCATCGGAAATGTCTTGCTCAGCATAGTTGACCCGGGCGATGAGGTGATTATTCCGGCACCTTATTGGGTTTCGTATCCTGAGATCATCAAAATGGCAGAAGGAAAGGTTGTTGTCGTATCTGCCGGCATTGATCAGAATTTCAAGATTACCGGAGAACAGCTCGAGAAGGCTATCACGCCGCAAACGCGTGCCTTCCTGTTCAGTTCGCCATCAAATCCAACCGGAGAGATATATTCTTACGAGGAATTGGCTGATCTTGCCCGTGTTTTTGAAAAACATCCGCAGATTCTGATTATTTCAGATGAGATTTATGAATACATCAATTACGATGGTAAGCATCAATCCATTGCACAGTTTGAGTCGATACGTGACCGTGTGGCAATTATCAATGGAGTTTCAAAAGGATATGCCATGACCGGCTGGAGGATCGGATATATGGCCGGTCCGCTATGGCTGGCAAAAGCCTGTCAGAAGCTACAGGGACAGTATACCTCGGGCGCCAGTACGATAGCACAAAAGGCTTCAATAGCAGGGTTGCTGGGTGATCAATCGGTGATTGGTACCATGGTCTCTGAATTCAAGAGCAGGCGCGACCTGGTGGTAAAAAGGCTGTCAGCGATTCCCGGTATTCGTTCCAACAATCCTCCGGGTGCATTTTATGTTTTGCCGGACGTTTCAGCGTATTATGGAAAATCAGATGGAAAGACATTGATAACCAATGAGACAGACCTGGTGATGTACTTATTGAATGAGGGTCATGTATCTCTGGTTTCCGGATCAGCCTTTGGTGCTCCGGGGTGTGTAAGGATATCTTATTCGACCTCACAGGAAACAATAAATAAAGCCATTGACCGCATCGCAGACGCTTTATCCAGGTTGAAATAGTTTTATGCCAAAGAAGAAGGTTCTGATAAAGGGTGGCCTGATAGGTGGCGCCCTCGTGATAATATCTCTGGTAACAATCGGATCGCTTTTGTATACGTGGGCGGCCTTTCCCAGTCTTACCAATACGACCAAGGATTCGGTTTATTTCTTTGTCAGGACAGGATCGCAATATCCTCAGGTTTATATGGATTTTAAGAAATCCGGTATATTGAAATATGAGCGGGGTTTTGATTGGGTTGCCAAAAAGAAGGAATATAACGCGAATATAAAACCGGGCCGTTATCTCCTGCTGAAAGGAATGTCAAACTCACAGATAGTGGATGTCCTCAGGTCAGGCAAGCAAGCCGAAGTTAAGCTGGTTTTTAATACCACGCGTTACTTCGATCGTTTAGCAGGAGTGGTGTCGAAGCAGATCGAAGCGGATTCCTCCTCCATTATTGCGGCTTTGCGTGATACCGCCATGATAAAAAAGTACGGGTTTACTACTGATCACTGGCGTGCAATGTTTATCCCGAATACCTATCGGTTTCTTTGGAATACCAGTGCAGAGCAGTTCCTTGACCGGATGAACCTGGAATTTAAAGCATTCTGGAATAAGGATCGGGAAAATCGACTGAAAGAAATTGGATTGGATAAATTTCAGCTCATGTCATTGGCGGCGATTGTTCAGGAAGAGACCATCAAACCAGAGGATATGCCTAAGGTGGCAGGAGTTTATATGAACCGTCTGAAAATGGGAATCAAGCTGCAGGCTGATCCAACAGTTATTTATGCACTGGGTGATTATTCCATTAAAAGAGTATTACGCAAGCATCTCCTGTTCGATTCCCCATATAATACTTATGTTTATCCGGGCTTGCCCCCAGGGCCAATCAGAATACCATCGCTCCAGGCGATTGAGGCTTCATTAAACTATCAAAAGCACGACTATCTGTACTTCTGTGCCAAAGAGGATTTTAGCGGATTTTCGGTTTTTGCCAAGACCTATAATGAGCATCTCATAAATGCCCGAAAATATCAGAAAGCACTCGACAAGAATTAGACTATCCTGACTTCCATTTCCAGTTTAATCCCAAAAGTCGATTTCACCGACTGTACTATTTTTTCTGCAAGATCAAGAATATCCCTGGCTTCTGCTCCGCCATAATTCACCAGGACCAAGGCTTGCCGAGGAAATACACCAACTTTATCCTCTCGGAATCCCTTCCATCCACATGCCTCGATAAGCCATCCTGCCGGCACTTTTACCGTTCCGGGATCGTGATAGTAAATTGGCATGTCTGGATAATTTTCCCTGATTAACCCGGCCTGACAAGCACTTAAAACCGGATTTTTAAAAAAACTGCCAGCATTCCCAATTTCAGCCGGATCCGGTAATTTTGACCGGCGGATTTTTATCACTTCTTCCCGGACTTCCCGGATATCAGGCCGATGATTTTCAGGAAATGCTTCTTTTAATGGCTTGTAAGTCAGATTTACACGTGGATCTTTCTCCAGTTGGAATATCACTTCCCAAACCAGCCAAAGACTGCTTTCAGATCGCTTAAACTGACTATCGCGGTACCCGAAATGGCAATCT
This sequence comes from uncultured Bacteroidota bacterium, assembly GCA_903851365.1. Lineage (GTDB taxonomy): Bacteria > Bacteroidota > Bacteroidia > Bacteroidales > UBA12481 > UBA12481. The sequence goes on from CAINOB010000033.1 coordinate 10,419, forward strand.
TCCTTTGACAGCGTAAATTGATGAAGTTTTGAGAGGTCAACGGCCAATACGGATTCCACGCACAATGCCACCTCTGCACCATAGGCACCGATATTTTGAATCGGGGCAGCGCCAACTGAACCAGGGATAAGGGATAGATTCTCCAGACCACCATATCCGCGCGATACAGTCCATTCGACAAATTCATCCCAATCCTTTCCGGCACCGCATTTTATGAGAACAGAATCGCGCGATTCTTCCAGAATGGTAACGTCGCGATTGGTTGCATGTATCACGGTTCCGATGTTTGGTCTGCTCAATATAATATTGCTACCGGTTCCTAGAAAAAGCGGATTGGACAGATCGATATTACTGTTTTTCAGTGCAGTTATAAGTTCTCCAAGGTCATCTGCTTCAATGAAAATATTTGCGTCGGATTCCAATCCGAATGAATTGGAATTTTTTAAAGGATAATTCTGATGGATCTTTATCATACCGCAAAGATAAGTTCGTTATAATTAAACTGCTATTTTTATAAAATGAATAAGCGAGTCATCATTGCAGTAACCAATGACCTGTCAGGTGATCAGCGTATTCATAAAGTTGCTGTGAGTTTGATAGGCCTTGGTTACGAACCGGTTTTAGCGGGCCGCTTGCTTCCCGAATCCTCTGTTTTAACTCGGATTTATAAATGCAAAAGGTTCCGCATTCCGGCAAGAAAAGGGCCGTTATTCTATATCCTGTTCAATATCAGGTTGTTTTTTTACCTTCTGTTTAGCAGGGCCGGATTATTTCTGGCAAATGACCTTGATACACTTCCGGCGGTTTTTCTGGCGGGCTTTATACGAAGAAAGAAAGTAGTATATGATTCGCATGAATATTTTACAGAGGTTCCCGAATTGGTAGGGCGACCTCGTGTAAAAAGTGTATGGGAATTCATTGAGAAGTTAATTTTCCCCCATTTGAAATGGGTTTATACTGTCAATCGTTCCATTGCTAATATTTATGCAGTAAAATACGGTGTGCAGGTGGGGGTCATCCGAAATGTCCCTTTTGCTCAACGGCCGATTCCGGTGATAGGAGTTCTACCTCAAGGATTTACTGATGGTCCGGTTATCATGTACCAGGGTGCCGTAAATGTTGGCAGAGGTTTGGAAGAAGTGATCAGGGCCATGCCAATGATGCCGGATTGCCGTTTTCTGATTGCCGGTGATGGTGATATCAGAAAATTGCTGGAAAATCTGGTTAAAGAACTTGACCTGGGTAACAGAATACATTTTACAGGAAGGGTTCCTTTCGAAGAGCTTTCCTGGTATACAAAGCAGGCAACTTTAGGGATAAGCCTGGAGCAGGATATCGGATTGAATTACCATTATGCCCTTCCAAATAAGCTGTTCGATTACCTCCATGCCGGAATACCGGTGATAGCTTCTGATTTGCCGGAGATCAGGCAGGTTGTTGAGGATACTCAAGCAGGTTTCATCGTTGATCGATTTGATCCTGAATCTCTTAGCCAAACGATCCTGTCTATTTTGAATAATGGCGAATTAATGAAAACATGGCGCCAAAACGCTCTTGCGTCAGCACCACAATACATCTGGGAAAAGGAGCAAGAGGTTCTCATGACCTATTTCCCTCCGTTATAAGAAAGCAATTTTCAATACATCACCGTATCATCTAATGGGCACATTAGCACATTGTCTAATTGTCACATTATCTTCTCATTACCTTCTCGAAATCGAAATAATTCTGGGTGGGTTCTACCGGATCGAGTCGGCCACTTTCGCACCTGACTGTCCTGAAGGGGAATTCCCTGATCATATTGTAGTCGTGGGTGGCCATCAAAATGGCCCTTCCGGTACGGCTGATACTGATTAACAGCCGCATGAGTTCTTCGCTGGTGTCGGGATCGAGGTTTCCGGTAGGCTCATCTGCAAGAATAATTTCGGGATCATTAAGGAGAGCCCGTGCAATAACAACGCGCTGCTGTTCGCCGCCGGAAAGCTGGTGCGGAAGCTTTTCGTCCTTGTAATGCAGATCGACATGGGTAAGAACATCAGATATCCGCCTTTTGATGGCCGCTTTATCTTTCCATCCTGTGGCTCCAAGAACAAAAGCGAGGTTTTGATAAACACTCCTGTCATCAAGTAATTGAAAATCCTGAAAAACCATTCCGATTTTCCGGCGAAGTTTCGGAATATCGCGATGTTTAATGTTTTTCAGGTCGTAGCCCGCAATAAACCCTTCACCATCGCGTAATGGCAATTCAGCATACAGGGTTTTCAGCAGGCTGGTTTTTCCAGTACCAACTTTACCAATGAGATACACAAATTCTCCGGATTTTACCTGTAATGACACATTATCCAGAACAAGGTTCATTTGTTGATAAACCGAAGCATGATTGAGGTCGATAACGGAATCCATGTTATTTGAGATTATATCTTTGCTAAAGTAAAAATAAAACCGGGGAATTGCAGTTATTCTCTGAGGATGCAACACAACATGCTATGAATCGCTACCGAATAGTTATCGTTTCGTTTTTTCTGCTGATGCTGTCAGTACTGTATGCTAATGCTCAGCAATCGGCCATTTATCGCGATCAGGATGCTGATTTGAAGGAAGGTCTCGAATTATTTCATAAGGCACAATATGGAGCTGCGCAATTCAGATTTACCGAATACCTCAGGCGCACGGAGGGCGGTGAGGCTACTTCGCGGGCTGATGCTACCTTTTATCAGGCCATGTGTGCTCTGCAGCTTGATCATGTTAATGGCGAATCGCTCGTAGTTAGTTTTCTGGATAAGTATCCCGAAAGTTCAAAGGCAAACCAGGCTCGTTTTGAAATGGGCAAGGTGCTTTTTCTAGAGAAAAAATTCAAGAAAACTTTAAACTGGTTACAACAGGTGCAATTACAAAAACTTAGTAATGAGTATCATACTGAATTTCAATTTTATTCAGGCTATGGGTTTTTTGTGGAAAAGGCTTATCAAAAGGCGCAACCATTATTTGAGCAGGTGATGATTGCCGGTGGTGAATTTCAGGAGGCAGCCACCTATTATTATTACTACACTGTATATCAGGATAAAAATTACGATAAAGCGCTAAAAGGTTTTCTGGAACTAGTCAATAGTAAGGAATACGGAAATTCTTCCCGTTTTTTTGTTGCCCAGATCTACTATGCACAGGGGAAATTTGAGGAAGTCATTGCGCAGGCTGCCGAATTAATAAGAAATGCCAAACCCGACCAGCAGGTTGAGATGGCCAGAATACTAGGTGATTCCTACTTCAGGTTAAACCGTTTCAGTGAGGCAATTCCTTATCTCGAGCAATACAAAAAGGGCACAAAAACTTTGTCTCGCGATGAGCATTATGCTATTGGATATGCCTATTATATGAATCATCAGAACCCTGAGGCAGTTAAGGAACTCGAGATGGTGACAGATGCGAATGATCTTTTAACGCAATCGTCCAACCATTTGCTGGGGGGGATTCTGGTAAACATGAATGATAAGCTGAAAGCCAGGACTGCATTCCGTAAAGCTGCGTCACTCACATTGGATAAAACGCTGCAGGAGGAATCACTCTTGAATTACGCAAAACTGAATTTCGATTTATCTATTTCGGGGGAAACCCTTCGGGCTTTTGAAGAATTCCTCAGCACATTTCCCGACTCCAAATATCAGGATGAAGTTTATGATTATCTGGTTAAGGTATTTATGAACACCCGTAATTATAAGGAAGCTCTTACTGCTCTTGATAAAATAAAGACCAAGAATGCGGAAGTCAAAAAAGCTTACCAGAGAATCGCTTATTATCGTGCGCTTGAGCTTTTCAATAATCTGAAATACCGCGAGGCTATTGACCTTTTCGATCGCTCCCTGGAATTTGGAAACTTTGATGATCATATCCGGGCATTATGTTACTATTGGCAGGGGGAAGCATGGTATAATATCAAAGCTTATGAAAAAGCGGTTCAAAGCTATAATCTGTTCCTCGAATGCCCGGGAGCTAAAAAAATTCCGGAATACCAATTGGCTCAGTATGGTTTGGGATATGCCTATTTTAATCAGGAAAATTATTCCGAATCATCCAACTGGTTCCGTCGGTTTGCCTCTTCTGCAAAGAAACAGGATAAACTTGAAGCAGACGCCTACAACCGGATAGGCGATTGCTATTTTATGAGCAGAACTTATTGGCAGGCAATTGATTCCTATGATAAAGCACTGGCCCTTCATACCGAGGATGCGGGATATTCGGTTTTTCAAAAAGGATTTTCGTTGGGCCTGGTCCAGAAACCCAGTCAAAAAATAGAAGTTTTAAATACGCTGATCCGTGATTTTCCCAAATCCCCCTATACGGACGATGCTTTTTATGAAATCGGACGATCCTATATTGACCTGAATCAACCTTTGGATGCCATTCAAACGTTTAAAGACCTGATTGCTAAATACCCTAACAGCTCATATGTCAGGAAATCCTACGTTCAGCTTGGGCTTATTTATTTCAATTCAAGCCGGAATGATGATGCCATGGCGATGTACAAGAAGGTAGTGTCCTCCTGGCCCGACACTCAGGAGTCGGTGGATGCACTTAATGGCCTTAAAAATATCTATCTCGAAAATAACCAGGTCGATGATTATCTTGCTTTTGTGCAATCGGTAGGAAAAACCACCGACATTTCGTTGACTCAGCAGGACAGTCTAATATATCAGGCAGCTGAGAACCTGTATTTGCAGGGTAATTGCGAAAAAGCCATCAAGAGTCTGGAACAGTATACGACTCGTTTTCCACAGGGGCAATTTGTTCTGAATGCGCTGTTTTATGTAGCTGACTGTTCTTATAGGGCAAATGACCTTAACAAGGCACTCGCTAATTATTCGATGATTCTTGCCAGGGGTAAGAATGAGTTTTTTGAAGTTTCCTTGGCCAGGAGTGGTGAAATCAATTATCAGCAATCGAATTTTGATAAAGCGCTTGTCCTATATCAACAATTGCTGGTAATGGCCGAAGTGCCTTCAAATATTCTTGATGCCAGGGTGGGGGTTATGCGCTGTGCCTTTAAGCAAAAAGATTATAATACTGTGATTCAACTGGCCAAGAACGTTCTCGCATCTGAAAAGGTGCCGGAAGAAATTGTTCGGGAAGCTTCTTATCGTTTGGGTAAAGCTTACCTCGAAACCGGAGATGACGACAAAGCGCTCGACATTTTAGTATCGGTAGCCAAAGACGTTAAGAATGTGGAAGGAGCTGAATCGAAATATCTTATTGCCGAATTAAAGTTTCGGAAAGGAAAGATAGATGAATCTGAAAAGGATATTCTTGAATTTCTCGATCAGAATACCACGCACCAGTTCTGGCTGGCAAAGGCTTATATCCTTTGGACCGAGATTTATCTGAAAAGGGGTGACCTTTTCCAGGCTAAAGCTACTCTCCAGATCCTGAAGGAGAATTATGCCCGTCAGGATGATGGAATTATTGCCAGCGTTGATGAGAAGTTAAAATGGATTGACGCTCAAAATCAAGAAAAAAAATAGCATGACACGATTAAATATTAGCTCGAAAGGGTATTTAAAACTCTGTTTTGCCCTCTTTTTATTGATCAGCCAGATACCTGTTATGATGGCCCAGGAGGGAATGAAAAAGGAAGTGAGCGTGGTGAGGCCGTTCAGCCCGACTATCGGAGATGCCTTTAAAACAAGGTTCATTCCTCGTTTAGATGATTCTATTCAGGTACCAACGCACTTCGATTATTCGATTCAAGCTGCCAGACTAAATCCTGCGATACGGCTTAAGGATCTTGATGTTGCGGATTTTAAACCAACATCACCTGAGGAATTGAAGGCATCAATGATTACCCTGGGACTTGGAAATTACTGGACACCAATGGGAAAACTATCTCTGAACACCTTACGGAATCAGAAAATGAGCCTTGGATTTGACGCGAGTCATTTATCTTCTCAGGGATCTGTAAAAATGGCTGATGGCAGGAGGATTTATGCAGGATATGGTGATAACCAGGTCAATCTCCACGGCGAGGGCTTTCTTGGCAAATCAACTTTTACCTCAGAGGTATATTTCAAAGAGGATCACCATTTTCTGTATGGGTACAGCACTGATTCAACCATGCTTAAAGCATCAACCGGGTTAGATTCACTTGCAGCGGTTACCCCAGGTATACTGAGGGTTACGCAGAAAGATTCAGTCCCCTTGCAGCGATTTATCAATCTGGGTACAAAGTTGAATTTACGCTCCAACAAAAAAGGCAGTAATGGGTGGCAATACCGGGTGGACGGAGGGTATGATTTCCTAATGGGCAAGGTAGACGGAGGTTATGATCCTACTTTGCGTGACAGCGCCAACATTGAACACGAAGGCAAGCTGGACGTTGCCTTGTCTAAGGATCTCCAGAAAATTTCCTTCGGTGGGGAAGCCGGTGTCGATTATGTCAACAGGAACCTGCCTAATCAAGCCAATTACGCTGTCGCTTACCTGGATCCCTGGATCGGTTTTGACTGGAAATTTGTTAAGCTGATCGCAGGGCCGAAGGTTGCTATGGACAGCGATACATTGCGGGCCAAGACTGAATCAAGATTTAAGATTTATCCACGGTTAAACGTCGACATAAATATTTCGAATATTATAGTGCCTTATTTTGGGTTAAACGGATATTATGAGAATAGTACTTATCGCTCAATAACCCGTGAGAATCCATATATCATTGATAATCCAGACATCAGGCCGACAAACCACCGTTTTATTGCTTATGGTGGGTTAAGAGGGAAAGTTTCTTCTTCTGTTGCATTTAATCTTTCGGTTTCATGGGAAGATGCTGACAACCTGGCCTTTTTTATTCCGGATCCGACAATTCAGCTAAGAAACAGGTTTCAGGTGGTTTATGATAATGGCAGTATCCTAAAAACAGGCGGTGAGGTTTCGATGAGGCAGAGCGATAATCTGTCGTTCATTCTCAAGGGAAATTATTATCAGTATAAGCTGGATTCATTAGCTGCTCCATGGCACAAGCCGGGCTGGGACCTTAACTTCACGACGCGTTATGCATGGAAAAAGAAACTCGTTGTTAAGGCTGAATTGTACATGTTTGGAAAATACAGTGTCCCTGAACCTGATCCACTCCTTGGAAAAGTGAAGGAATTAAACGGACTGGTTGATGTAAATCTGGCTGCCGATTATCGAATTACTCCCTGGATGTCGGCCTTTGCTCAGGTAAATAACCTGATATCAGCCAAGTATTTTACCTGGCAAAATTATCCGATGCAGAGGATCAATTTTATTGCCGGTTTGTCCTGGATTTTTTAGTAAAAATTAGACTATTTTACTATCTTTGTCTGATTTTTTCAGGGCAATAAATTTTGTATATAAATATCAGACTATGAGCGATTTACCTATCAAGTCAAATGGTAATGATTATTCAGCGGACAGTATTCAGGTTTTAGAGGGTTTAGAAGCGGTACGGAAGCGTCCCGCAATGTATATCGGGGACATATCAGAACGCGGACTACACCATTTGGTCTATGAGGTTGTTGACAATTCTATCGATGAGGCACTGGCAGGATTTTGTAACAATATTAACCTGTTCATACATCCGGACAATAGTATTACCGTAATTGATGACGGAAGGGGAATTCCGGTTGACCTTCACGAAAAGGAGAATAAGTCGGCACTCGAAGTGGTTATGACAGTTCTTCATGCCGGCGGTAAATTCAATAAAGAAAGTTACAAGGTATCAGGAGGTTTGCATGGCGTAGGTGTTTCCTGCGTAAATGCCCTGTCTTCGCTTTTAACTGCAGAGATTCACCGGGATGGAAACATTTATCAACAAATCTATAAAAAGGGGATACCACAGGGACCAGTATCAATTGTTGGTACGTCAGAAAAAACCGGAACGACAATTCACTTTCTACCGGATGATGAAATCTTTACTGTATTTGAGTATAAGGTCGAAATATTATCAGAAAGAATCCGGGAACTTGCCTATCTGAATAAGAGGATTCGCTTAACTCTTACAGATGAGCGTGTTATTCAGGAAGATGGGAGTTTCTATTTTGAGGAATTCTATTCAACAGAAGGGTTAAAAGAATTTGTTGCCTATGTTGATGAAGGCCGTGAAAAGCTTATAGATGAAGTTATCTGCATTGAAACGGAAAAGGGTGATATTCCTGTTGAGATTGCCATGCAGTACAACACGACATTTAACGAGCATGTTCATTCGTATGTCAATAATATCAACACTATAGAGGGGGGTACACACCTTTTGGGATTCCGCCGGGGATTAACCAGGACCCTTAAGCGTTATGCCGATGATTCGGGCATGTTAACCAAATTGAAGTTTGATATTGCTGGTGATGACTTCCGTGAAGGTCTGACAGCTATTTTATCAGTAAAAGTTCAGGAACCGCAATTCGAAGGTCAGACAAAGACCAAGCTCGGAAACAGTGAAGTTGCTGCTGCTGTTGATCAGGCGATCAGCGAAATGCTGAAAAATTATCTTGAGGAGCATCCAAAAGAAGCCCGGGCTATCGTTAACAAGGTGATTCTGGCCGCTACGGCCCGTCACGCTGCCCGAAAAGCGCGTGAATTGGTGCAGAGGAAGAATGTGTTGAGCGGATCGGGATTGCCGGGAAAACTAGCCGATTGTTCAAATAATGACCCCGAGACCTGCGAGCTTTATCTGGTTGAGGGTGATTCTGCAGGTGGTACGGCAAAACAGGGTCGCGACCGACAATTCCAGGCCATTCTGCCGCTGAGGGGTAAGATTCTCAACGTCGAGAAAGCCATGCAGCACAGGATTTACGAAAACGAGGAGATAAAGAATATTTTTACAGCGCTTGGTGTAAGTATTGGTACCGATGAAGACAGTAAGGAAGTTAACCTTCAGGGTCTGAGGTACAATAAGATCATCATCATGACGGATGCCGATGTCGACGGAAGTCACATTACCACACTGATTCTTACATTCTTCTTCAGGTATCTTCATTCACTGATTGAGCAAGGGCATGTTTACATTGCCACACCACCACTTTTCCTCGTGAAAAAAGGTAAGGTTGAGCGCTATTGCTGGACCGATGCCGAAAGAGAAGCCCTGACCCTCGAACTGGGCGGTGGCAAAGAAGGCGGTGTACACATTCAGCGTTACAAAGGTTTGGGAGAGATGAACGCTGAACAGCTATGGTCAACCACCATGAATCCTGAGTTCCGTACCTTAAGGCAGGTGACGATTGATAATGCCGCTTCGGCCGACCGCACTTTCTCCATGCTTATGGGGGATGAGGTTGCTCCACGTAGGGAATTCATTGAGAAGAATGCCAAGTACGCGAAGATTGATGTATAACGGCAAGTAAAAAGTATGAAGGTTAAATCTGCCAACTTGAGGAAAAGTTGGCAGATTCGTACCAGCTGCCAACTTTTCTTTAAGTTGGCAGCTGTAATTTTATACCTCCACGTCACCTTCGAAGACCTTAACTGCCGGCCCTTCCAGCCATACATCGGTGAATTGATCAGAGGTATGGTGCTTAAAGGAAACTTTGAGCGGGCCGCCTAAGGCAATGCAGTCATAATCTGAGTAACCGCAGTGGAAGGTCCATTCAGCCGCAAGAGCCGATGCAACGTTCCCTGTACCGCATGCCAGGGTTTCGCTTTCAACACCTCTTTCGTAAGTGCGAACATGCAAAGTCCGATCAGAAACTTTGCAAAAATTAACATTGGTACCGGCTGGCGCAAACAGTTCGAGATTACGCAACATTCTTCCCGCAGTTTCGACGTTGATAGCTTCGAGGTCATCAATAAATACCACCAGGTGAGGAACTCCTGTGTTCAGGAAGCAGGCCTTTTCAGGAGCTGTAGGCATAAAAGAAGGAATTGTAACTCTTTCAATTTTATTGACATCCACCATCCTCAACCTGACCCATCCATCGTGGATTACCATAGCCTCATGAGGGCCATCTGTGGTGAGAAAAGTGGTTTTTCCGGTGAATAATCCGAATTGTGAGGCCATTGCAGTTATACATCTCCCGCCATTGCCACACATTTCTGCCGGTTTACCATCTGAATTATAGAAAATCATTTCAAAATCGAATTCGGTCGAGGGGCCAACGAGCATCAGTCCATCGGCACCTATGCCAAAATGACGGTCGCATAAATGTCTGATCTGCTCTGCATTCAATGAGGAAATCTGGTTGTTCAGGTTGTCGATAATGATGAAATCATTGCCAGCTCCCTGCCATTTTTGGAATTGTATAGTACTCATACTGTTAACATCTGTTAAGGAAATCCGACAATAGAATTAAGTTTTGTTAAAGTTCAACCTCGCAATGCAACTCTTAACGATATTTGAACGTTTTATTACCAAAAGGGCATCCTTTTTGAAAACAGGGTAAAGTGAACAAATTTTAGTCAACAATACAAAATTGTCAAAATTATGAACTCGAAAAGAATCTTTGGAACATTGCTGATAGCAATTGTTGGCAGTTTGATTGGAATCGGTATTTACTCCCGGTTTGATCATCCGAAAACTATTATTGTAGAGAAGGGACAACAAGCCCCAATTCAACATACGGGCATGAATTCCCCGACTTATTCAGCGCCTGATTTCAGGCTGGCTGCAGAGAAATCCGTACATGCCGTAGTTCACGTAAAAGTGGTTAGTCAGGTTAAACAGTATGGATATGATAATATTCAGGACTGGTTTTTTGGAAATCCGAGGACCTTTAATCATGAGATGACCGGTTATGGATCAGGCGTTATCATTGATGCTGACGGACATATTGTAACAAATAATCACGTTATTGAAGGATCGAACAGTATTGAAGTGACACTGAACGATGGCCGCATTCTCAAGGCTGATGTTGTAGGGCGTGATCCACAGACTGATATTGCTGTGATCAAAATAAAAGCCGATAACCTGCAATCCCTGTCATTCGGTAATTCAAACGACCTGCAGGTTGGTGACTGGGTGCTCGCAGTAGGTAATCCTTTTAATCTGACTTCAACTGTTACCGCAGGAATTGTGAGTGCAAAAGGAAGGTGGGAGCTGGGAATTATTGCGAATGAAAACAACAATCAGAACAGGTCGTTCAGGTCACAGTCACAGAATGCCCCGACTGCCGGTATAGAATCATTTATTCAGACCGATGCAGCTGTAAACCCGGGTAATAGTGGAGGTGCTTTAGTCAACCTGAATGGGGAGCTTATCGGAATTAATACAGCCATTGCTTCGCAGACCGGATCGTACGCCGGATATTCTTTCGCTATTCCAGCAACGATTGCCCGCAAGGCGGCTAGCGATATTATTGAATTTGGGGAAGTAAAACGTGTTGTGATTGGCATTCAGGGTGGGTCAGTAGTGCCGGAAACTGTTGAAAAAGAGAATTTGAAAGTTAATAAGGGCGTTTACATTCTCGACCTTACGCAGGATGGCGGAGCTATTAAAGCAGGAGTAAAAGCTGGAGATGTTATTACCGGTATTGACGGCACAAAGGTAAACTCCATGGGCGACTTGCAGGAACAACTGGCACCACACAGGCCAGGTGATAAAGTCACCATAACCGTCAACAGGAAAGGTGAAGAAAAAGAATTTGCAATCACGCTGAAGACTGCTACCGGTGAATCCAAAACGGTAGGTTCATCGGAATTCTGGGCTTATCTGGGTGCAGATCTTGAAAAACTCAGTGATAAAGATTTAGAGAAGTATAAAATCAATGGAGGTGTTCGGGTAACGAAGCTACATGATGGCATGTTTAAATCAGCCGGTATTCCTGAAGGATTTATTATTACTTACATCAACAGGGCAGAGGTTAATGATGTTCAGGATGTTCGGGCGATCATTGAAAGGATCAAGGGCGGTGTATTCATCGAAGGAATTGGCCCCGATGGAATAAATGACCATTATTTCAGAAAATAATCAATCTGAAATAGAAGAAATAGCTGCCGGATATCCTCCGGCAGCTATTGTTTTCAGGCTAAATGTATTGGTTTGAAACCTTTTTGGAATATAGACGTTAAAGGTCTATCTTTGCGCACGTTTTTTTCAGGAAAATCATTTTATGAGGCAGCTAAAAATAACAAAATCCATTACCAATCGTGAGAGTGCATCGCTGGACAAGTATTTGCAGGAAATTGGTAAGGAAGAACTCATTACAGTAGAAGAAGAAGTTGAATTGGCTCAACGAATCAAGAAAGGTGACCAGAAAGCACTTGAAAAACTTACAAAAGCCAACCTTAGATTTGTTGTTTCAGTGGCCAAGCAGTATCAAAACCAAGGATTAAGTTTACCTGACCTTATTAATGAAGGTAATCTTGGTTTGATAAAAGCGGCTGAAAAATTCGATGAAACCCGCGGTTTTAAATTTATTTCCTATGCTGTATGGTGGATCCGTCAATCCATACTTCAGGCATTGGCTGAGCAGTCAAGAATTGTCAGGCTTCCGCTGAACCAGGTAGGTTCACTCAATAAAATCAACAAAGCTTATTCCCGTTTTGAACAGGAAAATGAAAGAAAGCCTTCAGCTGAAGAACTTTCTATTGTACTTGATTTACCTGCCGAAAAGATTTCTGATACTTTACGGGTTTCTGGTCGTCATATTTCCGTCGATGCTCCATTTGTTGAGGGGGAAGCAAATTCATTGCTTGATGTATTGATTAATGATGATTCTCCAAACGCTGATCATTCTCTTATCAATGAATCACTCAGCAAGGAAATTGATCGTGCTTTAGCCACTCTGACCGAACGTGAGCAGGATATTATCAAACTATTTTTTGGTATCGGCTGTTCAGAAATGACACTCGAGGAAATTGGTGAAAAGTTTGGACTTACCCGTGAACGTGTTCGTCAGATCAAAGAAAAGGCCATTCGCAGGTTAAGGCATACTTCACGCAGTAAATTGTTGAAGACTTATCTGGGATAACCTGTTGATTATAATCAGGTTCCCTTTATTTTTCGCTCCAATTCGTACATCTCGTCCCTCAATCTGGCTGCTTCGATAAAGTCGAGCTCAGCAGCTGCTTTTTTCATCATGGCTTTTGTCTGGACCAGGAGGTTTTCCAATCCGGATTTATCCATATACCTGATTATAGGATCTGCTGCAATATCCGGTTTCTCTCTTTCGAAATAGGCTTTCTTTCCTTGTTTCCCTTGTAATTCAGCAATTCCTGAACGCTGAGCCTTGATAATCTGTTGAGGAGTAATATCGTTTAGTTCGTTGTATTTCAGCTGTTTTATTCGCCTCCTGTTCGTTTCATCGATTGCCCTTTTCATGCTCTGCGTGATTTTATCGGCATACATGATTACCAGGCCATTCAAGTTTCGTGCTGCACGACCTGCGGTTTGGGTAAGGCTGACTTCTGAACGCAAAAAGCCTTCCTTGTCGGCGTCAAGGATTGCCACGAGGGATACTTCGGGCAGATCCAGTCCTTCACGCAAAAGGTTCACACCGATCAGTACATCAAATGTTCCATTACGCAAACCGGCGATGATTTCCACACGTTCAAGTGTCTCAACATCGCTATGGATATAACGGCAATTGATATTTATTTTGCTCAGATATTTGCTGAGCTCCTCGGCCATTCTTTTTGTAAGAGTAGTAACCAATACTCTTTCATGCAGTTTTATTCTTGATCGTATTTCTCCAAGGAGGTTGTCAATCTGGTTTCCTGATGGACGGACTTCAATCACCGGGTCCGGGAGACCGGTTGGCCGGATGACCTGCTCTACTACAATTCCTTCAGTTTTTTCCAATTCATAAGGTGCCGGTGTGGCTGACATAAAGATCGTCTGACTGGTAATCGCTTCCCACTCATCAAATTTCAAAGGTCGGTTATCCATAGCCGCTGGCAGGCGGAACCCATATTCAACGAGGTTTTGCTTTCTTGAACGGTCGCCGCCATACATAGCGCGGATCTGCGGAATAGTGACATGGCTCTCATCGACTACCAGCAGAAAATCTTCAGGAAAATAATCAAGCAGGCAGAATGGGCGAGTTCCCGGAGCCCGACCGTCGAAATAGCGTGAATAGTTTTCGATGCCAGAACAATGGCCTAATTCCCGTATCATCTCCAGATCGAAAGTAGTCCGTTCAACCAGCCTTTTGGCTTCCAGATGCTTGCCAATCTCCTTAAAATAGGCTGACTGCAGCATCATATCATCCTGGATCTGATTTATCGCGGATTTGATCCTTTCTTTTGTCGTGACAAAAATGGTGGCGGGATAAATTGTCAGCGTGTCGGGTTTGTCAATGGAATAACCGGAAACCGGATTAATAATTTCCAGTCCCTCAATCTCATCGCCCCAGAAGATAACACGATAGGCCACTTCCCCATAGGCAATGTAAATATCAACTGTATCGCCCCGTACCCGGAAATTCCCGTTCGAAAACTCAATTTCATTTCTACTGTAGAGGCTGTCGACAAGCATTCTCAGGAATTTATTTCTTGATAATGTTTGACCCTTTTGAATAGTGATTGTATTCTTGTGAAAATCATCCGGATTACCGATTCCATAGATGCAACTGACTGAAGCAACTATAATTACATCTCTGCGACCTGATAAAAGTGATGATGTGGATCTCAGACGGAGTTTTTCTATTTCATTATTAATGGAAAGGTCCTTCTCGATATAGGTGTCGCTAATAGGAAGATAGGCCTCCGGCTGATAATAATCGTAATAAGAAATAAAGAATTCGACAGCGTTTTCGGGGAAGAAGGCTCTGAATTCCTCGTACAGCTGGGCTGCCAAAGTTTTGTTATGACTCAAAACCAGGGTAGGACGCTGAACTTGTTGAATGACATTGGCAATAGTAAATGTTTTTCCGGAACCTGTGACACCAAGGAGCGTCTGGTAGGGTAGGTTTTCGTTTACTCCTTCAACCAGCTGTCGGATTGCTTCCGGCTGATCGCCAGTGGGGACGAATTCAGATGTCAGGTTAAATTCCATGGGGGTATCGGGTGTCAGGTATCTGGTGTCAGGTATGGGGTATCAGGTATTCTTTGTTAACGGTAATGATTGCATAATATTTGATGGCGGGCGTTCGTGGGCGAGTTCATTTGCCATGAAATCCATATAAGGTTTCACGTATTCGAAAAATGTTTTATACCCTTCGCAAAGCCAGTTGAGTCCGGGTTTTCCATCTGCAGTTTCCGCGATCCGGCTTTTGGGGCAACCCCCGTGACAGGCAAACCTGACTTCACACATTAAACATTGCCGGGGTAGGGTGTCTCTTTTGTCTTTCCCGAACTGTATCTGTCGGCCTGAGGCCATCATTTCAGCCATTGGAGTTTTCATGATATTTCCGAGATGAAATTCGGGGTACACAAAATGATCACATGAATAGAGATCCCCATTATGTTCCATGACAGCCGCTTCCCCGCAGGTTTCAGCAAAAACACAGAGTCCTGGAGATGCTCCGACCCAATTCGCCAGGGTTACGTCAAACAGCTGCACAAATACTTTTCCAACATCATTCCGGACCCATTCATCAAATATCGTAATCATGAACTTTCCGAATTGTCTCGATCTTATAGACCAGTCAGTGAGTTGCGCAGGATCCATATATCCGGGTGATACCAATGTCAGCCCATCAGAAGGAGTGTTTTTCGAACGTCGTTCTACTATCGGGATGAACTGGATAAATCCACTGCCAATTTTTTTAAGAAACCTATAAACTTCCAATGGTTTCAAAACATTAGCATCGTTGATGACTGAAAGGGTATTGAAATCGACACGAAATCTTTTTAATAAGCGGATCCCATTCATTACTTCCTGATGGGTTGGCTTACCGGTCTTGGATTTCCGGTATTTATTATGGACTTCTTCGGGACCGTCGATGGAAATGCCAACGAGGAAATTGTTCTTCTTAAAGAAACGGCACCAATCCTCGGTTAACCGGGTACCATTGGTCTGAAAGGCATTATCGATTTTCTTACTTCCCTTGTATTTTTTTTGCAGATCAACCGCTTTTTCAAAGAATTCCAGGCCGAGAAGTGTAGGCTCTCCACCTTGCCAGGTGAAAGTCACTAATGGTACAGCCTGCGATTCAATGAATTGTTTAATATAGCTTTCCAGTACCTCATCGGTCATTTTAAAACTGCCTTTATCCTGGTAAAGTTTTTCTTTTTCGAGATAATAACAGTAGGTGCAGTTAAGGTTACAAACAGGGCCAATAGGTTTGGTCATTACCATAAAGGATGTAGGCCGGGTAACCTTGATGGCGTCACTCAGGGTAAGCGTTTTATTTTTGTCGAACCGAGGCATGCTGCGAAGTTAGAAACATCATCATTAATGCAATTAATTTTTATAGTTTGGAGAAAAATTTAACCTATGTTCCTCAATTCTCTTTTAGCCGCAAAAGTATTAACCTCCATCGTTGTCACATTGAGTCCGATGGTTCCAAATGATTCAGTTTCAATCCGGTGGTCACCCAAAGGAGAAAAGCTCCAGCTTGTTGAATCAAAAGCCGGGTTAACCTCCGAATTCTTTCTGGGGTCAAAAGACCTGGGTCCCGTTAAATTGATATTGTCAAAGAGCAAAGATGCTTTGTATCCTGATATGCTTCAGGCAGATTGGAACAGGAACGGCCGGTTGGATGATGATTCAATTATCAGGACGGTACCTAAAGAAACCCGGGGAAAGATGTGGTCCTCCTTTACAGCAAGCATAGATATTCCGGTAAAAGATCCGGCAACAGGCAAGCAGGTTATTAATCCTTATCCGCTTAATTTCTGGTATGTGTATGATCCGGTTGAACCTCAGGCTGAAAAAGTAATTCGATATTCGAGACGCGGATGGATGCAGGGCTCCTTTGAAGCTGACAGTATTAAGGGCCTAATTATGCTGACAGAGATGCAGATGGACGGAATATATGACACTCTTGACAGTTGGATGCTTGCTATGAAGTCGAATCCAAAAGAATTGTATGGTGCAAATTCAAGAACCTGTACCGACCATGCATGGATCGGGGATAAGGCCTACAGGATTAGCGAAATCGATCCATCCGGACGAAGGGTTAAGCTCACGAGGATTAATCCCGGGGTTACTAAAGAACAGGAAGCCGCCTCCAGGGATTTGATGGCTGCAGACAGGAATGCTGCTCATTCAGGTAAGAGCGTACCTTTTTTACATGATTACCGTGCCGCTGTGAAACAGGCAAAGACAGAACAAAAACCTTTGTTAATAGATTTTGAGACTACCTGGTGCGGACCCTGTAAGCAGATGGACCAATGGATTTACAACGCTGACCTGATTGTAGCGAAATCTATTAACCTTGTGGCAGTCAAGGTTGATGGAGATGAAAATCGTGATTTAGGGAAACAACTAAAGGTTGATGCTTATCCAACTATCATCCTGATTGGCAAGGATGGAAAAGAACTAAGAAGGGCAGTTGGATATCAATCTGTTACTCAGATGTTGACATTTTTATCGCTGTAATAATGTTTATTCCGATAATTTTATAACGGTATGGTAATTAATTAAAAAAGAATAATCTTTGTTTTACATTTAACTAACCTTTTCCCTTTACTATGAACATTTTTGTTGCAAAGTTAAGCTCTGACACCAAAGGTGATGACCTGCAAGGGCTTTTCGAAACCTATGGCCGCGTGGATTCGGCTAAAGTGATTATTGATCGCGATACCAACCAGTCAAAAGGTTTTGGTTTCGTTGAGATGCCTGATGATCGTGAAGCTCAAGCTGCAATTGATGAGCTGAACGAGACTGATTTCAAAGGTAGCCGTATCGTTGTGAAAGTGGCTCGTCCACGCACGGAAGGACCATCCGAAGGCCCAAGGAGGCCTAACCCCAGATTTAATCGATAAGCTATTAAACTAAAAGGCGGGGTTCCGCCTTTTTTTATATCCATCCGGTAACCAGGTATCCCAGCCAACCGACCAGCCAGGCGAGCATGGTCATATAAACGACCATGAATGCCGACCATTTCCATTTTCCTGATTCCCGCCGGATAGCAGCAAGAACGGCTATGCAGGGCACATAAATCAGAACAAACAGCATAAAAGCCAGCCCTGCCCGCAGGGTAAAAGCAGCAGTCCCTTTTAGTCGACCTTCTGTATGTTTTGATTGCATCATCCTATTTTGGACCGATGCTTTAGGGTCACCATCCTGATATAAAACGCCTATTGTGCTAACGACAACTTCTTTGGCAGCAATTCCGGAAAGCACGGCCACCGACATTTTCCAATCGAATCCCAATGGAGCAAGAACAGGTTGAACAGCCCTCCCGATATGGCCAATTGCCGATCCTTCCAATTGAATGGATTTGTTTTCTGAAATTCTCGGAAAATATCCCAAAGCCCAGATAACTATCGAAGCTACCAGGATAACACCTCCCATTTTTTTCAGGTACAAACGGCTCCGGAACCACATGTGCTTAACAATGGCATTCGTACGAGGACTCCGATAGGGGGGGAGCTCCATAACGAAAGGAGCTTCTTTGCGCCGGAATAATGTGTTTCTGAGTATGAGAGCCATAAATATCGACAGGATGATTCCGACCAGGTAAAGGCAGAAAATCACATTGGCTGCCTGCCCGGGAAATATCACGCCGGCGATCAAAATATAAACAGGTAACCTGGCACTACACGACATCAAAGGTATAATCAGCATGGTCATGAGCCGGTCGCCACGATTCTCGATGGTTCGTGTAGCCATGATGGCAGGTACGTTACATCCAAAACCCATGATCAACGGAATGAATGATTTTCCATGCAATCCGATCAGATGCATGAGTTTATCCATGATAAAAGCAACCCGGGCCATGTAACCTGTATCTTCCATGAATGAAATAAAGAAGAAGAGGATCAGGATATTGGGTAGAAAAATTATAACTCCACCCACACCGCCAATGATTCCATCAATCAGAAAATCCTTAAGAATACCTGCATTCAGCGTATTCTGCAGTATCGCGGATAGGGCATGAACGCCTGATTCGATAGCATGAACGGGATATTTTCCAAGGTTAAACGTGGACTGGAACATTATCCATAGGAACAACAGGAAAATCGGAAATCCCAGCCATTTATGAGTCAGGATATTATCGATTCTTGAGGTGGGTGTAACTTGTTCAGCCGGAACCTCTTTCTTTTTAAGAGTTTCCCGCAGAGCACCTGAAATAAACCCGTACCTCGAGTCTGTTAAAAGACTTTCAGCATCCTTGTTATATATTTTCTCAATCCGGTCGATCTCTTTATCAGCAAGCCGCGTAAGCACTTCGGTATCACTGATTGCTTTAACTGATTTCAGAACTTCCGGATTTCTTTCCAGCAGTTTGATAGCCAGAAAGCGGCTTGAAAAACGGTCCGAAAAATCAGGAGATGCCCAGAGTTTATCCTGCAGGGTTTTGATGCTAATCTCGATTTCTGGGTCATATGGAATATGAATGTGGCGGACCACTCTTTCCCTTCCCTGCATCACTTCTATCACTTTGTGAAACAGATCATCGATGCCTGTCCCTTTTATCCCAACGGTTGGGATCACCGGGATACCGAGCAATTGTGCCAGATATTCATGGTTCAGCTGATTACCGCTTTTCTCCAGTTCATCCGACATATTAAGGGCGATAACAACTGGTAGATCCATATCGATCAGCTGGGTGGTCAGGTAAAGGTTGCGTTCCAGATTCGAGGCATCCAGAACATTTATCACCACATCGGGATGCCCGATCAATAGCTGATCGCGGACAAAGAGCTCATCCGGACTATAAGTGTTCAACGAATAGGTGCCTGGCAGATCGGTCAACTGAAATTTCTGATTTTCAAATTCGATGTCCGCTATTTTTGCTTCAACAGTTACTCCAGCATAGTTGCCTGTATGCTCACGTGAATGGCTTGCCAGGTTGAATATTGATGTTTTACCACAATTTGGATTACCTACCAGTGCAACTTCAATGATATCAGGCATATATCCAGGTCCGTCAGAAGATGCTGTTAAGGTATTTTTGCTAAAAGAGGATTTCTTTGTCATCCCGATGAAGGTCGGGACCCCGTTCTTACCTGCGAAATCTGGCGCGGGGACTTCCTCGGCAACCACAAAATCTTCCAAGGGCACTACCTCTATCAGTTCCGCTTCGGCATGACGCAACGAAACATTGTAACCAAGAATTTTATATTCGATCGGGTCCTTGAGTGGGGCAGACTTGATGACAGATACTTCCTTTCCGTGAATGAATCCCATGTCCATGATGCGCCGTCGAAATACACCACGTCCTTTAATCTTGGTGATTATTCCCGTCTGTCCCGTTTGAAGTTCTGCTAATGTCATAACCGGTCACAAAGATATCCTTTTTTGCTATTTAGAATGATTCTAAGTTATGATAAAATTCGAAGCATTATCTTCGTCACTCTAAAATAGGGTAATGGTCGAAGGTGTTCAATCTGGCATTTGCTGTAAGGGGCGGGGTTCCGACTTTCGTCGGGATGACAACTCTTTGATGGTGATGTTATTACTGCTTTTAGTAATAATTTTTGGAGAGTGTCAGGGGAAGAGAGGACCTGCTTCAGTAAGGGCGGTGAGTGTCTCTACTGCTGATACGACCCTACCATCTGTAAAATATGCTAAAGGATTTCGCATTGAAAAAACTCAGGAGGGTACGATTCTGGTTTTTTCGGACCCGATAAAAGCTGGCAGGGAGATTGCCCGCTACCGTTTGGTGAGACAAGGAGCCAATTTTAAAAAACAAGATGGAATAACTGACATCCTTGTACCCGTGTCGCATCTGGCTGCTTCTTCAACAACACATGCCGGATTTTTATCAGCTATCGGTGCTGGTAAAAGCTTAATGGGTTGCAACAATCCGGAGAGATTATTCGATACTCTTTTGTTTAACAGATTTGAACGTGGCCAGCTTGTACGAACCGGGCGTGACCAGGGATATAATCTCGAATACCTGATTGCCAGCCGACCCGACCTTGTTTTGAAATCGGGTGTCGACGGCCAGTTTGTTCCGGATCCCAGGCTTAGTGAAGCAGGGATACCAGTGCTCTACGTACTCGAGTGGATGGAACCCACGCCATTGGGCAGAGCTGAATGGATAAAGGTTTTTGGGTTGATTACAGGGAAGGAGAGAGTGGCAGATTCAGTGTTTTCTGAAATCGAAATGAAGTATAATTCACTGGCGACACTGGGTCATGAGGCTGCGGAGAAAATCAAGGTTTTAACGGGTAATGTATTTAAAGGAACCTGGTACATGCCGGGTGGAAATAATTATATGGCCCGTTTTTTTGATGATGCTGGTATGGATTATCTTTGGAAGGACAATAACCAGGCAGGTAGCCTGGCGCTCAGTTTTGAATCTGTGGTATACAAGTTATCTGAAGCTCCGGTTTGGATCAATGTGAACGTAGATTCAATTTCCCGACTGATAGCCGCTGAAGCCAGATATTCTGTTTTCAGGGCAGTGAAGGAACATCAGGTTTACAGCGTATCTAACAGGATAAATTCCCACGGAGGAAATGACTTTTGGGAAAGTGCAGTTGTCAGGCCAGATATGGTTCTTTCGGATTTACTGGCAATCGCTCATCCGGAATTGATGCCGGAACATATCTGGAATTATTATAAACCTTTGGTGTACAATCAATAGAATGAATACTAAGAAGACCCGATGGATTTTCCCGATGCTGACCGGAATTTTGGTTCTGGCCTTCTTTGGTGATCTGGTTTTTGGCAGTATTCGACTTTCCTCAAAAGATTTCTTTGATGCTCTCTTGGGCAGGCCGGGTGATCAGAATATCAGTTATATCGTTTGGAGCCTGCGCTTGCCTAAAGCTATCACGGCAATTTTGGCAGGATCAGGATTGGCATTATGCGGATTAATGATGCAAACGTTGTTCAGAAATCCGCTGGCCGGGCCATTTGTTCTGGGTATCAGCTCAGGAGCGAGTTTGGGAGTTGCTTTACTTGTGATGGCATCATCGTGGTTTGGCGGACATGCGATGGTCCAGGTTTTTTCCTATGGGCACCTGGGCATGGTACTTGCAGCTATGGCTGGCGCTCTTATAGTGATGTTTCTGGTTATCTGGGTATCGGTAAGGGTTGCTGATTCCGTATCGATCCTGATCATCGGAATGATGTTCGGAAGTGCAACAGGAGCCATTGTCAGTCTGTTGCAATACTTTAGTGATCCCGATGCGGTAAAAAGTTTCCTTGTATGGACTTTTGGAGATATCAGCGCAGTAACTGCTGAACATTTAAAACTGCTGGCTCCTATTGTCATTGCAGGACTTCTTGCGGGACTGATGCTGAAAAAACCTCTGAATGCACTTATGCTGGGTGAGAATCATGCCAGGGTTATCGGAGTAAATGTTAAACGGTTCCGGATTATCATCATAATTGTCACGGGTCTATTAACCGGGGCGATCACCGCCTTTACGGGTCCGATAGCCTTTGTAGGATTGGCTGTACCACATCTGGCCAGAGCAATTTTAAAATCTTCGGACCATAAAGCGCTTACTCCGGCCACCTTGATGTGTGGCGCAATCATTATGCTGATCTGTGATATTCTTGCTCAGCTCCCTGCGTCAAACCAAGTATTGCCGATTAATACAGTGACAGCAATTTTTGGGGCACCGGTTGTGATCTGGGTAATTCTCCGAAATCGTCGCGGACGTACTCCTTTCGTGTCATGAGCAAATCCGGAGCAAATATCGCCATCCTTGAATCGATTGACCTTACGATCGGTTATGCGCACCAGGGCAGGCCGCCACTTATCCTTGCCAGCCATTTGCGGTTGAATATAGAAAGTGGTCAGGTTATAGGATTACTCGGTCCGAACGGATCCGGCAAATCAACCTTGCTCCGAACGTTGGCAGGATTGCAGCCGCCAATATCAGGATCAATAACGATACAGGGTCAACCCATAAAAAGCAACCAGGTTCGCCAAACCGCACGGATGCTGAGTGTAGTGCTAACTGATAGAATTGATGTTCGTAACCTAACTGTTTATCAGCTGGTTTCCATGGGCAGATATCCTTTTACCGATTGGCTTGGACGAGAGGAGGATCACGGTCCGGAAAGGATACTGACTGCATTGCATCAGGTGCGACTGGCAGGATATGCCAATCGATTTTTCAATGAACTAAGTGATGGAGAGCAGCAAAGAGTGTTACTGGCCAAAGCGCTGGTTCAGGATACCGCATTAATTATTCTTGATGAACCAACCGCCCATCTCGACCTGCCGAACAGGATTTCGATTATGCGTCTTTTGCGAACCCTGGCTGATGAAACAGGGAAAAGTATTCTGTTTTCGTCGCATGACCTTGATCTGGCTGTTCATACAGCTGATCATCTCTGGTTATTGCAAAATGGCGGGAAATTGATTCAGGGAAGTCCTCGGGAGCTGATGACGGGCAATGCCTTTGAAGATACTTTTCGTATCGGGACAGATGATCTTGATCAGGATATAGTGACTGACTATTTCCGTACCCTGAAAAAGTCTAATATTGCAAAATGAAAGATTCTTGGATAAAAAAAGGATTCGTGGATGAACCCGTCGACAGTAATGTGAATTTGGTTGACGGAATCAGGAGGTTGGTGAAGGAAAAGAATGCGGTAATCCTTGCGCATTATTATCAGGAAGCAGAAATTCAGGATATAGCTGATTTTGTTGGTGACAGCCTTGATTTGTCGCGGAAGGCGGCTGAAACTGAAGCTGAAATCATAGTTTTTGCCGGGGTGCATTTCATGGCCGAGACCGCCAAAATTCTTTCTCCGCAAAAGAAAGTTTTCATTCCCGATCAAATGGCTGGCTGTTCACTGGCTGATTCTTGTCCGCCTGCGGAATTTGAAGTTTTCCGGAAAGAACATCCTGACCATATGGTTGTGACTTATGTGAATACCAGTGCGGCAATCAAGGCTCTTTCAGATGTTTGCTGTACTTCGACTAATGCATTGCAAATCATTCAGCATATTCCTGCAAATCAAAAAATCATATTTGCTCCTGACAGGAATCTGGGTAACTATCTTAATAGCCTCACAGGCAGAGACATGCTGTTATGGGATGGTGCCTGCCATGTGCATGAGGAATTCTCTTTAGAAAAGATATTGCTGTTAAAGAATGAATATCCGGAGGCTAAAATCATTGCTCATCCTGAATGTCAGGGACCGATCAGGGTTGTCGCAGATTTTATCGGGTCGACATCGGCGTTATTGAATTTTTCTTCCAGCGATCCTACCATGACTTATATTGTAGCCACGGAATCTGGAATCCTGCATCAGATGAAGAAGGCAAATCCTGATAAACTATTCATACCGGCACCACCAAAGGACAGCACCTGCGCTTGCAATGACTGCAAGTTTATGAAGCTGCATAATCTTAGGAAGATCTATAATACACTCAAATACGAATGGCCCGATGTTACTGTACCCGAGGAAATACGGGTACTAGCGGAGGTCCCTATCAGGCGTATGCTGGAGTGGTCGTAGATTTATTTCTTAAGGTCAAAAGAAAAAGGATATTCCTTCCTGACGATTTCAGCGTGAAATAATTTTAATGACGTTGGATGATGAGCAGTAAGCTTGTAAAGCTCATCCTTGGAAGATGCCTCATCGATATCCAATATTTCCTTCGAATCATTATTTACGGTCCAGGAATACAAATTTTCACTTTTACCGGTAAACCGAAAAGAGATATAGTCATCAGTAATTTCTTGCAGGGTAATTTTTCCCCCGGCAAAGGATTTTTCAATACCAATATCACTTTTTGCCAAGGTGAGCCCAGTGATATTTACAGGCAGCAGCATAACTACTTTACCTGAAACGGCCGATAACTTAACCTCCCCACCAAGAGCTCCGAGAGCCCTAACTGTTTCGTTATCCGCAGGATCACGTAAATTAACGTATCTACTTCCAAACCAATAGGGTTTTGTGTCGTTACCACGATTATCCAGAGTCAGCTGAGTAAAGTCATCCTCCTCAAAGCTGCCATCCCCTTTGATTTCAGTATTGCTTTGGCGATCGAGATAGTCAAGTCCATTTGTACCTTTCACCAAGTTCAGGAAGACAAAGACTTCTCCTTCACTGATGTTGGGAATCTTCGGAAAAACAGTTTGAATATTCGTTTTATAAATCCGAGATCCCTCTGGAAATCCATACCCTACCTTGATACCACCTGCTACCGAAGTTAAAGGATCAAATCCCTCAATTGTTCCGACGGGTTGAGAGAGTAAAAGTTCGTATTCCTCCAGGCTCAACGAAATGAATTCATCGGCAGACTCAGTGATTCTTTTTTCAAGAGCGGAGATTTGCTCCTCGTTTCCTACATTAATTTTCATGATTTGATTTTTTTCAGGTTTTTGTGAAAAGCAAGATCCTCTATCGACTAACAGCAGTGCCAAGAGGAATATTCCAATCTTAATTATCTTCATTTCTATGGGTTTAGGTGATAATTCTTAATGATTTTTTCCAGGTCAATAAGTCCAATAGACACGGTGTATTTGTTTACGATGGTTGCCGCTTGAACATTGTATTTTATGAGAAACTTCCCGTCCTGGAAATAGAAAATATCAGCTACAAAAGGAAATTCCCTGCGATTGAATGAAATCGTATATTCTTTACCTGACAGCGTATTAATGATCAGAATAGATGTTTCTGTGTCGCCACGGTATAGCCTGTCGACAATTTTCAAAGTAACTTTTGAATACTTCCTTTTGTCAACCGGAATATTATATAAGGTATAACGGCTGTAACTTTCGCCGCTGCCATCAATAATTAAACAATTTCTTTCTTTTTCGATTTTAAACGGATTTAAAGTTTCCAGAACTGCGCCGTTTGCTGCTGAGATCACGACATAAGTTGAATCCGCATTACTTCCGAAAATGAAGTTCGAGTCTTTTAAATATATTTCCCCAACCTGATTTTCAATTTTTATATTCCAGACCAGGTCTTTCTCTTTATACTTATAGTCTTTGTGATTTAAAAAAGTCATGTTACACATTATAGGGATTATCGATAGCAACAATTTCAATAACATACAATTACTTCACAATTTGAGGGCATGAGGGACAGGAAACAATCTTAAATTCGGTTCTTCGGTTTTCCTGATGTTGGGCTTCGGTACAAATCACGCCGTTGGAACATCCGTTTAATAATCGTGTTTCGCCATAACCGACTGCGATAATCCGGCTTTTTACTATCCCTTTTCCAATAATGTAAGCCACTGCAGCATCAGCCCTGCATTGGGAAAGTTTCAGGTTATAGGCATCGCTCCCCCTGCTGTCCGTATGTGACGACAATTCGATGATCATATCAGGATAATCATTCATGAGTTTGACGAGCCGGTCAAGTTCCCCTGCAGCTCTGGACTTGATATCACATTTGTCATAATCATACAGGATTTTATCTAACCGGATGGGGTTTTTAGTCGGTTGCTGCATGCTGAGTTTGATTTTTACATAGAGGTCCTTGCTCCGGTCAAGTCCTTTGGTGGTTTCATAAATGGATTCGCTGCTCAGCCATCCCTGCATTTCACCCATTACCTTAAAATCGCTGGCCTGTTCCAGCTGGAAGAAAAATTTTCCATCTCCGCCGGTTATTTTAGAGAGGGTTTTATTCAGAACCGTGTTTTCACAGGTCACTTTTACTCCAGAAACGGGAAGGTCGTTATTTGCGTTGGTGGTGATGCCTGATAATGTGAATCTCGGATCATTGTGGGTTAGTGTTTTTTCAATGACCGCCTTTGAAAATTCATCTTTTCCAATGGTGGCAATGGTTGTGGTTACCTCATTTAATATACCCTGAACGCGATAATTATCTGCCGGGATCTCCTCTACCATTAACTTGCCGTCAGGATCGGTCATTCCCTGGAAGACGATGTTGCCTTTGTCGTCCTTAAGCGCGACTGAAACATATGGCAACGGAATGGAGGTATATTTGTCAAGAACGATTATCCGGATTACAGTTTTAACCGGTGGAGCAACCACCTTTACAACCACAGGCTCGGGAACCGGGACTGTCTTTTTAGAAAAAGAGGCGATATCATCAGTCTCGGTTGTACCAAACCTGTTAGTGGAAATAAAGCCACTCTCCAGATTGTTGTTTGTGATTAAGGAAAAATCATCAAAACTTGAATTTATCGGAGCCTTCAGGTTTACCGGCGGCGTAAAATTGATGCCGGCGTTTTTTGAACTGAATACATCAAGACCCCCTAAACCGGGCAATCCATTGGATGAAAAATATAGATTGTCTGAAGCATCGAAAGAGGGAAATATTTCATTTCCGGAAGAGTTTAATATCGAGATATTTGTAGGCTCGGACCATGTATTATCAGAGCTTTTTAAACAGAAATACAAATCCATTCCGCCTTTTCCACCCGGCTTATCTGATGCAAATAC
>CAINOB010000034.1 GCA_903851365.1 uncultured Bacteroidota bacterium
ATTGTTATTAATGAGTCCGCCGCAAAACAGCTTCAGTGGGATAATGCAGTCAATAAGATACTTTATCAGGTTGCAGCCAATCAAAAAGGTGGAGATTTACCCATGAATGTTATCGGAGTTATTAAGAATTATAATTATGAATCTCTTCACCAGGAAGTTAAACCACTGATCATAGTAATGCAGAAAGCAGGTGTGAACTCAATAATCAGATATTCAGGAGCTTCACGGTCTGAAGTACTTTCCAAAATACATTCCGTCTGGAATGAAGTAGTCCCCAACCAACCATTCAGCTTTACTTTTCTGGAAGACCTGTTGTACGACAATTACCAGAAGGAACGGCAAATGGGCAAAATATTTACGATTTTCTCGGTTCTGGCTATTGTGATCGCCTGCCTTGGACTGCTTGGCTTAGCCTCCTTCACGATTGAGAAACGCAGGAAAGAGATAAGTATAAGGAAATGCCTTGGGGCAGCACCTGTCACCATCATGGAACTTCTGCTAAAAGAAACGATCATTCTTGTACTTCTGGCCACGTTTCTAGCTTCACCTTTATCGTGGTATTATATGAAAATGTGGCTCCAGAACTTTAGTTATCATATCAGTATCGATTTGGGAATATTTATAATTTCCACTTTGATTGCTCTCTTCATAGCATTGATAACCATACTGATGCATGTGTATAATGCATCCGTCCGAAATCCTGTGGATGCACTTAAAATGGATTAACGTAAAATCAGCAATATGATACAGACAATTGACCTAACCAAAGTATTCCGTACTGATGAAGTCGAGACTACGGCTTTGAATAAAGTATCGCTTGAGATAATAAATGGAGAGTTCGCTGCTATTATGGGGCCATCAGGATGTGGAAAATCCACATTACTCACTCTGTTAGGACTGCTTGACAATCCGACATCAGGAAAGCTTCTTTTCAACGGTGAAGATGTTTCAGGATACTCCGAGAAACAACGAACCTTGCTTAGAAAATCCAATATTGGATTTGTATTTCAGAGTTTTAACCTCATCGATGAGTTAAACGTTTTCGAGAACATCGAATTGCCACTTCTCTATCAAAAAATCCCTGTAGCAAAAAGAAAAAAGATGACCGAAGAGGTTATGGAGCGTATGAGCATCTCTCACAGGAGGAAGCATTTTCCACAGCAATTATCAGGAGGACAGCAGCAAAGAGTCGCTATTTGCCGGGCTGTTGTCGGCAATCCAGTTCTTATACTCGCTGACGAACCAACCGGTAACCTTGATTCGGCCAATGGTGAAGACGTAATGAATTTATTGAAGCAATTAAATGGCGATGGTACCAGTATTGTAATGGTAACTCATTCGCCGAAAGATGCTTCCTATGCAAAAAGGATAATCAAACTATTCGACGGGCACCTGGTTAAAGGTGATGAATAACATAACCTTTACTTAATCAAGATGTTACGATATTCAAAATTGAATTTTCTCATTCTTTTCCTGCAGATCTTTACCATTCAAGCATTTTCTCAAAACGAAAAAACTCTTGAAGAGTGTATACAGATTGCTCTGGACCGGAATTTAGGCATCAAAAGACAAGGATTGCAGGTTGACCTGGCCAAAGACAACCAGGTCACTGCACAAGCTGCCAGATTACCTTCATTAGACGGATTCTTTTCGCATAATCTTAGTTCAGGTAAAACAGTCAATTACGAAAACTACACCTATATCAATACAAAATATCAGGACGGGAACTTAGGCATTCAAGGTACTGTTCCTGTTTTTTCCGGATTTGGCAATTTGTTTTTGGCCAAGTCGGCAAAATACTCTGTTCTTTCCGAGGCAGATAAAAGGGCTGATTTATCCAAGGCGCTTACGATTGATGTAACTACCGCTTACCTTCAGATTCTTTATAATGAGGAACTCCTGGGTATTGCTAAGGCCAAGCTTGAATCGAGCAAGGAACAACTGCGTATGAATGAGGGATATTTCGATGCGGGTAGATTATCTAAGGTGGAGGTACTAGCCATGAAATCGCAGGTAGCTCAGGACAATTTATCAAAAATTCAGGCTGAAAACGATGTCCAGTCTGCCTATTTAACTTTAGCACAGTTACTTAACGTAGACAATGTAAAGGAACTTAGAATAAAAAGGCTAGTAAGTCTCAATGAATCAATCTCTTTAGTCATCAAGGATCCTGAAACAATATTTGACTATGCCCTGATAAACAACCCTGGGATAACGGCCGCAGGATTTTTAGTTCAAAGCCGGGAAGCACAGTTAAAAGCCATGCGGGCCAAAATATCCCCATCAGTATCAATCAATGGGATTCTCTATTCTAGGTATAGTGAACTTGGTGTTAATCAGCTGAATCCAACAGCAGAATACCCATATTCGGATCAACTCAGGGATAATATGTACGGCAGAGCTTCCATAAACTTAAGTATTCCTATTTTCAGCCAGTTTCAAACCAGGAGTCGAATAAATCAAGCTAACATACTAAGTATGGATGCGAGACTGCAGCTTGATCAAAAAAAATTAGCAGTCAGGCAAGATATCCAAAAAGCTTATGCTGCCGCAATTAATGCTAAGGCAAAGTATGAAGCTACCGATGAAGCAGTTACCAGTGCAAGGGAGGCTTTTAATCTCACACAGGAAAAATATAAATCCGGAATTTCATCCTCTGTAGAGTTCAAACTAGCACAGAATCAATTAGTTCAAGCTCAATTAACACAGGTTCAAGCAAAATATGAATATCTCATTCGATCAAAAATCCTTGACTTATATCTCGATAAGCCAATGACTCTTAATTAAATCCGGAAATTTGTTTCCTGGGCTTTACGATGAAAACCGATTGCTCTCTCACGGGCAAAAGAATGTTCAATAATAGGCTTGATATAGCTTTCTGGAGAGGAATACTCAGGCAGCCAACGTCTAATATACTCATTATCAGAATCAAAGCGTTGCTGTTGACGCTGTGGACTAAAAACTCTGAAGTATGGCACTGCATCGCAACCGCAACCAGCTGCCCACTGCCAACCTCCATTGTTTGAAGCTAATTCATAATCAAGCAAATAACGGGCAAAGAATGCCTCCCCTAATCTCCAATCGATTAACAAATGCTTGGTAAGGAAACTTGCTGTGACCATCCTTACCCGGTTATGCATAAAGCCTGTTTCAACCAATTGCCTTATTCCTGCATCAACGAGGGGGTAACCTGTTTGTCCCAGGCTCCAGGCTTCAAAATCCTCAGGCTTGTTTAGCCATTGTATCCGGTCGTAGCTGGCTCGAAAAGAGTGAGTGACCACCTCAGAATGAAAGAAAAGGATCATTTGATAGAACTCTCTCCATATCAATTCATTGAGAAAAGTAGGATTTAGGTGAAGTGCAGTCGCAGCCAATTTTCTAACTGAAATTGTACCAAACCTCAGGTGAATTCCCATGTGGGTTGTTGCGTCGAGTGAAGGAAAATCCCTGGTTTGGCTATAATTCTTAATAACCAGATCTTCAATATCTGAAGATGGGAATATAGTTTTTCGCCAAACCAGGTTAAGCAAAATTGGTTCTGGCATTTCCATCGGCGAATGCGTCAACAAATTCTCCAGCCGGCTTTCAGAAGGAAAATTAATTGTCGTTTCCGACTTAAATTTTGTCAACCAGTTTTTACTGTAAGGAGTAAATACATGATAAGGTTGATTATCAGCTTTTAAAATTGTTTCAGGGGCATAAATGACATGATCATGGAACCTTAAAAATCTAGTTTTCTGGCGCTTGCATAAGGTTTCAACCTTTAGGTCCCTTTTAATGGAATAGGGTTCATAATCGACGTTTGCATATACTGATCCAACTTCAAACTCTTTAAATAACTCATCAAAAATAACTTCCGGCTTGCCTATCCTTACCAAAAGGGTGGAACTAAAAGATTCAAATTTTAACTTTAACTTTAATACTGTATCATATAAGAAAATCAAGCGTTTATCATCATATTCAAGGTTGTTGATTAAGTCTGTATCGAATATAAACAGTGGTAAAACAGGCTGCCCAGATTTTAAGGAGTGAAATAGGGCTGCATTGTCCTCAATCCGCAAATCCCGTCTTAACCAACACAAACTTATTTCCATAATCCTCAACTTTAACAATGATTTAACAATTCATGCTTTATGTTCAATGAAAGGCAATTATACACACATATTCCGTATTCAGGACCTTGTTGTGAACAAATGAGAATCACAGTTTAAAACAATTATTAGGATAAATTTGTGCTGTTTTTAACTTTGAAGGGTTAGAATAAGCAAATTATGCGAAAATTTATAGCTATAATTTTGATTACCTGTGGAATAACCAGCGTCACTGTTGCGCAGGGATTTATTCCAATGGTACTCAATCAACCGGCAGTGCTTTCTGCGACGGCCGGACATGATACTCTTTGCTGTAAGGGACATCCGGTTAATTTGGGTGGCAACCCCACAGCTATTGGCGGAACCAAATCATATGTTTACCTATGGACACCTGCAGATGGATTAAATGATCCTACTTCTTCAAATCCTATTGCTCTACCTACTGAAACAAAAACTTACACGCTTAATGTCACAGATGAAAATGGGTGTCTGGCAGTAAGTTCTGTTACCGTTGTAGTAAATATCTGTCTTGGTATTGATGTACAAAAGCTTAATCCTGTACTTACTGTTTTTCCAAATCCGTCAAATGGAGTTTTTACCATCCAGGGGATTAATTCTTTTTCGGGAAATCTGCAAAGGATTGAAGTTCTAAACCAGCTTGGCCAGACGGTATATAACCAAAGCTTTACACCGGGTGATTATACTGCCGATCTTAAGGTGGATACGCAAATAAATGAGTCAGGAGTCTATTTCCTAAGAGTATCACTATCGGATCGCATAGTCTCACAACGACTGATTGTACGATAACGGAAGACAACAATGAAACGGATATATAT
Source organism: uncultured Bacteroidota bacterium (assembly GCA_903851365.1). GTDB lineage: Bacteria > Bacteroidota > Bacteroidia > Bacteroidales > UBA12481 > UBA12481. The sequence goes on from CAINOB010000034.1 coordinate 4,928, forward strand.
ATTAATCGCATTTTCAATAATTGCTGTTTCAGCCTACAGTCAGCAATCTGCCTGTAAGAAGGATACAGTACATTTTTATCAGGCCAATTACCGGGGAAAGCTAATATGGCAAACCTCAGACAACGGAACCGACTGGTCGCAAATTCCAGGAGCCCAAACTGATACTCTGATGGTAATTGCCTCAAATACTGCCTATTATCGTACTGAAGTTATAGAAGGTTTATGTAAGCCATTCTATTCTGAGGTGGTTCATTTGACAGTTAACTCAAGGCCTCAAGTAACGCTTTCACTAAAAGATTCTATATGTGTTAATGCCAACCCATTAATTCTGAATGGAGGGACTCCGACTGGTGGTTTGTATTGGGGCGATGGTGTATATCAGAGTAAGTTTTGGCCATCGGAAGCCGGACCTGGTGTTCATAAGGTTTTTTATCGCTACCGTGATGCTCTCACCAATTGTGCCGATACAGCGTTCGCGTTGATAACAGTGGCCGATATGGTTAACAAAGCCAATGCCGGAGCAGATATCCCCTTTATTCCTGCAGATTCAGTGTTATTAGAGGCAAATGCGGCTGAAAACGGGAACGGAACATGGAGTATCACCAATGGGAAGTATGGACACTTTTCAAACCCCCATTCAGCAAGAACATGGTTTATCAAGGATTCATCGAACCTGAATTTCACGCTAAAATGGTCAATTAATGGTAAATGCAGCAGTTCGAGCGATGATCTCAATATTTCCTTTTTTAAGCTCAGCAAGCATCCATGCCCCGGCGCACCAACGATGACAGACGATGAGGGAAACATTTATCCAACCGTTCAGATTGGCAATCAGTGCTGGATGGGTAAAAACCTTAATATCGGGCGGTTCGTTGTCAGTACAGCATCACCGTTTGAGCATTCTGACATGTCAAATAATGGTATTATCGAGAAGTACTGCCTTTTCAATAGTACCGACAGTTGTAAACTTTACGGTGGATTGTACGATTGGGACGAGGCTATGGGATATGTGACCACTGAAGGCGCTCGAGGTATTTGTCCCAGTGGATGGCATATTCCAACTTATGAAGAATGGGATATTTTGGACAGGAACTTCGTCTTTAATGTTGCTGGAGAAGTACTTAAGGTTAACGGACCCACTGGATTTGATGGATATTTCGCCGGTGATCGTAATGAACAGGGTGAATTTTACAGCAATGGATCAAGTGGTTTCTTTTGGGTATCCGGCACTTGGACCTATGATACCTTAGTTGAGGGATATATCCGCAAGTTGGCCGCTTGCAATGGAATGATTGGCCAAAATCACTTTCCCAGGAAAACCGGACTTAGTGTGAGATGCATTAAAAACAATAACTAATGCCAAAAGTAGTAGCAATTAATGGTAGTCCCCGAATTAATGGGAATACTACCTTGCTGATCAATTTAGTTTTCCAGGAACTGGCCCATCACAATATTGATACTGAAATGGTTCAGGTCGGATATCGTGATTTTTCAGGTTGTAAGGCATGTTATACTTGCCGCACCATGAAAAACAATTCGTGCATGTATTATCATGACGAATTCAATGAAGCTTTCGCCAAGTGCATGGAAGCAGACGCTATTATTCTTGCCTCACCGGTTTATGTTGGGGGAATGACCTCGCAGTTAAAAGCCTTCATCGATCGGGCCTGCATGGTGGATGGAGCGAATGATCACCCGCTGAAAAGAAAACTCGGTGCGTCCATTGTCGCAGTCAGGCGCAACGGCGCTCTTGAAGCATTCAATGCTATCAATAATTTCTTCACCGTTTCACAAATCATGATTGTCAGCTCCAGCTATTGGAACCAGGGCATTGGCAGAAATCCCGGCGAGGTTTTAAACGATGAGGAAGGAATCAGGACTATGAAAACCTTGGGTGAAAACATGGCATGGATGCTCGAAAAGGTTACCAGAACCTGAATTTATAGGTCTCGATTGCGTTATGGCCAACCTTTACGGTTATTCCCTTCCCATCTTTTGGGATAACTTTTCCATTTTCTTCTATCATATCAGTACTTTCCACTGAATCAGGACTTTTGAACAGATTGACTTTAACAGTCTTATCACGGCCCTCCTGATCATACATCCTGATTATTAACCCATTATCCTCATCCGACTTTTTCATTGTACTTACCAAGGTATTAGGGTCGTCGACCGACAGGAACGAAAAACGGGTTGGTAAAACCCCGGATTTGGCGACAGGGTTAAAAACAACTATGAGCTTTTCATTTGACTGCAGAGCCTGATGATAGCCATTTTGCCATCCGGGGGAATGGGTAAACAGGCAAAATTCCATGCTATGATTACCTTTCTGATGGTAAAGGGGTCCCTCTCCATGGCAGCTTTGTCTGGAAGCTAACAGAATAGGTTGCAGCATTGTGGCATCTGTGGGTAGATTTGTCATGTTCAAATAATCCCAAACTGCTACCCCTGAGGAGATAGTTAATCCTATATCACTGTCACTGGCACTAATCCAATTGTTTATTCCCCTCGGATGTACATTTTTGCAAAGTGTGGTATATCGTTCGCCAGCCGGTTGGGCAAGCTCATCCTTCCCCACCCGGACCACACCGAATGGAACCTCATATGAAATCTCCGGATTTTGAAGTCTGGCTTGGACAAGCCGCTCAAAAAAACCAGTCTCCGCCGGCCTAAACTGACCACCCCCTGCCGATCAATTTGTACAACGTCTGCCGGAGCAAACTGACCACCTCCTGCCGACGCAAACTGACCACCCCTTCAAGTCGTTCTTTGCGCTGCTGATTAGCAGCATGATTGAGTAATGTTGGGCTTCCAATTTTATTTAATCATGTGTAATAACTTAATTATTATGAGCAAAGTTCGAAGTGTTATCAAGCTCTACGCCAAGGGCGTGAGCAAGCTCTCAATCGGAGAGCGCACCCGCTTACCGCGCAATACGGTAAGAAGGTATATCCGGTTGTTCCTGGCCACCGGATTGAGTTTGGAAGACCTTGACAAACTAGATGACAAGGCGCTGGAAAAGTTGTTCCTGGATATGAGCAGCCGGGAACATATCGAAGATGATCCCCGGTACATGGCTCTGAAAGAACTTTTCCCAGAGATTGATAAGAAGCTGAAGCAGAGGGGTATCACCAAGGAGATGCTCTGGAAGGAGTACTTTGAAAAGCATCCGGATGGTTACCGGGTATCGCAGTTTAAGGCACACTTTCTCCGGTGGAAAAGGGCCAACAACCCAACGATGCACATTGAACATAAAGCCGGAGAGAAGATGTATGTGGACTATGCCGGTGAAAGGCTGCATTACCTGGATGTATTTACCGGAGAACTCGTTGAGGCGGAAGTTTTTGTTGCAATCCTTGGCGCCAGCCAGCTGACATATGTCGAGGCCAGTTGCAGTCAACAGAAGGAGGATTTTATCACTTCCTGCGAAAACGCCCTGCACTTCTTCGGCGGTGTGCCCAAGGCGATCGTAACCGACAACCTGAAGTCTGCGGTGATTAAAAGCAGTAAGTATGAACCGAAGTTGAACCAGGCCTTCCTTGATTTTGTCAGCCATTACACGATGGCAGCACTGCCGGCCGGGCCTTACAAACCGACCCACAAGGCGCTGGTGGAAGGGGCTGTGAAAATCATTTACCGGACCATTTACCCCGAAGTGAAAAGGCAGGTATACGCTGGTCTGGACAGCCTGAACCGTGCGATCAAGGCTGCGTTGGAAGCCCACAATAATCGGCCGCTCAATGGCCGGCCTTATAGCCGCCGGCAGTTGTTCGAGGATATTGAACGGAACCAGCTGCAGGGGCTGCCCCAGACCCGGTATGAGATCAAACACCGGAAAGTTGTGACGGTCATGAAGAACAACTATGTCAGCCTGAGCGAGGACAAGCACTATTACAGCGTCCCATACCGCTTCCTGGGCAAGAAAGTTACGCTGTTGTACAGTCAGTCGGAGGTAGAGGTGTATCATCATTATGAGCGCATAGCCCTGCACCAGCGTGACCGGAAGCATTATGGACATACTACGGTTGAAGATCACCTGGCCTCGAAGCACAAGTTCATGAGCGACTGGAACCCGGATAAATTTATCCAGCGGGCTACTGAGGTGGGTCCGGATACCCGGGAATACGTCATCGGCCTGCTGAACAGCCGGCAGCATCCGGAGCAGGCCTACCGGAGTTGCCAGGGGTTGTTAAGCTTCAATGCCCGGGTGGGAAAGGAGCGGTTGAACAATGCCTGCCGCCGGGCCATGCATTACGGCGATTACAGCTATCACACCATCCGGGTGATCCTGGAAAAAGGGCTGGATAAGGATGAACCCGAACCCAGTGATGAAAAACGGCCGATCCCTGTACATCCGAATATCCGGGGACCGAAGTACTACGCTTAACCAGTTAAAGCAACCCCCTGCGGGCCGCGGCCCGCAGGGGGTTAATTAAATAATCAAACAAAAAATCCATAAATTATGAATGAAGAAACATTGCACCGAATGAAACAGATGAAATTCCTGGGCATGGCCAATGCCTTCAGGGCAAGCATGGAAGCCGATCAAATGGCAACGCTCACCTGTGACCAAATGGTATCCCTGCTGATCGATGCCGAGTGGGATGACCGCAACAACCGGCGCATCGAAAGACGGCTACGCTCGGCAAAGTTCCGCTACAGTGCGAATATGGAACAGATACTCTTCAATGTGGATCGCAATCTGGATAAGAACCAGATGATGCGCCTGGCAGAATGCGGCTTTATCGACAAGGCCGAGAACATCATGATCACCGGTAAAACGTAAGCCTTCGGCCTTGAGCGTATTGTGAGTGAACATATTCGGTTTTACTTTTCCAGGCACAAAAAATATGTCGCCATGGAACTTTTTCAGATTAGGAACCCGTTGCATTACAGATTGACCAGCGGATCGGTCGCTAAAA
>CAINOB010000035.1 GCA_903851365.1 uncultured Bacteroidota bacterium
TACCTCAAGGTAAAACCCTCCAGGAGTGAAATTGAATTGTTCAAGAAAAACCTGATAGGCTTGCTCGATGGTCTCGATGAAACGGAAACTGAGGAGCACAACAAAAATGACCTGGGCGACTTTCTAAAGAACACCTTCTACCATCCAAGATTTTATATCAATACCAAAGATCGCACCGATCTCGTGATCCATAATGGCCCTGACTCAAAGAGTTTCCCTGCAGTTCTGATCGAAGCCAAAAAGCCATCGAATAAAGCCGAGATGATCCGGCCCGATAACCTGAATGCAAAAGCTTTCCATGAACTTATCCTGTACTATTTCCGCGAGCGGATTACGAATCACAACCTTGAGATAAAGCATCTCATCGCCACCAATGTCTACGAATGGTACGTGTTCGATGCCAATTTTTTCGAAAAGACTTTCGCTCAAAACAAGACTCTGGTAAAGCAGTTCACCGATTTTGAGGAAGGCCGGCTGGCCGGTAAAACCACTGACTTCTTCTATAAGGAGATTGCCGAACCTTTAATGACCTCGATAATTGCCGATCTTTGTTTCACATGGTTCGATTTCAGGGAGTATGAGAAGCCTCTGCGAAATGATGATAAAAAAGATGATTCCAAATTAATAGCACTTTATAAGCTTCTATCACCTGAACATTTATTAAAGCTTCCCTTTGCGAATGATAGCAATAGTCTTGATAAAGCATTCTACACGGAATTGCTTCACATCATGGGGTTATCCGAAACAAAAGATGGCAGTAAAAAGCTGATTGGCCGAAAGCCGGAAGTACAGCGTGATCCCGGTTCCCTCATCGAGAACGCCATGATCCAGATCGAAAGCCGGGATATGATAAGCCGGGTCAGTAAACCTTCCCGGTTTGGTGCAACCTCCCAGGACCGTCTGTTCAATGTTTCCCTTGAATTGGTGATCACATGGATGAATCGGGTACTATTCCTGAAATTGCTCGAAGCTCAACTGATCAAATATCATAAGGGAGATTCCTCTTACTCTTTCCTTTCCACTGATAAAATCCATGGATATGATGCCCTGGATAGCCTGTTTTTTCGTGTACTCGCAAAAAAGATTCAGGAACGGGATCCTGGTGTAGCGACCTTATTTGAAAAGGTTCCTTATTTGAACAGTTCCCTGTTTGACCCGACAGATCTTGAGCGGGAAACAATATTTATCAGTAACCTGCAGGATGATAGTCTCATCCCGATTTATTCCGGCACCGTTTTGAAGAATAATACAGGTAAAAGACTCACCGGTTCCTTATCAGGAATAGATTATCTATTTGCATTCCTTGAGGCGTATGATTTTTCAGGTGAAGGTGCCGAAGAGATCCAGGAAGAGAATAAAACCCTAATCAATGCTTCGGTTCTCGGCCTTATTTTTGAAAAGATCAATGGGTATAAAGACGGCTCATTCTTTACTCCGGGGTTCATTACCATGTATATGTGCCGCGAAACCATCCGCCGGGCAGTTGTTCAGAAGTTTAATGATCTGAAAGGCTGGAGTTGCACGAATCTGGATGAAGTTTATGATAAATGCGGAGACCGAAAGGAAGCTAACGATATCGTTAACCAGCTTAAGATTTGTGATCCAGCCGTCGGTTCCGGGCATTTCCTGGTTTCAGCCCTGAACGAGATAATTGCCATCAAAAGCGAAATGAAAATACTATCAGATAGTGATGGGAGGAGATTAAAAGAATACCACGTAGAGGTTGCCAATGATGAACTCATCATTACCGACGAAGATGGCGAATTGTTTGAGTATAATCCCCGGAATCCCGAGAGCCAGAGAATTCAGGAAACACTATTTCATGAAAAGCAAACGATCATTGAAAATTGCCTGTTTGGTGTCGACCTCAATCCAAACTCTGTTAAGATATGCCGATTGAGGTTATGGATTGAATTGCTGAAGAGCTCATATTACATGGCCGAAAGCAGTTATACCGAGCTTGAAACGCTTCCTAACATCGATATCAACATTAAATGCGGTAATTCTCTCATCTCCCGCTATGCTCTGGATGCCGATATTAAACAGGCATTGAAGAAAAGCAAATGGAGTATTGAAAGCTACCGGTTGGCAGTGGAGACCTATCACAAAGCCACCAGCAAAGAGCAAAAAAGGGAAATGGAAAGATTGATAGCTTCCATTAAGTCTGATTTTGAAACCGAAGTAGCTGCCAACGATAAACGATTAATTCAACTGAGAAAACTTAATGGTGATCTTTTCACCCTAACGAATCAAATATCCCTGTTTGAGCGATCAAAAAAAGAACTTGCCGAATGGAATAAAAAAGTAAGTGATCTCGCTGGTAAAATCAAGAAACTCGAAACAGAACTCGAAGAGATCAAGAACAATATAATCTATGAGAATGCCTTTGAGTGGCGTTTCGAATTCCCGGAAGTAATTAACGATGAAGGGGATTTTATTGGGTTTGATGTAGTGATTGGAAATCCACCATATGGCGTTAAAATTCAAGAATCTCAATATTTTAAGGACAAATTTGATCTTATTACAAATTTTGATTCTTATCAATTATTTGTTTTAGAATCCTACGAGCTACTTAAACAAGGTGGATTTACAGCATTAATAATTCCGAATAGTTGGATGAATAGAAAATCAGGTAAAGAATTTCGATCTAAAATTAAATCCTATAAATTCAACATTGGTGTAAATTTTCGTGAACAAGTATTTGAAGATGCTAATATTGATACGGCAATTATCATTTTTTCAAAAGAAGAATTGAAGACAAATCAGATTTTAGTTTCTGATATTATTTCTCCTAAGAACATCCTTTCTTTCAAGGATTATAATATCATTGGTCAAGATATATGGATTTTACTTGACAAATTTAACTGTGGGTTAAATTTGAATATTTTTGGAATAATTCAAAAGATTGAGGATGAATCGACTCGACTTGGGGAGTCTTATTTTATAATAGGTGGCTACAAACCGTATCAAGTAGGTTATGGCAAATCGATAAAAGGGGATTTTCCTCAAACTATCGAAGATGTTTCAAACAGGGTTTATCATTCAACAGCCAAAATTGATGAAACATTTTACCCAGATATTAAAGGTGAGAATATTCATAAATATTATATCACTCCTAATAAGCAATGGGTTAAATGGGGTGATTGGTTAATGTCTCCAAAAAAACGTGAGTATTTTATTAATCCCAAAATAATAGTTAGAGAGGTTTCTGGAAAAACAATAACAGCTGGTGTTGATTATTTGGGCTACTTTACAAATGATACTACTCATATGATCCTCGAAAACGACAAGGTTTCATTGAGATTTATCCTAGCGATAATTAATTCAAAATTAATCGGTTGGTATTTTAGAACAGTATATGGGGAAGAAAATGATTTATTCCCCAAAATAAAGATAAATGAGTTAAAAGAATTACCAATCAAATATAGTTCTTCTGAATTCAGGTCAGTTTTGATTCAATTAGTTGACCAAATTCTTATTATTAAGGGTTCTAATCCTGCTGCAGATGTTTCTTCATTTGAAGCAGAAATTGACCAACTGGTTTATTCCTTGTACGGTTTGACCGAGGAAGAGATAAAAATTATCGAGCAATCTTAACTATCTATGGCACTCCCTATCAACATTAAAGAATTAGTTCACGGAAAGGTTGTGGAATGGGAACGTCTGGAATTTAAGGCGGGTTGGAATCCCGAAGATTTCCTGCATTCGATCTGTGCGTTTGCTAATGATTTCAACAATTGGGGCGGTGGCTATATTATTGTGGGTATTGCAACGGTCGATGGTGTGCCTCAGTTCCCTCCGGTCGGATTAACGTTGAATAGTATCGATGCCATCCAGGGTGAATTGATCAACATCTGCTATAAGATTCAACCCAATTACCTGCCGATAATTCAACCGTATAGTCTTGATGATCGGCATATCCTGGTCATTTGGGCCCCGGCCGGGGATCTGCGTCCGTATTCCGGTCCTTCAACCCTTGGCAACGATGCCCGCAGGCAATATTACATCCGTGCTGGTTCCCGCAGCATTGTGCCTCATGGTGATAATCTGGCCCGGCTTATTGAGCTTACGGCAAAGGTTCCTTTCGATGATCGTGTAAACCAGCAGGCCCAGCTCAACGATCTTGATCTTGGTTTGATCCGTGAGTTTCTGCAGGAGGTCGGTAGCGAATTGTTCGATGAAAGTGTGAAGATTCCTTTTCCTGAATTATGTCGGCAGATGCAGATTTCCCGGGGCCCGGCCGAGTTTTTAAGGCCGGTGAATGTCGGGCTCATGTTCTTTAACCGGGAGCCTCACAAGTTTTTTAACCGTGCCTGGATTGAGTTGGCCATTCATCCTGACGATACGGGCCGTAATTTTATCACCGAAACCTTCAAAGGGCCTTTGCACCATCAAATCCGCAACAGCCTCGCCTACCTTAAAAAGGAAGTCATCCGTACCGAAGTCCTTAAAATTACAGGCCAGGCCGAAAGTAAAACCATCAGCAATTATCCCTATAATGCACTGGAGGAAGTGATCAGTAACGCGGTCTATCATAAAAGTTATGCCGAAGAAGCGCCGATCGAAATACAGGTATTCCCCGATAAAATCACCGTTCTGAGTTATCCTGGCCCCATGCCGCCAATCACCAATACCGATTTACAGCAGCGGAGAGTAGTTTCCCGGGCCTATCGAAACCGTCGTATTGGAGATTTCCTCAAAGAGCTCGATCTCACCGAAGGCAAATCCACCGGATTCCCGATCATTCGCGACGCCATGGCCGCCAACGGAAGCCCCGTGCCAATATTCCATACCGACAAAGATCAGGTCCTCTTTATGGTCACTCTCCCCTGTCATCCCGAGCTACAGGGGACTAAGTCATTAACTAAGATATTAACTAAGAAGGGGGCTAAATTAACTAAACAGACTATTGCCCAAATCTTCTCTGAAAGTATTGATTTGCAAACATTAAGCGATCTATTGGAAAGTGACATCAGTGAAGTCAGAAACGAAATAAGGAATAGGCTAAACGCTCAGGAATTAACTAAGAAAGTGTCTAAGTCAGTGTCTAAGTCAGTGTCTAAGTCAATAGCCATTATCGATTTTCTTACGAACGAAAAATCCCGTGCCGAAATTTTGCATCATTTTGGTCTGATTAATCACACCAAGAATTTCAATTCATATATTAAACCTTTGTTGGATTATAAAATTATCGAATTGACAATTCCGGATAAACCCAATAGTCGCTATCAAAAATACCGCTTGACCGAAAAAGGGAAAAAGTTGCTAAAATAATAGCCTCATGTGCTATATTGGACCTAAACAGGTGCCAAGTCGGTTTTGAAAACGATGTTGATTATCAAGTACTCATAAAAGAATTTTTCAAAAAGGTGCCAAGCTCAGCCGAAACAGGTGCCAAGCTACTTGCTGAAAAATCATTTGCTTCAATGCAAATCTCACCAAAGGTATCTCCGTAAATTTATAATCCTCAAGGCCCTGGCCCTCCGGGTGCCGTCATTTTTTTTCATTGTATATCTTCCGGGGTAAAAAAATGACCGGCAGCCTTGCGTATTAAAATTTACTCCGCTGTTTGGTGCTTACGATTTGCATTTTATGCATTAAACCATTTGTAACACTTAAAAGCGGAGGTTTGTATGTTAATTCAGTCCAATCATTTATCAAATCAGGTTATCAATGATTTAACCTGCGGCTATCATGTCACCGAATCTGGTCAGGTTATCCTGCACCATAGCGGCCAGCCCATCAACTGGTCCTCAACAATTAAGGTCACCTTGTTTTCGCCAACCGGTAAAGAAGCTTCAAGGTTCAGGTTCCTCAATATCCATGAGGCCATGAACTTCATCCGGCTTAATCAGCCTCCACGGTACATGATCTGGGGGTAATTTCCCTTGGCTTCAGTATTGTTATTTCCCTGCGGGTGCAAAAACCTCCAGGGAAATTTCTGCTTCCGGTAGAAAGTAAAATCGATCCCTTGAATTCCAGGGAATAAGATTTAACCTCTGAGAAACCTCGAAGCCGGTTTCAAAAATACCGATTGACCTTAAAAGGGAAGAAAATAAATGAGAAACGCCCCTTTCGGAGCGTCGGACCAAAGATGCTATCTTTAGTGATGTTTCAGTAAAGCTGACTATTCCGACGAAGCAGCGCCACCGTTCCGGCGCAAGCAGCGCCACCTAACAATGGGCGGATCTGTTATACAATATTAATCATTTTTTTCATTTCTTTTTTTTCTTAAAGAGTCTCCTTTCAGATCGAACCGATGTGCATTTCCTGACAATCTGTCCATGATCGCATCGGCGATGGTATTTTCTCCAATATACTGGTGCCATTTGTCCACTGGAAGTTGAGAGGATATAAGGGTTGCTTTCTTTCCGTACCGGTCTTCAAGCATCTGAAGTAAAGCAAGCCGGGTAACTTTCTCCATTGGATGAAGGCCGAAGTCGTCCAGGATTAATAAATGAGTTTTTTCGATCTGATTGAGCATCTTGATATAGGTGCCATCCAGTTTAGTCTGGGAGATTTTTTCAAGAAAACGGGTCATTCCGAGGTAAAGCGTTTTATAACCAAAAGAACATGCCTGTCGTCCAATGGCGCAAGCCAGGTAACTTTTGCCACAACCTGTGGCACCAGTGATCAGGACGTTCTCAGAACGTTCAATAAAGCCGCAGTCAGCAATGGTCATAAGATGATCCTGGGTGAGATTCCTCCCCGCATTGCAATAGACCTGTTCCATCACCGCATGGTAACGGAGTTTGCTTAGTTTAATGTAAGCCTCGGTTTTAAGGTGAACCCGGTGTTGGATTTCTGCCTCTGATAACCGGGCGATAAACTGATGGATCGAAGGCTGGTCCTGAACAGGTAGTGACAAGACAGCCTGGTATGCATCGGCCATGCCGAACAATTTTAACTGTTTCAACTGATCTAACGTGATTTGTGTGTTCATGTTGGCTTTGTTTTAAGGGTTAGAGATATGCTTGCGGACCACGCAGATTCTCGTGATCCGGTATTACCGTAAAAAGGGTGATTTGATCTTCCGCTTGTTGGTCAAGATTATTGGTCAGGATGTTATCGATCAGCCGGTAATTTACCCGGGGAGCCAGGATGGCCCGTTTGCAGGCATTTTCAAAACGATCATTCCCATAGCGGTCCGCTAATCTTAAAAGACCCAGGCAGGCATTGTAAGCTTGTTCGGTGAAGGTCCTGGCCTCAAGGATCCGTGTCATGATCTCAAAAGAACACTCACCCAGTTCCTTGGCTTTGCGTAGAAAATAATCAGCATCCCAGCCCTTGGTTTCATGATACTTTTTATGTTTTTCCGGCATGTGTTCCGCAAGGGTCGTATATCCATGCTTACGGTAATCCCGCTTGTGTGCAGCGATCCGCTGCATCCCAAGATAGATTTCAACCTCATCACTGTCATAGATGATCTTAACCTGCTTGCCAATGAGTTGATAGGGAACACTGTATTGGTGCCAGTCTTCTCCGAGGATAACATGGTAATTCTTCTGAACCTTGGCCATGACTCTATGTTTGAGGACAAAAGGCTCATCGGGAAGGGGTTTAAGAAGCGGCTGTTCTTCCTGAGTAAAACGATCTAAGCGACTGTATGAGCGTTTTTGAAAGAGGGTGCGGTGATGTTTGATCAGGGCGGAGAGGATGCCCTGGTTAAGTTCTTGGAGGCTGTAAAAAGTCTCATTACGCAAGGGTGCATACACCCGCATATAGGTAAGGTGAACTGTGTTCTCAACCGAGGGCTTGTCTTTGGGCTTTCCTACGCGGGTAGCTGACAACGTGGTGTTATAATGCAACGACCATTGCTCACAGACCTCTGAAAAAAGCGGCTCATACCGGTTGCTTTTGTGAACGTACTGCTTCATGTTGTCGCTTAACACATTTTGAGGCACTCCTCCTAAATAGCTCATGCACCTGCCCAATGCAGGAAAGAGCTGTTCCTGGCAAGCGGATTTCAAAGCTTCAACGTAAGAGTACCCGCTGAAAGGCAAAACACAAACAAGAACAGGGCAAGTGATAATTTCACCGGAGGATGAATCAATATATGAAAGGGGTTTACCGGCAAAGTCGATCTGGACACGTTCACCCGGTTTATGTTCAAAGTGCATTGTGGCTGCACTCCTTTGGTTGTAAGCCGCTAAGTGCTCACAGAACTGGGAGTATCCATAACCTTCAGGGACTTCCCCCCGGTATTCTTCCCAAAGCCTGAGCTTCGTAACCCCGGTGCGAGAAAGATCTTTAAGAAAATTATCCAGCCTTGCTTTTAAATCCTCATATCGTTGATCCGGCTGTGGATCATTGTTACTTGAATAAATAAGGGTTCCTAAATCTGCATCTGAAAGCTTGGTCAACAAGGGTAAACTTAAGCCGGATTCTTCAATCTTCAAGACATAACCATCAATGGTATGACGGCTTGCATGAAGTACTCGGGATATCTTCCGTTTGGACTGGCCTTGTTCTAAAAGTTGTAGAATGCGTCTGATTTGTAACATCGTAATTGGTGGATAAGACATCGTATCTCCTTTTTGAGAAAAGATACTATGTTGTTACAAATCCGCTTTTGTAGGTGGCGCTGCTTATGCCGGAATGTCAGGTCAAAAATTCTTCGATTCTTCCTTTTTGAGCTAAAAAATAGCTCCTAAAGGGTGGCGCTGCTTGCGCCGGAATCACTGGCGCTGGTTCGACCGGAATGGGTGGCGCTGGTTGCACCGGTATAGTCAGTAAAGCAAAGATAATAAAGTATTCCAGTTCAATTATAGACCACAATATTTTTGCAGAATTTTATCACATCCCTCTTTCGAAAAACAATATTGTAATCCAAAACTTTGATGTGTACTTTTATGTGTACTAATAAAAAAAGCCACCTACATTTTATTTGTAAGTGGCTGATTTTCAGTGACCCCGACAGGATTCAAACCTGTAACCTTCTGATCCGTAGTCAGATGCTCTATTCAGTTGAGCTACGAGGCCATTTTGTGCTGCAAAGGTATGAATTTTCAATAAAACTGCAAGAGAATTTTATATGTCTATGCCAGGCTTAGCCGGTAACTGCCTGTTGATCAACCCCAAACTTTACCCCTGTTTGATGGCAAATGGTCTGTACAACGTCCCTGGCCGATTTTAACGCAACGGGTAATCCGCCGCCGGGAATACACCAGTGGCCCGAATAATAGAAATTTTTAAGCCCCGGAAGTGTAAATTCAACAGGTGAGCGGGCAATCAGATTTTTCCCGGGAAGCCAGCCCTGAGCCGATCCCTTCCAGCTATTGGTATACCGGTAAAATGTCGCAGGTGTCGCAATATCTGTCTCTTCAATGAATTCCTTTATCCTCCCGAACTTCTTTTCGATGATATCTATTACCTCTGTGGCAAATTCCCTTTTACTTTTATCATACTCTTCCCTGTTTGATTCCCTGAGATTGATCCAGAAATCAGCATTGCGGGTATAGAAGCTGATTGAAACAACCGTTTTTCCTGAAGGTGCCAGGGTCGGATCATAATTGTAAATATGAGCTTCAAGCCGGGAATATTTTGTATGATCAGGTGAGACCAGGTCCTGATCCAGGGGGAACCTGAGGAAGTGAGGTTCTCCTTCGAAACTCCTTCCTACTCCCAAAGAAACGATGAAAAGTGAATAGTATACTTCTAATTTCTTCTGACTTCCCAGCTCGAGGATTGTTTTGTCGACATACCTGCCACCCAGCGCCTGAAATACGGTAAAATGCCAGTCGGCGGCCGACAGCACAAGATCTGAGAGTATCTTGTCCCCGTTTTCAAGCTGGATTCCGGTTGCGTGATTGTCCTGCAGCAAGATATTTCTGACCGGAGACTGATATTGAACCCGGCCGCCCAGTGAAAGGTACTTTTGCAATAACCTGCTTGTAAAAACACTTGCACCGCCTACGGGATAGGCCGCAGCCTTAAGATCACCATAGGCCAGTGGCATGGTTATGATCATCAAAGGCAACTCATCGCCATCGAACAGTAATTCAAATGCTTCCCTTAGAAACGGGCTTTTCAGTTTCTTCGCAAAAGAATAATTGGTCTCCTTTTTCAGTTTATTCAGGAACCAGAGTAACGGAAGGAAACGGATATACACTATCTTTTCTTTCAGGGGCAATATCCCGGGCACCTTTTTGATCATTGGCGGTATCTCAAAGGATTGTATCTGACGTATGGAACGGATGAGTTTATTGATGACGCGTTCATCATCAGGGGAATTTTCAATAAGATAATTCCTGAGTTTGCTGAGATTCGTGTAAAGGTGGAAAACGTTGTCTCCGCCAGGACTGCAGGAATGCTTTACTTCAATATCCATCCTGCTTTCATGAGTGATGAACGGAATGGATTGCATATCCAGTAATTCTGACCACAATTCGTAAAATGGATTTGCAGGCCCGGATCCCAGAAGCCATTGAAAGCCGCTTTCAAACGTATATTTGTTTTTCTTCCAGCTGGTGCAAAGTCCTCCTGAACTTGTATGACGTTCAAAAATTTTAGAATGGAAACCGCTCATCTGCAGATAGCACCCTGCAATCAACCCTGACACTCCCGCTCCGATAATGCTGACTTCCATTTTATTATACTATGTATCAAAAGTAAGAAATTGATGTCCCGCTAATGTAAAAAAAATTACCTTTGCACCATTAAATGGCTTTAGAAGGATTTCTTTCTGAAGTTAAAACAGTGAATAAAAGAACATGATTACAGTCGGAAGCAGGAAACTTACGGTCAATGATTTCTTTAAAGTCCTTTTTGAGGGTGAGAAAATCGATATCGATATAGAAGCACGCCGCAAAGTTGAAGAAGATTATGAGTTTCTGAAAGAATTTGCCAAGGGAAAAGTTATTTACGGAATTAATACCGGTCTTGGGCCAATGGCCCAGTTTAAGATCAATGGCAACAGAGAGCTTGAACTACAGTACAACCTTATCCGCAGTCACGCTGCAGGATGCGGTTCTCCTCTCCCACCTCTCTATGCCAAAGCCACTATGCTCGCAAGGGTGAGCTCGCTGGTCCAGGCCAAGTCGGGTATCCATATCGAGGTTGTTGACCTTTTAAAGGAATTCATTAACCGCGATGTCAACCCATATATTCCTGAACATGGAGGTGTTGGCGCCAGCGGCGATCTTGTTCAGCTTGCCCACCTGGCCCTTAATCTTATAGGAGAAGGTGATGTTTTGTACAAAGGGCAAACACTTCCAGCTGCAGATGTCTTTAAAGCTGAAGGCCTTACTCCTATTTCAATGCATATCCGCGAGGGACTTGGACTCATTAACGGTACATCAGCAATGACAGGCATAGGAATGATCAATGTGATCCATGCCAGGAACCTTGCTGACTGGGCCATCCTCGCATCATCGATGATTACTGAGATCGTGGAGTCCTATGATGATCATTTTTCTGACGGGCTCAACCGTGCGAAGACCCATCATGGCCAGAGAGTTGTTGCCAGGACGATGAAGTATATCCTCAAAGACAGCCAGTTGATCCGCCGGCGTGCCGATCATCTTTATAATGATGACAAGGCTGTAGAGGTCGAAGTGTTCAAACATAAGGTCCAGGAATATTATTCCCTTCGCTGTGTTCCCCAGGTCATTGGCCCGGTTCAGGATACGATCCTTTATGCCACCCATATCCTCATGAATGAAGTGAATTCAACCAGTGATAACCCTATTATTGACGGAGAACACCATAATGTGTATCATGGAGGGAATTTTCATGGAGATTATGTTGCTCTTGAAATGGACAAACTGAAGATCGCAATAACAAAATTGTCGATGCTTGCCGAGCGTCAGCTGAATTACCTGATGAACCCGAAACTGAATGAGAAATTGCCACCGTTTGTTAACCTGGGAAAACTGGGCCTGAACCTTGGCATGCAGGGCGCACAGTTTACGGCCGTTTCGACTGTTGCTGAAAACCAAACCCTCTCCTACCCGATGTCGTTGCACAGTATCACAAATAATAACGACAACCAGGATATTGTAAGCATGGGAACCAACGCAGCTTTAATTACGATGAAGGTAATTGATAATACCTATCAGGTGATTGCCATCGAAATGATATCCATATTGCAGGCAATAGATTATCTGAATATAAAGGATAAACTTTCTTCATATTCGAGGAGCAAATATGAAGACCTCAGGAAAATAGTCCCGGTTTTCACCGAGGATACCAGCAAGTATAAGGATATCTGGAATATTGAACAGTACATTATGGAGAACAAACCTCAGTTTTCCGTCGAAGAATAAAGTACAAACCTGAATAACAGTTCCTGGATGAGATATGCATTAGTGACTGGCGGATCCCGGGGAATCGGACGGGCTATCTGTACAAGCCTGGCAAAAGATGGTTTTTACGTCATCATCAATTACAATTCAAATACTGAAGAAGCTGAACGCACTCTGGCCATGGTCAGTGAAAACGGGGGCAGCGGTGAAATCATGCAGTTCGACGTTGCAAGCCAGGAAGCAGCTGACAAGGCCCTTCAGGCCTGGCAGGAACGGAATGAAGGCAAATACATTCATGTGCTTGTAAATAATGCAGGCATCAGGAAAGATGCACTTGTGATGTGGATGAAAAACGAGGAATGGCATGATGTTCTGAATACAAACCTGAACAGTTTCTTCTATATCACGAGGTTTCTGATTAAAGACATGCTGGTGAACAAGTTCGGAAGGATCATCAACGTAGTCTCCCTTAGCGGTATAAAAGGGCTTCCGGGCCAGGCCAACTATTCTGCCGCGAAAGGTGGGGTTATTGCAGCAACGAAGGCCCTGGCGCAGGAGATTGCAAAAAAGAATGTGACCGTGAACGCAGTGGCACCTGGTTTCATCAGGACTGATATGACGAAAGATCTTGATGAAGGCCAGCTTAAAATGATGATCCCGATGGGCCGGTTTGGAAAACCGGAAGAAGTTGCGGCAGCTGTGCGTTTCCTCGCATCCGACGAAGCCTCATACATTACCGGCTCGGTAATCAACGTCAATGGCGGTTTATACACATAAAGCCTGGATATGATTAATTTCGCTTCTATTCGCAGCTATTGTTTATTTCATTTGCTTGCTCATTTTGGCTTTCCAAAACGCTTTTCGCCTTTCGCTTCTCACTTTTCGCCTTTCGCTTTTCACTTTTCGCTTTTCGCTTTTCAACTATGACCCGCGTCGTCATCACCGGAATGGGCATCTACTCTGTCATTGGCAGGAACCTTGCCGATGTAAAAGACTCGTTATGGCATGGAAGGTCCGGGATTATTTTTGATGCGAGCCGGAAAGAACTGGGATTCCGGTCAGCACTTACAGGAATGGTTGAACGCCCCGCTCTTAAAGGTATTCTTGACCGCCGCATGCGCGTCGGCATGCCTGTACAGGCAGAATATGCCTATATGGCTACAGTTGAAGCGTTGAAGAACTCAGGTATTGACCAGAAGTTTCTTGATCAGCACGAAGCCGGGATCCTGTACGGAAATGACAGCTCCGCGGTTCCTGTCGTAGAGTCCGTTGACATTCTCCGAAAGAAAAAAGACACGATGCTCATTGGTTCCGGATACATATTCCAATCTATGAACTCAACCGTTTCGATGAACCTGTCGGTGATCTTTAAGCTTAAAGGCATCAATTTCACCGTGAGCGGCGCCTGTGCCAGCGGTTCACATGCGATCGGGATTGGATACCTCCTGATAAAACAGGGTTTGCAGGATGTCATTATTTGTGGAGGCGCTCAGGAGATCAACCCGGAGTCTACCGCCAGTTTTGATGCCTTGAATGCTTTCTCGGTCCGCGAATCAGAACCCACGAAAGCATCAAGGCCGTTCGACCGCGACCGCGACGGGCTGGTGCCAAGCGGCGGCGCAGCAACAGTGATACTTGAAAGCTACGAATCGGCAAAAAAGCGGGGTGCCACAATACTTGCAGAGGTTGTGGGGTACGGCTTCTCTTCGAACGGAGAACATATATCCCTGCCAAATGTTGAAGGTCCCGCCAGGGCCATGCAGATGTCACTTAAAGTTGCAGGGATAAGCCCTAAGGACATTGACTACATTAATGCCCATGCCACCTCAACACCTGCAGGCGATGGTAATGAAGCCCTTGCAATTTACCAGATCTTCGGAAAAGAAATGCCCCTTGTCAGCAGCACAAAATCGATGACAGGGCATGAAATGTGGATGGGAGGAGCAAGTGAGATCATTTATTCCACATTAATGATGCATAATAACTTTGTGGCGCCAAATATAAACTTTGAAAACCCTGATGAAGCCACCTCATGCCTTAACCTTGCAACTGCAACAATCCCGCATGAGATCAATGCTTTCCTGTCAAATTCCTTTGGGTTCGGGGGAACAAATTCCTCACTCGTCGTTAAGAAGGCCTCTTTCTGATTCTCAAATATTTTCTTACTTTTGCATTTTGTAAGAAGTCCTGAAAATGCGAAACGACGAGATTATCTCTAAGATAAATCAGTTACTGGTGGATGAAATAGAGATTGAGGAAGAAAAAATCAACCCCAATGCTGATCTTAAGAAAGATCTTGAAATTGACAGCCTTGACTTTGTTGATCTGTTTGTCATAATCGAACGTAACTTCGGAGTGAAAATGAAAGCTGAAGAAATGGCTGATATTAAGAGTTTGCAGGACTTTTACGACTATATCATTAACCGTGTCCGTTCAAATTAGCAGTGATGGAATCCTGGGAAGGTAAAACCCGCGGAGGAGTCCTTGGTTATAAAATTTTTGTCTGGACACTCAGGAACTTTGGCATTTCCTTTGCCTATTTTCTGCTTGTTTTCGTTGTATCGTATTTCATCTTTACTTCAGGCAAAGCCTTCAGGGCAGTTTACCGGTACTTTCATGAGAGGATGAACTACGGTAAGCTGAAATCCCTCATCAGCATTTACAGGAATTATTATGTTTTTGGCCAGATCCTGGTCGATAAACTTGCATTGCTTGCAGGTTTTCAGCATAAGTTCACGTTTGATTTTGAAGGAGAGGAATACCTTCGTCAGATGGATAAGGGGGGATTGCTGATCAGCGGCCATGCAGGCAACTGGGAAATTGCCGGGCAACTTCTTGTAAGACTTGAAAAAAAGATCAACATCCTGATGTATGATGCAGAACATCAGAAGATTAAGGGTTACCTGGCGGATGTGCTTCAGCGAAACGTTCACTTTATAATTATCAGGGAAGATTATTCACATCTTCAGGAGATCAAGGAAGCTTTCTCAAGAGGTGAGATCATTGCCATGCATGGCGATCGTTATATCGAAGGAAATAAGACCGTTGTCACTGAATTCCTTGGTAAAAATGCGGCTTTCCCAATAGGCCCTGTAAACCTTGCTGCAAGATTCAATGTACCTGCCGCCTATGTTTTTGCAGTCAAGGAAA
>CAINOB010000036.1 GCA_903851365.1 uncultured Bacteroidota bacterium
AAAAGCACTTTTTCAGTCAAAATTGACAAAAAACTAGATTTATCAGTCGAGGCACTCCGAAGAAACCTAATTGACCCTTTAGAGTGCATCGTACCACCTTAAAACATCCTTAATGAAAATTTATATTTTGTCTCACCCCCATTTTATGGATCGATGAATGCATCACCAGATTCCCCCGGTTAAAACCGGAGGCTATTAATAAGAGGGTTACCAATTATTTTTTAATTAAATCCTTCACCACCTCAACACCTTCCTGCAGATATATGTCTTTGGAAAGATCCTCGATCATTCTATGAACTATTTCGCTGCGGGCAGTATCGGATTTATTATAAGAAATATCAGTCTGAAGTGCAGTAATCTTCAAGCCGGTTGGGGTTTTCATCAGCTTGTCATATTTTTTAGCTTCCTGTGACTGTGCCTTTAATTCCTTGAGATACGCTTCCAGGTTAAGAGTGAAACTGGTTTTTTCGGAATCCTTTTTAATCCTCGTGGCGTTTTGGCGGATCATATTAAACTCTTCGTTTCCGCTGATACGCTTTTCGCTTTGACTTCTAAGTTTCTCGAGCGGCAAGGTTTCAGCCCAGGGAGTATATTTTGCAGGAGTGATTTCATCCCAGCTAAGTGCAAATTTTTCTTCCTTTTCACCGATATTCATCAATTGATAAGAATCAGGCAAAACGACATCAGGAGTTACCCCCTTTAACTGAGTGGTTTTTCCGTTGATGCGATAAAATTTTTGAATAGTCAGGGAGAGGGCACCCAGAGGTTTTATATCCTGAAATTTATCGTTCACATTTTCATCAAGATCGGTTACCCGCTGAACACTCCCTTTACCCCATGTGCTCTGACTGCCCATAATAACTCCTCTGCCATAATCCTGAATAGCGGCGGCAAAGATCTCAGATGCCGAGGCACTGGAGTAATTTGTCATAACCACCAATGGACCGCCATATTGAGTTTTTGGATCTGTATCATCCAGAATCATCGGGTTGCCTTCCTTGGTTTTGATCTGAACAACCGGGCCTTTCGGGAAAAAGAGTCCGGCCATTTTAACTGCTTCCGGCAATGATCCTCCGCCGTTATTTCTTAAATCGATAATCAGTCCGTCGATCCCTTCAGCTTTTAGTTTTTCGATCTCTGTGGCTACATCATCACCGCATTTACGACCATTGCGGTCCTGGAAATCCTGATAGAATTGCGGCAGGAAAATATAGCCGGTACGTACTTTGCCTGAAGCATCTTTCAGTATCAGCGAGGAGGCATAGGATTCTTCCATAACAACGACATCCCTGGTCAGGACGACTTCTGTTATCGATCCATCGCGTTTGCGCACTGAAAGCCGGACTTTGGTGTTTTTTGGCCCTTTGATCAAGGCAACAGCATTGTCCTGTTTCATATCAAGAATATCCACCGATGGTTGATCTCCTTGTGCAACCCTCATAATGAGGTCGTTAACTTCAATTTTTTTACTCCTCCAGGAGGGGCTTCCCGGAAACATATCCACTACTACCAGATATCCGTCTTTTTGACGCAAAGTGGCGCCGATACCTTCATATTTTCCCGACATGGCAATATCGAACCGTTCCTTATCCCGAGGTGGCATATACACGGAATGAGGATCATAGGCGGATATCACTGAATTAATATAGATGGACCATCTGTCATCCTCATCCATTTTGCGGATACGGTCGTACCAGTCATTATAATTGTCGAGCAAGCCTTTGCGTGCCTCAGCTTCAAGAACCTCCACCGGCTTGACTTTAACAGTATCGGATTTAGCTTTAGCTTCTTCCTGTATCTGGAGGTTGCTGGCCACCCGGGTCATGACCTGAAATTTCAAGGCTTTGCGCCATGATTCGCGCAATTCTGCATTGTCCTTCGGATATTTGGTTTTTTCAGGATCGGTTTCAATCGTTTCATTCTTTTTCAGATCAAATGGCGCAGTCAGAAATTCCGTGTAATAAGCCTTGGTTTCGAGGAGTCGCTGTTGGATCAGCGCTGAAGATTTCTGAAAGAATTCCAGTGAGCGGGCCTTCCATTCATCATCAAGCTTTAACTTGTATGCTGCAAGTTCATTGTAATCTGACTGGAGGAAATACCTTTTATTCAGATCAAGCCTATCGATATACAGCGTAAATACCCGCTCCGAAAAGCTGTCATCCTCCTTTAGAGGCTGGTAATGACGGTACGATAAAAACTGTGCAACAACTTCATTGAGAACAAGTTCTTTTTTACTGTTCGGGGCGAAAAATGCTGAAGTAAGAACTATGAGGGTTCCCGCCAGAAGCATCCAGGAGAATTTTCTTTTCATAAATAAATTAAGAGATAAAACGATACAAAATTAACAGATCTGATCACCTTTTGTTGTCAGCTGGCCGGAATAAATCCGGCTCGCTCCAGTTTGCCGACTACTTGTTTTACCAGATACTTGTTTTCCAGGTTGATAGCATATCTTCTGGCATGTTCATCCAGTCCAATTATCATTTCCTTATCGCGGAGCCATTTCAGCATCTTGGAGATTTCGGTGGGATGTTTTTGTGGGAAATAGAGCCTGACATCTGCAGCTTGAATGACTTGTTTTTCCAGAGCAATATCGATGATCAGACGATCCTGCTCACCAAATACACGATCGAATAACGGGTGTTTAAATGCGGGTTTAAGAATTTCTTCTTTAATAATTTCATAATTCAGCAGGCTGTCCATTCTGATCATATCATTTTTCAGGCCATCCAGAGCGAATTCAATAAAGGCATTGACATCCTTTTCTTTATCAGAATCTGCACGACGGATCAGTTTCAGGTATTTTTCCGGATCCCAACAAAAGCTAAAAGTCGGATTGATAATTCGATCCGGGACTCCGCCAAATCCCTGCTTCCGAAGCATTGCGTAAGTCATTAATCTGGCCATGAGGCCATTGGCTTCCCTAAAAGGATGGATCCATAAAAACCGTTGATGGGCGTAAACTGATTTTATGGCATCGAATTTTGAAGTTTCCTTTTTATTCAGGTAAACAATCAGCTTATCCATAATTGTTTCGACTAAATGGAAGGCCGGACTGGTGTTGCCAGGTACGTCAGGGCGGGCCGGACTGTGTCTGTATTTACCTGCAAATCTGCTGCTTTCGTTTGTGATGCCTTCCCTGATCGTTCGATGCAGTTCAGTAAAGAAACCTTGTAAAAAGATCGTTTCGTTGATGTTTTGATCCAAAACCCTCATTGATTGAGCCACTTTATCAATCTCGACGGTCTTTCTTCCTTTTGATTCCGGATCGTCGTCTTTGGCTTCGAGAAATTTGCTTAGCCCGGTCTTATTCCCATCTACACGCGCGGAGCTCATGGCATCAAGGTCGAGAAAGATGTTCCGCAGCTGATTGTAAATAAATGGATCGGTGGTAACTATCGTCTCTTTTCTTCTGAGGTATTCGATATCCATTACCAAATCGGTTATCCTGCTGTTAAATAACGGCTCAGGAGTTTGAAAAATTACTGGTTTCATGGTATAACAAACCGGTATCTGCGGTTTAGTTAATTGATTATATTGTAATTATAATGAAAAGCCTGCCAACTTTTTCCTAACGTAAGGTCAAATATATGATATTTAACGAATTCCGTTCCAAGAAATTGTATTTTTTTTTCATATTTGCTTGTATATGGAAATCAATGAAATTTTAATCTCAAATCAGGCCGGAACCTTCAGGATCAGGCAGATCAAGAGTGAGGACAGTCAGGCGATACGCGATATTATTCTGGAGACGCTGGTCGAGCATGGTGCAGTAGGTGGAGGTTTTGCTTCCGGGGACCAGGATACGCAGCAAATGTTCGAAGCATTTCAAAAAGAGGGCCGCCGGTATTTTGTTGTTGAAGGCAATGATCATGCGGTATTGGGAGGAGCTGGCATAGCTCCGCTGCCTGGTGAGCCGGGCACCTGTGAGCTGGTAAAAATGTATTTCAGACCTGGGGTCAGGGGATTAGGTATTGGAAAAAGGTTGCTGCAACTATGCCTTGACGAGGCTGTAGCAATTGGTTATAACGGTATTTATCTTGAAACGATTGAACAAATGCATGCTGCCAGAGGATTATATGAACATCTTGGATTTAAACAGATTCCAAATTCCATGGGAAGTACCGGCCATTTTTCCTGTGATGTATACTATTTCCGGACCATTGTTCAGGTATAAAAACATTGAGTTTTGCTGTGTTTATTTTCCATTCACTTGCTTTGGTACAGCAGCAGGTCTCCCATTAGACCATAAGGAAGAATTTGATACTCTTGGCCAGGCGGATATGATTTCACACCGCGCCAGAACGGAGAGATGGCCATGCCGGCAGGTGGATTGTTATGGTGTGGACCCAGCAGGTTTTTCAGACTGCCGATGACCGTAACTATGATTGTGTTGGTACCTTTCCGAATCAGCCTGCTGACATCCAGACGATAGGGTGGGTAGGCGATGGTTCCTGCGGGGGAGCCATTCACGCTGATTTCTGCGATAGTTCCTATCCAGCCACCCAGGCCGACTTCATACCTGGCTGCGAGCTTATCAATGCTGAAAG
Source organism: uncultured Bacteroidota bacterium (assembly GCA_903851365.1). Lineage (GTDB taxonomy): Bacteria > Bacteroidota > Bacteroidia > Bacteroidales > UBA12481 > UBA12481. Next base: position 4,551 of record CAINOB010000036.1, read on the forward strand.
TCCGGGTGTAGGAGATCCCCCTGGAATAAAATGGCAGGCCCTGACTGCTCCAGATGCCGGTTAAATAATTCACTGGCGGGGCCGTGATCTTCCATCCCTTTTCGGCCGGCCATACCGAGAAATTGCCTATAATGTATATTGGCTCGATCTCCGCCATCAGTTTCATCGGAGATATTTCCAGCGTAAGGCTGTTTTCACCTGATTTCATCAGCGGGCCGATGGCGAAAACGCTGAAATTGCGGTCGAGCCACCAGGTACCGGGCATCTTCCTGATCTCACTCCCGTTAACTGATATTTTATACAGATCGGCACGTTCAACTACGGTCCGGATGCCGGACCTGTCGAACGAGCCATCGACCGTGAAATGGTAAGTTGCCCGAAAACCCGTACTCGGTCCGAATGTGTCCCTTGCAACCAACTTATCGTTGAACTGGACAAAGCTGGCCCAGGGATTGCCACGCTCAAAGCCATAATGCCGGTAAACCTTGTCGGAGGCATCAAGCACATTCATTTCAGCAGTTGGACCACCTTCTACCTCAAGATCGCAAAAATCGATGTTCAGTGCATTGTCCTCCAGTCGTTCAACCTTTAGATCAGACGTTGCGGGAACCATTGTGAGTTCAACCGGTGTTTCAAAATTAGGCAATTCCCTGACTTCCGCATTAGGTATGAACAGGAGGAGACTGCCGGCCGGAGGAAGAGCAAAGTTGATGCACATTTTGCCATCCGCTTCCGGTGCTGCTGGATATAGCGCCGGCTTGCCTGTGAAAGCATCCAGGACAATGGCCTGATGACCGGGCAGAGTAACATTTCCGGTAGTGGAATCAATCATGCTGGAGTTGACCAGAAACAGCAGTTGGCCATCTTTTAATATGCGCCTGTGGTGGAAAAGGTTCCCGCCGGCATATTCGATTTTCACCTCGCCATTGATAAAAAGAGGGATATCCACCGGAGCCAGGGAGTTGCCCTGCTTAAGGATGTTTTTCCTGCCAACTGCAATCATATCAGTGAATGCTTGGTCAACGGCTCCTTCTATCCTGACCGGCACTGAATACAGAAAGAGCCTGCCGCCCTGTGAAACAAAGGACTTCAGGAGGTTGAACGTGGCCCGGTTGATGTTCTCCGTCATGGGCGGAATGATCACCGTTGAATAACTTCTCTGCCCGACCACCAGTCTTCCATTGCGGGCACTGCCTGATTCACGAAGTATGTTTTCTGAGCCGAGGTCGTATTCCACCTGGGCTTTTTCGAGTTTTGTGACAAAGTGTTGAAAGGAGTTGCCGGTTTGCTGTGTTAGCTGATTTGGTTTTCCATACGAATCGTACATCCAGGCGGAGGTGGTAGGTTCGATCACGAGGATATCGTTCACTTGCTTCCCGGATGAAAGAGCGGCAGACAGGCGGCCAAAATAGCGGTTGAGGGGTCCATAATCTTTCCACCAGGGCTCATGGTAATTGAAATAGGGTGGATGATCGTATTTCCGGTACCCTTCAAGCGTTATTGGCGACATATGCTGATTCATCAGGTTGACGCCAAGCGCATATTCCCAATCGCCCAGCCGTTTCATATCCGCAAAGGTTATGTCCCACCCTCCGCCACCGTAAGTTTCACACAGGGTTCGCTTGAGTCCGTACTGGTTAGCCACGCTGGCCAATTCCTTCACGCTTCGCACGTTTCCGAATTGGGCATCGGTAGCCGTTTCGTTAAATTGGTTGAAAAGACAGTCTATGCCGGGAATCTGAAACCAGGGATACATGGCCATATTGTCGGGCCCGAGCCGGATGTTCGGCCACTCATGCTCCCAGTAGTGTCCGGTCCACAGCAGGCCTTTACCGGCAGCATACTTCGAATAGGGTTTGGCCCACCGGTCGATGAAAAGCTGCAAAAGGGTCTGCGCATAATTGTGACGTACTTTTTTCCAATCGCCAACCTCCTCAAACAGCGATGGTAAACTCATCTTCAAGCTGTAACCCCATTTTTTATAAAATACTTCAAACAGGTCCGGCGTCCATCGGATTCCTCCGGGTGAATTCAGATGCGGCTCATCGGAGAAAATGCCGGGCATCGATTTCCCAAATTCATCCCCTGCATATTTTTCGTACCCATCCATATTTGCCCGGATGAATTTCTCTGTTACTCCGGGAACGAGCAGATCGACATAGGTATACCCTCCATACCAATTGCCGTGGAAGTAATAATCGTTTTCCCCTTTGGAATAAAAAGCTTTAGTAAAAAGTAAATACGTCCCGGCTTTACCGGCTTCTACCTTGCGGTCAGCAACTTCCATAAAACGTCCGCCATCCTCCTTAAGTACGAGGAAATAGCTGGCTGTATCCGGGGGGGCTGTATTGGATTTTTTCAGCTGGAGACCTTGCCCCTGATTGTACGATTCCGGCATTTCCGCCGGCACATGTCCGCCTGCAAAGCCACTTGGAAAGTTGTATTCATCATAAATCCAGATATTTATACCCAATTCTTTACCCTTCTTCATGGTATATCTGTAGAGATCGAACCATTCGTCGGTAAGGTAGGTTGTCACCAGACCGGGGCGGGCATGAATAAAAACGCCACCGCAGCCGGCCTCTTTAAAATCGAGAAGGTAAGAGTCGATATCGGAACGGGTGATCTTTCCGTTCCATACGAAGAACGGTATCGTTCCATACTCCTTCGACGGCTGAGCAAATTCCTTTCTGAGCGTATTAAAATCATCAATGGATTTCCCTGTTTGCTGATTCTTTTCCCGTGCGCAGGAGCACACCAGCAACGCCACAAGACAGGCTTGAGTGATAAAAGAGATTAACCTGTACGGTAGTTTCATAATAAGGCTCCCCTGGTACCGGCTTATTTGCTAAAGTTAAACCGTTTTTGTCGAAACATAAGTCGCTGGTTGGTTTAATCTCCGGTTTCATTACCTTGTTTGTTTTGGAAAAACTACTAACTTCGCGCTCGGAATTTTTTCCACGGGGTGTAGCGCAGTCCGGTTAGCGCGCGTCGTTCGGGACGACGAGGCCGGAGGTTCGAATCCTCTCACCCCGACCACAAAAAGGCTGTTGCAATGATTTTGCAGCGGCCTTTTTTATCTGCAATTAATACCCGTTGACCAATCAAAACCGTGTAGTTGCAAAAATAGTTGTACCATTCGGTGCAAAATATTTTTTTTAATCGTAATTTAGTATTCGAACCGGTTGCTTACAGATACAATGACGGTTCAAACCGTACACTTTGAACTTTAACTCAATTAACCGATAACTTATTTATTATGATCTCAAAAAAATTAAATGTTCTTGGGATCCTCATCAGGAGGCTTTTTATGCCACCGATCGAGAAGTTGATTCTCAGGAATATCCTAAAAAAGGGCAGAACCTATCCTGGTGATGTCGTAAAAGACCTGGGTATATCCCAGGCTCCGGGTTTGAAAAAGATCCTTGAACTCAAAAGAAAAGGGTATCTCATTCGTGATGATAACTCGAGCCTGATGAGGATTAATCCCACTATGCGTAAGATTGTCAAGATAATGACGGGTTAATTTTTTAGCCCTGTTAATTTTGAAATTGCCTGCCAGGCCTTACCCGGCAGGCAATTTTTTTTTATATAAACACCGATATCAACAGTGGGTTTTCGGCTTGGGGAAATCCCTATATTCGCCTATTGTTAAGCTCAAACTCGAATACACATGAAATCTAGATTTTTCTACCATTTTTTGCTCATCTTCTTAGCGTCAAACATCTTATCGCAGACCACTTTGCTAGCAGGTGAAGTGTCAAAGGATCAGGCTTTGACCATCGCCGGAAAAGTTGTCAGAGATTATTTTCCTGCCGGCTCTTCGCTCCAATCTTCAAATATCTCTGTCAGCAACGCGATATCGGCAACCGAACCTTACTATGTCTGCAATGTTGGACAATCAGGATTTGTTCTGGTATCAAAAAACGATAATTGCCCGCCGGTCCTTGGCTTTTCATGGGAAGGCGGTTTTACGGCCCAATCGTCTGGTACACCTGCATTGATGAATACTATTCTGGGTCATATCAGAAATCAATGTATCGATTATGCCGCCAGAGATACTGTAAATCCTGCCATCACAGACAGCTGGAACGCCTTGACTTCCACAAAATCCGGATCGATCCTGAAATCAGGGGTTATTTCTCCCTTGTTGGCTACCTCCTGGGATGTCGATAGTACCTATTTCAAGCTGTTTCCGAAAGATTTCAGAGCAGGCGGATCTGTCCCGATTGCCATGGCTCAGGTATTCCGGTTTTATGCAAAACCTGCCTATGGCGCCGAAAAATCGTGCTATATATTAAATGGATATGGTGAATTATGCACCGACTATACAAAAGCCAGGTTGAATTATGCAAGGATGTCAAATACCGAAGGAAACAGTGCGGTTGATTCCCTGGTATATTATATGACTACTGCCGCAAGATTGCAACCTGAGGGAGCATCACTCGAAGCATACAGGCTGACACTTCCACTGCATTTTAATTATAGCACCGAAATGAATACGGTCGAAAGCTGGAATTATAATGTCGGAGATGTTGTTCGTTTTGAACTTTCACTCAGGCATCCGGTTCCGGCAGAATGGCTGGGTCAATCGTTCGTCATCGACGGTTACTTCCCGGATAATCTTTATCATTTTAATATGGGTTTGGGTGGTCAGTATAATGGATTTTACCTGCTTGATTATCCTGTTGTTAAGGTCGATACCGATCATACCATGCTCAGCGTCTATATCAATTACCATCCGAAATCGGACCTTCCAAAACCACTGAATGTTAATGTGGTTCCAGATGGTCAGAATTACCGGGTGAGCTGGAACATCAATATGGTCGATTCTGTTGGCTCAGCCCTGAAAAGGTATGTTGTATTGAGAGACGGAATCATTCCAATTGCAGAATCTACACAGCCTACCGTCCTTCTTTCTCCGGATGCAGCTTCATTAAGCTCTGATCTGCGGGTAATAGCTGATTTTGGTACACTCGGATCCTCCGAACTAAGCGCTCCTTTCCGTTATATTACTGATTCGACCCTGGTTGATATCCCAAGTATAGCCCTCCGGCAGATGATCAATACCAAGCTTGGAGCTAAGGATCTGCTTCGCCAGCCTTTCCTGGGTGAACTTGACCTGATCCGCGAGCTTGAGATTACATTTCAGGATCAGCGAGGCATTGAGAAATTGCCACAGTTGAAAAACCTGAGGGTCGATGGTACAAGTATCACATCGCTCCGTGAAGGAGACTACCTTTCGAGGTTGCAGCATTTCCGTTTTTTTAAATGTATTGAGTTCGATTTTACTGCGTTGAGGCTTACTCAGTCCTTACTGCAGCTTTATGGCTATGATTACTTGCCGTTCGACCTTTATGATTTCCGCCATAACACCGACCTGGGCCTGTTGATCATGACCACGACAGGTACTAATCCAAACATGATGATGGACCTTTACGGTGCCGATAAGTATTTTCCTAAACTGGCTGATTTCTATTTAAGGCACTTAAGTGAAGGAGTGAACGGTACCTATCAGGATTGTTTTGTCAGCCGGGAATCATACCTTGATATTTATCCTAAAATCAAGTCAAACAGTAATTTGCTTGGCCATACCAAACCTACACCTTTTGCCCCGTGCTACCCGGTGCCATCACGTGATTCCAATATTCCATCGGTATCGCGCATCAGCTGGCAATCCAATTTTACCAGCGCACCCGGAGTTTACTATAATGTGTTTGTAGGTACAAAACGAAATGCCATGGAGCTGGTATCAGTTTTCCAGACTGATAAATTCTATGATGGAACTTTCGATCAGAATAAAGATTATTTCTGGAGAGTTGAAGCCTATCATGCAGACTCCACCTATTATTCGGGCATTTATCATTTCTCAACATGGCAGGATCTGCCGATGCCTTTCTATGAAAAATTCGATGATTATTATACTTCCTGTCCAGTTGTTGATGAATCGCCGTTCTGGGTATCCCTGGATAGCAAACTTACCGGCAAGCCAGTGGCAAACCGTAATATTAAGTATAACGGATTCTACTCCCTGGAGCTGAAACCAAAGAGCGATGCAGCTGTTGTGATTACCACTCCAAAGGATTCTGTTTACTATATTGAATTCAGGGTGATGAATGAAAACGGGGAGACAGCAGTTGAGTTGTTGCAGAAAAATAGTACTACCACTGATAATGTTGTGAATTCCAAAATCGAATTCATGGGTAAAGAGATCGGGATATTCACTTATGGCACTTCCAGCTATTCTTTCAATTTCCTTCCTGACAAATGGAATCGCGTGAATATCGCATTAAATATGAAAACAGGTGTTGCTTCTTTCAGCCTTAATGATGTGCTGATGAAGGAATGGCAATGGCATGTCCAGATTGGTGGCAGTGCTAATACCAACCCGTTCAAGGGTATCCGCTTCGTCAATAATGCTGCCACTTCCGGTGGATCAGGTTATATCGATAATCTGATTATCGATCAGCGAAATCCTGCCTCAACCGACGTAGTCGTAAATCCTGAAATCGGCATGATCTACCAGTCAGAGAGCCGTCAGGTTACCTTTACAGGAATTCAGCCATATGAGATCCGTGACATCTCTTTATACGATATACAGGGACGGAAACTGATTACGAGCCAGAATCCGGAAACCCTGACCTTCCAATTCAAGACTGGTGTGCGAAACGGCATATTCCTGGTGGTTGTTAACAAAAAGGACGGAAAGACTTTCTCACGCAAAATTGCTGTACTCAATTAGGACAACAAAAAGCGTTGGTTGGTAGTTTCGTAAAAGTATTTTACTTTTAAGGATGCACATTCCCCAGAACTGCCGGGAAGTGCATCCTTTTTTGTGATCAAAAAAATATTTACGAATGAAAGCATTGAAATTAATGATTATTGCCTTCACCGTATTGGGATGGCAAAGCGTAGCCGGCCAGCAGAGTGTTCCTGATCATAATTTCTCACGAGTTTCGCTCACGGTAATCTATCTTGATGATCCCAACCCGGATGCTAAATTTAACGCCAGCATTAGCCAATCCGTGCATGGTTTTTTTGAACAAACAAAGCTAATCGGTCCAAAATATAATGATCATCTGATTTCAACCCGGTTCGCACGAATCGATGTTGATAATTTTACCTCTGAAAACCGGACCATGATTGGTAACACCAAGGAAGCCGGACAGATTGCCGATTATATCAATAAATCGGATATTTCAAGGCAGATAGTCACCAAATGGTTCGACCGCCAGCCCGATGGAACATTCAAAATGGATCTTATCGGCCAGCGTGGATTGTACAATGCCAGTGATAACGATTATATTACTGCGGCTGCCTCGCAGCGGCAGTTTGCCGGACTTAAGGATCAGGGGGAAAAACTTCTAAAGCTCAGTTATATCCTGTTTGTAAATTTCTCGGACATCAATTATACGGTGAACCAGAAAACAGGTTCGGGCGCCTATTCCGGTCTAGCCCGAGGGTATTTATTTCAGCTGGTCTGGAACGATTCAATAAGTGCTGATTTTTACCAGAACCTGTGGATCGCTGATGGAGATAATGATGCAGTCAGGAGTGCTAAAAAGGCAAAATTTGACTCTACCGTATTTCCTGTCAAACACATAAGAGATTTCAACACCAGCGCTGCTCAATCGAACTTTTCTATCACCGAGGATAAGCGGAGTGATGCCGAAAAGAGGACCGCACTGTTTACCAGCCTTTACGAAAACCTGGTTGTAGATATTGATACCAAAGTTCCTGAATTTCAAGTCAGACAAACACTGGTATCCAGTAATCCAATCGGAGCAACTATCGGTACCAAAGAGGGCTTATATGTTGATCAGCGTTTCTTTGTGCTGGAAAATGTTCAGAAGAGGAATAAAGAGGTTGTCCAGCGCAGGCGGGCCGTGGTAAGGGCAAAAACCGTGGCCGATAATGAGAAAATTACGGAAGGGAAATCTACTCCGTCTATTTTCTACCAGGTAGGCGGAGGTAAGATAGATCACTTTGGAATGTACATGGAACAGAAGAATGACAAGGGTATTTCATTGACCGGTTCTTACATGAAGGGGAATATGGGTGGGCTGAATGGAACACTGGAATACAACCTTTCCAGGTCGTTTAGCAAAACGATGAAATTGAAAAGTATCCCCACCGGAGTGAACTTCTTTATTGATCTGGCAGTGCAGAAAAGTACTTACAACGATGTGAATATTCCGGATTATTACTACTCGGATTCCCACGATTACACCTTTGCACGTGTAAGTGGAGGATTTAGCAAGGATTTCTACTTTTGGAAGAATTTTCATATTTCACCGCGTGTAGGCTACGGAATTGAATACACCAGCTTGTATGCCAAGGGTGACAATGGCAGTTATCCGGATGGATTAACCGCTATGGGAGATCATGCTCTCATTGGCATAACAGGAGGATTGAACCTTCATTATAATTTCCAGCTGATCGGTGGATTCAATTATTATATACCCATCGGAGACCTTTGGGTTACGCCGGGTTCTGATAAAGCTGTACCCCTGACCATGAGCTGGTCAAAGGTATTCGATGGCAGGCAGGGTCTGGCGATATTTGGCGGGATCAGAATCTTATTGTGATTTAAATAATAACTACCCTATCATGAAAAAGAAAATAGTTTTTATTGGGATGGCCTTTCTGGCTTTTTCGTTCCTGAGTATTGATGCTCAAACCAAGAAAGAGAAAAAAATAGCTGGGTATGTTGATGCGAATTATGAGGTAGAATGCCTCGGTACCGGTACCCAGGGAAGTCAGCTGCTGAAAGTCTGGGGTTATGGAAAAACTCCGGAAGAAGCAGTGATTCAGGCAAAACGCAACGCAGTTCATGCGGTGATCTTTAAAGGGATTACAGCCGGCAAAGGTTGTATGAGAAGTCCGCTGCTTACCGAAGCCGGAATTGAGGAAGCTCATGCAGATTACTTCAAAGCTTTTTTTGCACCGGCAGGGAAGTATCTGAGTTTCGTATCGATATCGGGCGAAGGTGTACAGGATCGCATTAAGGTGGACAATAAAACATACAAAGTGGCCATAAATGTTTCTGTTATGCATACCGCATTGCGACAGGAGCTGGAGGCCGCAGGAATAGCAAAAAAATTGGGCGCTGGGTTTTAAACCATAGTATTATGAAAACAAGAATCTTTTTTTGGGGAATGGCAGTACTTATGCTGCTGTCAGTTCCAGCCTGCTTTGCACAAAAGAAAGTAGCTGCATATAATGATTTTCAGACGGAATGTCTGGGTATTGAAATGGACGGCTCACAAACCCTCCAGGTATGGGGCATCGGTCGTAACCGGGTTGATGCAGTTGAACAGGCCAAGAAAAATGCAGTAAGGGATGTTCTCTTTGTCGGAATAACCGCCGGAAAGCCTGATTGCCAGAAGAAGCCGGTGCTGCCTGAGGTAAATGTCAGGGAGAAGAATGAGGAATATTTCAATAAGTTTTTTGCTGATGGAGGGGATTTCAAAAGTTTCATTTCCCTGCGTGATGAAAGAATCGGTCACCGCGTTTCACGCGATAGAATGAGGGCACAAAACCAGGTCTCGAATAGCGTGATTGTGCGGGTCGACCGTCCCGGGCTTATTAAAAAAATGAAGGATGATGGAATTTTAAAATAATGGATATGAAAAACAACTGCATGAGAATAACGCTGGCTGCATTACTTATTTTTTCTGGATTTGCAGCATTTGGACAGGCAAAGAAACCTACCATTATGGTGGTGCCCAGTGATGCCTGGTGCAATAAAAACGGATACATGTTGACCTTCGATAATCAGGGGTCAGTTCAGAAATTCCCCGATTATAAAAAGGCCTTTCAGGAGAATACGGACCTTCTGTTGGTGATCAGCAAAATAAATGAACTCATGGTGGACCGGGGTTTTCCTTTGAAAAATCTTGAGTCAGAAATGAAATCAATCGGCAATGAGTCGGCTGAAGATGCCATGATGACCAGTAAAAGCGGTGCGGATGTGACGGAAACGCCAATTGATAAACTCCGTAAGACTGCAAAAGCAGATATCTGGATACAATTAACATGGAAGGTAAACACGACCGGACCCAAGAAATCCATAACATTTAATCTGCAGGGAATAGATGCTTACACTGATAAACAGATCGCCGGCGCTTCCGGAACCGGTCCGCAGTCGTTCAGTACCGAACTGCCTGTTTTACTCGAAGAAGCCGTTCTTAGCCAGCTGGATAACTTTAATGCACAGCTTCAGAAACATTTTGATGATCTGTTTGCCAATGGCCGGGAAATTACCCTTCGCTTAAAAGTTTGGAGTAGTTCTCAGACGAACCTTGAAACGGAATTTGAAGGCAATGAACTGGGCCAGAATATTGAGAAATGGGTCAGTGATAATACGGTGGAACATCGTTTCAGTACTTCCGATGCCACCGAGAGCATGATGTTATTTGAACAGGTGAGAATACCGCTTTATAATGCTACCGGAATGGCAATGGATGCCAGGGGGTGGGGGCAGGAACTGCGTAAATATCTGAAATCCAAATATTCTGTCGATAGCAAGGTGATGACAAAAGGACTTGGCAGCGTTACCCTGGTGATAGGTGAGAAATAATCTATTAAATGAAAAGTCATGAAAATCAATAAGACAAGCCTGATAATTGTAATCGCTTTGTGCCTCTTTACGCTGGCCAGGGGTCAGAATACGATTGGGAAAATGGACGATTTGGGCCGGATAGCGCTGAATCCCTGGGTTCCGGAGCAAGTGGAGAATATGCCAAATGCATCAAGTGTCAATCTGTTGAATAAGCTGGGTCAGATAGCGACCCGCTATGGCATGGGATCCAGTGAGCTGAATCCACGTTTTATCATCAGTGCCAATGTTGTGGTACAGTCGAAGGACATCACCTCGACAGCGCCTCCTATGCATGCCCTGACCCTTGAAATTACTCTTTATATCGGCGATGGGATAGAAGGCAAGCTGTTTACCAGTACGTCCGTTACCGGCAAGGGCGTTGGCGAAAACGAAACGAAAGCATATACCGTCGCGCTGAAGAGTTTGGATCCGGCAAATCCGAATATTCAGAAATTCATGGAGGAGGGGAAACGAAAGGTCATTGCCTACTATAATTCAAGGTGCGATTTTATTATTAAGGAGGCCCAGATGCTGGAAAGCCAGCACAAGTTTGATCAGGCCATTTATACTCTGATGTGTATTCCTGATGTTTGTCTTGATTGCTATAATAAGGCGATGGATGCAGTTGGTCCCTTGTTTAAGAATAAGATCGACTGGGAATGCAAGGCAAAGGTTAATGCAGCAAGGAATGCGTGGAGTGCCGGTTTGAACCGCCGTGCGGCAGACGATGCTGCAGGTATTCTGGCAACCATAGATCCATACGCAGCCTGCTTTAGCGAAGCGGTTAGCCTGACTGGCGAAATTGCCAAAAGGGTGAAGGAAATAGATGGCCGTGAATGGGATTTTAAACTCCAGAAGGAGATCGGACTGGAAAAGGATCGGATCAAGGCATGGAGAGATGTTGGAGTAGCCTGGGGAACCAATCAGCCAAAAAATATCGTTTACAAAAGCCTGTGGTAGAAGATCAGCCTTAAATCACATTAAATATCCAACCAGAATCTGATTGGTCAGGAACCTGTTTCCAGCCGCTGAACCGGTGGGCGATTCGAACTGGTATCTGATAATGATGTTCATCGCTTTGATTCCGAGAAAGAACCCAAAAGCTTCTTTGTAGCGGTACAGTAATCCTGCTTCAACGTAATCGTTATAGGACACCAGCAAATTGGCCTGAAAGCCCACACCGGTTGGCTGACTATATTTCAGGATGATGGATGGCTTGATAATGAAATTCTTTCCGATCATCGGACTTAATCCGCCATAAGCATAGAAAGTTCGTGCGAGAAAATAATTTTGGCTGGCATCTCCTGCCGGATTTAGCTTCAAATCTCCAAACCTGACTTTCGAATTAAACAATTCGACTCCTGAAATCCCTGCAAACCATGAACTTGAAAAATAGTGTATTCCCGCAGCGCAATCAAAAAAATGGGTGACCTCATGAGCGGCAGGATCTAATAAATTGTCGGGTTTGTCGCCATCTGGCCTGATAAAATCGCCCGTATTAACAGCAAACTGCTGATATAAAGGCGCAAGTCCGAATGAAATTCTGCCGGTTTTCAAATAAACATGGTAGGCATAATCAAGATGTATACCCATCTGAGTAACCGCACCATATTTGAAATTAAACAACCCTCCGCCGAGCCCGATTTTTCCATAGGAATTTTCTCCGCGGTTCAGAAATCCACGTTGATTAAAACGCTGACCTTTTTCAATAAAACTTTTGTGATAGGTGACCGTTTGATATACCGGAGCAGATTTAATCCCCATCCATTGTTGCCTGATAGATATAGTCAGCGGGGATTGCCGTGATGTTCCTGCAATAGCCGGATTGGTAAGAAAACTGTTAACCAGGAATTGATCCGAAAATGGAGGAACCTGACCTTTGCAAATCTGAAAAGGAAGGTATAACAGAATCCCCAGAATCAATACCTTATGTGTTAATCTTATTTTCAATTTCTCATCTTATTACAGTCAGGCTTCCAGTAAAAATGGGATCGCCATCTTTGGTGTCAATAATATAATAGTAGGTACCTGCTGGCACCAGGCTGCCATTGTAACGGCCAGAAGTGGCGTAGCCGTTCCAGGGATTATACTCGCCCTGTGATGTAAAAACCAGTTGCCTGTTCAGGTCATAAACAGATACCGAACAATCAGGATTTCCAATTAACAGAGGTATCTTCCAGGTGTCATTCACCTGATCGTTATTCGGTGTGATCACATTTGGAATGTAGTTCAGCATATCAACCGGAATTTCCATTGTACGTACGCAACTGTTTCGATCAGTAACTGTCAATTGATACTTACCCTCGGCGAGATTTGTAACTGTGGTGCCGACCCCTTTACCGTCAAGTGATATCGAATAATCCGGAGTACCGCCGGTAATGGATTTAATGATCAACTGCCCATCTGAGCAAGTATTGCAGCTTGGCGATTTAACCCTGTATTTTACATGAATGGAATCGGGCTGATTAATGGTAGCTACATCACTCAGTATTTTGATGCACTTATTGTTATCTCTGACCTGAAAATGGTAATCACTTCCAGGATAAAGGTTCTTGAACTCAGGCGAAGATTGCCAGGTAGCACCCAGATCCATGGAGTATTCATACGCCCCGGAAGGATTGGTCAGAATTTCGACAGAACCATTTGGCAGAACATCGGAAGTTACAAAACAGGTATTGTCTTTTACCGGACCCAGGCTGACAGTATAATCAGGGGTGACATATACCCTTACACTGTCGATAGATTCACATATGCTGCCATCTTCGGTTGTTCTTGTTGATTTCACCCAATAGTCGGTTGTTACCAGCGGGGCTTCAGTTATTTTAGAACCTGTTCGTCCGGGTAAACCAATCCATTCAATCGCCACTCCGTTTGTGACCGTAAGATCGACTGAATATCCCGGACAAATTATCGGATGATTTGCCTCTAATTTTAGTCTGGTGCCAAGTTCCAATGCTACAGTTTTTACAATCTGGCATTTGTTTTTGTCGGTCATGGTAAAGGAATAGGTTCCTGAATCCAGATTAGTGATAGATGTGCTGGTTAATTTGCGACCGTCAAGCATGATTTCATAGGGGCCAATCCCGCCTGAGCTTACCAGAGTTATTGATCCGTCTTTGCTGCCTTGAGCGGATGGAGCCTCATAGCATGCTTTTAATACCAGTTGGTCGGGTTGGCTAATGCTAACTGGCTGGTCCCATGTGCTGTAGCATAAGCTGTCTTCCCTGATTTTAATTCTGTAATTTGAACCTAGAGGAAGGCCTTCAAATAATCCGCCATTCCCAAAATAGGTGGATCCTCCATCAATCGAATAATCAATATGCTGGCCTTCGCCTTTTGCATCGATGCTGATGGATCCATTGGTTCCACCGTAGCAGGTAATATCTTTAGGCGATACGCTATTTATTTTGAGGGCCGTAGGGTCATTGATCTTAATATGCACAGTATCATAACTGGTGCACTTGCCTCTTGTGATGGCCAGCCAATAATCGCCTGTTCGTGGAGCATAAAATGTTGAAGCTGTACCAAGCCCATTATTCCATAAATAACTATCGCCTGTGCCCCCGTGCAATTGGATTGGATCTTTTGAACAATAAGCAGTATCGGGCCCGAGGTTAATCGGGGGACTGGTTTTAAAATTAATGGCCACCGGATCAGATGTAGTGACACAACCATGCTTGTCAGTCGCTGTCAGAGTTAGTGCTGACGTGTTTGTCCTTATTTTGGCGATCGAATCCACTTGTCCATTGCTCCACCGATAAGATGAATACCAGGAATCAGGCTTGATCTTGACAATCTGGCCTTCGCAAGCAGTGGTATCGTTGCCCAATTTAGGCGCCTTGGTTGCATAAACATCCATGGTAAATGTAACCTCTGTCGGGCAGCTGCGTCCAGCGTCGATTGTAATGGCTGTCGCTTTGTAGACAGTCTTTTCCGTAGGATTAACAACTACCTCAAAGTCAGTGTTTCCAGGTGGATTGATCCAGTTCACCTGGTTGGCGCCCATAACTTTTAAGGTCATAGGATTACCCGGACAAACAATGGAATCTCCCAATGACACCATTTTGACGTTTTTACCCCCGATTTGCGGAACATGAATGGTATCGATTGCTTCACATGGTGAATATTTGGAGAGAGTGTGTACAACATAGTCACCGCCATTGATCCCTGAAAGCGTATTCGTTTTAGCATTTGGGTAACCCTCCCAGGTAAAACTATATTTGGCCATACTTCCTGCCGGAATTATTGTTGCGCTACCATCCATATTCCTGCAGAAAGCGCTCATCGAATAAGTGGTATCAATAATCGGCGGCACCATTCGACGTACCCAGACAGTATCCCAACCCACGCACCCATGGTAATCGGTAACCTTTACGCGGTATAAATTCAATTCCAGTAAAGTATCTGTGGTAATTGTGCGCTTCCTTACTTTAATTTCGGTGTTCTCCCATTCATAAAAGGCTCCTGATCCTGCATCGAGATCCAGGGAGAAGCCCCGGCATAACATCACTGTATCTTTTTGCGAAAGTTTTACTACAGGAATAGGATTGATAGTGAGATCCCTGGAATAGGTTACCGGCACACCGTTCTTAAAAACCGTTAACCTTACCCGGTAAGATCCAGGGGTCAGAAAAGTGTACTTGAATTCATTGGTCTGGGACGTCTTGGTCACGGTCTGGCCGCTGGGTAATTTGGAAAAAACCCACGCCCTCGGAGTATTCGCTGTGATACTTGTTTGATCTGTGATATAAAAAAGGGTGACGTCGCCCAAACAAAGATTTTCGAAGTAAAATGGTTCCTGGGCCTTTTGTAACGGGATTGGAGATGGCAATCCGAACCCGCTGAGACCGCCAAGTCCGGTATCATTATCGATTAGCCTGGCGCCATTTTGCTCGAAGTTGCATCCGGGAAAAGGACGCATCGGCGAACTAATAACGCCAATCAGATCCTGATTTTTGTAGGCGATATATATTTTACCGTTGGGCGCTATCTGTAATGATCCTGAAAGTAAATCCGGATCGCTGGATAATACCTTACAACTCTTCAGAAATGAGTTTCTATCGCTCTGACTACTGTAAAAGGACATATCCCATTGATAGATATAACCACTATCCCTGGCTGCTCCATAAAGAAAATTGCCACTTGTTGGCTCGAATCCATACCGTCCGGTCGGTGAAAACTCCACTCCATAAGCTGCATATTTAAAGGCGAACTTGTTATCCAGATTTCCGGCAGGAATAATCATAGAATTGGATATCAGACCACTCGTAGTGCTAAAACTAAGGATTTCAAAGAATTTTCCACCTTCCGATGCTAATGCTAAACGATCACCAAGATCATTAACCTTCATTTGCCCGGGTTCACTCCGTAATTTTCCATAATCTGTTGTATCACCCTGGATATGACTTGAGATTGGTTGGAAATCAGGTTGATGCCATTGTCCGTCGTATTTTATTTTTATTAGTCTGTTCGTTTTAAATTCAGGTGTGATCACCCAATAACCGGTTTTATTCGTTGCATTATCGATATAGGTGTATGGAATCACTGCTATTTTCTCGGAGGTATTTGGCACCATGACTTTTGGGCTCGACAAGGTATTTGCGTTACCCGATCCAATTTGGATGGTGTAAATAAATAGACCCGGATTGCTCAGACTGTCAGCGTTAAATGACCTTGTCGTAATTACAAAGTACTGACCGGGTACATCAGGATCCGGAACAATCGAAGCCGACTGGGTAGCTGTTGAATCACCAATCAGAGGATTTGTATTAACCTTTTCATGGTTTGAGTTCCAGATGCTGACCCCATTGGTATAAAAAAGTAGCTTGCCGGTATTGTCAGATATGGAAGCAACACCATCCGGTGTGTCCATCTGGCTGTTATTAAGTGGCATAGGATCGAAATTTGTAAAATCTAACCCTGCCTTTTTACCGAAATACCAGAAGTTGGACTGCTTCTGACCGAAAACTGTCGAGAAAGCAAAAATCAGGATAAGGACCAGGGAGCCTGATCTATATGCCTTGCGACCAGCAACTCGGCGTATTATAGAAAATAAATGTCTGATAATCAGTAAGTTTAAACAATGCCATTCCATGAACAATTTATAAAAGATTATTGAACGACAAAAAACTACCTCGTGTTTCACAAAAACTTTCCTGTACTTTTGAATGTTTTAACTACTAATCATTTTCATATGTCCGGAAATTTGAAGAATAGGGTAGCATTGGTATTCGGTGCGAGCGGATTGGTTGGGAACCAACTTGTCAGGAAACTTATCACTGATGAAGAATGTTCTTCTGTGGTTGTTTTTGTGCGAAAACCGATTGATTTCAAACATCCAAAAGTCAAGGAACAGCTGTTCGATGTCAACATGCCGGAAGAATTCGCTGATATGATCAGGGGAGATGAACTTTATATATGTTTAGGAACTACTATTCGAAAAGCCGGATCTGTAGCCAGGGTCGAGGAAATTGATCGTGATCTGCCGATTCGCATTGCACAGGCGGCATTTAAAAATGGAGTAAAAAGAATAGCGGTGGTTTCATCAATGGGAGCCAATCCTGATTCACGAAATTATTATATGCGTATTAAAGGGCAGATGGAAAAGGGTATCCGCGAAATTAAATTCGACCAGACAGTCA
Source organism: uncultured Bacteroidota bacterium (assembly GCA_903851365.1). GTDB lineage: Bacteria > Bacteroidota > Bacteroidia > Bacteroidales > UBA12481 > UBA12481. The sequence goes on from CAINOB010000036.1 coordinate 21,795, forward strand.
TCGCCCGACCATCCATGCTGTTAGGAAACAGAACAGAATTCCGCTTCGGAGAATTTGTCGCAAAAGGATTCATGAAGGTTATCGGGTTCCTTTTGACCGGACCTTTGAGCAAATACAGGGGGATCGAAGGTGCAACCGTTGCAGCAGCCATGATCGTTCTGATCAGGTCATCGAATAGTGAAATTGTATATCCTTCGGATGTACTTGAAAAATCAGGCAAGGGATAATTATGTTGGAACAACCAGCCATTGAGGCTAAAAAGGTATTCAAATCATTCAAGACAGTTCAGGCAGTTAAAGGGGTGGATTTGCAGATTGAGCGTGGGCATTTTGTTGCCATCCTCGGGCCGAACGGTGCAGGGAAAACTACGCTCGTCGAGATGATCGAAGGAATACAGACCCCTGATTCCGGGGAAATCAAGGTCCTGGGGAAAACCTGGAAAAACCATTCAGCAGAGCTTCATCGCGAAATCGGATTGTGCCTGCAAGATACCCGGTTTATTGATAAACTGCGTGTTATTGAAACGTTACGCCTGTTCGGCAGTTTTTACGGATTGCACAATGACCGTGTTGAGGAAGTGATTGATCTGGTGGGCCTCGACGAGAAGCGCCGGGCTTATGTGGTCAACCTTTCGGGTGGACAGAAGCAGAGGTTAGCTATTGGCCTTTCCCTATTAAATAAACCGGCAATTTTACTTCTTGATGAACCAACAACTGGTCTCGATCCAAATGCCCGTAGGGAGATATGGGCAATACTTAATCGGATGAAGGAGGAATCAAACGCAACGCTTTTGCTGACCACTCATTACATGGAAGAAGCAGAGCAGCTTTGTGATTATGTGATAATCATGGATCAGGGAATAATCCTCAAAGAAGGAACTAAGAATGAACTCCTTGGTGAAAAAAAGTCGCTTGATGATTTGTTTATTGACTTAACAGGGAGGCATCTCAATGAGTAACCGTCTACGTGCCAGACAGCTGGGCCTTTTAATTGCGTCAAATTTTCGAGAAATTGTCAGGGAGCCAGGCGTCCTGTTCTGGGGAATCGGTTTTCCAATACTCATGTCACTTGGACTCGGAATTGCCTTTACAAAAAAGCCAAATGAGATCAGGAAAATTGCTGTTGTCACTCCTTTTGAAATGGTTCTGAAAGATACGGTGGTGGTCAGCGACAAGCACCTCGGTTCCACTACTTTTATTTTTGAAAAAATGAGCTGGGATAATGCTCTAGTCCTTTTAAAGAGAGGAAATTTTAACCTTATTCTGGATCAGAAAGACGGGCAGTTGCAGTATCATTTTGACCCGATGAACCCTGATGCACAGCTTTGCTTTTTAAAATTGTCGCGAATGTTTCAGGGAAAGCCGGAAATTTTACCCGAGAATGCCGGCCAGATACAGCCATTAACCGTGAGCGGAACCCGATATATAGATTTCTTTATTCCGGGGATTTTATCCATGGGCGTAATGATGTCGTGCATGTGGGGCCTGAGCTACGGGCTGATCGACAAGAGGTCAAAAAAGTTGCTTAGGCGCATGGTTGCCACGCCCATGAAAAAATCATATTTCCTCCTGTCAATGATTACCGTGAGGATTGGGATGAATTTTGTTGAATCGCTTTTACTGGTACTATTTGCCTGGCTAGCCTTTGGAATCAATATCCATGTCAGTCTGCCAGCACTGCTTTTGATCTTCATGGCCGGTAACTTTGCCTTTGCAGGACTGGCGGTACTGGTTTCGTCAAGAACAGCCAATACCGAAGTCGGCAACGGATTTATCAACGCGATTGTTTTTCCGATGATGATAATGTCAGGTATCTTTTTCAGCTATCATAACTTCCCTGATTGGGCAATACCTGTAATAAAGCTGCTCCCGTTAACCATGCTTGCTGATGGTGTCAGGAGCATCTTCATTGAAGGCGCAGGACTGTTCCAGGTAGCTCAGCCAATTCTCATCCTGACGGCCCTGGGTACCTTGCTTTTCTCGGCAGGGCTCAAGGTTTTCCGGTGGTACTAAAATTTTGTGACCGGAGTCAGCAGGAACCTGAATTTATAATCGCGATATTCCATTTGGTACTGCTTAAGCGGCCAGCTTCCCCAACTGTCGATGCAACCTAAACCCATTTGCATAAGGTCGATATTCAGAGTAGTCAGCTTTCGTTCAATTAACTCTCCCGAGTGCCTCTGATGTTTTTTGTCCCCATCATCCAAATCGTCGGTTGTATAATGAAGGGCACTGGCATTAAACAGGACGTCAGAAGTGATTTTGACACCGCGGCCATCGGGATCTGAAAGTTGCCACCAGCGGATATCTGTTTTATTTCCTGTTTCCTGTGGCCGGACATAAGGGTAAAATTGCTCACTTACGGTTTGGGCATAAAGTCCAACCGGCGTGCTGTATTTGCGGTCGATATAATTTTCCCACGGACCGCGGCCATAGTAATGAATGCTGTCGAATTGTACCGGAAGTGTCATTTGCATTCCAAAGCGCAAAGGGACCGGCATTTTTTTAATATCAGCCGTTTTATCGATTTCAAGCTTTTGATCTACAAGTATCTGCCCTTTATCGTTGATCTCATATTGAAGGGTCAGGACCGATGAAACTTCGGGCAATCCATAAGTAGCAGTCACTATCAGGTTGTTTTCCTTACGGTTAACCAGGAATGATTTTATTACCTGGGCTTTAGTCGAGTTTTTCCAGGCTACAAGTTTCTTCTGACGGTTAGCGCCAAAATCATTATCAGTCGGACCACGCCAGAAATTTGGTTTCAGGCTTTCGCCTTCCTTCATCATATTTAACCCGTGATGAGTAATCTGAGTCAGAAATCCGGTGGTTTTATCAAAAGTAATTCTGGAAAAAATTCCATTGATGATCACTTTGCCGTCAGTTTCAGTGTAATTCAGTGGCACCTTTGACTGAGCGATTTTTACCGGCTGAGGTATGGATTCCTTAACTGCCAGTTGTTCCCAGGCAACTTCCTGTCCTGCAGGCAGTAACCCGGTGATAGATTTCAGCTTGTACGCAAGGTTCAGGTATACCTCTTTCGCCTTTTCTGGTACAGTATATCCGATGGTGATTTCCTGAGTTTTTTGCGGTGCAGCTGTCAGATTGTCGAAAACTCCCGTTTGAACAGGCTTGCCATCAGCGATCAATTTCCATTCAAGTAAATAGTTTTTCAGATCGATATAAAAGTTTTCATTATACACACTGATGGTGCCGTTTGCAGGATTTGACAATGTCGTCAGGATATTCTGATAGCATTTCCTGACTTCATACGAATGTGGATTGAATTTCCTGTCGGGACTAACCAGTCCGTTGCATTGGAAGTTATTGTCGGAAGGAAGGTTTTTACCATAGTCGCCGCCGTAGGAATAAAACATGTTACCGTTCTCATTGTATTTACGGAATCCCTGATCAACAAAATCCCAGATAAATCCACCCTGTAAAGCCGGGTATTTCCGATAGATATCCCAATATTCCTTAAATCCACCTTCAGCGTTGCCCATGGCATGTGCATACTCACACTGAATAAGGGGGCGGGTAGGGTTGCTGGTTGCATACTTTTCGAGGTCCCATGGAGCGTCATACATCGGACAATAAATATCGGTATGAGATGACATCCCCGCCTGTTCGTACTGAATAGGCCGTGAGAGATCGCGCTTTTTCCCCCAGGCATACATCTGCTCGAAATTTACTCCGTCGCCGGCTTCATTTCCCATCGACCAGATAATAATGCAGGGCTGATTTTTATCGCGTTCGATCATGCGGGAAAATCTTTCGAAATGAGCCTGATACCAACTAGGTGCTTTTGCAAGTGATTCCTTGCCATAGCCCATTCCATGGGATTCGATGTTCGCTTCGCCAATCACATAAATTCCATATTTATTGCATAATTCTAACATGTAAGGATCATCGGGATAATGGCAAGTGCGCAGTGCATTTATATTGAGTTCCTTAAATATCTTTACGTCTTGCTCCATCCTTTCTCTGCTGATACGTGTAGCAGTTAATGGGTCCATCTCATGCCGGTTAACCCCTTTTATCAGGATTGGCTTTCCATTAACCAATAGCTGGGCATTTTTAATCTCGATCTTCCTGAATCCTACCGTTTGAGGTATCACTTCCACTACTTTGCCTTTACTGTCAGAAAGTGTGGTAATCAATGTATAAAGATTCGGGGTTTCAGCTGTCCATTTAGCCGGATTAGCTACCTGAATGGCAACTTTTCCGATATTCTGAACAGGTTTCGTTTCCATGCTCTGAACGGATTTTCCATTACTGAGCAACTCGAATTTCAGGGCATATCCTTTGGCTTTTCCAGACAGGTCGTAGGTGATATTTAAAGAACCGTTTTGATATTCAGCATCAAGATCCGGCATGATTTCCAAATCGCGGATATGTTCCGGATCACGCACATACATATAAACATCGCGGGCAACACCGGTAATGCGCCACATATCCTGACATTCGAGATAATTTCCATCGCACCAGCGCATGGCTTGAAAGGCAATGACGTTTTCACCCGGCTTTACAAATTTTGTCAGGTTGAACTCAGCCGGCAGCTTGCTGTCTTCGCTGTAGCCAACAAATTTTCCGTTAACCCATAAAAACAGGTTAGGCCTTACGGCGCCGAATTGAATATAAACTTCCTGGCCTTTCCAGGAATCCGGAAGGGTGATGGTTCTGCGATAGGATCCTACTGGATTGAATTCGGTAGGCACTTTCGGCGGTGCCGGTTTCATGAGGTAGGAAAATTCATATCCTATATTTGTATAGATAGGATCGCCATATCCGTTGACCTCCCATATTCCCGGCACCTCAAATGAATTCCAGGAAGAATCATCAAAAGTCGGGCTGAAAAAATCCTTTGGCTTATCAGCCGGTTTTTCTACCCATTTGAATTTCCACATCCCATTCAGGGACATGAATCGGGTTGAATGCTCTTTAACGCCCATAGCAGCCAGATCCTGATTTTCAAAGGCAAAATAGGTGGCGTGCATAGGCTCGCGGTTGATGGAACAAATTTTTTCATCTTGCCATACAGTCTCAAGGTCCTGAGCCTGAAGTCCATGTGATATTAATAATGCAAAAAGGACGAGTTTGATTTTAGTTGCCGCATTCATGATTCTTCGGTTTATTGTTTCACACTGCCAAGGTAGGACAGTTATCTTAAATTTTTGTTAATTCCTTGATGCCACTGATCTTTTTTAACGGTTCTGTGTTTTGTTTAATTAATAACTAAACAAACAATTTTATCCATTATGAAACAAAAAACTTTTTTATTTTTTGCCGCGCTACTGATGGTCGGTGCTCATGGTTTTTCTCAGGATTATTCAGTTTTGGCAGAGAAATCGGTCTTGCGCTGGACTGGTAAAAAACCCGGTAAATCGCACCAGGGGGTTATCAAATTGAAAGAAGGAAATTTCACCATTAAGAATAATAAATTCGTGAGCGGCGAATTTGTAATTGATATGAAATCCATGGTCGAAGGTGACGGTACTGATCCAAATAAGGGGGCGATGTTGATGGGACACCTCAAATCAGAGGATTTCTTCAGCTCCGAAAAATTTCCTACATCAACTTTGAAAATCACTAACAGTACAGCATTTGTTAAGGATCTTGCTACGGTCACTGCTGATCTCACCATTAAAGGCGCCACCCATCCGGTAACTTTCGAGGTTAAGAAGATTGGCGATGCCTATCAGACGACCGTGACTTTCGATCGTTCTTTATATGATGTAAAATACGGATCTGGAAAATTCTTTGAGAACCTCGGTGACAAGGCTATCGATGATATGATTCCGCTCGATGTAACCCTGGTAGCGGTTAAAAAATGAGCTAATTTGACAATATGCTGATTTGCAAATTGAAAAAAAAGGCTGTCTCGCATTGAGGCAGCCTCTTTTTTATGCTATAAATCCGGAGTTAGTTCACCGCAATGGTTTTGGTGACTTTTCCGCCTTTTACGCTGTCGTAGGTGATGGTAATATTGCCATTGCCCTTAACCAGGTATTGCAGGGTGCGGGTTGATTTACCAGGTTGACCGTTGCGGATCATCAGTCGCTTCAATTGTTTCTGATCGATCAGTTCAGTGATCGGATTCAAGTAATCGAAAGTCTCTTTGCCACTGATCCAGCTGGCTGAAATAATATCCTGCTTACCATCGAAAGTAATCAGGTCGGGACGTACAACATTGTTTGTTGCAGCTTTGGCAGTAATGGTCGGAGCGATTTTTTTGTTGGTAAAATCAATCCAAACCCGGTATACATTATCTCCGATTTTCTTGACAGAGGTTTCGCCGATCTCAATTTTCGGCATTTCACTTGCCTGATAGAGGGAGAAAGCCATGTTACGGTGGCAAAGTTCCTCGTTCATGAAGCGTGGTGGAACGCGGCCCACAAATTTTTTCCATTCGCCGCCGATTTCAACCTTGCCATACTGAGGATGATCAAACTCTTTCCAATCTGAATATTCATCTCCAAATTCGAGTTTGTCATCGAAGTAACTGCCTGCCTTTCTGGCTGATATAGGACTGTTGGGGTCTTCCCTTTCTTTCAGCAGTTCAGGACTTGAGAAGTATTGCGAACTATTCCAGAGTTCATTCGAAAAGGACATGATACCAAGGCCGTCATTAGTCCAGTCGATGAATCCGCCGTGTACGGTATACAATCCGCTCCATATTACCAGATACTTGTAGAATGGCAATATCCTTTGACCGTTGGTACCAAGCTCATCATATGCTCTGACATCAGATGCTGAATATTCACCAAGCGCTTCAGCACCCGGACCACGGAGGATCATACCACCTGAGTTGTGGTAGGCCTGCACGCCGGCAATATTCGGATGAGCCATCAGAAAATCGTTTTCGGCTTTTGCTTCAGGCAACTGGAATGGGAAATCCATTGCGCCGCTCTGAACATAATTTGGTTGCCAATCCACAGCCCAGTTACGGTTTGGATCGTAGCCTCCAGGACCATCTTCGTTAACTCTTCCGTCGCCATCATTATCAATGCCTTCTTCGCCTAAAAGGATATAGTCACCTTTTTCTCCGAAAGGAACTGGTTCCATTACCCGTTTGTCGAGAGCGCTGATCCGGTAATTACCCTGACCTGGAACATATTTCCTGATTTGTTCAATGATGCCGTTACCGTTCAGGTCATCTGGTCCGTCCTCATCGTAAAGGCCATCATTATCATCATCAACAGGAACATGGCCTGCCCTTGCGTCGCCGCCCGGTCCCTGCATGAAATACTGCCGGCCATCGGGGTTAACAGTAGGAACGATGTAAAAAACCCTCTCGTCAACCAATCGGGTAATATCTTCGATTCTGCCATAATTTTCCATTAGGTACCAGATGGTGTACAGACAAACCTCGCCGCCCTGGATTTCGTTTCCATGAATATTAGCATCAATATACATGGCTGCTTTCGACATTTCAGGACCTGTGGCCGGATTGTTGATGGTCATGTACATAATGTCGCGGCCTTCATAGCTTTTACCCATGCTTGCCAATTTCAGAAACTTAGGAAAAGCTTTTTCCAGACGGGCCATATCGCTTTGTAATTCACCGACGTCGTGCCAGCGGTTAAAATCGATTTTTACCTTGAACTGGGGATCGGAATAGAATTTCTGGGCATTAACCTTGACAGGTTGTAAAGCCAGCAGGATTATCATCAGGCATACGCCGATACTGAAGAATTTTTTTGTTTTCATTATGATGATCCTCCTTATTTTAATGTGATTTTAGCCAGATCGGAGCCGCCTTTCTGCGACACCACCTTGAGATCAATCTGATCGCCGGCTTTGCCTTTGATCAGCCATTCATATTTCTGCCTTTTCCCGGAACCGTCGAGAGCCTGGAAAAAGTTGGTTTTATTATTTCCACCGATAATCTGTTCCGGTTTCACTTCCAGCTGAACCATGGTTGGTTTGACTGACCGTGCCTGAACTCCCTGACGCAATGCGGTAGGTAAGTAACCTTCGTTGGAAACTTCAGCTTTAATCCTGAATAATCCGCCACCTTCGTTTACAACTTCAGTTTTTGCGATTTTTATCTCGGCAAACAGGGTTGAAAGGTAAAGGGCGAATTTTGCATGACTAACACCCAGGTCAGCAATTTTATCAGTTGGTGGATTGTATATTTCGTAAGGGGTAAAACCTCCTACTTCCACTTCACCTAAATCAGGTTGGTTAACCTTTTGCCATTTTACAAAACCATTGATTTTGGCTGCAGTGAGATACTTATAATACACTGCATCGATTCCCGGAGCCTGTGAAGCATCCTGTTGAGCACCGGCCTGAGCCTGAGCAGCTCCGCCTCCACCGCCCATTGCTCCACCGCCACCGCCCATGGCTCTGCCTCCGCCGCCGCCACCACCCATGGTGAACCCGGAACTTGCAGCAGCAGGAATATCACTGCCTGTTGGCCGCTGGGCTCCGCCTCTTCCACCTCTCCTGCTCGTATCAGCAGGGAATCCCCAACCTGGAGTTGAGAAAGAAGGAAGTCCGAGCTGATAATAGGTATACTGGAAGAAAGCACCTTCCGGATTCCTGAGAACCGGCTGTGTTTTAATGCCGGTAAGTTCTTTGTATTTTTCACTTGCCTTGGTGAAATACTCAAGGTCCGAAGTATTGATTGTTGTTGCTGCAGTTTGGGACGGGCGCTGCTGACGTCCGGAAGTTTCCTGAGCAGTTGCTGTCGGATTAAACCCGCCAGTCGGGAAATCACCCATCATGAACCTGCCGCGACCACCACGGCCACCTTCAGAAACCATCCCAACCCGGGAAGCTCCGGCGAGGGTTGCCTGTGCAAACTGAATAAGATCGAGCGGGCGGTCGGTTGACAGCTGTCCGCGTGCCGATGGAGGAACAATGAGGTTATCGCTTTCACCAAATGTCATGACCATGGCAACATTTTTGTGCGCCAGCATCCAAACCAGCATGGAGCGGGTTTCGATTTCACTAACCATATAACGTCCTGCGTTTTCCTTGAAGTAAGGATAAGCGTGCATAAAATTCCGATTGATATCTGTGCCTCCGGCCGGGTCTTCATTAATAAATCCGTCCTTGTCATTATCAATGCCTTCGGGGTAAATTGAATACTCACCGCGCTCACCTTTAGCTGGATCGGCCTTTTTCATCAGCATGGGTTCATCAGGATCAATACGGTAAAGTCCGTTGGGATCTTTAACACGCATCACCGTGATCTGTCCATCTTTATTCAAATCTTCAGGACCATCTTCATCCAGTCGTCCATCATTGTCAGCATCAAAGGCTGTTAAATTGGTCTTTGAACCAGTCTTCACTGCAGCAAACATGTTTTCAGCCCCGTCAGGATTTAACCTGGGCATGATGTAGAAAACATGATTGTCCATACTTGCCTTCACAGCTTCATCAGTGGCATAGCCATTCAGAAGGTATTTGGCAACTTCGAGCGACAGGCTGCTGCCGATTACGTGATCACCCTCAAAGTTGGCTGCAATAAGTAAAGCGGGACGTTCATCAATAGGTACTCGACCGGCTTTTGCAATCGTAAGTACCCAGATTTCGCGACCACCGGCAGTTTTGCCGATCGATTCAACTTTTGCAAAATCCTTGTGTGAATCGGCCAGCGTTTTAATCGCTTTAGTCAATTCATCATAACTGAGGTAGGTTCCGGCGGTTTGGGAATAGCCGGCATTCATCAGGCAGAATAGACCGGTCATCAACAGTAATGTGCTGATGATCAATTTTCTGCGATACATAAAAATGTTTCGGAAAATCACTGTGTCCTCCTTTTTATAGGTTAGAGTAGCCAACTTTTCTTTTCTGAGGTTGGCAACTCTAAACGTAAGGAAAAATTCGATTTAAGGGATTTTACCTAGTCTAATTAACATCTTTTAACTTAAGTTGAAATTTCATGAAGTTTTCTATATTTATACAGAAGTAAATCACTCGACATGAAAAGGTTAATAATATTAGCAATCACTATCCTTGGTTTTTTATATGGATGCCGCCAGCCAAATCGTGTGGAAGGAGTTTGCCGTTACTACTGGGGCGCAAAGGATGGCTATAAAGTTTGGTTTGTCGATGGTAATATTGTGAGATCCAAAATCTACCGGGAGTTTCTTTACGGTGGGAATGAACAGCGATATCCTTTCAATCCGGCAGGGGAAATCTGGATTGATAACGCAGTATCCTGTGAAGAATTTGAAATGACACTGGCCCACGAGCTGAATGAGCGCCACCTGATGGCAAAGTTTGGATGGACCTATGTCATGGCTCATGATTCGTCACTGGCACTTGAGGTGATTATGCGACGAAAGTTTGAACGTATTTGCCGCGAACATGAAGATTCCCTGGCTCCCAGATCGGTCAGGGATTATGAAAAAATAAAAGAAATTAAAGATATCCCCGACAGTATAAAACTGAAAAATATTTATCGGGTACCGCTGGGTGATCGCAACGGGGTAAAGGTCTGGATCGTTGATGGCTACATGGTCAGAAAGAATTTCTATCCTGATTTTGGTTTCAGTGGAAATGACCAGGCCTACCATTTTATCCCATCTGGGGAAATCTGGATTGATGGGCAAATCGCAGCGGAGGAAACTGAATATTCAATAGCTACTGAATGGATGGAACGTGACCTGATGCTTAAGGGCCAGAGTTACAGTGATGCTTATGAGACTGCCATCGCTGCTGTTCAGGCAAATCGTCTGAAAATGAATCAACTGGTCAGCCAGCATCCGCCGATCATCCTTCCGGATTCAACCACCCGGGATGCCGGAGTTATTGATCCGAAAGAAAGAAACTGATTTATACGGGATCATTTGATGAAATAACCTGGATAACTTCCTCCTCCATTCTGTTATTCAGATCCTTTACCGAGGTGAGGCTTTCCATAAGGCCCGGGAGATATTCTGTGGAAGCGATAAACGTCCAGATATAGGAAACAATTGAGTAGATCTTACCGGTAGTGAATTTATCCACATCGATGGATATAAATAGTACAGCAATAAAAATTATCATCAGCAGGATTTTAACGATTCCATAATCCCATGAACTCCATTTGGCGATTTTTGCCTGTGGCAGAACCATGCTGTGGTAATATTCATGAATCCGTGAAGTGTCCTTGCCTTCGATTACCTGAAACATTTCTTCCCTCGTGTCGTGTAGATTCTTTTGCAGTTTACTGACATGTTTCCGATAAACATTGCTGATTAGAACCACAGGCGGGATGATCAGAAGACAGATGGCAGCAATGCGCCAGTCATAAAAAAACAGGGCTGTTATACCGCCGATGGTTGCAGATAATTGCCACAGTATTTCCGGGATCCTCTCTTTAAGAAATACAATATATTCTTTTGCCAGCTCAGCACGGGCAAGCATTTTCGAAGGTGCATGATTCTTCTTTTTCGATATCATAATCACCTCGGTGGCTACATCAGCGTAGATTCTTGCATAGGTTTTTCCGCTTAGCAGGCGGCTTAGCGTTCCTCCGGCAACATTGAGAATATATACGAAAATCCAGACAATCAGGGGAAGAACATAGTTGACGTGTTCTCCCTTATAGAAGTCATCAATCATGGCGTCGAGCAGTTTGCCGAAAAATGTCGGTTCGATAATCCAGGCCACATTTTCGAGCAATGTAAAGGCCAGGACGGCCCCTACTGCCAATTTATTATTTCTGACTATCTGCGCCAGCATAATAATTGCTTGATTTACTGACTGTCCCGGATCGCTTTAAACATGGCTTCCACATTTTCGACCGGAACATTTCCCTGAATATTATAGACCGTATTAAATACAAATCCTCCATCCTGATTGAAAATGTCGATCCGTTCCCTCACCTCACGGTATACTTCATCCGGTGTTCCATAAGGCAAGGTTTTCTGCGTATCAACGCCACCACCCCAAAATACGATATCCTTACCAAAATCTCTTTTCAGATTACGGGCATCCATGCCGACAGCCGAAACCTGCACCGGATTAAGAATATCAAATCCTGATTCGATAAAATCGGGAATCAGCTCCCTGACAGCTCCGCAGGAATGGATAAATGTTTTCCAATTGGTTCTTTCATGAATTCGCTTGTTGACCTCGATATAAAAGGGTTTCCAGAGATCGCGGAAAGTTTCGCAGGCGATAAAGGTTCCTGTCTGGGTTCCGAAATCTGTACCGCTTACCATGGCAACCTGCACGCTGTCGCCCATGATGGAAGCCAATTTGTCAATGTTTTGCAAAGCAATTTCACATTGCTTTTCGAAAATTGAATAAACATAATCACGGCGCATCAAAGGTGAAATATACCATTCCTGAATATCACGAATTCCTTTCGGGTGCTTCATAAATGGAGCCGGCACCAAAGCGATATCCCCGAAAGCAGTACCTGGAATTACTACGAGGCTTCCATATTCGAGGTTGCGGTCGATATATCGTTTTTTGTTCTGGTAATAATTCAGATCGTCGTCGTCGAATAATTTGAATTCTTCGGTATTGTCCGATACATCCAGATGATCATCATCGATTGGATCCTGACGGATAATTGTGTCAAAGAACAGACCGTTTTTTGGCATCCGTGCACTGGGCTTCAGCGACATGTCACCTTCGGGATAAACCAGGAGGTCACCTTTCTCAGGATCTATGGTATACATTAAATTATGATGGACCATGACCTCAGTGCCATCGAACAGGCGAAATGGTTTCCAAACACCATCTTCGTCCGTTCCAAGCAGAGATTTACGTGCCGGGGTGCCGATCACGTCAATTCCCAAAGCATCACGGAGGCCCGGATCGATCTCTCCAAGCATCTGATAAGGCTCAATGACCTTAACACGGTAATCGTGATGGCCAAAAGTTCTCTGCCAAAGTTTATTGATAACCGAAACATGGATGCCGGTAACCGGTGTTGCTCCAAAATCCACACAAACCCGGTCAGGTTGCTGATGATTCAACGTCGCCAGAAGTCGCTCTTTACTTGTCATAATAGAGGTTTGATTACACGCACAAGTTAATCAATTGTCGATTGCCTTAATATAGAACCTGCTGAAATTGGATTTACGATGCTCCTTTTTCATGATTTCCTCCACCCTTTTTACCACATCGGGATTCTGCGCAGCAACATCAATCTGCTCTTTGGAATCCTTTTCCACATTAAAAAGCTGAATCACCGTATTTCCCTTTTGCATATTGAGCCTCATCCCTTTCCAGGGTCCAAGCCTGACTGCCTGCTGCCCGTCGTATTCGGGAAAATCCCAATAGAGGTATTCATGTTTTGGCTGATCTTTTTTTCCGAGAAGGGTAGGCAGAAAACTTATGCCATCAGTCTCGGCAGGGATGGGTATTCCTGCTACCTCGCACAATGTTGGCAGTACGTCATAAAAACAGGAGATCAGGTCGGACTGGCTTCCCGGCTTGATTTTTCCCGGCCATGAAGCTATCATCGGTACTCGGATACCACCTTCATGAACGAAACCCTTACCCCAGCCATATGTAGTAACAAAAGGGGCGAATCCATTGAACCATGCCGGGTCGCAGCCTGCATTATAAGCGTAACCGTTATCGCTCGAAAAAATGACCAGCGTATTTTCGTACTGACCTGTTGCTTTAAGTTTTTTAATCAACTCGCCCACCTGATAATCAAGATAGGAAACCATGGCGGCATAGGTAGCATGCGGGTACCGGGTCGGGAAATATCCTTCTTTTCCCAGATAGGGCCGTTCGTCGCCAAACTTGGCCACATACTTATCGACCCACTCTTTAGGCGCTTGTAACGCCAGATGGGGAAGGGTGGAAGCGAAATACAGGAAGAACGGCTGCCCGTTGCTCTTTTCAATAAACCGGCTCGCTTCATCAATCATCAGGGCTGGCGAATAATCTTTTTGTGTAAACGGTGCATAGCTGGCCAGGTCAAGCGTATCAGCCCCGGGTGCCAGTTTGGTTCCCGGTACTACCAGCTTGTTGTTCAGCTGGACTTTATCTTCATTTCTCCAAAGATGTTTTGGATAGTAGGTATGTGCCTGACGTTGGCAATTATATCCAAAAAAGAAGTCGAAACCCTGTTTATTCGGTACTCCCTCGCTGGCAGGCGCTCCCAACCCCCATTTGCCCACTATTCCGGTCCGGTACCCAACAGTTTTCAGGTATTCGGCCACGGTTTTCAGGCTGTCAGGAATAGGGTACTGGCCTTCAAGATTGATGTCATCTTCAGCTTTTGTCATGTTCCACACATCGCCCCGTTCATCCCACTCATGATTTCCCCTGATGTAAGAATGTCCTGAGTGCTGACCCGTAAGCAAAACGCATCTTGATGGAGCGCTGACCGGGCTCCCGCAATAATGCTGAGTAAAGCGAATGCCGTTTCGTGCAAGCATATCGAGGTTCGGAGTTTCGATGAGCTTCTGCCCATACGGACCGATTTCGGAATAACCGAGATCATCCGCCAGAATATACACGATATTCGGCTTATCCTTCGCCAATCCGGGCAGAGAAGCTAACCCTGCCGATAATATAATCGGTAAATATTTCATAATTGGTCGATTTGTTCCCCCGGTTGAAACCGGAGGCTATTAATATCGGTTTTCAAATGGCACATTATCGAATTATCGAATTAAATCCCTGATTACGACGGAGGCCAGATGACAGCCGAAAACCGGTGGCATGTAGCTGATTGTTCCTACCATGGACCTTTTATTCTGATCTCCGTCAGTCAGTACTATGGCATCAGGATTTACTTTTTCAGGGGAAAAAACGACCTTGACTCCGGTATATACACCAAGTCCATGGAGTCTTTTACGTAAGATGCTCGCTAATTTGCAGTTGTAGGATTCCGAAAGGTCAGCTATCCTCACCTGTTCGGGATCAAACTTGCCTCCTGAGCCCATCGAACTAACTATTTTCAGGTCTTTTGATACAGAATGATAGATCAGGAAAACCTTTGGAGCAAGGGTATCTATTGCATCTATGACATAATCAAATTTTCCGTCCAGAATTTCCATCATCCGGTCATCCTTAATGTATTCGTCGTGAACCATAAGTTCCAGTTCCGGGTTGATATCCAAAAGTCTTTCGCCCATAGTTGCGGCTTTTGGCAGACCTTCCAGGCTCGATAAAGCGATTAGTTGCCTGTTACGGTTGGTTGCATGAATCTTATCGCCATCGACTATGGTCATTTTTCCAACACCCGATCTGCAAAGCATCTCGGCTGCATAAGCACCCACGCCGCCAAGTCCGACAACCAAAATGTGTGCTTGCCTTAGCTGAGCGAGCCTCTCGTTTCCAAGAAGCAATTCAGTCCGCTGCAGCCATTCAGGATGGTCCATATTTTCCGAAGACTTTTTCGAAATTTAATAACAGGTTTTCCTGCAATTTCTCCAAAGGTAGGTTTTTGATGTCAGATGCAACCCGGTACACCTCCTCAATAGGGCATTTTCCGCCGTCGGTCTCCAGGAATAAACGGTCTGGCGGCGTTTCTCTGACAATTTCCGCAAGCACAGCGTTCATCGATAAAATACTTTCGCCGAAGGATAAATAAAAACCACTCCCGATTAATTTTTTAGCGGTCGCTGCTTTGCCACGAAATCCATGAATTATCCACGGTACTGATGGCTGGATTTCGGCTTTGAGATCGATAATTTCCAGCCAGGCTCTTACACAATGAATAATGACCGGTTTTTGAACAGACTCAGCAAATTGGGCCTGTTGTTTGAATAATCTGGTTTGAATATCGAGAGAAGCTCCCCTCAAACGGTCGAGCCCGCATTCACCAATAGCCCGGCAATTGGGCAATGAAATTGCTTCCTGAAAAAACAGGGTGTCAAGCGAAACCTGATCAGTATTCCAGGGATGCAAGCCGATCGAAAACAGTTCCCGGTCGGGTAAAACTGGATTTCTTTGTTGCAGGAGAATATTGCGGAGGGCAATAATGTTGGAGTGCGCTGTGAGCTCCAGGTGGGTGTGTATGTCGATATAAGGTTTCACCCGTCACCATTTCTTCACATAAACCACCTTGTCGTCGCCGTCATCATAAAAATCCTCGAATCTTGCTTTCTCAAGGTACTGATTATTCAGATAGAAAGCTCGGGTTGGCTCATATTTTGGCAAGCAGGAGGTTTCGATATAGATTGATTTCCCCCCCAGATTTGCCACTGCTTTTTCCACTTCCTTCAGTACGATTTTACCAAGTCCCTTTCCCCTGAAATCCTCATGTGCGGCAATCCAGTAAAGATCGTAGCTGTAAAGAGTGCAGGGAATTTGTCCAAAACAGGCATAAGCGACTGTGCGCCCATCAACCTCAATAAATACAAATTCATAACCGCTCGCCCGGCCCTTTTCGAGGCCTTCGGCCACCAGCTCAACGGCCACCGGGACTTCATCAGGACGAAAAAATCCTGAGGAGGTTACAATCTGGTCAACAGCTTCGGGATCGGAGGGAATCACACTTGTCCTGATACTAAGGTTGTCCGGTAAGGTTTTCATAAGTCATTGAGAATTCTTTGAATTACCTGGCTGAAAGTATATCCACTGCGAAGAGCTGCATTATAAAATCCGGAATCCGGTGAGATGCAAGGATTGGCATTTATTTCAAGGACAAAGGGTCGGTTGTTATGATCGATCCTGAAATCAACCCTGGCAAACCCCCGGAGATTGAATGCTGTCCAGCACTGACGGCATATGCGTTTTATTTCTTCGATAAGAACATTGTCGGATTCAGGCAGTTCAAAAGTCCGCTCGGTGTTGTGATAGGCGAACGTGCTTTCGTCCCATTTGGCCGAATATCCCATGATGGCAGGTTTATCAGCTGGAAAATCTTTAAAAAGCATTTCCGCGGGCGCCAGCACCTCGGCACCGTTTTCACCGGCCATGACGGAGATATTAAATTCCCGGCCGGCAATAAATTCTTCGATAAAAAAATGGTCACCCCAGCGATCGCGAAACTTTTCGAGGATTTCCTGGTTGGCACCGTAGAATACATTTTCCTCATCAATACCGATGGAGGCGTCTTCCCTGGATGGTTTTACGATATATTGTTTTGCTGGATCCAGGTGGTTGGCTTCTCCAGCAGAAAACCATTCCGGAGTAGGAATACTCATCTGTTGCATGAGTTTTTTTGCCAACGGTTTCTGTGTGGTCAGGAACATTGCATCCGAAGGATTGCCGGTAAAAGGATATTTCAGGCTTTCCAGAAGCGCAGGAATAAAATACACCAGCCCGGCGTTATTGTTGATGCTTTCCACCAGGTTAAAGGCTATCCCACCGGGTTCGCCGGATAGTTTTTGAATGAGGGTATCAAGGTTAGCATCAACGAATTCGCGTTCATGAATCAGGCCCAGCTCATCGAGACTTTTCTCAACGGCTTCTACCTGATCGATAACGTCAAGTTCATCAATTGTTGGCTGATCGGATAGCCGGTTTATGAGGATTATAACTTTACTCATGCCAGATTGTTTTTTGAATAGCTGAATCCATAATTCTCTTAATCAGTTCATTATATGATATACCATTCATTCGGCTAAGCATAGGAAGATCGGAATAAACCGGATTCATTCCTGCCAATGGATTTACCTCAATAAAATTAGGAATTCCATTTTCATCACAGCGCAGATCGATACGGCCGCCATCTTCGCAACCCAGGGCGGTCCATGATGCCAGGGCAACTTTTTCACAGGCTGCTGCAATATCGCCACCTGCCAGTTCATAGTGGCAACGCTCGCGCCATTCTTCCTTATTGGTATAGGAATAAACTCCCTGTTCAGCCTTGCTGGTGAGCAACACCTCCATCACACCGGTGACCTTTGATGCTGTTCCTGTCCCTGTTATGCCGACTGTGAATTCGCGGCCGGTCAGGTATGTCTCTACCAGTACTGGTTGATGAAATCGTTTTAACAGGTACCGGCACCTGCTTTGGAGCGCAACAGAATCAGGTATTATCGAATCACCAGAGATACCTTTTCCAGTGCCTTCGGCAACAGGTTTTACGAAGAGTGGGTAGGGCAGGGCGACGTCGGTGATTTCCCGGGTATTTTTGACGACAGTAAAATCAGCGGTCGGAATTCCGGCATCGCGGATTACCCTTTTCGTCATTCCTTTGTCAAGGGTCAGGGAGAGCACCAGGGGATTTGAAAAAACATAAGGAATGCAGAAGGCATCCAACAAGGCGGGCACCTGTGCTTCACGTCCGATACCATAGAAACCTTCGCAGATATTGAAAACCATATCCCATTTTCGTCCGGCCAGAAGAGCCTCCATCAGCAGACGAAGATGTCCTATTCTTTCTGTTTTATGACCAAGGCTCTGAAGCGCGTCTTCGATGCCTTCGATGGTGCCTATCGTATCGAATTCGGCAGCATCCTCCTCGCTAAAACCCATTGAAATGTAATCCTCGCGCAGGTCGTAGGTTATTCCGATAATCATGTTGGGGAGTTCAGCTAAATATAATCAGGGAAACGATATGTCTTTCCTTCATAGTTTTTAATGATCAGGTCGTTCCCTTCGCGCCCGGTCACATAATCGGGCAAAAGGGGAATTTTACCGCCTCCGCCCGGAGCATCTATCACGAAATGCGGAATAGCGTAACCTGAAGTAAAGCCACGAAGGTTGCGAATTATGTCAAGGCCGGATTCCAGCGGAGTTCGAAAATGCGCTGAACCCGGAATCGGATCACATTGATACAGATAATAAGGCTTAACCCTGATTTTTAATAATTCATGAGTCAGTTTCTTGAATACGGCAGAATCATCATTTATGCCTTTGAGTAATACGGTTTGACTGCCGAGCGGGATTCCGGCATCGGCCAACCGGTTGCAGGCATCCATGACTTCCGGTGTAATTTCCTCAGGATGAGTAAAATGGATACTCAGGAAAAGCGGATGATATTTCTTCAGCATTTTCACCAGGTCGCGCGTGATTCTTTGCGGCATGACAACAGGAACCTTGGTGCCGATACGAATAATCTCAACATGAGGAATTTCATGCAGTTTCGAGAGCAGATATTCTATCCTGCTGTCGCTGAGTGTTAATGGATCACCGCCGGAGATAAGAACATCGCGAACTTCGGTATGTTCCCTTATATAATCGATTGCTTTGTCCCATTCAGCCTGGCTCGAATGCACCTTATCCTGCTTCGAAACCATATGGGTACGGGTACAATAGCGGCAAAAGGCGGAGCAGAAATTTGTGACCAGAAAAAGTACCCGGTCGGGATATCGGTGAACAATCAGCGGTACCGGGCTGTCATGAGTTTCACTTAATGGATCTTCAACCTCTCCTGGTGATATGTTCATTTCGAGGGCTACGGGAACAACGGTCCGACGCAGCGGCTGATCCGGATTTTCGGGATCAAGCAAACTTGCATAATAGGGAGTGATCCTCACGGGAAGGTTCTTACCGTAAGCCTTTGATTTTGATTCCAGGGTAGAGAGGCCGAGGAAAGAGTTCAGCTGGTCGAGCGTTGTAAAGCTGTTCCGGACCTGCCATTGCCAATTGTTCCAGTCAGTTATGCTGGAGCCGGGAAAATGCTTGGCCAGGAATTCCATGGACCTTACGCTGACTGTAAAAACTGTATTTGAATTTGCTTGAATTGTCAGAGGGGATGTTTGTCTGCTATCCGGCTGAATGCCAGGAGGTTCTAGGCTAGATGCTTCTTCTGTCTCTGGACTTTCTGATACTGTAGATTCTTTTTTCATCAATCCGTGAAAAATATTATCAGTTATATAAGGGTTAAAGTCTTCAGTTCTAAATAGTTAACGATGTCAAAATATCGTCTGTAATATGCTACGATTTTATCGATTTTTTTAATTTTATTGAACGTTTTTCATCCTCTTTTTAGTACCATGATATCAACAATTTTCTTCCAAAAAAGAGACATTGTTCTGCAAGTTTTTGTGAGTGTCTGATTATCTGATCTGAGTGTAATTTCAGGCTGTTTACATCTTTATATTTTTAACTCCTGAAAAAGAAAAATCACTTAATTTTATCCTCATGAATGTTCAGAAAATTTTAGTCGCAGTATTCCTGATGCTCGGTGCTTTTTGCCTGGTCGACTGTGCGAAAGAGAAGAATCCTGCCCGGCGTCTGGATCTTGATACGATTTCATTTGAGCATTCCATGAAAGGCTGGGAATTATAGAGCTGGCCTGATAATTGCGGCAATCTTTCCCTGCCAGATGCAGGTACCATTGAGGAAATTAAAAATTATTGCTTGCAGAAGAAATTGATTTTACAGCTGACAGCTTCAAGAAAGCTGTCAGCTGTAAAAGAAAAGCTGCCCACTTTAAAGAAAAGTTGGCTGCTCAATAGAAATACATAATGATTAGATACTTCCTTTTAGTCATTTCATTAGCACTTTGGAGCCATCCTTGCAGTGCCCAGGAAAAGGGAAAACTCATCGATTCCCGCGACGGTAGGACTTACGAAACCGTAAAAATCGGAGATCAGTGGTGGATGGCGCAAAATCTGGCCTATCTGCCAAGCGTAACTCCGGTCTATACCGATCAGGGTATTTACGTATATGATTATAAGGGATTCGATGTCAGCGCTGCCAAGAAAACTAAGGAATACATGACCTATGGATGTTTGTATAATTGGAAACTTGCCAACACTGTTTGCCCTGAAGGATGGCATTTGCCTTCTGATGATGAATGGAAACGATTGGAAAAATACCTTGGAATGCTACCAGCGGAAGCCGACAGCGTTAACTATCGCCTGTCGGGCAGGGTCGACAATAAATTAATGTCAGCTACAGGATGGGGCGATAGTCAAAGAGGAAACGATGAGAGTGGGTTTTCCGCATTGCCCAGTGGTATAAGCTTTACCGGCGGAAACATGTATATGAAAGATACGGTTTCTGCTCTTATCGGGGAAACCGTGCAATTCTGGACCTCAACCCGGGCTGATGATAAAAAAGCCTGGACCCGGGGCGTTTACATTAAGGCCAACGGACTGGGAAGAGCCGGTTTTCAAGTGGCTAACGGTCAATCTGTAAGATGTGTTAAGAATAACGATTGATAAAATATCCATAGAAATATCGACAGCAAAATTAGTTTATCAATGAGAACCCTGTTCAATATACTGGTTATCGGTCTTCTACTGGTCCCGGCGTTTAGCTCCGCTCAAACCCGGACGCAAAGCACCCGCGTAATTGATTTGTCGGGTGCACTGAAATCAGAAGCAGCCGTTTTGCTTTCGACCATTGCCGATAATATCGAGTATGTGCCGCTCGAAACTACCCCGGAATGTGTTCTGGGAGATTACCGGAATATAAGAGCCGAGGTATTAAAAGAATATATCGTGGTGTCTGATAAGCACCAGATGGACGATGTGCCGCTGAAATTATTTTCACGGGACGGTAAATATATCGGAGAGATTGGCGCCATTGGCAAGGGTCCGAATGAATATCAGAGAATACTTGGGTATTCCTTTCTGGAGAATTTGGACAGGATATATATTCTGAACGATAACCCTTCCAAGTTGCTTATTTTCAATTTTAAACGGCAGTGTATCGGCAGCATTCCGTTACCCCGGAGTGCGGCAAAAGTTATCGCGCTTAACCCTGACCGTATCGGGATCCTGTACCTGCCTTTTACGGAAATTCCGAACGAAACAGCACGTTTTGAGTGGATCGACAATACTGGCAAAGTATTAAAATCGGTGCCACTTTACCAGGGGCGGCCAAAAGATGGCGGTGGTGCCTTTGCGCCCAGAGCTCAGCTTAAAATAATCGGAGATGACGTTCATTTTGTTGAGCAGCCATTCGATACGGCATACCGGTTGAATCCCGACAAAGGATTTCAGCCCATCTGGACTTTCAATTTAGGGGCGGATAAAATACCCAGGGAGATCAGTACGGATGTCCGACGGATCATGGAAGAAGCCAGGCCCTATTCATTTATCAGAACCGCTGTTGAAACACCAAAGTACTATTTCATCAGCATAGTTCAAAGGCAGCAGATCAGGAACCTGTATTACAATAAAAAGGATAATAAGGTCACCTGTTTAAAAATCAACGACCCGTTTAAAAAATTCTTCGACGCCTCGCTGGGATTCGTCAATGACCTCGACGGGGGTCTCCCCTTCTGGCCAAATTCAGGTTCCGAAAGCCAATTGATTTCAGTGACTGCACCTGAAATTCTGAAGGCTGTTTTTCAGGATAAACCCGCGACCACCCTAAAACTGAAGCGGCCCGAGCTCAGGGGAAAACTCTTCAAAATGGTTGACCAGCTAAAAGATGATGATAATCCGGTGGTGGTAATTGTCCAATAGCTAACTCCAATGGAAAATGAAAAAACCTGTCAGCTTTATAAAACCTGACAGGTTTAAATCTGTTGTCCTGCCAGGGCTCGAACCTGGACTCTTCTGATCCAGAATCAGACGTGTTGCCAATTACACCACAGGACAATTCGGGTGCAAAGATAGATTTTTTTCAAAATCCCCAAAACAAAAATTCAAAATCACATGTTTCATTATATTTGTTGCATGTCCATGAATCTGAAAGTCGAAATCGATCCCCGCTCCGGATTCTGTTTTGGAGTGGTAAAAGCCATTAAAAGAGCACTTGAGATTCTTCGCGCCGAGGGGAAGCTTTACTGTCTTGGCCAGATTGTCCATAATGATGAAGAGGTGAAAAGGTTGCAGGACCTGGGAATGATAACCCTCACCCATGATGAGATTGCCAATATTTACGGTCAGAAAGTCCTTATCAGGGCACACGGCGAACCCCCTGAAACGTATGAACTCCTAAGGAAAAACGGCAATGAGATTCTGGATGCAACCTGTCCTATAGTGCTTAAGCTCCAGGGCAGGATTAAGCAATCAGAACTTGACGGTGATTTTATCCTGATTTACGGGAAAGCCAATCACCCCGAAGTGGTAGGCCTGATGGGTCACCTGAATGGACAAGGGGTCGTCTTTAGCAATTTTGAAGACCTGGACCTTGCCTCGTTGCCTGATCGGGTTACCTTGTACAGTCAGACAACCATGAGTATCGAAAAGCTTTATGCAGTGAGGCAAAAGCTCGAGGATTCGGGAATCCGTGTACTTCTGAAAGATACAATTTGCCGTCAGGTATCAGGAAGGAAAGAGGAGATGCAGGAGTTTTGCCGTAAGCACGATGTCGTAATTTTTATCTCGGGCGTGGAATCAAGTAATGGCAAGGTACTTTTTGAATCCTGCCTTGAAGTTAATCCCCGAAGCTATAAAATAT
Source organism: uncultured Bacteroidota bacterium (assembly GCA_903851365.1). Lineage (GTDB taxonomy): Bacteria > Bacteroidota > Bacteroidia > Bacteroidales > UBA12481 > UBA12481. The sequence goes on from CAINOB010000036.1 coordinate 44,966, forward strand.
CGGGTATCAGTGAGATTGATTCCAATTGGTTCCGTGAGTGCCGTAGCGTTGGTATCTGCGGTGCCACCTCTACTCCGATGTGGCAAATGGAACAGGCTATGCAGATGATCAAGAGTCTTTAGTTTGTTGCAATCACCCTTATTCCCCGGTTATTTCCGGTCGGTGTCATGAAAAATACTTCAGCTGTTTCTCCCGGCCTGCCCCGCGTGAGGAGTATTAATTTTATTTTTTGATCGGTCTGTGCAGGAAAGTTTTTCCGGTATTTTCTGACATTCATTGAATCGAGCTTTCGCTTGAGCGGAAGTGTATTCCATCCAATGATTTCCATTCCAGGCCTGATACCCAGCTTATAAGCCTGACGCGTGCTGTCGACCGATCCCACTATGATTAATCCGTTATGATCCGCTATTGCTTCAAATCCGTAGGTAGCGGTATACTGCACCGGCCAGGCTTGCGTTAAATCAGCTTGCTGCTGAAATCCGAACCCCAAAAGGCACAGGCTGAAAAGGATTAACAACCGGAATTTAGAGCACAACTGCAATAAGGGCTTCATATCAACATCGTTTTTTTAAACTATCCACAGATGACACAGATGTCACAGATAAACTCAGAGCCATCTGTGTAATCTGTGCCATCTGTGGAGATTTTGTTTTATCGTGCCGTGCCCGGCGAAATAAACCCAATGGGCCAAACCGGACTTTCAGTGACAACCGCCGGTTTTGTTACAGCGGATTTACCCACCAGAAGGCTGATTTTGTAGTTGCCTGGTTTCAGCCGTTCCGTTCTGAGGTACTGCTTGTGAAGCCCGGGTTCCTTTGAAACTTTGATGTCGGTATTTTTATCATTCAGGTCAGTGATCCGAAGCAAGACCTGGTCCTTATCTTCCACATTTTTCAAAAAGTAATATACTTCCAGACCATTGGGTTGGTTAGGGACGGTAAGATTATTATCGCCGGTCATTTGATAATTGCCCCAGCCGGATCGCTGGGAATAGTTGAACTGAGGCTTGGGTTCAATGTTAAAAAGATAGAATCGCTGGTTCAGGACTGAGTCTGATAACTCGCTCAGATGGGAAACATTGGTGATCCAGAGTCCCCTCCCATAACTGCCGACCACCAGATCCTTATCACGAGGATGCACGGTGAGGTCGGTTACTGGTACAGGTGGCATATTCAAGCGGTAGGATATCCATGATTTCCCTCCGTTCAAGCTAGCATAAACTCCTTTGTCGCAGCCAAGATATAATACCTTGGGATTGGTTGGATCTTCACTGATAACCGAAACCGGAGCATCCGGCAACCCATTGGAAATATTCTCCCATGTTTTTCCGAAATCCGTGGTTTTATATACAAATGGTTTGAATACATCATCCCTGAAACCGGTTTTTGTAACATAAGCCGTTCCTGCATTATAGGCTGATGCAACTACCCGGCTGACATACATGTTTTTTGGAGCGCCGACGGCAAAAAGGGCATCGGTAAATTCTTCCCAGGCTGTTCCGTAGTTTCGGGTCAGATGAACCCTTCCATCATCGGTTCCAACCCATATAACTCCTGATTTTACAGGTGATTCAGAGATCGTGGAGATTGTGCAGAATTGCATGTGTCCTTTCCCGTTGATTTTGCCCGGTTCATTAGTGGTCAGATCTGGGCTGATTTTTTCCCAGGTATCTCCGCGGTCGATCGACCTTAAAAGATATTGTCCTCCGGTATAGATTATAGCTGGATTTTTCGGGGATAATTCAAGTGGCGTGGTCCATGTATTGCGATATGGGGGTTCTCCTTTGTCGGCTTTCGGTGATATGTCGACCCGGGTGCCGGACAATTGATCAACACGGTGATGTAATCCAAACTGGCCGGTATAATAGAGCCAGCGGTTGTTTTCCGGATCCACCTTGGTATACATCCCATCGGCTTCACCGGTGATTACCCATTCTTCCATGCCCACTTCGCCCGACCAACTGTTGCTTGGTCCTTTCCAGGATTCGTGGTCCTGAAGGCCGATGTATATATTGTAGGGCACTGAGTTGTCAACTTCAACATCATAAATTTCGCCGGTTGGAAGATTGGTGAAATGGTTCATGGTGAGGCCTCCGTCCCAGGTGGCATAAATCCCGCCATCGCTGCCAAGCATCATGTGCTGGGGGTCAGCCGGATCGATCCAGAAACATCGGACATCGCCAAAATTGCTTTGAAACCGGTCCCTGCCGCGCCATCCCATTGGCCAGGTTTTACCGCCGTCGAACGAATAAAACATCGATACGCCTGGAATGTAAACGTGATCGGGATTCACAGGATCGGCGTACAGCTGATTAAAGGAATAAGCTGCTTTGCCGCTGACATCCGTTTTCTTGTCAGACATTTTTTTCCAGGATTCTCCTGCATCATCCGACCGGTAAACCTCGCCACCAATGAGGGCATCGTAGGTTGCATCGACATTGGCGGTTGTGATTCGGGCATTCTTTGGGTCAAATTCAGGATCGGGGTTCAGGTTTTGGATAGCTGCATATAAAATATTTGGGTTTCCCTGATGAATATCGATGCCAATACGGCCGATATCACCCCCTGGCAGACCCTTTTCGAGCTGTTTCCAGCTTTTTCCTCCGTCGGTGGTTTTATAAATCCTGCTGCCTGGACCACCGGGTTCGATGGACCAGGCTGATCTTGTTTTTTCATAGGATGCGGCATAGAGGATATCCGGATTGGAATGATTCATGGTCAGGTCGATTACACCGATCTTATCGTTGATATATAATATTTTTTGCCAGGTATTTCCGCCATCCGTGGATTTGAAAACGCCGCGTTCCTCGTTCGGGGTAAACAGGTGGCCCATTACGGCAACGTAGATGATATCCGGATTTGTTGGGTGTATGAGGATGCGGTTGATGTGTTGTGAATCCTTCAGCCCTTTGGCGGTCCATGTTTTTCCTCCATCCATCGAGACATAGATTCCATTGCCGGGGTAGGAGGAGCGTGCATTATAGGCTTCCCCGGTACCTACCCAAACAATATTGGGATTACTTGGTGCGACTTCAACAACACCTATTGAGGTAACGCCCAGATCATCGGTTATACAATGAAAAGTTGTTCCGTTATTGGATGTTTTCCATACACCGCCGGCCCGGGTGCCGACATAGAAAGTGTATTTATTCGCCTGATCAGGATTTGTGGGTGCGGCGATATCGGCAATCCATGCCCCTGTGCGGAAGGCGCCAAGATTGCGGTATTCGAAATCTTTGAACAATTCAGGCTTGATGTCTGTTTGTGCGGTGAGTGATCCGACTGCTGCCAGCAGGCAAAGGATAAATAGCGTAGGTTTCATAGTTGCGAATCTGAGAGATTTAAACAAATGTAATACCTGATACCCGAAACCCAATACCCGAAACCTTTTTTCAGACTGCTATAAAACACGAAAGGGAAACCATCGTGAGATGATTTCCCTTTCCCACTTTCCGGATACCGTAGTTTCCGTAGGTGGCCAAGCTACCGTTCGGATTGCCTGGTGTAGTGTTCTTTTAACCTAGTGGGATGGACTTGCGCCTTCCTGTTGTGCACGGTACTGATTCCATCTTTGGCCCAACTTGCGTCTGCCTACAGGTGCAGATGGTGTCGTGCAAAACGCTGCCGGGTTTTTCCCTTTTCTACTTTCGATCGGTTAGATTTTTCGGATTGCTCCGTTTCGTTTCCTGCCGGTCGATTTTTCAATCCGGTATTTGTCCTTGCAGCCAGCGTGGCTCTCGCCTTTGCTGTTTCATCCCGTTCAAAGAACCTCACCTTATTTGCGACCTTTATCGCTTACTTGGTACGACCAAAGGTAAAGGTCAAATTCGATTTGTCAATAGCTTTTAACCTGTTTGTATCCACATCGTTTCAACCATGGATATGAACAATTGTTAATAACCGATTAGGTAGTTATCCTCTCCAGCTTTTTCATAATGCTGAAAATAAACATCGCAGAAAGCAGGCATACGACAATGAAAATCAGCCATAATTGCCACAGGTCGATTTTACCCCAGAAGGTACTGCCGACAAACAAAAGCTTGTTCCCTGCAGCCGTGGCCAGAAGCCAGCCTGCCTGCATCAAACCCTGAAAACGTGACGGAGCAACCTTGGATACAAAGGAGAGTCCCATAGGGCTTAAGAACAGCTCTGCGATAGTCAGGATCAGGTAGGTCGACATAAGGTAATGCGGCAATACCCTTGATGAATCCGGAATGGCACTGAATTTACCGGTTACCGCATCTTTTAATTCATGAGGAGATACCAGGTTGAGTGAGGCTACCAGCATTAAAAGGAAAGCCAGGGAAGCAATGATCATCCCATAACCGATCTTTCTCGGCGTGGATGGTTCTATTCCCTTTTTTGCCAGCCATGCAAAGAATGCCATTACGGGAATAGTCAGCGATACAATATACATTGGATTAAAAGCCTGGAATACTTCGGGCCCGATAGGATTCTGTGCTTTTCCCTGCAAAAACAAATAGGTGCCTGCCACTCCGCCAATCAGGAAAAGTCCGACACCAATCAGCCGGGTATTCCGTTCACGTTTCTTCCCGGCCATCAGCACAATTCCGGCAATGAATGCCACAACCGTCAGGATATTTGCAAGATTGAAGAACATGTTAGTTACAGGATCCACCGTTTGCATCGTGTAATCACGGGCGAAGAAGGTTAGCGTAAGTCCGTTCTGATGGAATGACATCCAGAAGAATATCACGACCACAAAAACCATGACCAGTGCCGAAACCCGGGGTTTTTCTTCTTTGTTGGATATTCCAATAATCCACATTACGAAACCTACAAACAGACCGAAAGCGCATCCTGTTTTAACGTCTTTAACCAGACTGACCAAAAGGACTGTAACAGCAGCACCAACGAGAGCCATCGGAATAGCCCATGGTTTTTCGCTCAGGGTGATCGTTTTTTCATTGGCAGCCTTTTGCTTGTTCGGAAGTATTTTGCTGAAAAATAAATAGACCAGCAACGAAATAACCATGGCTCCTGCAGCAATCGCAAATGCGTAATTATAGCCTCGTGCGAACACATCGAGATAGGTGTGTGCAAAGGCTGCAAGGTCAGTGACCGGTCCGTGGTGGCTGACTTTATTCGCAAGTGTTTGCAGGTGGCCCGGGTCCTTTAATGTCCCGTCAATAAACTGGTGGCATAATGCCGGCAGACTGCTGTCATGTTCGAATCCGTTGGTATTTAACCACCAGTTACGGATTCCGGTTGCAGCAAAGGGGGCAAAAAAAGCGCCAACGTTTATCCCCATATAAAAGAGCATGTACGCCGAATCGCGAAGCTTGGAATATTTAGGGTCATCGTACATCTGACCAACGACGGCTTGCAGGTTGCCTTTAAACAGACCGTTACCCAATGCGATAGTGAAAAGGGCAAACATGGTAATCGCCAGTGACAGTCCTGGAACCGCCATCAGGATGTACCCCGCGAACATGACTATCTGGCCGATCAGAATTATTGTCTTGTATTTTTTTGTTGCATCAGCTAATATCCCTCCTATCAGCGCTAATGCATAGATACCGAAGTAGAACCAGCTGTAAATGTCACCTGCTTTTTCTTCGGTTAAACCGAATTTGGCTTGCAGGAACAATGCCAGGATGGCCATCATGGTATAAAATCCGAATCGCTCACCCATATTGGCAAAGAAAGCGACAATCAGACCTTTGGGATGTCCTTTGAACATAGTTGTTTATTTTGGTGTTTGATAATTGGTTATTTATCCTCTTTTACAAATATAGAAATCTTTTAACACGGGCTCAAAATCATCCGAAATTGCGTAGTTTTAGGCTTTATGAAGATCCTGACCACGGAACAGATCAGAAGGGCAGATGCCTATACCATCACCCACGAACCGGTGCCGTCGCTCGATTTGATGGAAAGAGCAGCACTCGGATTGGCTCGTTATATAGAGAAACAACCCTGGAACTTCAGAAATATCAGGATTTTTGCGGGTTATGGCAATAATGGTGGAGATGGAATGGCTCTTGCCCGCCTGCTTTCCGATAAGGGCAGGCATGTAAATCTTTACCTTATGACCCCTGAAAGGAGCTGGTCGCCCGATGCAAAAGCAAATCTTGACCGACTGCCCGATGAAGAGTGTCTGGATATAAATTATCTGCATCAGCTTAGCGATTTTCCGGTGATCGAAGGAGGTGATCTTGTTATAGATGCTCTTTTTGGAACAGGCCTCTCCAGAGAACCATCAGGCTTGATCGCAGATCTTATCGACCATATAAACAACGGGAAAGCCCCGGTGATTTCAATCGATATACCCTCCGGATTGTTTGGTGAGGATAACCGTCAGAATTCCCGAAAACATGTTATCCGGGCCTTTCAAACCCTGACATTTGAATTCCCCAAGCTCGCTTTTTTCCTGCCTGAAAATCATGCGTATGTGGGGGAGTGGAAAGTCATAACAATTGGCCTGCATCCCGATTTTATCCATAAACTTCCAACACAATGGAATTTTATCAGTATTGAGGATGCCCGATCCTGGCTTAAAGTTCGCGAAAAATTCAGCCATAAAGGAAAATTCGGACACTCACTAATGATTGCCGGTTCAACAGGCATGGCCGGTGCAGCGGTTCTGGCAGCCACAGCATGTGTCCGCTCTGGATCGGGGCTGACCACTGTTATGATACCCGGCTCCGTTAATTCAATTGTTCAGACTGCTCTTCCCGAGGCTATGACGATTCCAGATAATCATCCGGACCACTGGACACAGGTACCCGACCTGACACCCTATTCATCCATAGGCATCGGACCTGGTTTGGGGATTCACCCCACTACCTGGTCAGCGATGGATAGCCTGCTTCATTCTTGCCGGATGCCGCTGGTACTTGATGCAGACGCGCTAAATTTAATGTCCCTTAACCCGGGTACCTTGCTGAAATTGCCAAATAATAGTATCCTTACACCTCATCCTGGAGAATTTAAGCGTTTATTTGGTGAAGATTCTGATGACTTTACCAGGATATTGCGCCTTAAGGACCTTTCAATTTTTTATCGAATTGTCCTGATACTTAAAGGTGCACACACCGCAGTTGCCGGTCCTGATGGGTCGGTGTGGTTAAACACCACTGGAAATCCAGGTATGGCAACCGGTGGTTCAGGAGATGCCCTTACCGGCTTGATAACCGGGTTAATGGCACAGGGCTATGAACCGGTTATCGCTGCCAGGCTGGGGGTTTTCGTCCACGGACTGGCTGGGGACCTGGCTTCGGAAACAACAGGACAAGAGGCGCTGACGGCTGGAGATATTATTGGTTACATTGGAAAGGCTTTTTTAAAAATACATAACAATCCATCATAACTGACTATGAAAAACCTGAGAATTTCCCTGATACTGATGATAGTGCTGACAGGTGCAGGGTGCGCCATGCAATCTGAGATGTCGTCGGGGACAAGGGTCAGAAAAGTTGAGGCAGGGCTCAAAGCCGGCGATTATGCCATGTATTATTCGCTGCCCCGGACAGTTTTTGATATTGAAATAGTGGTTGATAAGAAGATCACCAAGCCTGGTCCTTTTGCAGCTTATGCAGATCGGTTTCTTGGACTTTCAGGTGTTCCTACCCGGGAATCCGTAGTCTATTCGATCGTTGAGGTCAGGGTAAATACGCATTCCGAAAAAGATCCGGCTCAGATGTACCGTATTGAGACTGAAGGAAAACCAGTAGGTGCCCGGGTAAGCCTTACAGCCGACGGGTTGATCCGGGGAATTAACCTGCCTGTGAGCCCTGATGTTGCAGTAAGTCAGGAAGCCATCCAGCGACTTTCCGAACGGCAGTTTGATTTTCCCAAATTCACCGACCTGACTCTGAGGAAGAGCACTGAACCAATTCCTGATACCATATACCGCCTGGTCCGAACGGATACCTCCTTTATAAAGATCCCCATCATCAGATTAGAGGAGAACCAAAAGAGTTTGCCATTACAAGCTAAAGAGGCAGCTGATAATATTATGGCTCTGAGAACCGGTCGCTTTAAATTGCTGAACGGTGATTATGCCTATAAGGAAAATGATGGAACACGGATTCCCGAAGGCACTTCCCTCGAAGTAATTATCAGGGAACTTGCAGTTATGGAAGATGGCTATGTTTCGTTGTTTGCTGGTAGAACCCAGACCGAAAGGGAGACCATGAAGTTCGCTTATACCCCGACAGGTCAGGGATTAGTCGAAACATTTAACCTTTGCTCGTTTTCTGTCGCCAACGGGGTTGAAGCGCCCGAAGCTGCTGGAGCCCAACCTGTTGTTTTACAGATGACAAAAGGCGATGCTAATTTAATGGACCAAATTCAATGGACCGATGATCCTAAAGCCCCTAAAATCCCGGGATTAGCCTACCGGATTCCTGAAAAAACACGCGTGGAAATTAACAAGGCAAGGGAACAGATTTTCTCGCGTGAATTTTTGGTTGCGCAGAGTGGCAGGATCGATTTCGTACCGGCAGCCGTTCTCTCCAGTGAATCAACCTCCATTGAATTCTATCCGGCTTTCGGCTCAATTAAGAATATATTCCGCAGGTAATCATTTTTTATACTTTTAGCGATTAAAATCAATATCACATTTTCATGGAAAAACTAAGAAAGACTTTACGGGATTCCAAAACAGCCAGGTGGACCGCGCTTGGTATAGTGGCCTTCACTATGTTATGCGGTTACTATCTGACCGATGTAATGGCACCTTTAAAAGGGATGCTCGAAGAGCAGCTCAAATGGGGAAGTTCAGAGTATGGATTCTTTACCAGTGCTTATGGATGGTTCAACGTTTTCCTATTTTTCCTGATTATCGGGGGTATCATCCTCGATAAGTTAGGGGTACGTTTTACCGGCCTTATGGCTGCAACAATCATGGTTGTTGGTACCGCGATTAAATATTGGGCGATTTCTACTCATGTTCTCGATGGACATACCTGGCACATTCTCTGGTTTAATATGAATGCTCAGGTGTTCATGGCGGCTATTGGATTTGCAATTTTCGGTGTCGGCGTAGAGGTAGCCGGGATTACCGTATCAAAAATTATTGTAAAGTGGTTTAAGGGTAAGGAACTTGCACTTGCCATGGGATTAGAAATGGCCACCGCCCGTTTGGGTACTGCTCTGGCTCTATCCACTTCACTCCCGATCGCACGGGCTTTTGATCATGTTTCCGCACCCATCCTTGTGTGCCTGATCATGCTTTGTATCGGTCTGATCTCCTTCTTTATCTATACTTTCATGGATAAGAAGCTGGATGCTGAACAAGCTGCCTATGATAAAGCCAATGCTATCGTAGACGAAGAAGAATCATTCAAGATTTCGGATATCTGGAAGATTTTCACCAACAAAGGCTGGTGGTATATCGCCATTTTATGTGTTTTGTTTTATTCAGCAGTATTCCCATTCCTGAAATATGCACAGGACCTGATGGTGAATAAATTTGGTGTAGCCGACAAGATTGCGGGAACTATTCCTGCCTTATTGCCTTTCGGAACCATCCTGCTCACACCGTTGTTCGGTAATTTGTACGACAGGAAAGGCAAGGGCGCTTCGATCATGCTGCTCGGCGCAGGAATCCTTATTTTCGTGCACGCCATGTTCTCTATTCCGTTCCTGAATCAGGTTCCGGTTGCCATCTTCCTGATCATCCTCCTTGGCATAGGATTCTCTTTGGTTCCTTCAGCCATGTGGCCATCTGTTCCGAAAATTATTCCTGAAAAACAGCTTGGTACTGCTTATTCCATGATTTTCTGGGTACAGAACTGGGGTCTGATGGGCGTTCCTGCACTGATCGGCTGGGTACTTGAAAAATACTGTATTACCGGTCAGGTGATAAAAAATGGTGTCACCGTGAATACGTACAATTATACCATACCGATGCTGATCTTCATGTCATTGGGGATACTGGCCATCGTCTTTGCATTGCTGCTGAAAGCTGAAGACAAGAAAAAAGGTTACGGACTCGAGCTGCCGAACATTAAGCAATAATTATTATTATGAATGAATTATCAAATCTGAATCCGGCGCAGGTCTGGAAATATTTCTATGATCTGACACAGATTCCCAGGCCATCGGGCAAAGAAGCCGCTGTGATAGCCTACATGAAAAAGTTTGGTGAGAACCTTGGCCTGCAGACCATTGTCGACGAAGTTGGAAACGTAATTATCCGGAAACCGGCAACCCCGGGAATGGAAAACCGCAGGGGAATTATTCTGCAGGGTCACCTCGATATGGTCCCTCAGGCAAATTCTGATACCCCTCACAATTTTGAGACTGATCCTATCCGTCCCCGTGTGGATGGCGAATGGGTGAAAGCCACAGGTACAACGCTGGGAGCCGATAATGGTATTGGCGTGGCAACTGCCATGGCTATCCTGGCCGCTAAAAACCTTAAGCACGGCCCGATTGAGGCATTGATGACCATCGATGAGGAGACCGGAATGACCGGAGCTTTCAACCTTAAAGCGGGTGTTATACATGGTGATATTTTTATCAACCTGGATTCCGAAGATGAGGGAGAAGTTTATGTCGGATGTGCTGGTGGTACGAATGCCAATATCTCCATGCCTATTGGCCGGGAACCGGCTCCGGCTGGCGAAAAGGCTTTAAAAATCACGGTATCGGGATTAAAAGGCGGTCATTCAGGGGTGGATATTAACCTCGAGAGGGGAAACTCCAACAAGATCCTGTTCCGTCTGCTTTATGAACTGACGCATCAGTTTGGCGTCCGCATTGCCATGGTTGACGGCGGTAATCTCCGCAATGCCATCCCTCGCGAAGCTGTTGCAGTGATCATGGTAAAAGACATGGACCTGCAGAAAATTAAGGCTGTGATCGCTGACTTCGGAAAGATTGTTTTGAATGAGCTTTCATCGGCTGATCCGGGAGTTAAAATTCAGGTACTGGATGCTGAAAAACCGGCAACAGTGATCGAGATGGATGCTGCTTCGAGGCTTATCAGGGCGATTTATGGTTGTCCGAATGGTGTAATCAGGATGAGTACGGATATGATCGGTTTGGTGGAAACGTCGACCAACCTGGCGATCGTTAAATCCGATGAGAAGGAAGTTTTCATCAAGTGCCTTTTGCGCAGTTCGGTGGATTCGGCCCGTGAAGATCTTAAAAACATGTTTGCCTCAGTGTTTACCCTTGCTGGCGCGGATGTGGGTTTCGATGGTGAATATCCAGGCTGGAAACCAAACATGGATTCCGCCATATTGAAAGCTTCCCGCGAAGTGTATCTGAAACTGTACGGCAAGATTCCTGAGATCAAAGCAATCCATGCCGGACTGGAATGTGGTATACTGGGTGGTGTTTATCCAAACTGGGATATGCTTTCTATTGGACCAACCATACGCTTCCCGCATTCTCCGGATGAGAAGGTAAACATTCTTACCGTTCAGAAATTCTGGGATTTCCTCGTTAAGATTCTTGAGGAAGCGCCACTGAAATAATTAAACCATGTGAATGGTTGCCTCACGATCGGGTCCAACCGATACCACGGTAACAGGCACATTAAGGTATTCTTCGATAAAACGGATATAGCCTTTCAGATTTTCTGGAAGGCTTTTCTTATCTTTTAGCTTGCTGATATCCTCTGACCATCCCGGCAGATCAGTAAAGACAGGCTCAACCGGAGTTTCTGTATCAAACGGGATTTCCATGGTAATCTTATTATGTATCCTGTAAGCAGTGGCAACACGCAGGGTCTTAAAACCACTGAGTATATCAGCCTTGGTCATTATAAGCTGGGTTACTCCATTTAGCATAACGGTATAACGGAGAGCTACCAGATCGAGCCAGCCGCACCTGCGGGGCCTGCCGGTGGTGGCTCCGAATTCGTGCCCTGTAGTACGCAGAAGTTCGCCGGTTTCCTCCAGAAGTTCGGTGGGGAACGGACCGCTGCCTACCCGTGTGCAATATGCTTTAAAGATTCCGATGACATTGCCGATATGTCCCGGAGCGATACCCAAACCGGTACAAGCGCCGGCACAGGTGGTGTTTGAGGAAGTAACAAAGGGATAGCTGCCGAAATCTATGTCCAGCATGCTGCCCTGAGCCCCTTCAGCAAGTATTCGATGGCCTGATTTGAGCCATTCATTGACAAGATATTCGCCATTGACAAATTTAAAGCTGCGAAGGAAATCGATGGCTGCCAGCCACTCATCTTCCAAAGGTTGAAGATCAAATGGAAAATTGAATTGCTCAATTTTTGCAAGATGCTGATCTCTGAGGTTCTTATACCGGGCGAGAAAACTATCTTCCAGAATATCACCGATCCGCAAACCCTCGCGACCGGTTTTATCGGTATAGGCAGGTCCGATACCCTTGAGTGTGGAGCCGATCTTACCGTTTCCTTTACTGGTTTCCGAAGCAGCATCCAGGAGCCGGTGAGTTGGCAGAATGAGATGAGATTTCTTTGAAATGTATAAGTTATCGTGAACATCCACGCCAAAGCCGGCAAGGCGGTCAACCTCCTTTTTAAACACTACCGGATCAATCACCAGACCGTTACCGATCAGATTGAGTTTCTCGGAATGAAAAATACCGCTTGGTATGGTATGCAGGACATGCTTCTGATTGTTAAACTCCAGTGTGTGACCGGCATTCGGTCCACCCTGAAACCTGGCAATAACATCATAACCACTGGTAAGCGCATCAACCAATTTACCCTTACCCTCATCACCCCACTGCAGGCCGAGAAGAACATCCACTTTCATTAGAAGTCGTATTAGATGAAAAAAATATAAACAGAGCGAAGCGCAAAAATAGGAATTTAAATGCCGAAAAGGAGTTATGTCATTTGGTTTTTTGACAAGCTTCGCAGGTACCGTAAAAATAGAGTGAATGATGACTGATGCTGTATTTCATCATCCCGGCAACGGTTTTTTCGATTTCATGAATCCTGGGATCGCAATATTCATCAACCCTGCCGCAAGTTGTGCATATGATATGGTCATGCTGTTTGAATAAATATGCTTTCTCAAACTGGGCAATATTTTTACCGAACTGATGTTTGATGATCAATCCGCAATCCAGCAGCAAATCCATAGTGTTATATAAAGTTGCCCTGCTCACCCGGTAATTTTTATTCTTCATGTGGATGTACAGCTGTTCGACATCGAAATGGCTGTTCTGACTGTAAACTTCATCCAGGATAGCGAATCTTTCAGGTGTTTTGCGGTGCCCTTTTCGTTCGATATATTCCGAGAATATCTCCTTGACGGTAGATTGGATACTTGAGTTGTTCATAAATTATGAATCTTCTATTTTTTCCATCCGTTTAACGGAATCGACCCCTTTTACCTTGCTGAGGTTAAGGATAAGGTTGTTAATATCCTCAGTGTTATGTACATATAAATCAAATGTTGCTTCGAAAATTCCATCGTGGGAATCGAGGTTCATAGATCTGATATTGACATTCAGCTCTTTGGAAATTATGTTGGTGATATCATTAGCCAGTCCGAGCCGGTCGATACCGCCCATGTTTAAGCGGGCAAGAAATGCCATCACTTTGTGGGAGGTCCATTTGGCTGCAACAATATGGTCACCCTGGCTGGTCATCAGTTTATTTGCAATGGGGCAAGTAGTTTTATGGATGATGATTTCCGATGATTCATCATTCCGGTAACCGATAACCGCATCGCCTGGAATAGGTTCACAGCATCGTGCCAGGCGAAATTCATTCTCCTCTGGATTCCCCTGTATCACTAGGGTGGCATTTGTTTCAGAATCGATGGGTATCTGCTCGTTCTTTTTGGAACTGAAAAACTGCAGGTCCCAGAAACGAACAGCCTTGCTTTTTGAACGTTTACGCAGTATCTTTTTCAGCTCCTCGAGCGGAATCTCCTGTTTGCCCATAATCTGGTAAAGATCATCTTTGCTGTTGACCCTGTATTCGTCGAATAACTTCCTGAAAACACTTGCCTGTGGCCGGTAATTCAGTTGTTTTAACTGCTCCTCGATCGTTTTCTGACCCCGGAAAATCTGTTTGCGCCGCTGTTCCTTGAATGAATCCTTAATCGAGGATTTTGCCTTGGCGGTCTTGACGAACTCCAGCTGCTCCAGCTGCGGACTCTGGATATCGGAGGTTAATATCTCCACCTGATCACCAGTATTCAGTGGGGTTGATAGTGGTACGAGCTTATGGTTGACTTTTGCACCAATGGCTTTTTTGCCTACTTCAGTATGTATCTCATAGGCGAAATCCAGAGCCGATGAATTCTTTGGAAGGATGATTTCCTTGCCCTTTGGCGTGAAGGTAACCATCTCGGCATCAAATAGATTCAGTTTAAAGTCTTCCAGGAATTCGACATCGCCTGCTTCCTGGTTTTTCAGCATATCCGACACGCCTTTCAGCCACCTGTCGAGTTCTCCTTCTTTTGAATCACCAGTTTTATATTTCCAATGCGCGGCAAAACCGTGTTCGGCGATATCGTTCATTCTTTCAGAGCGGATCTGCACTTCTATCCATTTGCCATGAGGACCCATGAAAGTGGCGTGCAGAGCTTCATATCCATTCGCTTTCGGACGGCTGACCCAATCACGCAGCCGGTCGGTTTTGGCTTTATAGAGCTGCGTAAGAGTGGAGTATATGTGCCAGCACTGGGTAATCTCAGGTATCCGGGGTTTCGGTTTAAAAACGATCCGAACGGCCAGGATATCATAAATCTGCTCGAACGGCACATTCTTTTCCTGCATTTTTCGCCAAACGGAATAAATCGTTTTTGGACGGCCATAAACATCAATCTTGAATTTTTCTTCCTCGAGTTTCGCCTTTACCGGCTCAATGAATTTATTGATAAAATGGCTTGATATTTTCTCGGAATGGTTGATTTTATTGGCCAGTTCGGTATATACCTCAGGATTCTTATACTTCAGGCTGAGATCTTCAAGCTCGGTTTTGATCGTATATAGACCCAGACGATGAGCGAGTGGAGCGAAGAGATAGAGCGTTTCGCTGGCGATCTTGATTTGTTTTTTACGTGGCAGAGCCTGGAGCGTTCTCATATTATGCAAACGATCGGCAAGTTTTATCAGGATTACCCTGACATCATCCACCAGCGTCAACAGTAATTTGCGGAAAGTGGAAGCCTGAAGAGAGGAGTCACCGTCGAGTACCACAGTAATTTTGGTGAGCCCGTCGATGATGGACCTGATTTGCGGGCCAAATTCCTTTTCAATGTCGTCGAGTGTGTATTCAGTGTCTTCAACTACATCGTGAAGAAGTGCGCTGACAATACTTTTTGTTCTGAGTCCGATTTCTTCAGAAACAATCCTTGCAACAGACAGTGGGTGAATTATATAAGGCTCACCGGATTTTCTCTTTTCCGTTCCGTGCGCCTTTAAGGCAAAAAGATAGGCCTTTCGGATCAGGTCCTTATCAGCCTTGACCAGGTTCTTAGGAAGCCCCGTCATCAATTCATCGAAGGCTTCCTGTACTTTGTTTTTTTCTTCTGCGGTTAGCTCAAACATGACCGATATGATTCCACCGTGAAGGTACTAAATCAAACTGAGGTTTTCATAGGGCCGGCTGCCACAACAGCCATATTTGTATGATTCAGATGCCTGGCTGCGAGGTTCCTGATCTCTTCAGGGGTGATGCTGTTAATGAGTTCCATGAACACGGAAAGGTAGCTCAGATCGAGCCCATTCATCCAAAGCGCCCGCATCTGGTCGGTTAACTGGAAGGGACCATCAACCGAGCGTTGGATTTGTCCCGTCAGATAATTCCTGACCAGCTCAAGTTCACCCGGCTTAACCTTATCAGTGCACATTCGCTCGATTTCCTTGGTACATTCAATCACAGTTTCTTCCCACACTTCGGCTCTGACTGTGGATCCGATAACAAAATACCCGGAATCCCGCAGTGACAGCAAGTGTGAGGCTATGCCATAGGTATATCCTTTTTCCTCGCGGATATTGCTCATCAAACGGCTGCCGAAATAACCTCCCAGGATAGTGTTGACAATCGTAAGGCCCATAAAATCGGGATGCATACGATTGAACAGGGGTTTGCCGATACGCAGTGCGGTTTGCACCGCATCCTTTTGGGTAATAATGCTCCGTTTTATTGTACTTGATTGAATTTCCGGTAATTCTCGGTCTGGGCTGCTAATATTATTTTCTTTTACCGGCCAGTTCTCTCCGAAAAACCTTTCCACCATTGGCAGATACTGATCGGGATGAGGCCCGGTGATCATTATCTTGCAATGCGCCTGTTCATAAAAACGCGAATGGAAATCTACCAGGGCAGCAGAGGTGATCGGTTCGATGTCTCTGATTTCACCAACTACTCCATAAGGATGGTTGCTGCCGAATATCAGCTTGTTGAATTGCTTCCGTGCCAGGCTTTCCACCCGCTGATCATCAACTTTCATGGATTCAATCCTGTTGGCTTTGATAATGTCGAGCTCTTCCTTCGGGAAAGCCGGATGTATCAGAACCTCGCTCATGAGCCTGAGAATAGGCTCTAAATGTTTTTCCAGGCTGTGAATGGTGATGTCAGCTTCATCCCTGTCAGCCGAGATGTTGAAGTAGCTGCCATAAAACTCGAATTCCTCGGCTATCATGCCCCCGGTCATCGAGGCCGTACCTTCAGGTATCATTTGATTGGTGAGTGATGCCTGAAAAATGGTATCCTGATATCTGCTGCCGGCTTCAAAAACCAGGTCGACGCGGCAAACAGGCTCGGTGCCGGCCGGGATAATCACCACCGGTATCCCGTTTGACAAATGGGTGCTTTCGGTGCGGGTCAGGGGAAGATTCTTAACGGTTTTTATGTCCGGCATTATTTTTCTGTCCATCTTATTTCTCTCCATTATTAACGTATACCAGGCATGAACAGTTTGATTCCAGAAAAACACGACTTGCGGTTTCCTTGATTTCTGCCACCGTTACCGAACGTATCTTATCCATCTCAAGATCAATCAGGTCAGCATTACCCAGCCATTCAAAATAAGCCAGGTTCAATGCTTTATTCTGAACATTCATATTGCTGAATAAGAACTGTGATTCCGCCCTGTTTTTAACCTTATTCAATTCCCGATCGGTGATCGGCTCACTGATAATCCTGACAATCTCCTCCCTGATAGCATTCATACCCGCTTCCGGGCTTATTCCGTTAGCCAGATGGCCACTGATGACAAACAAACCCGGATCGCGGTCGCCGGTTATATAAGCATCAATATCGCTGAATAATTTCCGGTCTTTCACCAGTCGGAGGAACAGGCGGGCCGACATCCCATTCGATAATATATCTGAAAGTAAATCAAGTATATAGTATTCCCTGCTAAACCGGTCATCCATATGCCAGGCCAGGTAAACTGCAGGACTCGGAACCGGCCGTTGAACCTCCATGTACCGGTATTCGGTTTGTACAGGTTCCTTAGGAATATTCCTTGTTTTGATTACTCTGGAAGGGATGGGTCCGAACCATTTTTCTGACAGTTTTAGCGCCTCTTCAGGTTTTATTGAACCCGACAAAGTTAAAATGGCATTGTTGGGGGCATAGTGGCCGAAAAAAAACTTTTTCACATCTGACAGACGGGCATTTTCGATATGGCTGATTTCTTTACCAATGGTCGACCAAAGATAAGGGTGAACCTTGTAAGCCAGAGGTTTGAGCCAAAGCCAGGCATCACCATAAGGTTGGTTCAGGTACCGCTGCCGGTACTCTTCAATCACCACCTTTTTCTGGACATCAAGGCTGTCCTGCGAAAAGGCCAGTTTATTCATGCGATCAGATTCCAACCAGAACCCGGTTTCGAGGTTTTGAAAAGGCAGTGTCAGATGGTAATCGGTATAATCATTATTTGTAAAGGCATTGTTTTCACCTCCCGCCAATTGCAGAGGGGAATCAAAGTCAGGGATATTGGCCGAGCCACCAAACATAAGGTGCTCAAACAAATGGGCAAAGCCGGTCAATGAAGGATCCTCATCACGAGCGCCTATATCATACAGGATATTCATGGCAACCATAGGTGAATTGAAATCACTGTTGACCAATATGCGTAAACCGTTCTCAAGAAGGTATCGGGTGTATTCCATATTTTTTATTGAAGACATCAAAAGTAGACTAATTTTGCCTTGTAAATCCGATTTGCCATTGGTGCCCCATGAAAAGGATCATCCTTCTGCTGTTTCTGATTATCGTAGTGATACCGGTCGGTTTGTCGCAGAAAGCCGTTGTCAGGGGTAAAATTGTTGATAAGAAATCTCATCAGCCCATCGTGTCGGCAAGCCTGATCCTGACCGATGGTACCGGAGCGAATTCCCTCGAAAACGGAAGATTCACCCTGACCATTCCATCGTTTCCTGCACGGATTAAAGTAAGCCATCTTTCCTATCAGGAGACCGAGATCACTTTGAAAGAACCACCTAAGGCTGATTTGGTTATCGAGATGGAAGAGTATGTGGGTTTATTAAGTGAAGTGGAGATATCGGGAAAACGGTTACAAATATTGACAGAGAAAGATGATTTTTCGATTCAGGATTTTGCTTTTGATCATGAAAATTTGTGGCTCCTGGGATATACCAATAACCAAGCCACCAAGGGTAAAATCTGGCTTGCCAACTGGTTTGGCGATACTCTGGCATCGGTTCCGGTGCGGGGAGCTGAATCGTTATATCGCGATGTTTTCGGTACGGTTCATATGGTATTCAAGGATTCAGTTTACCAACTTTATTCAGAAACCCGGAAGATTGTTTATCCGTATACGTATGACCGCGACGATTTTTTCAATACGATGAAACCTATTCGTGCCGGATTTGCAGAAAACCTGGTTTATGCGGATATCAATTCATTTGAGCAATGCGCGAAAATATATTACCGGGCTGCGGGGGTATGGGGTCTGCGGCTGCTGACAACGGTTGAGGATCATCTGGCCCATATGAATAAGTTGCTGGACACAAAGGCTCCAACTATGTGGACCGAATTTGCATCCCAATATCCTGTGACAAAGGGTTCGAAAATCTTTACGATGATTGACGATGCCATCAAGGTTCCACTTTTTTCCTGGAAGGATACCCTGTTTGTAATCAACCTGTTTAAGGACTCACTTCTGTCGTACGGACCCAATGGAAAATTCAAGCAAGCCGTCCCGTTTACCTATTGCAAAAACCTGCTGCTGAATGGGATAGATGGAGGGGTAAGCTATAAAAAGCTGACTGTCCTTGCGGATCCGGTGGGAACGGGATTATTTATTCTGGAGCGGAAAAATACCAGCTGGATATTATTGCCACTCAATACGGGAACCGGTGCCGTGGGTCAACCGGTTTTGATTCCGGAATTCCCTGATATGTATAATATTACAGTGTTTGGCCATGCAGTCTATTTTCTGTATCCGGAGAAGAAATATCCATATTACGTGAGGCTTTATCGGTATCAATTGTAAGGCAGTCTTCACATCCGCGCCAGCGGAGCTACATCATGACCCGCGAATTCGCCTTTAAGAAATTTATAGTATCCCGTGATGGCTATCATTGCGGCATTATCCATGGTGTAGGCGAGCTCAGGGATATATACATTCCATCTGCGTTTAATAGCTTCTTCATTTACTGCTGCTTTAAGCGCTGAATTGGCCGACACTCCGCCTGCCAACCCAATTTCCCTGATTCCGGTTAATTTGGATGCCTGACGAAGTTTATTCAGAAGGATTTCAACGATAGTATATTGGAGGGACGCGCAAAGGCTGTTTAGGTTTTTTTCGATAAAATCAGGATCCTCTTTTAACCGGTCCCTGAGAAAATAAAGGAAGGAGGTTTTGAGACCGCTAAAGCTATAATTGAGATCGGAAATCCGGGGCCTGCTGAATGTGAAAGCCAATGGATCACCTTGCTTTGCCAGTTTGTCGATAACCGGACCGGCCGGATAGGGCAGTCCGATCACTTTCCCGCATTTATCGAAAGCCTCACCTGCAGCGTCATCAATGGTTTGGCCAATGATCTCCATCTCAAGGTAATCACGAACCACCAGAATCTGGGTATGTCCGCCGGATACCAGGAGGCAGAGGAAGGGGAACGAGGGTTGTCGGGTATCAGGTGCCGGGTATTGGGTGTCAGGTGCCGGGTATCGGGTATCAGGTGGACGTTGGACAAATAAGGCGAGCACATGGCCCTGGAGGTGGTTGACTGCGATCAGCGGGATATTGCGCGAAATGGCGAATCCTTTGGCAAACGAAGCCCCGACAAGCAACGACCCCATCAGCCCAGGACCCTGGGTAAAGGCTACCGCGTCGATTTCCTCAGGTTTGACGCCGGCTTCTTTCATGGCAGTGTCCACAACGGGTATGATGTTTTGCTGATGTGCACGCGACGCAAGTTCAGGCACTACACCGCCAAAAGTCCGGTGAACATCTTGATTTGCAATGCGATTGGAAAGCAGGAACGCATCGCGGACAACTGCTGCAGAGGTATCGTCGCACGAAGATTCTATTGCAAGAATGGTAACACTCATATTATCTGCCGTTCCCGACCGTTTTTTTATAATTTTGGAATGATTTTTATGGGGCAAAAATACTAAAGTTTAAATCCTTGCCTAAAAAAGCGATAAATCGGACATTAACTGCTTTCCTGATTGTAGGAATTATCCTCGCATTGACCTTTGTGACCATAAGGATGCAGAAGGTTCAGACGTGGATGGTTAATCGTTTTCTGGCAGGTATCGAAAAAAAATATGATGGTAAACTCTCGGTAAGGAAAGTAAATATCCGCTGGCCTCACAGGATAGAAATTCTTGATTTCCTGATCCTCGATCAGTTGAATGATACCCTGATTTATGTTCCATCAATGTCGCTTTCAGTAAATAAACTTAATCTCGATAAAAATAGGCTTAGCCTCAACCGCCTGGAAATAGAAAATCCTCTGGTTCAATTACGCCAGCTGCCATCGGGACAGATGAATTATGAGCTCCTGCTTGAGGCATTAAGTACCCCTGACTCCACTGGCGAATCTCAACCATTTTCATTGGCGGCCACTCAGTTTGTGGTCCGAAACGGAAAATTCCAGTACCGGATGTTTGGCAGTATAAACAAACCCGGGCAACTGACCTGGGATAACCTGCTTTTGAAGAATATCGAAATCTCAGTGAAAAGGTTTGATCTGGATGGCGATAAAGTAAAAGCTGATATCGATCTCCTGTCGTTTAATGAACAGAGCGGCTTTTCCATGAATAAATTCTCGGCCAATGTGGTTGTCGACTCAAATACCATTCATTCTGACAACCTTATCATGCAGACAGGCAATAGTTTGATCGAATCAGTTAGTGCCAATGCAACAGGTTTATGGAAAGTGAACGGGAAACCTGCGGAACTTGACCTCGATGTGGTCCTTGGCCGGAATACCTATATTGGTCCTGCTGATTTTACCTTGCTTACCGGCACAAATACCGGGCTCACAACTCCTTTGGAAATCTCGGGGGTATTTACAGGATCACCAGATAATGCCCGCCTGATGAATGCCAGCCTGATCATGCAAAACCTGGTCAACTTTGAGGGCGATCTCGTATACAATTATCCCGGAAACTTGCAGGATGCATTTTTCGATCTGAAAACCAGATCGTTATCCTTGAATATGCCTAATTTGGTCAGAGATGTTTTATCAGGTCAAATCCCGGGATTCGAATTAAAAGTTCCGGTTCCGCTCACGGATCTGGGAACATTGGAATATACAGGAGTTTTCACCGGTACGTTTGAGAATTTTATTACTTCAGGAAATTGGAATTTTGACTACGGCTCTTTCACGACAAATCTCCAGGTGAATAAAAACAGGCCTTTAAAAGGATACAATTTTAAGGGTTCTGTTTCAGCTTCAGATTTTAATCCTGACCAATGGGTTGATGCAACCTCCGGAGTTTCAGGTATGACGTTTAACCTGGATGTGGATGGGGTTTGGGACGGAGATAAATCGGTATCGGCATTATTATCAGGTGAGGTGAGCCAATTTAATCTGAATGGGTATACCTTTCAGTATCTGAGTATTAATGGAAAAGCAACGGACAGTAAGTTTAACGGATCACTTAAACTGCGTGACCCTAATGCCAATATTGATCTGACCGGTGACTTTGATTTTGGAAAAGACAGGCCAACGGTTGATTTTAACCTGTTAGTCAATCATGCTGATCTTTGTGCCATAAACCTGGTTACAAATGATACCAAAGCTGAACTGAAAGTTGATTTGCATGGGAACCTGACTGGAACTGCCATTGACGATATTGATGGAGAAATTACGGTAAAAAACTCGAGCTATACCAACAGCCGTGGCACATTGCCAATAACTGAACTTACTTTGTCGTCGGTTCCTGAGTTTGGCCAGCGAAAAATTATCTTATCCTCTGAATATCTGGATGCCCGTGTGGTTGGGAATGTTCATATTGATGACCTGACTGCACAGGTCACTTCGCTGATTGCCAAGTTTATTCCTGCGTTAACCAAAACGCAGACAATAAGATATGATCATCTTAATGATTTTACTTTTAATGTCCAGCTCAAGAATGCTACTCCTCTTACGCGCGTTCTTTTTCCGGGATTTCAATGCAAGGATAATACCCGTTTGGGGGGATTCTACAGCGCTGTTAACCAAACCATATCCCTCGAGGGTATATCTCCACAATTTGTCACTGCCGGCGGGCAATTTACCGGTCTCGACATACTGATCCAATCAAAAGGCGATTCACTGGTTCTGGCAGGAGGACTTGACAAGATCCAGCTCGACCGCAATACCGTTTTTGAGAAAATTAAGCTGGATGGGGCCCTGGGCGATAACCAGATGACGGCAATCCTGAATTGGAATGCGAACGGAACAAAGGGGCCGCGGGGAAAGATCGGATGTACCGGGTTTATGTCTCAATCCGAGACCGGATATCTTACCGGGTTATTCAAATTTCCCGCGTCCGAAATGATTTTGAACGACAGTTTATGGACTATTGATAATTTCAAAATCGTGGCAGATCGCCAAAAGATCCATATTGATCATTTCCGGATTGCTCATAATGATGAAAACCTCAGCCTCGACGGGGCAGCTTCGATCGATCCCGCCGACACGCTATATGTGAGATTTCATAAGGTTAATCTGGATAACCTGAGACGGGTTATAAGTTCTGAAGATTTTAATATTCAGGGGCGGACCACTGGTGAAGCGCGGCTATTTGACATGAATAAGGGAGGAATGTTCCTTACCGAAGCGCGGATCGATAGTTTAAAGGTAAATGGACAGCCGATGGGTTTGGCAACCCTTTCGAGCCGTTCTACAGGTAGCGGCGAACCTGTTTTAATGGATGTTCTGATCCAGCGTAATTCTGTGAAGACACTTCAGCTTCACGGCCAGTATCATCCTGGCAGCGACAGTCTGGATTTTGACCTTGCGGTTGATAAACTCCGGATGGATATTTTCAATCCTATTGTTTATGACGAACTGCTCGATGTCAGGGGGGAGGCTTCCGGAAAGGTTCAGATCAGGGGGACGCGCAGTGTTCCTTTGATAAATGGCAATGCCATGGTACAGGATGCCTCTTTTGTGGTCAATTATCTAAATACAAGATTCTATTTCAGTCATAATGTGGTTATTACGCCCAATGCCTTTACTGTAACCAATGTCGATATGCAAGATGAGGAACGAAATCATGCTGTCGTTTCCGGTTCCGTAATACATAATAAATTCAGCACGCTAAACCTTGATTTTGATGTAAGTTTCACTGATTTTGTTCTTCTCAATGAGGTGGAATCGAGAAATGAGGGTTATTGGGGACGAGGTTATGGAACGGGTGTGGGTACAATAAAAGGTCCGCTAAAAAATCTGGTCATAGATGTATCAGCCCGATCCAGTAAGAAAACAAAATTCTTTGTTCCGGTTTTTACGACTGATGAGGCCAGAATGATTGACTTTATCACTTATGTCGAAAAACCCAAAGAGGAAGCAGATGCCGATCTGATGGATTTTTCCTCAGAAAGTGCCAAAGGATATGAGGTAAACCTGAATGGCGCAACAGTCAATATCGATTTGGATGTTACACCGGATGCGGATCTGCAGCTGATCATTGACTCCAAGGTTGGGGATGTTATTCACGCAAAAGGCAGTGGAAACCTACATGTATTTATCCCCCCTGACTCAAAATGGACTCTGACCGGAGATTACACAATGGATCAGGGTGATTATCAGCTTACCCTGAAGGGAATGCCCGTTAAGAGGCTGCAGATTGAGCCTGGTGCAACGCTGAAATGGACCGGTGACGTTTCGAATGCGCAATTGGATATTGATGCAGTTTATCGCACAAAGGCCGCATTATATGATTTACTGCAGGATGAGAGCACCACAGATTTTACTCAGCGTTTGCCTGTCGAATGCCATCTGCTGATGACCGGATATCTGGAGGCTCCCTTAGTGGCTTTCAATATCGATCTTCCGCCGACCAGCAACGATATCGCCAGAACACAACTTCAGAACCTGTCGAAGGAGGAACTAAGCAAGCAGGTAATATCATTATTGGTGCTTAACCGTTTTACACCCTTGCAGGGCACTGGCAGCGGTACAGCCAGCCGTTATGAGAAAGCCGGGATTTCCACAACTACCGAAGTGCTTTCAAACCAGCTGAGCTATTGGCTATCGCAGATCACAAATGATTTTGATGTCGGATTTAATTACCGGCCCGGAGATCAGCTGACAAGCGATGAAGTGGAAGTCGCTCTTTCGAAGCAATTTCTGAACAACAGGATGACTATTAATGTGAATGGAAATTATGACGTTCGGCCAACTACTGGTAATACAAGCCAACTTGTAGGAGATGTGGATGTTGAGTATAAAATTAAACAATCAGGAAAAGTCAGGGTTAAGGCATTTACCCGCGCAAACGACCATCTATTATATGAGTATGCTCCTTATACCCAGGGAGTTGGTGTCTTTTATCGAGAAGAGTTCGATACTTTCGGTGACCTGATCCGGAAATACAAAGAAAAGTGGTCGCGGAAATAGGGGTTAACAAATGGTCTGAAAACCGGTTATACTAAACAGTTCTCTTGGTTCGTTTTTTCAATACTTTTATTGGGTGAACATTACAAATGCAAATTGCGACTAAATATCAGGGTTTAATTGGTACTGTACTTTATCACGGGGCCATAATCCTATTACTTCTTTTATTGAAATTGACCGGAGGTACCAAGGCAGTAGCGCCGGAGATGGCAGAGGGTCTGACAGTTAATTTCGGAACAGATCTGGAGGGTATGGGCGATAAGGAACCAGCATTGCAAGAAGCTGCTTTTCGGCCAGAACCAGCAGCAGTGGTTGCAACTCCGCCGGCAAAAACCAAGCCTGCGCGGGAAAAGGTGAAGGCGACAGCATCAAAAATCATAACTCAGGAAACAGAGTCGGCGCCGGTGATTAAGAAAGAGGATAATGAAAAGGCATTGGCTGAAAAGAAAATCCTGGACGAGAAAAAGAAAAAAGAAAAGGAAGAGCGGGAAATCCAACGGCAAACAGATCTCGAAAACAAACGGCTGGCTGATCTTGAAAACCAGCGGATAGAAGCCGAGAAGAAAAAGGCCGAGCAGCAACAGTCGCAGGTGAATGCCATCAAGGGCAGAATGGGTAAATCCTTTGGTGGCGCTGCAATTAATGGTGGAACAGGCGGCGAAGGCAATGGCAAGGTTATGGGTAATCAGGGGGACCCTACCGGATCTGTGGATTCAAAGAACCGTGGACCGGGTGGTGGCAGAGGCGCTGGAATATCCTTTAGCCTGGATGGCCGCAATGTCATCGGAGGATTGGCAAAACCAGAATATGCCGTAAATGATTATGGCGATGTTGTGGTTACAATTACCGTTAATAAGGATGGCGAAGTGATCAATGCCGTTCCAGGAGCAAAAGGCACTACAACAACTAATTCAACCCTTTGGGAAGCTGCCCGGAAGGCAGCTTTAACCGCAAAATTCAATAAGGCAACTTCTCCCGATGCACCAGTGCAGCAAAAGGGAACAATTACTTATAAATTCAAACTCCTCTAGCCGGTTTGAGAATGTGATAGTGCCTGATCCTGAAGTATTTATTTAATGATCAATCTCGATGCCGTAACCTTTCCTCCGGAGGTGACTTTCACGATATAAACTCCCTTTGGTTCTCTGCTGAGGTCATACGATCTCTGCCAGGTTCCGTTATCCTCAACCTTATTTGTCACAACTATCCTTCCCGTCAAGTCCATCACGTTAAGTTCTGCATTAACCGGTTGGTCGATCCTGACCTGGAATTGTCCTGATGTTGGATTTGGGAATACCATAACACTTTTGTCAGCAATGGATTGATCATTGATACCGTTGGTGTAAACTGGGGCCCAGGTTGTGGTAAAAAGACCCCTTCCATGCGTCGCAGCCAAAACAGTATTATCGGATTTCCGGAACTTCACCATATCGGTTCTGACATTCGCCAGGCCATGAATTTCCGGTGTCCAGATAACATTCTGAGCCACGATATTATCAGTGGTCCAGATTCCGGTTTCGGTGGCCAGCATAACCTGTTTCCCCGATTTTGGATGAAACATGCCCCAGCGAACAGGCATGTCAGGAAGGTTCCCCTCAACGTTTTTCCAATTAGTGCCTCCGTTTTGTGTAAGCCAGACCGATACCACTCCGTAGTTTGAAAAGGTCACCAATAAAGTGTCTTCCGACCCGGCAACATCGATACTCGATATGTTTCCGGCAGGAAAATCAGGTGAGGTAATCTCAGTTAGAGTGCCGGTATGTGAGGCATCAGCATATTTAAACAGTTTACCTGCCTGTGTGCCGATAAAGATATTGGATTGATTTGCCGGTGAAGATTCTGACCATTTGATATTTGAATAAGGCACCGTTGAATGAGTGGCAATGAGTTTCCCGGTATTGCTTCCGGTAATACCTGTAGCTGCAACATTCAGGACGTGAAGGGTATTAAGGTATTGCAGAGGTTCGTTTCCGCCGTTGGAAAAAAGTATATTGTTTTTCCAGTCGTAATCCATCGGATTTACAAATGTTCCTGTCCCGAGTCCTTTATATCCCGCTCCTGTAGGATCTGTTTCTTTGGCTCCGGTATACAGGTAAATGGCATTGTTGTAAACCGTGGTGATCATGATGGTCGGTTCATTCTGGTCTATAAAACAGAGTGCACCGTCACCGCCAGATAGCATGTCTCTGAATGTTGGAACATTTCCTTTTCGATAAAACATGGAACCGTTATCCTGCAATCCTCCTACAAAATGAACGGCACCTGCATCAGGATGCATTGCACAGGAATAATAAAGCAAAGTGCTGTAATGGTTGGCAACCTCAAAGAATTTCATTCCTGAGTCGGGCGCACTGGCTGTTCGTGTACTGAAAATACCACCATCTGTGCAAATATAAAGTTCGGTGTCGGAACCAGGCTTGTATTTCAGGACATGAATATCTGCGTGGACATAATCATCGGCTCCATTACCATACATTTGGGCCCAATCGGACTGCTTGGTCCAGGTTGTTCCACCATTGGTCGTTCTCCAGGTATCGAGACCGCCTACCCAGATGATATTTGGATTCAGTGGACTGACTGTAATGACAAATGCATGCCATGCCAATGAAGCAAATCCACTTGGATAGTTTATGCTGGTCCAGGTTGCTCCCTTATCCGTACTTTTTAAAAGATACTGGCAACCATATCCGATAAATTTATCAGACCTCACATATCCTGATGCAACAATGGCGTATACAATATCCGGATTCGAAGGGGCCTGGCTTAACATCACCCTGCCCGGGTACATGTTGACAGATTCCTTCAAAATCGACTGCTGGTAAGTAT
Source organism: uncultured Bacteroidota bacterium (assembly GCA_903851365.1). GTDB lineage: Bacteria > Bacteroidota > Bacteroidia > Bacteroidales > UBA12481 > UBA12481. Next base: position 72,751 of record CAINOB010000036.1, read on the forward strand.
TATTCACGGTCCAGTTAATACCGTCGGTTGAAGCGAGAATGCAGGCAGCGCCCGACCGGTCATTATCGGTGGCGCCTTCCAGCATACCGTAGGTTGTTCCAACAATAATTCTGGCGCCATCGGCAGTCGTTTCAATATCGGAGGGTGCATAGGAATAATCCTTGCCTGGAATATTTGGCAACACCTGTGTCCAGGTTGCTCCATCATTAACCGACCGGTATAATCCGTTCGTAGGTAATGCTTCGTGTGCCTTGCCCTGATAATATCCGGAAACCACTGCTGCGTAGATGACACTTACGCCGGATTCGTTCCTTACCAAAATATCTGTTACGTAGGGCCAGTTTAGGGTAGAGGGCATTTGGGCCCATGTTAATCCGCCGTCGGTCGACCGCATGATACCGGTCCCTTTTCCGGAAGATTCGCGATAGATTATGAGGGCTGTCTGGCTTTCACCTGTTCCTACATAAAAAGTTTGCTTATGGTTCGGATCATAAGTCATGCAGCTGATTGATAAATTAGGCCAGAAATCGTTGACCGGGGTCCATTCATTACCACCTGACGGGTCGGTATTATACCAAAGTCCTCCTGTCACTGATCCTGCCCATAATTTGAGTCCTGCGGGATCATTCGGGTCAAACATCAGGGTTCTGGTACGACCGCCCATATTGGTCGGATAATGAGTCCAGATGAGGGTATTGTTGCCCGACTTAAGGTTGGAAAGAGCCGATGTGGTCTTATTAGCAGCTATTATCCGTTCAGAGGGTACCGATTTTAAGGCGGGATCAAGCGTCTTGATATAATCATCGAATGCTGCAGCGTCAGGTCGATCCATCTCTTCTTTACCCGGACCTTTCACATCATCCTTGTCTATCTCAGGAAGACCCTTGTATTCTGAGACCAGGAATTTTTCATAATCTCTCCGGAAATCATGTCTTGAATTGCGAACAACTAAGACCATACTGGCTGCTGAGAAAAGCACTAAACCGGAAGTCAGGAGAACGTTTTTAATTTTCATTTGAGTGTTAC
>CAINOB010000037.1 GCA_903851365.1 uncultured Bacteroidota bacterium
GTGGCGATCAACACTAAAATTCCAAGCTGGATGACATCTCTGCCCCGATAATTAAAAGCTTCCTTAATGATAAGGTGTACCTGCCGGAATCGAGGAGGTTCTCCTTTAAAAGTCGAATAATCAAAATATTCCTTAGGATATTTGATGAAAAATAATATTCCTCCCAAAAACACCAGAAATGCGGCTGACAAAACGCCGTAGCGTAATAATGACCCCATGATTTCCCTCATCCGATCATCATTCCAATGTTTTAAGTTTAAGGTCATATTATATATTTTTTGCTAATCCGTTATAGATCATTTCAAATGCCAGAAGTGTAACAACGATGGCAAAAACAAACTTCACTTTTTTAGTTTGCGACCGGATAAGAATCCTGGCTCCGAAAAGGGAACCAATCAGGACTCCCAACATGACGGGCATGGACAATACCGGATCTATATATCCCCTGCTGAGATAAATTCCGGCACTCGCTGCTGCTGTAACGCCAATCATGAAATTACTGGTTGTGGTTGAAACTTTAAAGGGTATTTTCATAATCGAATCCATGGCAATGACCTTCAAGGCTCCTGAACCAATTCCCAATAATCCGGATAGAATACCTGCAATGATCATCATTATAAATCCTCCTGCTAAATGATGCAAGGTATAATGCTTTAATCCATTAGCTGTCATATAGGACCCTTTTGCCTTCAGAAACTCAACGAGTCGATCTGATTTATTTTCCTTTGGATTATCAATATCCTTGATCTCTCCCTTGGGTTTAAGCGAGGTTATGGCAGAGTATAACAGAACAAAACCGAAAATAACGGCAATCGCATGTGTTGGTGCAAAAACAGCAATAGCAGCTCCGGCAATTGCTCCCAATGTAGTCGCAATTTCTAGAAACATCCCTACCCGGATGTTTAATATTCCTTCCCGGACATAGGCAGATGCCGCCCCTGAAGAGGTGGCTATAACTCCAATTAAAGATGCCCCGATGGCATAACGGATGTCAACCCCAAAACCGATGGTTAATAAAGGTACAATTACAACACCTCCACCGAGACCAGTTAATGATCCGATAAACCCGGCAAATAAGGCTCCTGCAAAAAGTATTGCAATAAAGGTTATCATTAGTTTAAACAGTTAATGAATCACGGTGGAAGATTTATGCATCACCTAAAACCTTTGCCTTGAGGTGAACCGGCTCTTATATTTAACGTTGAATTACGGTCAACTTGTTATGAAATAACGGTAAAATCTTAAAATAGTTCAATTCAATTCCCTTGCTATGGAAATAGCTGCGATTGTGCCGTCGGAGACAGCGGTGGTGATTTGCCTGTATTTTTTGCTGATCACATCTCCAACTGCGTAAATATCAGGAAGATTCGTTCGCATATCTTCGTCGGTTTTGATATAACCCCATTGGTCGAGTGTGAGTTTATCTTTAAATAACTGCACATTGGGTTTCATTCCTATAAAGATAAACACCCCGTCACTTACTAATGTTTTAATTTCTTTTGATTTAAGGTCCTCCACTTCCGTAATAACCTTGTCACCCTCCCGTTTAAAAGACCGTGGTTCATGTTCGAGCAATGTGCTGATCTTCGGATTGGCAAAGAGTTTTTCCTGGGCGGTCTTATTGGCTGTGAGGGCATCAAACTGATGAACCAGTGTGATCTTGCTGGCAAATTTGGAGATAAAATCGGACTCCTCAACAGCCGAATTTCCACCACCAATAACTACGACTTCCTTGTCTCCATA
>CAINOB010000038.1 GCA_903851365.1 uncultured Bacteroidota bacterium
GGAGAATAAATGGCTGACTCCGCAAATGTTTTTGATCCCTTCGATCCTTGCCGCCGCTCTTCTGGTGCTTTTTGTCATTGCCTTGAAAGATTTTCATTTCGAAAAACATCCGGCAATTGTTGTGGGCCCGAAAGAGGTTGGCATCTCTTTGTTTACCACTTACCTGATAGCTGTGGAATTGTCGGCCATCCTGTTGCTGGCTGGAATAGTCGGCGCTTATCATCTGGGAAAACAGAAGAAGAAAGTTATTCACCGGTTCCTCGTAAAACAACCAAGAATTAAAAAATGAAGCTATGATGACCGTACCCATGGAGACTCAGATATTGTTTGCAGGAGTCCTGTTTTTAATAGGTCTTGTAGGCTTGCTTGTACGCAGGAATATCATATTCATGCTGATGTCGATCGAGCTGATGCTCAACAGTGCGGCGATGGTCTTTGTTATGGGTGGAGCACACTGGGGGCATGCCGACGGGCAGGTGATGTTTATTTTTATCCTGACGGTTTCGGCGGCAGAGGTGTCGGTGGGATTGGCGCTGATTCTGCAGATGTATCACCACTACCGAACTCTGGATGCGGATTCGATGCGAAAACTGAAAGATCATAAGGCGAATGAAAATTTATAGAAAATGACAACATTCATCTGGCTTATCCCGGTTTTGCCGTTAATAAGTTTTTTAATTAACGTGCTGTTCAACAGGGTGATCCCTCGCCGGGGCATTGCTCTCCTTGGGGTAGGTTCTGTAGCCTTATCGGCCTTGATCACAATCATTGCCGGAATAAAATTCCTTTCGATTCCGCCTGCCGGTGGAGCTTACACGACAACCATCTATACCTGGCTCAGTACCGGCGGTTTTACTGCTGATATTGCTTTTCGGATGGATGCTTTGACATTGGTTTTTTGTTTTGTCATCACTTTTGTCGGTGCACTGATCCATCTGTATTCAGTTGAATTCATGAAGGATGATGATGGCTTTGCCCGGTTTTTTGCCTATATGAACCTGTTTGTCAGCTCGATGCTGATTCTTGTCCTCTCTAATAATCTTCTGCTTCTTTATCTCGGCTGGGAAGGAGTTGGGCTTTGCAGTTATCTGCTGATCGGATTCTGGTATAAAGACCCCGCCAATGATTATGCGGCGCGCAAGGCATTTATTGTCACGCGCATTGGCGATACCTTCATGATCGTCGGTCTGTTTCTTCTCGTGATCACCTTTGGCACCCTTAATATTGATACGCTCCTGAGACAGGCTCCCCTGGTCTGGAGTTCAGGCTCCCCAGTAGCTGTGATAGCCGCCCTGTTACTTTTGGGCGGGGCGCTTGGGAAATCGGCTCAGCTTCCTCTGCAGACCTGGCTGCCAGATGCTATGGCCGGCCCTTCGCCGGTGAGTGCACTCATTCATGCGGCCACGATGGTTACCGCCGGGGTTTACCTCATTGCCCGGCTGAATGTGTTGTTTATTTTGGCGCCTGAAGTACTGGCAGCAATAGCAATAATCGGTGCCGCAACACTGCTGATTGCAGGGTTCAGCGCACTCACGCAGCACGACCTGAAAAGGGTACTGGCCTATTCCACCATCAGCCAGATCGGATATATGTTCCTTGCCCTGGGAGTAGGGGCCTGGTCGGCGGCGATTTTCCATTTCATGATACATGCTTTTTTTAAGGCGTTGCTCTTCCTTGGTGCCGGAAGCATCATTCTCCTGCTCCATGAAGAGCACGACATGCATAAAATGGGCGGACTTAGAAAAAAAATGCCCATCGTTTTCCTTACGTTCCTCATCGGTGGCGCCTCTCTATCTGCGCTGCCCCTGATTACCGCCGGATTCTACAGCAAGGATCAGATTCTGTGGTTCTCACTGGCATCGGGCATCGGCAGCAAATGGCTATGGCTCGCTGGTATCGCCGGTGCGCTGCTTACATCGCTTTATACGTTCAGAATGATATTCCTGGTGTTTTTCGGGGAGGCAAAAACCGAACCAAAACATCAGCCCGGACCGTTGATGACCATCCCGCTGATTATTCTGGCGGCACTTTCGCTGATCGGGGGTTTTATTGAACTTCCACATAACCTGGGTCCGGTACACCTTTTCTCCAGATTGCTTGAGCCGGTTTTCCCAGCTCTCATTCTGAGCGAAAGCCATGCCCCGGAGTGGATCATCCAGGTGATCTCGGCATTGATCGCTATCGGGGGCATCTATCTGGCTTACCTTTTATTCAATAAGAAAACCCTTTCTTCCAATGTGATCGAAAAAAGCCGGCTAAGCCACTTCTTTTATCAGGGTTGGGGATTCGACTGGCTTTATAACAAGCTGTTTGTTTTGCCGCTTGTCTGGCTTTCACAGATCGATAAAAAGGATTTTATCGATAAGTTTTACTCTTCACTTGCTCATGCTGTAAATTACTCGGGTACCCTTCTGAGCCGGACGCAAAATGGCAAACTCCGGTGGTACGTCATGGTGATGGTTGCAGGATTGATCTTACTCTTAACCATTATGCTAAACCTATGATCCTTACCTATCTGATAATCATATTAATGGCAGGCGGAGCCGCCGCCTGGATAGCCGGGAAGTGGAGTTCCCTGCTTCCCCGGTATATCTCGCTAGCCACTCTCCTGATTGATGCCGTTATACTCCTGATCGTCCTTGCCCACGAAGGATTGAACAGTGGAAAAATTTGGGTGGTGGAGTACAATGCTGCGTGGATACCTCGGTTTGGCGTAAGTTTTCATCTGGCCATGGATGGATTAAGCATGCTTATGCTGTTCCTGACTTTCTTTATCGGACTGATTGCAATTCTGATTTCCTGGAAAGAGATCACGGTTAAAACCGGATTTTTCCATTTTAACCTCCTCTGGATACTTGCAGGAATAACCGGTGTTTTTCTTTCGATGGACCTCTTCCTGTTTTATTTTTTCTGGGAAGTGATGCTGATCCCGATGTACTTTTTGATCGGTATCTGGGGAAATGAAAAGCGCATTTATGCCTCTTATAAATTTTTCCTTTTTACTCAGGCCAGCGGTCTCCTGATGTTTCTTTCCATATTGGGATTATATCTTATCCATGGCAGTACCACAGGCGTGTACACTTTTGATTACCAGCAACTGCTTGGTACGCATATGTCGGCCACGATGGAGATGTTGCTGATGTGCGGGTTCCTGGCTGCTTTTCTGGTAAAATTGCCCGTGGTTCCGTTCCACAGCTGGCTTCCGGATACCTATACTGAGGCCCCGCTGGCAGGCACTTTGATACTGGCCTCCGTTATGTCGAAGACTGCTGCCTATGGATTACTGCGATTTGTGATGCCGGTGTTTCCGCATGCGGTGGCATCTTTTGCACCCTTCGGAATGATACTCGGCATTGTTGGAATTCTCTACGGAGCCAAGCTTGCCTTTGCCCAGACCGACCTGAAGCGGCTGGTGGCTTACTCGAGTGTTAACCACATGGGTTTCATTGTTCTGGGTGTTTTTGCTGTTAATGAATTGGCCTATCAGGGTGTAATCATGCAGATTATTGCACACGGCGTTAGCACAGGTGCTCTCTTTATCATTGCCGGCCAGCTGTCGGAACGGTTGAAAACCCGTGACCTGAGCAGTATGGGCGGACTTTGGACGCAAGCTCCGGTGCTGGGGACCATGGGATTGATATTCGTTATGGCTTCCCTCGGCTTGCCCGGAATGGGAAATTTTATTGCGGAATTCCTCATTCTCCTGGGTACCTTTAAATCGAGTGTTCTTTTTGCCTCCATCGCTTCGGTAGGGCTGATTGCCGGTACAATCTATGCAGTGAGGATCATGCAAAAGGTTTTTTTCGGCAAGGAAAATTCCCCGATGAAAATAAAGGACCTTTCAATACGCGAATCCATAATACTTGGTGTAATGGTGATTGCCATATTTATTCTCGGACTTTTTCCACAGCCATTTTTAAATTCGGCTAAACCGGCTGTCACGAAGATTCTCCACGCTAACGAAAAAACAGTTTTATGACAAAACTTGATTTTCTGTGTCTTCTTCCTCTGCTGGTCGTGGCGAGTGCTCCGATCATCATGATGATAACCATTACGATATCCAGAAACTTTAAAGTTATATATGCTTTTTCGCTGGTGATGTTTCTGGCCGCGCTGGCTTCACTTTTTGTCATTGCTCCCAATATCCCCTGTAAAATTGAGTCGTTGCTGGTCATGGATGGATTTAGTATGCTGCTTCTGGGTGCGATATTTTGCGTGAGCCTCGTGATCAGCGTGATTTCCTATTTGTATTTCAATAATCATACCGGGGAAAGGGAAGAATACTTCATCATACTTTTTATAGCTACTCTCGGAGCTTCGGTTCTGGTTACTGCCAATCACTTTGTGACTTTTTTCCTGGGTCTCGAAACTCTCAGCATTGCTTTATATGTGCTGATTGCCTATCTCAAGCATCGCGACTATTCCATTGAAGCCGGGGTTAAATTCCTGGTTATTGCCTCTGTAGCAACGGCATTTTTACTGTTTGGTATGGCGCTGATCTATGCCGGGACCGGTGAAATGAGTTTCGAAGGGGTAGCTGCCGCATTTGGGAAAGGAAACATGAACCCGCTTCTTGTGGCCGGTTTTGTAATGATGCTTACGGGCATTGGATTCAAACTCGCACTGGTGCCATTTCATATGTGGACGCCCGATATTTATCAGGGTGCGCCTGCTCCCGTATCCACCTTTATTGCAACCATTTCCAAAGGGGCAATTCTGGCGGTCTTTATCAGGTTTTTCACCTTAGTGCATGGATCTGATAACAATATTCTTGTGGTAATAATCTCCGTAATCGCGATACTGTCGATGTTTACCGGTAACCTGCTTGCGTTAAAACAGTCGAATTTTAAAAGGTTGCTGGCTTATTCATCCATCGCGCACATGGGTTACCTGATGATCACCCTGCTTGCCGGAACAGTTTATGGGGTTCAGGCAGCGATATTTTATCTGATCTCCTATATGATAACCACTCTTGGCGCCTTTGGTACTATCTCCATTCTTTCGGTTTGTGAACGCGATGCGGAGGATATTGATGACTTGAAGGGACTGTTCTGGAAAAACCCGAGGATTGCGGTGGTATTGTCCCTGACTTTGCTTTCGCTGGCAGGGATTCCGCTCACTGCCGGTTTTATGGCTAAGTTCTACCTTGTTCTTGAGGGCGTGAGATCGGGATTCTGGATACTTGCCTTCAGCCTGGTGATAAATTCTGTGATCAGCCTGTTTTATTATCTGAGGGTTATAAAAACCATGTTTACACACTCGGAAAGTGAGCGGTACTTTGGATTGCCACCGGCCGGTAATATCGTTTTAGCCTTGGTACTCATTGGGATTCTCTTCCTGGGAATCCTTCCATCATTTTTAACCGAATTCATCAACAGCTTTCTGTCAGTTTAATTAGTTATCTTTCCTTTGGTAAACACGAAAGCACGAAATGAAGGATAATCTGTTAGATTTTAAGGATAACCTGCAAGAATTCACCTCTGATCAGGAAGGGTTACTTCATGCTATCACAAAATCTGTAAAGGATCCGATTATAATGCTTAATGGCAAGGGTGACATTACTTTTTGGAATGAAGCCGCAACCGAAACCCTTGGTTATTCCAGCGCTGAGGTGATGGGAAAAAATTTGCACCAATTGATTGTTCCTCCAAGGTTTATTCCGGATCATGAAAAAGCGTTTCGTTTATTTCAACGTGAAGGTAATGGGGCTGCCATTGGCAAAACTCTGGAGATGTTTGCGGTGCATAAAAACGGGGAGGAGTTCCCCGTTGAGTTGTCCTTATCGGCCTTCTGGTTTCATAATGAATGGTGTTCCATCGGAATTATTCATGACATCACTCTGCGCAAAAAAGCAGAGGCAGAGTTACTTAAGCTATCCCGGGCAGTGGATCAAAGTCCGGTAAGCATTGTCGTGACTGATCTGGATGGGAATATTGAATATGCCAATCCAAAGGCCTTTGATACCACCGGTTATACGTTTGAGGAGCTAAAAGGAAAAAATCCAAGAGTTTTGAAATCTGGTGAAACACCTGATTTTGAGTATAAAGTGCTTTGGGAAACAATTACCTCGGGAAAACAATGGCAGGGGACCTTTCACAATAAGAGAAAAAATGGGGACTTGTACTGGGAATCCTCCACCATCTCTCCAATTATCGATGCCAATGGTGAAATTACCAGTTATATTGCGGTAAAGGAAGATATCACCACTCAGAAAATTGTTCAGGATAAGCTGGTCGAGAGTGAAGCCAAGCTCCGGTTAGCGAATGTAACAAAGGATAAACTGTTTTCAATAATTGGGCATGATTTACGCGGACCCATAGGAAACTTCATGCCAATTTTGGAAATCCTGACTGATGATGATTACAACCTTGGTAATGAGGAAAAAAACCGTTTGATTCTCGAATTAAAGAAAGCATCAGTAAACACCCTTGGCTTACTGGAAAATCTGCTCAACTGGGCAAAAAGTCAATCCGAGAAGTTTTCACTAACCCCTGACCGCATTCTGATCAACGATATCATTCATCGAAATTCTGAACTATTTACCTCTGTAGCAAAACAAAAATCCATCTCGATATCGCTCAGTTTACAAAAGGATTTTTATGTCATGGCTGATCAGGATTCGATTGACCTGGTTGTCAGAAACCTGTTATCGAACGCAATTAAATATACAAACCTGGAAGGTACTATATCAATTTCTGCAAAGGATACCGGTCATTTTATCGAGGTTGAAATTCAAGACAATGGGGTAGGAATGCCCAAGGAGTTGGCAGACAAATTATTCACATCAAAAGCTTTTCACTCAACGCCCGGTACCAATCGTGAAAAAGGATCAGGATTGGGATTAGTTTTGTGTAAAGATTTTGTAGAAAAGAACGGCGGTAAAATTCGGGTGGAGACTATTCCTGATGAGGGTAGCCGGTTCGTTTTTACCATTCCAAAATCGGATTAGCCAATCGAAACTAAATTATAAAGGCAATGGAAATCTTCAAGAACGATTACCTCAATATTGTTTTCAGTTCAATCTCCGTATATGTGTTCATTGTGCTGGCCGTCAGGTTATTCGGTAAGAAAGAGCTTTCGCAGCTATCCATAATCGATTTAGTTTTTATCCTTCTGATTAGTAATGCCGTACAAAATGCCATGGTTGGCTCAAATACCACTTTATTTGGGGGCTTAGTTGCCGCTGGGTCCCTCTTTATAGTGAATTTCCTTCTTAAGCAAGTTTCGTATTTTTTCCCGAAATTCGGCAAAGTGCTGGAGGGCAAGGAAATACTACTGATTTATAAAGGCATGGTGAATGATGGCAATATGAGAAAAGCCCGATTTACCATGGATGAATTGATGGAAGCCATTCGCGAACATGGTGTCGAAACAATTAAACAGGTCGATCTGGCAGTTCTGGAAGTCGATGGGAATATCAGTGTTATCTCCAATGAATTCAAGCACAGAACCACGAACAGGCGCAAAGTGCACCGTGCGATGAAAAGAACCGAGTAAAAGATTCTGATAGACTCGTCCTTAATTTCCCTTTTTCAAAGCGTACCAGTCACTGCGGCGCACACCATCCAAAAAGAAACTTCCCGATATCATATCATAGGCTTCATTAATGGTTCCTTTAAAAGCAAACTTGGAGCCCTGGCTGGTTGTTTCAATGACAATTGCCAGGCTGGTAATGTTGCTGATGGCATTTAAAGGGGTGAGCGTTGCGTTATTGCTTACCTGTGCAGTTCCGGTGAGAGCCCCGGTAACATGCTGTACAACGTTCAATGACCCTGTTGTACTGCGCATGCCGGCCGTGAAAGTACTGGTCCAGCTTCCTGTGATTGATGGCAGGATAGTTACTGCTTTTGAAGCTGATTTGCTTCCGCCTGCACCAGTTGCGGTGAGGGTGACATTGTAGTTGCCGCTTGACTTATAAACATGTCCGGGTGCTTCAAGGGTCGAGGTGGAATCGTCACCAAAATTCCAGCTGTATGATGTGGCATCGGTTGTTTGATTGCTGAACTTAACGGTGTCGCGGGCCAGCGCACTTGCGGGCTCGAAAGTAAAAGCGACAACAGGCTTGGGTCCTTTGCTGCAAGCGGCAAGGATAAGGATACTGGCTAGCAGTGGGAGGAGAATGGAATAACGTTTCATGTTAAATTGGTCGTATTTGATGATAGAAACGTATAGACTGCATTAACCCGATAAGGTTTACAGGTTGACCGATAATAACAAATATTCTATCAAATTGCGGTTCCGCCTCTTTCTCCTGTCCTTATCCTGATGCATTCTTCGAGCGGGGTAATGAAAATTTTGCCATCGCCCACGCGCCCGCCGGGGCCTCCGGTACGTGCGGATTTCAGGATGGCATCGATGGTGATATCCACAAATGCATCGTTTACGGCAATCTCGATTTTTATTTTTGGTATCAGATCAGGTATGATGATCTGTCCCCTGTACATTTCTTCAATCCGCTGTTGGCCATGACCTGAAACACGGCTTACTGTGATTCTTTTTATGTCAGCTTCGATCAGCGCTTCCCTGACTTTATCGAGCTGAACTTCCCTGATTATGGCGGTTATTAATTTCACTTGTAAATGTTTTATTCATTAATCAGATTAGCTGGGGTTTAGCATTCCGTATCCTCTTTCACCATGATAGGATCTGTCGAGACCAGCCATCTCATCTTCTTCAGATGATTTAAACCGTATAAATTTATTAAGCACGAATATAAGTACCCAGGTCATAACTGCGGCATAGACTATTGCGATCAGAACGGCCAGGGCCTGAATTCCAAGCTGGCTCCAGAGGGTCCAGGTACCTCCGGCAGCGGCTGCCGCTTCGGCCATCCAGGAGGGACGTATAAGGAACGTGAGCAGCAAAGCTCCGGTAATGCCGCCCACACCATGAATTCCAAAAGCATCAAGACTGTCGTCGTAGCCCAATCTGTTCTTAACCATGATTGCGAGATAGCATATCGACGAAGCAGCCAGTCCGATGATCATTGCGCCATAGGGTTGAACTACTCCTGCCGCAGGTGTTACAGCTACCAGCCCGGCAAGAATGCCGCTGGCAAATCCCAGAGCTGTCGCTTTTCCCTGGTGAAGGCTTTCGATGATCATCCAGGCGAGGGCACCCGAAGCGGCGGCTACCTGAGTGGCTGTCAGCGCCTGTGCGGTGCTCAGACCGCTCGAAACGCTGCTCCCGGCATTAAACCCAAACCAGCCTACCCAGAGCAATCCTGCCCCGAGCATGGTGATAACTAGATTGTTCGGGCGGATCACCTGATAAGGATAACCGCGCCGTGCTCCGAGGTATAATGCTGCGACCAGACCGCTCACTCCTGCTGAAATATGCACCACTGTGCCGCCAGCAAAGTCAATTGCACCCTTGGGTCCGAGGTTGAAGAGGAACCCGTCGGAGGCCCAAACCCAATGGCATAATGGATTATATACCAACAGGCTCCATAAGCCGATAAAAAAGCAATAAGCTTTAAAGGATACTCTTTCTGCAAATGCACCGGCGATCAGTGCCGGAGCAATAATGGCAAATTTGCCCTGAAACATTGAAAATACATATTCGGGTACGCCGGCGCTCATAATGCTGGTATCGATCCCTTTCAGAAAAAAATAGTCGGAGCTCCACCCAAACCATCCGCCCAGGACATTCTTGCCAAAACACATGCTGTATCCGACGATCACCCATAATACAGCGATGATCCCCATCGCAACAAAGCTGTGCATGATCGTTCCCAGAACATTTTTCGATCGTACCAGTCCGCCATAAAACATGGCAAGTCCGGGGATCATCAGCAGAACCAGTGCGGTGGAGGTCAGCATCCAGGCTGTCGCGCCGGTATCGATAGGAGTAATGGTGGGAAGTGTCGCTACCATAAATTTGATATTTATGGAGCAAACATAAAATATTTTCTATGTATATCGAAAAAATAGGGGGGGTATGGGGAAAAAAAGACAAAAAAGACAGAAGACAGAAGAAAAATAGGGGGGGTAGACGTGGAAATAACAAAAAATGGCAGGAGGGCAAAAAGGCAGGAAGTAAAATCTTAAGGTTTAAGAAGAAGGTTTAAAGCGACTAGTACATCGTCAACCGACTAGTCCATCGTCAACAGAGTTGCTCGGAGTACACCCTTTGGTCGTTACATTTTTGACTTATTCCTTTACTTCTTGCCTTTTTGCCTTTTTGCCCTCTTGCCTAATTTTTCTCCACCTTCTTCAGGATATCATTCAGCATTTCAATCTGAACTTTCTGAATTTCCAAAAGCTCCTGCTGCTGGTCCATGATCAGGTGGTCGATTTTTTCATGCAGCGTGCGGATCTCCAGCTCGGACTTGAGATTAATCATGTAATCTTTTTTCGCCCGCTCGCGGTCTTTTTCCTCCTGGCGATTCTGACTCATCATAATTACCGGGGCCTGCATGGCTGCAATACACGATAAAATCAGGTTCAGCAGAATGAATGGGTATGGGTCGAATCCTTTATTGGTAAGAAAGATCGCATTAATGCCGATCCAGATGAGAAGGAAAGTAAAAAATGAAATTATAAACGTCCAGCTACCGCCGAAGGTGGCCACTTTATCAGCAATTCTCTGACCAGTTGTCAAGGGCAACTGGTCTTCCGCATCAATTTTGTCGGTTATGGTGGATCGATCGGTAAGGGAGGTCAAAACCGTTTTTTCGAGCGCGCTTAATTCCCCCACCTCTTTTACCAGGTATCCCGAAATGTATTTTTCGCGATAAACGTTCAGTTCACTGGAGGCCAGATAGCTGTCATGTTGAAAATCAGGATGATCCTTTTGAATCAGGTCGAGGATGGAATGCCTGATGGTTTTTCCCCAAACTTTTTCGGAAATCGGAAATTCCTTTTTGGAAAGATCACTGGTAAAAGTTGTCATTTCCGTTTTTGTTTTAGCGCTTTGGCAATGGCAGCTTCAGCTAATGGTTCCATTACTTTATAGCCTGCAACAGTTGGATGAACACCATCATTGGTAAGTTCGGCCTTCAGTCCCTTTCTTCCATCCACGGTAACAGTGTAATAATCAAGATAGATCAGATGGTTTTTATCGGCATAATCTTTAATCATTTTGTTCAGTTTAACGATTTTCTCAGCTGGAAACTGTCCGGGGTTCCAGGGGAAGTCGTAAGCAGGAAGCACCGAACTCAGGACAACGCTGATCTGATTGGCAACGGCAAGTTCCGACATCGACATGAGGTTGTCCATGATCATTTCCAGCGACGATGGGCCCGTATTGCCCGCGATGTCATTGATGCCGGCCAGGATAACCACCACTTTCGGCCTGAGAGCAATAACATCAGCCCTGAATCTGAGCAGCATCTGAGGAGTTGTTTGCCCGCTGATACCCCGGTTGATGTATGGCCTGCCAGTGAAAAATTCCGGACAAAGCTCTTCCCAACCAATGGTTATAGAGTTTCCCATGAAGACCACGCGGTTTTCACCCAGTGCCGGCTTTCCAAGCTTTTCATTGGCACTTCTGAAATAATTCAATGACGGCCAATCCTTTGTTTGTGAAAAGGCGTCTGAAAATGAAGAAAAAATTACCATACAGAGAACCAGTCTGAGAATTTTCATAAAAAGGGATTTAAAGTATTTTGATATTCTGTTTATCCTTACCAGGCGCCGATTATGAGACCGGCCAATGAAAAATACACGACATAAAAACCGGCATCAATCAGGAGTAATCTGAAGGTGCGGCCGGCAAAAAGGTAAGTAACACCGATAGCGGTGAAAACCCATGCCAGGCTAACCAGAAACCCAATATACAGGCCAGTGAGCAGGGTGGAATCATGGCCGATCAATACTGCCAGCCCAACAACTGCAACAAAATGAAAAAGCGCTGAAAACCCGAATATTTTCATATTCCTTCCTTTATCCGCTTTGTCGACTTTCGGATTTCCATCTTCCTTCCATGCTTTCCCGAAAAGCATTGGGGAATGCCATAATGCTCCTAAAACAAATGATAAAATAGTTGCGAGGGCCACTGCCAGCCAATTAATCCCATCGAAAGAAATAGTTGTATGCATTAGTTTGAAAATTTCAAAGGTGATACCGGCTCAGAATCTTGTCATAAACTGAGGATCCATCTGCCTGCTTTGAGGATTTGAGGAGGGTTAGCTGTTCGGTAAATCTGGTTATCAAGGCGTCGGCAGTTGCCTTATTAAAAGCATAATACAGATCCTCATAATGAACAGTGAAAGGCTGCGCGAAAATGGATTCCTGATAACCTAGCGACTGTATCATTCGCTGATGCTCTGCCTTGGTAATATAAATAAACTGGACCTCCCGGTTATCGGTTAAGGCTTTGTAAAGATCAGTCATGTTGTCATATATGAGGATGTTAGCCCTGAGAATCCCATGATTCAACAGTTTCTGCACATTATCGTAAACATCAACAACACCTGTAAAATAGTTGTTCAGGTCAGTCACCTCGGTAACCACCAAACTGGATTTTAAAAGCGAAACCGCAATTTCTGTATCAGTGGCGATAGGTCCAACCCACTTGAAAAGACTATCGTTGGCTGTAGTTTTAGGAAACGAAAACATCATGGTTTCCTGGGTATTCAGCACTTTGTCATAAGAGGTCCCCCAATCGGATACTGCAACGACTGTGTGGTCGATCTTTAAACTTAGCCTGGCAAACAGGCTATCCAGAATTTCAACGGAAGCTCCTGTCAGGTGGCCATTTTCCGAGTAGCTGAATGTCGGATATTCCTCGGTCATGTAGGTAAACTTCAACGGATCACCGTTAACCGGTAATTTGTCCTTGGCACATTGGGTGAAAATTACCGGCAATGCAGCCAGGATCAGGATTTTCAGGATGGAAGGATATCTGCCCATGACACTGGAATTTAATATCAATAAAAATACGTATTTTTTATTGAAGCAGTAATTCGTTCCTTTGCGGACAATTTATCAGAAGACCTTGAATCAAGAAGAAATAAGCAGACGGAGAACATTCGGGATCATCAGCCACCCTGATGCCGGAAAAACGACCCTTACCGAGAAAATCCTTTTATTCGGTGGTGCCATTAAGACTGCCGGAGCGGTAAAGATGAACAAGATTACCAAAACCGCTACCTCCGATTTTATGGAAATCGAGAAGCAGCGTGGTATATCTGTGGCGACCTCGGTTATGGGATTCGAGTACGACGGGTTCAAGATTAATATTCTGGATACTCCCGGGCACAAAGATTTTGCCGAGGATACTTACCGCACCCTAACGGCCGTTGACAGTGTTATTCTGGTAGTTGACTGCGTAAAAGGTGTGGAGGAGCAAACCCGCAAGCTGATGGAAGTGTGCAGGATGCGCCACACTCCCGTAATCATTTTTATCAATAAGCTCGACCGTGAAGGGATCGATCCGTATGACCTACTCCATATTATTGAGCAGGAATTAAGCATTCATACCCGTCCGCTCACCTGGCCCATTGGCATGGGGGCTGGGTTTAAAGGTGTTTATAATCTGTATACCAAGCACCTGCTTCTGTTTACCCCAAATATGACCAGGATTTCCGAAGATCAGTTCGCCATTGAAGACCTGGCAAGTCCCGAGCTTGATAGTCGGGTTGGCGCTGTGGCAGCTGATCATCTGCGTAAGGATATCGAATTGATTGACAGTGCTTACGAACCTTTCGATAAGGACCTGTACAGCGAGGGGTACCTGGCGCCTGTGTTTTTTGGCAGCGCCATCAATAACTTTGGTGTTAAAGAGTTGCTCGATACTTTTATTACAATCGCGCCGGAACCGCAGTCGAGATTTACCGATGTCAGGGAGGTTAAGCCCGAGGAAAACGATTTCAGCGGATTCGTCTTTAAGATCCATGCGAATATCGATCCCAAACATCGCGACAGGATTGCTTTCTGCCGTATTGTTTCCGGAAAATTTGAACGTAATAAGTTCTTCTATCATACCCGATTAGATAAGAAGCTGAGGTTTTCGAGTCCGACAAGTTTTATGGCAAACGAAAAGGCTATCGTTGAAGAAGCTTTTCCAGGGGATGTAGTTGGGCTATATGATACCGGCAATTTCAAGATTGGCGATACTTTAACGGAAGGTGAAAAGCTCACGTTTAAGGGGATTCCAAGTTTCTCGCCTGAGATTTTCAAGGAGCTGATCAATAAGGATCCTTTCAAGACCAAACAGCTGGAAAAGGGTGTCAGGCAGCTCTCTGATGAAGGTGTTGCCCAGTTGTTTATCAAACAGCCGGGTAATGTTAAAATCATCGGTACGGTGGGTGAACTGCAGTTTGAAGTGATCCAGTTCAGGTTGCTCCATGAATACAGCGCCTCCTGTACTTTTCAACCACTCCGGTTGTACAAGGCTTTCTGGTTTACCTCAAAAGACAGGGTGCAACTGAACAAGTTTCTGTCGCTTCAGGCGCAGCATATCACTTTCGATAAAGACGATCATCCTGTTTTTATGGCTGAAAGTGAATGGCACTTTAAAGTTACCCGCGAGGTTTATCCGGCGCTTGCCTTCCATATTACCTCGGAGAATAAGTAAGAAGACGGGGGACGATAGACGATAGACGGGGGACGGAAGACGATAGACGATAGACAGCTACTGCAGAATAAAAAGTTTCTGGTATTGTTTTGTACCGGAATAAATCGATACCTGGTAATACCCTTTTTTCCAAGTAGATACATCAATAGTCTCTTTATAGGGCGTAGTCTGGGTCCTGCTTCCCGAGTATACCACCTGTCCCAGCAAATCAGTGATAACCATTTTATCCAAGGCAATTCCATTGCCTTCAAAAGTCAGGTTAATCTTATCGGTTGCCGGCACTGGGAATATTGAAAAACTGAAGTTTTCGGGATCGGTTTGTATGTCATTTGTTCCGGGGTTTGCAGCTTGCTCAATCGTTGCAGTCTTCGGAGTTCCGTTAGCTCCCGGGGCGGTGATGGTGATCACTCCGGTCCGAATGGTCCTGTCAGGATTGGCATCCACTGAAAGGCTGATGCTGCCGTCATTGCTGCCAATATCTCCGGAGGTGACATGCAACCATGCAGAACCGATGGTAACTGCTGAACTCCAGGTTAGCGATCCGCGGCCTGTATTATAAACATCAATAGAGGCTTCGCCGGCAGCATAACCAACCGATTGGGAAGCCGGGTTAATATTCAGTACCGGAGGATTTCCAGCCTGAACAATGCTGACGGTTTGTGGACTGCCAGTGGTTCCGGCAGAAGTTATCGTGATAATCCCGGTCCTGGGGAAGCTATCGCTGTTTGTATCCACCGAAACACCGATGGTTCCGGAATTGTTTCCTGTGGCACCCGACGTTATGTGAACCCATGCAGGACCCGAGGTTACAGCTGCGGTCCAATCCATGGATCCGCCACCGGTATTGATTACCTCAAAAGTTATGACAGCGGTCTGAAAATCCACCGATTGCGAAGAGGGGAGGACGGTAAGAACCGGAGGAATTCCTGACTGAACAACATTTACAGTTTTCGGGCTATCGGTGGCCCCGGCTGAAGTGATCGTAATGACGCCTGTCCGAACTGTTGGATCAGGATTTGAATCAACTGATACACTTATGGTTCCGGCATTGCTTCCGCTGGCTCCCGAGGTGATATGCACCCAGGAAGAACCAGTAGTGACAGCAGCGGTCCAATCCATGGTTCCGCCACCGGTATTGGTTACCTCAAAAGTGGTGGAGCCTCCTGCACGAGCAAGGCTTCTTGAACCGGGCGACACATTTAAAACCGAAGCTGGCACCGCCATGCTAAAATCAAAAGAAATAGTAGCTCCGGCTGAACCCACGTTGGTAATTTCGATTCCACCGGGCGCTCCATTGCTGAGGGTGCAGGAAGGATTGCTGGTGGCGTTGAATGTGGTTTTGCCTGATTCGGAGGAATAGTACGCTGAATTTATATCTCCATTGACAGTAGCTGTTCCGTTTGACCGGTAAACGTAAACTTCATCCGGCGGACCTTGGCTGTTACCGTTTAAAGATGGGGTTACCCGGTAAATTATCAATCCTGATCCCGGTAACCCGGATTCAAACATCCCTTCAGCTTTCCGGTATTCAACAACGAAATATTCACTGGTACTGTTGGGTGATTTGATCTTGTAAGCGGCGTAACCATCTGTCGAAACTGGAGCCAGGGTATAACGACCGGGAGTTGAGATTTCGGTAATACCGGTGAACCATCGGCCATATTTCTCCTTGGTATAAACAGTATGCGACTGCGGCGGCGTATTGTTGCTACCCATAACATCCCACTTGCCTACCGGGGAAACAGTGGAATTAACATATCTGTATAAATCAGGAAAACCGATGGAATGCGACATCTCATGGCATAAAACACTGACTCCGAAAGACTGTGATAACTGGAAATTAAAATTCCAGACCCTTGCACCGGAAATCCTTACATCATAGGTATATAACGCCCACATATGCGGCCATAACAGATCGTTCCATCCTTGCACCGCGCCCTGAATGATAAAGCAGATATTGTCAATTTTCCCATCATTGTCATTGTCAAAATCCAGTCCGCTGGCTTCAATCTGACTTTTGATGGCTTCGGTGGCATTTTTCAGAAGGGTCATTTCACGCGACTGCTTGTCGGCATCCGTGTTATACCCGTTCGGATTGGTGGTGAGGTCGTATTTGCAATAGTAACTTCTTGGATTTGAATCCTGATAAGATACTACAGTGTTACCGCCCGTATTGGGGTAGAGCGATGTATTTATGGTGAGCTGCGATTTTGATTCAACAAGAAAGTACTGAAGCATGGAAACGCTTCCCGCAGCATTAAAAGCCGTTGAATAGTTTGCTATGCCGGTTGAATATTCAGGCTGATCGCTGAATCGTATGAAGATCACGATATTGTTTATGGTACCCGTGGTTGTTACCTCATTTGAACCCTTGAAAGCAGGAATTTTGAAACGTTCATTGCTCAGACGGATTATTTCATCGGGATCGAGGTTCAGACCGGCCTTCAGTCCAGCCGACGCAGGATCAGCAATTCCGGCAACGAAGTTGGTGGGGACCAACTTGCTGCCAACCTTATTTGCATACACATAATAGCCTGTCAGAGAATCCTGTATGATCGTGTAATTGTTTGAATCATGAAGCCAGTTATGGAATTCATCACCCGTGGCCAAACAATTGAGAATTTTTCCGTTGGGTTGCACCAGCCTCTGAGGGACATTTTTCAGATAGGCAGCATTTGCACTAAAAATGGTGGTAGCCAGGAGGATAACCGCGAGAAGGACTTTATGGATTTTCATGCTAACAAAAATTCCAGATAATGCTGATTGATACCGTAAACTGATTTTATCGCAGCTATATCCCTGAATATTTTTTCTTTTTCCGGATTTTCCTTTGAAGTTTTCCGGCCAACGATCATCACATTTTTAGGTGTATGCTCGGTTGAAATAAACTCAAAAACTTTTGTACGGTAACCATAAGCTTCGAGTATCATGGCCCTGATGGTATCGGTGATAATCTCCGCCTGCCGCTCCTTAAGGATTCCGTATTTTACAATGTTTTGCAGCGCACTGGTAACATTGAGCTCTTTCCTGATTTGTTTGTGACAGCAAGGTGCGCAAACTATCAGGGAGGCATCAGAGGTAATACCGCGATATATAGCTTCATCGGTGGCGGTATCGCAGGCGTGGAGGGCAATGAGAATATCGATATGGCTTAATTCAACCTTTTCTATGGTGCCGGAATTGAATTTCAGCTGGTCGAATTTTGATTTAACAGCAATGGAATTACATGTTTTCACCAGGTCGTCCCTGAATTCGACCCCGGTCATTACCGGAATTTTTCCAAGCCGGTTTGCGAGATAATCATACAGTGCAAAGGTGAGATATCCTTTACCTGAACCCATGTCAACAACCTGATAATCATCAGGTAAAGTAAGATCCTTTATTTCAGGCTCAATCAGTTCGATATATCTGTTGATCTGACGGAACTTATCGCTCATTTCCCGCCTGACTTCCCAGTTAGCATTGATGATCCCCAGCTCCCTGAGGTAAATATTGCCAGTGGTATTGATCAAACGCGACTTGATATGGTCGTGATGGAACTCAGTAACCGGCTGCAAGGTAGGTTTCTGTATGCTGAGTTTAATTTTTCCGCCGGGCGAGCTCACCAGCCTGATATCTTCCTTGTTTGAGAACAGATCGGCATTAAAGAAATCCTCTGTCAGGGCTTTTCTGATAATGCCGATCCCCTCATCAAATTCATAATTCTTAGTGATATCCCTGGTGGTATGCCTGTAAACAAAATTCAACCGGAAACCCCTTTTCAGGTTCGTCAGTGTGACAATAATGCTTTGTAAATCTGACGATTTGCTTCGTTGGTTGCTGATCGTTAATTTGATCAGGACTTTTTCATCAATACAGCTTGCCAGCTTATCGAAGAAAGCCTCAATGGGGTTTTTTTCCATTCGGCAAAGATAGCTTTTTCAGTCGGCAGAAAGCAGTCGGCAGTTGGCACATTTCGGGGTATGCGATGGGGTTCCAGGTTACCAGGAATTACAACTCTTCCGATCTTTCTTTCGTCCCCCGATCTTCTTCTTCGTCCTCCGTGTTACGCGTTTCGCGTCACGACCTTACAGTACGGCCAGCGCTGCGTCGTAATTCGGTTCGTCAACGATTTCAGGAACCTGCTGCGAATACAAAACAGTTCCGTTAGAGTCAGTAACAATTACCGCACGTGAAAGAAGGTGAGCCAGCGGTCCGGTGGTAATTTCAACCTGGTAGTCTTTGCCGAATTTGCCGGTAGCAAAATCTGACAGGGTAATTGCATTTTCGATGCCCTCGGTGCCGCAAAAACGAGCTTGAGCAAAAGGCAGATCCCTCGAAATGCACAAAACTTTGGTGTCTTTTAAACCAGCAGCTGCCTTATTAAAAGCTCTGACTGAAGCAGCGCAAGTTCCGGTATCAAGGCTCGGAAAGATATTTAATATCAATCTTTTCCCTTCAAAATCTTTCAGCGAAACGTGAGCCAGACCATTGGTGATTAAATCAAAGTCTGCAATTTTCTGACCAATAGAAGGAAGAGTACCAAGAGTACTTACTGGATTGCCTTTCAATGTAATAGAAGCCATAATGTGTTTTGTATTTGTTTGGTAATGTTTAGTTATTGCTTAAACAGACAACAGTCAGGAATGTTTAAATTATGGTTTAATTTATGCTGATATTGATCCCGCCGGACCTAATTTTGAATGACCAAGCAAATTTAAGAATGAAAATTCGAAATATTTTAATAATCAGTGTATTGCCTTTATTTTTTATGCAATGCGATCGGAAGGGAAGTAATGAAAGTGCTTCGCTGAAAATTTTATATGATAGTTTATCAGTCCGGTACAGCCGGCTTGAGCCCCAGGTGATTCAACCGGCAGAGGGTTACCTGAAGTATCCGTATCTCATTCCTGCAGGATTTTACAAGCAAATGTGGGATTGGGATGGTTTTTTCATCGGCAATCATTTGGCAGCCCAGGGAAAACCGGAATATCTGAAGTATTGGGCACTTAACCTGATGGAAGGTATCGACAGTACCGGGTATGTATCGGGCTGTGCAACCACCAAAGGGCCAAGACCGATTTTCGGAAAGTTTGCCATGAAGCCATTTCTTGCACAGGGGGCTTGGATTGCATCGGTTAAACTGCATGATTTCAGTTGGATAGAGCCTTACTATTCAGCGATGATGAGAGTGCTGGAGTACAGGGACAGAACGCAGTTGGATACGAAATATGGCCTCTATTTTTGGGATATTGCCATGCAGAGCGGGGCCGACAATAATCCCGCATTAAACTATTATACCGATGATAAGCGTTCATTCCTCGCTTGTGATGCCAGTACCTGGCAGCTCAGGGAATTAATTGCCCAGGCGAATATCGCTGAAAAACTGGGCAAATCAGGTGATGCAGTGATGCTCCGCGCAAAAGCATCAGCACTGAAGGATGCCATCAACAAAGTGCTTTGGTGTGAAAAAGATCAGATGTATTATAATGTCGATCGCGAAACAGGTGATTTTTATAAGCGGATAAGTTTTTCATCCTTCTTACCGCTGGTCGAAAATATTGCTCCCAAAGCCAAAGGGGCCGAAATGATCAGAAAATATCTTATCAATCCTGATTATATGAAAGCTGAATATGGGTTGCGTTCACTTTCGAAAATGGACCCTGATTATAACAATAAGAATGTCATTTTACCTTTTTCCAACTGGCAGGGACCGATATGGCCGATTGCCAATTATATCTATTCTATAGCCCTCAAAAACTATGGCTTCGATGAGGAAGTGCGGTGGCTGGGTACGACGCTGGGAACTCTTTTATTGAATGATATCCGCAAGTGGGGATCGATGCATGAGAATTACCATGCTGAAACCGGCGCACCATTGGCTCCGGCTGCCACTTATGTCGATGCTAATGGCAAATTTGTAGGATTCGTCGGATGGAACCTTTGCATTCAGCAGGTGCTGGAAGGGGTGCTTTTTGACAAATGGATGCTTTTAGATTAAAGCTGCCAACTTGGAAGAAAAGTTGGCAGTTTTATTTGGCCTTTTTTCATTTCAACTTCCCTTTTTGCCTTTTTGCCCTTTGCCCTATTTTTTAACGCTCCAGCCCAGCTTTAGTCCGAAAACGAACCATGCCAGGCAGAGGGCTCCAGCCGAGAAAATAATATCTCCGAACATTCTCATCCACCGGAAAGTGGTGATTAGCGGAGTATGCAAAAACTCAGCCGAACGGGCATACCACAGGCCATGCTTGACCGAGGCGATGGTCTGAGCCAGGCCAACAGGAAGTACACTTATTAGTACCATTGCCAGAAGTCCGATATTTATCATCCAGAAGGCCCATTTGAGCGGGCTTTCCTTCCAGGTGACTTTTAGGTCCATTTCCCGCAAAACAAATAGCATCAGTCCGATGCCCAACATTCCGTAAACGCCGAAAAGTGCGGTGTGACCATGAACTGGGGTGGTATTCAATCCCTGCATGTAATAGAGTGCAATCGGCGGATTGATCAGGAAACCGAAGATCCCGGCTCCGACAAGATTCCAGAAAGCTACCGCAATAAAGAAATAGATCGGCCATTTATAGGTTTTCACCCATTCCTGCGAACGGCTGAGCCTGAGGTTATGCCAGGCTTCGAATCCTATCAGAACCAGTGGCACCACTTCCAGAGCGCTGAATGTTGCCCCCAAAGCGAGGACCCCGGTTGGCGTTCCTGTAAAATACAGGTGATGAAAAGTGCCAAGAATTCCACCGGAAAGGAAGATGATGGTCGAGAAAAGCACTGTGGTTGTTGCAGTCTTTGGTCGCAGCAGCTGCATCCTGACAAACAGGAATGCAATAATGACAGTTGCAAATACTTCAAAGAATCCTTCGACCCAAAGGTGGACAACCCACCAGCGCCAGTATTCAGCCATTGCCAGGTTGGTTTGACGGCCCCACATGAGTCCGGCACCGTAAAAAGCAGCGATGGCAAGTGAAGCTATAATGAACATGATCAGCAAACTCCGGCTTTCGGACTTTCTTTTCAATGCCGGAATTATAGCCCTGGTAATAAGGAACAACCAGATAAACAAACCTGCAAAGAGGAAAATCTGCCAGAAACGTCCTAAATCGACATATTCATACCCCTGGTGTCCGAACCAGAAGTTCTGGACCAGACCCAGTCGCTGCATGATTCCGAGGAATTGGCCGGTGAGAGATCCGACCACAATGACCAAAAGTGCACCAAAAAGGAGATTTACCCCCAGTCGCTGATATTTAGGTTCATGGCCTGAGATGACCGGGGCATAAAATAATCCTGTGGCAAGCCAGGAGGTGGCGATCCAAAAGATTGCCAATTGGATATGCCAGGTGCGCGAAAGAGAGTAGGGAAGGAAATTCGACAAGGGCAGACCGTAAAATGCCTGTCCTTCAACGCTGTAATGCGCTGTGATTACTCCCATTAATATTTGAACCAGGATAAGTGCTGTAACGATCCAGAAATATTTCAGTGTCGCTTTCATCGATGGGGTCATGAAAGTACCAAGGGTTGGATTCTTATCAGGAATAAAATCCAGACTTTCTTCTTTTCTGGTTGCCTGATACCAAGCAAGCAACCCTATACCGGCAAGCAGAATGATAACGCTGAACCCGGTCCAGAAAATCATGGAGGCCGAAGGAACATTATCAATCAGCTTTTCGGGCGGCCAGTTGTTTGAATAGGTAATATCCTGATCGGGACGATTGGTTGATGTTGCCCAGGTTGCCCAAAAGAAAAAACAATTCATGAGAGCCATCCTGTCGGGATCACTGACCGTGTTATCCTTCATTGCATATTGATCCCTTAGTTTGGCCATAGATGGATCGTGCATAAAGAGTTTTGCATAATATTCACTGTTAGCACGATAAGCTTTTGCTCGCATTTCGGAAACAACAAGGTTCCCTGTTTTAGGATCATAGGTATTGGCCCGGATCTCTTGTTTCAGACGGGCTTGAAGAGCGGCCTGTTGTTCGAGACCCAGCGCCTCGAAGTTTTTTACACCGGTTTCAACGGCCCATGTATCCAATATAAATATGGCTTCCCGGTGTAAATAATCAGCGGTCCAGTCAGGTGCCTGATAGGAACCGTGGCCCCAGATGGTTCCCAATTCCTGACCTCCGGTGGATTGCCATACGTTCTGGCCATCACGGATCATAGCTTCAGTAAACAGGAGCTCACCCGAAGTTGTTACTACCTGTTTTGGTATTGGCGGTTTCTGACGATAAATTTCGCGCCCGAAAAAAAGTAGAACGGCAAAGGATAGAGTTACCACCGCCGTAAAAGCAATCCACAAAGTACGTGTCTTCATATTTGGGGTTTAATAGTTTATTCCCCAAAGATAAATACATTTTTAATAAAATACCAAAAGATCTTTATATCTTTGTTAACTGACAACTTTGTTAGCTGACAGCTTTTCTTCCAAGCTGTCAGCTTTAAAAGTTAATACTTACATTTACCAAAAATCATTAAGGATATGTGGTCGAAAACCACCGAATATGCTATCAGGGCGTTAGTTCAGGTTGCTGTGAGCAACCACGAAGGACGCCGTCCTGGTTTTAAGGAAATAGCTGAATCCATTGATGCTCCGGTACAGTTTACAGCAAAGATTTTGCAAACCTTATCGCGGGCATTGTTACTAAAGTCTGTCAGGGGCAGGGGAGGTGGTTTCTATTTTGATCCCGAAAGCGAAGAGCTTAAATTAGCTCAGGTAATTCGTGTACTCGAAGGAGAAAAGTATTTTTCGGGATGTGTGGTCGGTCTGCCGAGATGCGATGAGAACCATCCCTGTCCGTTGCACAATGAATTCTATCTCATCCGTAATCAGCTGGTCGAATTATCGCAAAAGGAAACTATCCAGGGACTGGCCCGGAAGATTGGAGACGGCGATGCAATGCTGAAGAGAAGTTGAAAAGTTGAGATTCGAATTAAGAATTCCGAATACCGAGGGGCGAGATCCAAGTGTGCCTGAAGTAGCCTCTTTCTTTAATTGCCAAATTGCCAAATTGTCGAATTGTCAAATTAGCACATTGCCTTAAGTTTCGCAATCTCTTCGGCCCAGATATCTTCATTCGGAGTTTCCAGAATCAGAGGAATGTTATCGAAGCGAGGATCCTTCATCAGACGGGTAAAAAGATCCCATTCAATGGTGCCCTGTCCCAGATTTTCGTGGCGGTCGACCCTTGAGCGGAATTCCTTTTTTGAATCATTAATGTGCATGCCGCTGAGATACTTAAATCCGATTTTTTCATCGAACTCCTTAAAAACGATCTCAAATCCCTCGGCAGTTTTTATTTCATATCCGGCTGAGTAGGCATGGGCCGTATCAATACATACACCTATCCGGGATTTATCTTCTACCCTGTCGATAATAAAACGCAGATGCTCAAATGAATATCCTACATTACTTCCCTGGCCGGCAGTGATTTCCAGCACCGCGGTAACGCCTTTGGTTTTATCGAGCGTAATATTCAAAGATTCGGCAATGGTTTTAAGGCACTCCTCTTCCGTAACTTTCTGTAAATGGCTGCCCGGATGAAAATTCAGCCGATCGAGCCCCAGCTGTTCAGCCCGCTGCATCTCATCTAAAAAAGCTGCTCTGGATTTTTCCAGCATCTCCGGATCGGGACTGCCGACATTAATCAGGTAGCCATCGTGCGGCAAAATCTGTTTTGGTGTATAACCGAATTTTTCACAATTGGTTTTAAAAGCAGATATGCTGGCTTCACTTAGCGGTTTTGCCACCCACTGACGCTGATTCTTAAGGAATAAAGCAAACGCGGTTGCTCCGATCTTATTCGCATTTATGGGAGCGTTCTCAACGCCTCCCTCAGTACTGACATGGGCCCCGATAAACTTCATTTTCGACTTTCTAAGGTAAACACTAATTTAATTGAAATGTTGAAGTCAATACTTCATGCACACTTGAATCTGTAATTTCGGCATTCGGAATCCTTCATTGGAATCTATGACTTCTTACTTTATTTCTCCCTCCCTACTATAAGCCCCCGTCCATAACTCCCCAGAACCACATCACTGGTAGGCATTTGTATCTTGATATCATCAATCGCTACGGGGATCAGTCCCGGTGCCCTCATCCAGGTTTTTCCGGCATCCTTGCTGATTAATAGCCCATTGTGTATCCCGCAATAGAGCCAGTTAGTATTTATAGGATGTTCGGCAAAACCGCGTATCACAGCCTCGGTAGGCATATTTGAAGTAAGTGATTCCCAGGTCTGCCCAAAATCGGTACTCCGGAACAGATAGGGTTTCAGATCGTTGGCTTCATAATACCTTGCACATGCTACATATACAGTTCCGACACCGGTAACTGAACATACCAGCCTCGTAAAAAACCGGTCGGAGGGCATGGGCAGTTTTTCTGAGAGATTGATCCAGGTAAGGCCTCCATCCAGAGTCATCTGCAAATTTCCGTCATCAGTTCCCGCATAAATAACTCCCGGTTTTAAAGGTGATTCGGCTATTGCTGTTATTGAGGCATAGGGTTTCAGTACCGGCTTCATTCCCATGATGGTCTTGTCCTTCAGGGGTTCATTACGTGACAGGTCGGGACTGATTTCGCTCCAATTTTCACCCTTATTTTCCGATTTAAAAAGTTTATTACCTCCAATATATATTGCGTGTGGCGGATGTGTGGATAGGAGGTATGGGGTATTCCAGTTGAATCGCCATGGATTTTTTTTATCCGGATTTTGTGGCTGAACATAAAAACTTTTGTTGGTGCGAAATTCGTAGCGGCTGATTCCCCCGTATTGCGATTCACCGTATGCAATCGTTGAATCCACCGGATCGAGTCCCGCATAAAAGCCATCACCCCCGGATATATTGGATATCAAACTGTCAGGGGTTAAGCTTCCATCAGCAGTTCCGACAGGCCCGCCCCACACCCCGTTATCCTGCTTGCCTCCGAATATCCGGTAGGGCTTTCCCTGATCAACTGTGATGGCATAGTACTGGCCGATGAATAGATTATTGTAGAACGACCATTTCTGCCCGCCATCCTGGGTTTGATAAAGACCCCCATCGTTTCCAAGCAACCTGTTTTGCTGGTCCTTGGGATCGATCCATAATATGTGGTGGTCAACATGCACATTCCTTGCACTCATTGAATTAAATGTTTTACCACCATCTTTGGTTTCCTGAACCATCATTCCCATCACAAAAGCATTTTTCTCATCTGCCGGGTTCACATATATGCGTCCATACCAATAGGAGGTTGAGGGCTTTTGATTGATCAGTTCCCACGATTTCCCCTTATCGATCGATCGGTAAAATCCTCCTTTTTTCGATTCAATACAGGCATAAATCATATCGGGCGATGAAGGTGCAACAGCCAGTGCAATACGGCCCAGGGTATCATTGGAGAATCCCTGAGTGATTTTTTCCCAGTTTTCGCCTCCATCTTCCGACCGGTAAAGGCCACTCGACGGGCCTCTCTGGAGATGCGCCCAGGCATTGCGGTATTGCTGCCAGGCCGAAGCAAGCAATGTTTTTCCATCCGGATGAATGACGAGATCCGACATCCCGGTATAATCGTTGATATACAATATCTTTTTCCAGGTGAGCCCACCATCCGTTGTCCGAAAAATTCCGCGCTCCTCATTGTTTCCCCATCGGGCACCAGTTGCTGCAACGTATACAATATCAGGATTCAATGGATTTATTTGAATTTTAGCAATATGCCTCGATTCTTTAAGTCCCATGCATTTCCAGCTTTTCCCGCCATCGGTTGACTTATAAACCCCATCACCGATGGATGCTGAGGATTGTTCGCCCGAAGCTTCACCTGTACCTGCCCAGATAACGTTGGGATTGGATTCACAAATCGCCATATCGCCAATGGCCAATGACATGCCTGCCTGATCGAAAACCGGTGTCCAGTTCTTTCCCCAGTCGGCCGATTTGAAAATTCCTCCCGTGGAGGCAGCCACAAAAATATTTCTGGGGTTATTTGAATCCACTTTGATATCCGAAATCCGTCCACTGTTGACGCCAGGACCGATAAAGCGATAGGTTTGGGGGACTTGGGCAGTCAGAGGAAAAGACAGGAGACAAAGAGACAGAAGACAGAAGACAGAAGATGGAGAGATAAAAGACGAAAGACGAAGAGATCGGTGAGGAATTGACATAGCGTTGATTTTATTGAGCCGAATGTAATTATTTCCCCTGACAAACACCAGCCTGAAGTCAAGTGATCACCCTCGTTTGCTGATCTCAGCTAACGACTTGTGTTGGATTACTTCTATATCCTTTTCACGTAGCGAGATCAACCCCTCCTTTTCAAATGTTTTGAGAAGCTTAACCCCGCTTTCAGTTGAAATCCCAGCAAAATCAGCCAGATCCTTGCGCGAAAGGAGCTGGAAGATATCAGGAGCTTCGGATTTCAGGCTATCGATATAAAGTAAGGTTTCTGCCATGCGACCATTCATTTGCTTATACATGATGGTTCTCAGAGAATCAAACAAGTTTGTATTTTGCTCGCAATAGCGCTTTATAATGCTGAAGCCAAACAGTCCGTTTTGTTTTATAACACTGGCAATAGCATCTTTTTCAATCAGATATACCTGGCAATCCGTTAGAGCAACCGAGGAGTAATTAAAGGTGTTTTTCGTAAAAACAGCTGAAAGTCCAACAAATTCTCCAGGTCTGATAATCCGAAGATTGTAATTCTTTACTCCATCTCCCTCCAGATACTGGGTTGCCAGGCCTTTGATCAGGAACAATACATAGGAAGCAAAAGCTCCCTGTTTGGTCAATAGATCGTTCTTTCGAAAAAGCACCTGCGTTTTACTGGCTCTCACCAATTCCGCCTCTTCACCAGACAACATCTGAAAGCAGGGCGCATCGATATCGCAAATAAATTCATGATCAGTTTCGAGAATGGTTTTCATCCCTCAATGACAGATTAAAAAATTAAAGTTAACCGAAATCAATAAATAAGTTGTCCGGAATCAAGACTTATACTGTCATGCTGGAAGCCCAATTCCTTTACCGATCCGATATCCCGGGGTAATTTTGCTTGGTTTTAAAAAAAAATGAAAAAAAACATGGGAACGATTGACAAAGTAATCAGGATACTGGTTGCTGTCGTAATGGTAGTACTATTTTTCACTCACGTGATTACCGGTACCCTTGCTGTAATTCTTTTAATCCTTTCAGGAGTATTTGTGTTGACAAGCTTAATAAGTTTCTGTCCGCTCTATCTGCCTTTTGGGTTGAATACCAAAAAGAAAGTTTAAGTAAAAGAGGCTGCCTTCATCAGGCAGCCTCTTTAATTCTCTAAACACTAGTTGTTACAAACGTGCCCCTCTTCACCATGACCTCCATGATGGTGGCAGGTTTCTCCGCTGTCGGTCAGTTTGCCGGAAACGAAATCATTCACGGCATCAACCGCACTGCCGGAACAACCTCTGACCACATCAATTCCCCAGCTGTTCAGTACGTTAATAGCCCCGCCACCGATGCCGCCAGCCAGCATTAACGAAACTCCCTGTTCTGCCAATACCCCGGCGATATTTGATTTGCAACCGCAACCTTGTTCTGATTTTATAGTCTGTACCTCAACAATTTCGTTTGATTCAGAAATTGTATACACCCCATAGAATTCGCAATGGCCAAAATGATCATCAATCCGGTTTTCAGCCGTAATTGGAATTGCTATTTTCATCTTAGTTTAAATTATTGATTGTTAATTGTATAATTCATCTGTTTAATTGAAACCAATTGGAAATGAATTCATTCCTGACTGGGAATGTACAGTGGTTAAATTCATTGGTCTGACTATCGTAGCAGTAATCTTTTTGCCAAACCTCAATTTTGTCGGCAATCTGCCAGATCGCTCCTGTTATGAACATCAATTCGTCATTGGTCATTGTCGGATGCAGCGAAAGCCTGACCCACCCAGGTTTCATGGATAGATCCCCTGAGTCTATTTTATCAGTAATCTCCTTGGATAGTTTGAAGTCGACCTTTAGCAGGTAATGACCGTAGGTGCCGGCACAGGAGCAACCTCCCCTGACCTGGATCCCGAACCGGTCATTCAGGAGCCTCGTGATCAGGTTATGATGGATGTGATCAATGTAAAATGAGAAAACGCCAAGCCTTTCCTTTATCTGATCAGCCAGAATATGCAGATTATTAATTTTTGACAGTTCCCGAAAGGCTATATCCACAAGTTCATTTTCCCTTTGATGGATTTTTAGTGGATCCATATCCTCCTTCAATCTGATACAAAGTGCCGTTTTTATTCCTTGGAGGAATCCCGGTGTTCCGCCATCTTCCTTTACTTCAATATCGCTGAAATAGCTGTAACCTCCCCAGCGATTGGTCCACTTAACAGTGCCCCCTCCTGGTGAGTCCGGGGTATTGTTGTGATAAAGTTTTTTATTAAAGATAAGCACCCCGGCACTGCCCGGACCACCGAGAAATTTATGAGGTGAAAAAAATATGGCATCTAAATCCTGATTCTCACCACCCGGATGCATATCTATATTGACATAGGGGGCCGAAGCAGCAAAATCAACAAAACAGTACCCACCATGCTCATGCATGATTTTGGCAAGTTCATAATAGGGTGGGTAATACCCGGTAACGTTGGAGCATGCAGAAAATGAGCCAATCAGGAGAGGCCGGTGACTGTATTTCCTGATCTCCCTCCTTAAAGCATCGGGATTGACTGTCAGATCAGGATTCGGTTCCAGTACCACTACATCCGCGATGGTTTCGAACCATGAAGTGTGATTGGAGTGGTGTTCGGTATGGGTTAAAAAAACAACCGGACGGATCTCATTATGTTCACTTTTGCACTTGTAAAGTTCCCCCTTTGCATAGGAACAATAATTCTTTGCCTGCTCAGGGATCTTTAGACCCAGGATTCGTTGAAGCTTTGCAAGCGCAGAAGTCATGCCGGTTCCTGTAAAAATCAACACATCATTTTCGCCGGCATTTACATGTTGCTTTACAATTTTCTGGGCGTAATGATAGGCCTCAGTCATTGCTCTTCCGGTTGCGGAAGATTCAGAATGAGTATTGCCGACCATGGGCCCGATATCTTCCGATATTCGGTATTCGATCGGCTTATATAATCTTCCACTGGCTATCCAGTCGGCATAGATCAGTTTTTTCTTTCCGTAAGGGGTAAGGATTTCCGCATCAACACCTACAATATTCCTGCGATATGAATCGAAATGCTTTTCAAGAGTGGTCATCAATAGTTAAATTATGGGCAGCAACAATAATTGCTTTCCATAGTTGCCAGGTTCTTCAGATAAAACATTACAGCATTGATGATATTAGTCTCCCGGGTGTGTACCACTTCATATTCCAACCTCAATAAATCTCTTTCAGTTTCTGGAAGAATTTCTCTGGTTATCAAGGTTTGATGGTATAGTGGATCACGGTCGTTGTTTCCCAGCGCTAGCAGGCTGTTGTGATTGCTCCCAACAGGCTCTACTGTATCTTCCAATACCACCCCGTTGACCACTTTCAAAAATCGGTAAGATGAAGTGCTCTCAAAATCAGGAGAAATGGACAGGCCATCGTTCGTTGGAATTATTATTTTCATATAATTATCAGATAATCAGATATATTAGACAAAGGTAGCTATCGTAATCTATTCTCTTCTCTTAACAGATGTGATATTTGACCTAATTATTTGTGATAAATATCACAAAATATATAATTTTGAAATTAAATAGTGGATAAATGCATTCATTAGAGGATGTTAGCAATATCAACTGTCAGGACTGTTCGGATAAGTCCTGTGCTACCGCTGTCCTGGATAAAAGCGAGATGGACACTATATTCAAGAACCGTTTCATCAATAAAATCAAAAAAGGAACAAATATCCTTAATGAAGGTTCGCCAACATCTCATATCATTTACCTCCGATCAGGACTAATCAAAGAATACATGCGAAGGCCGGACCAACAGGAGCAGATCATTCAGATCATCCTGCCTCACTCTTATCTCGGGCTGACTTCTATATTTGGTGACAAAGTGAATCACTATTCCTATAGTGCCCTTACCGATCTCCGGGTATGTTATATCGAGATTGATGTATTTACCGGGCTTATTAAAAACAACGGTAATTTCGCGTATGAGATTCTGACGTCGGTGGGAAGAGACAGCCTTCGTAGTTTCCATCGGTTTGTCAATCAAAGTAATAAGAAAGTTTATGGGCGGGTTGCTGATATCCTGATCTACTTTTCGAAGGTGATTTTTGCCAACGATCGTTTTCAGATTCCATTAACCAGATGCGAGATAGCGGATATGGTTGGTACTTCAAGGGAAAGTACGGGCAGGGTACTGGCGAAATTTAAGGGAGAGGGAATCATCGAAATACATGGGAAGAATATCCAGGTAAAAGATATGCTTAAGTTAGAGCAGATCAGTAAGTACGGTTGATTATTATTGCCTTGCCAAAGTCTGCTGAAGGAAGTTTCAATAGCGATAAATTCCAAAACTTCTTTTTTGATGAAGGAACCTTAATTTGGTTGTATCTGAGTTTTGAATAACTTTCCGGCACCTAAACATACCGGCAATGGTGCGACATATATTTCTCTTTTCCCGGGCGGCTGCAATCGGCCTGCTGTTTATGATTTTTTCACAGGCATTGCAGAGCCAAACACGCTTTGAGCCCAACTGGCAATCCATCGATAGCCGACCAACTCCCCAGTGGTTCTCGGATGCAAAATTCGGCATTTTCGTATGCTGGGGACTCTATTCCGTTCCTGCCTGGAGTCCGAAAGGCCAGTATTCTGAATGGTATATGTACTGGATGAAACAGAAGGCTTTCGAGGGAAAGGTGTACGATTTTCATCTGAATAAATATGGACCCGGGTTCGAGTTTAAAGACTTTGCTCCCCTTTTTAAGGCTGAGCTGTGGAATCCCGACGATTGGGCGGATCTTTTTCAGCGTGCCGGCGCTAAATATATCGTCTTTACCACCAAACATCACTCTGGATATACGTTGTGGCCGAGTGCAGAGGCTGAGCAAACCTGGGGCGAAAATTACAACCCGGTCAAGGTGGGCCCGAAACGCGACCTGGTTGGAGATTTGACTACTGCAGTCAAGAAAAAAGGACTGAAAATGGGGCTTTACTATTCTCTTTTTGAGTGGTATCACCCATGGTATTTGAATGATTTCCATGATTTTGTGTCTAAGCATTTTCATCCGCAGTTCAAAGATCTGGTAACAAGATATGAGCCCGATATTTTATGGGCCGATGGTGAATGGGAGCAAACTTCCGAAGCCTGGCGAACTCCGGAATTGCTGGCCTGGCTGTTTAATGAAAGCAAGAATAAGGAGGTGGTGATTAACGATCGCTGGGGCAATGATTCAAGGCATAAGCATGGCGGATTTTATACCACTGAATATGGTTCAGGCATGGATGACGACAAACACCCATGGGAAGAAAACCGCGGCATGGGTTATTCGTATGGATACAACAGGGCCGAAAACCTCGAAGATTACCGGAGTTCACAGGAACTTATTTTGATGCTAGCGGATATCGTATCACGCGGTGGTAATTTATGCCTCGATATTGGTCCGGCAGCCGACGGGCAGATCCCGGTGATCATGCAGGAAAGGCTGGTCCAGATTGGAAACTGGCTCAAGGTTAACGGGGATGCAATCTATGGAACCCGGATGTGTTCGACCCCTGTGCAATGGTCGGCAGGACAAAAGCCGGAGATCAAGCGAGGTGAATTTATGGTGCCTTATAATATTCTCAAGGAAACTGTCCGGCCCGATTCCGGTCAGGCGGTCAAGGAAATATTCTTCACTAAAAAAGGAAATTCTATTTATGCCATAGTTCCCAAATGGCCCGGCAAGAATCTTATAATCAACGATCTCGCCGTCACCCGTCACCCGTCACTCGTCACTTTCTTGCAAACTGGCCAAAAG
Organism: uncultured Bacteroidota bacterium; assembly: GCA_903851365.1. GTDB lineage: Bacteria > Bacteroidota > Bacteroidia > Bacteroidales > UBA12481 > UBA12481. The sequence continues at coordinate 32,438 of CAINOB010000038.1, forward strand.
CTCAAATTTCACTATCAAGGTGGGGAATTAAGCATAGAAATGCCTTCCTTCGATCCCAACGGGAACTGGGCCACAGAAGCGTTTGCATTTAAAATTGAAAATAACTAGTCGAAGTTATGGAACAAAAAAAGACTTATCCGGTATTCGCATATAGGTGGGTGATTTTGGCGGTATACATGTTTTTATCCATTGTGATACAGATACAATGGCTGGCACACGCTTCGGTTGCCAGGCCGGCTGCAGTTTTTTATGCCGGTCAGTTTAGTCCTGATGGCTTGTTCAATATTGATTTCCTTGCGTTGTTATACATGCTCGTTTACATTATTGTGAGTATACCTGCATCGTATATCATCGATACCCATGGCATTAAAATCGGTTTGGGAATTGGTGCAGCCATAACCGTGGTATGCGGTCTGCTAAAAGGCTTTATGGCTGAAAATTATATAGGAATTCTGGTGGCACAGGTTGGGTTGGCTATTGCTCAGCCATTCATATTGAACGCGGTAACCGCAATAACGGTCAGGTGGTTTCCGCTGAGAGAGCGTGGAATGGCGGCCGGTATGGCTGCACTTGCTCAGTATCTGGGAATCATAATTGCCATGCTCGTAACACCATTAATGATTGGGATCAATCCGGATAAACCTGATTATGGCAGTGGATTTGGTCATATGCTGATGATCTATGGCGTAATAACCGCGGTGGCTGGCGTATTATCGCTGATCCTTATCAAGGAAACTCCACCGGAACCTCCTGGAGATGAGCTGGTGGAGCGTATGAGTTTCGGCAAAGGGCTTAAGCATATTCTCGGTTTACGGGATATGCGTATTATCCTGATAATTTTCTTGATCGGCCTGGGTATTTTTAATGCGGTGAGCAGCATGACGGATGCTATCGCTGCGCACATGGGGGTTAAAGATTCCGAAGGCCTCATCGGCGGAATCATGCTGATTGGAGGAATTATTGGGGCAGTAATCATACCCTGGCTTTCAGATGTTTATAAAAAGAGAAAATTTTTCCTGGTAGTATGCATGGTCGGCATGGTCCCGGGAATCGTTGGATTATCGCTGGCTGATCACCTGGCTTCGACCCCTGGTGCCATTTACGGAATAACCCTTGCCGGCTCATTTATCCTTGGATTTTTCGTGATGAGTGCCGGTCCAATTGGGTTCCAGTATGCTGCTGAAGTAAGCTATCCGGCTCCGGAATCTACCTCGCAGGGCCTTTTACTCCTGATCGGGCAAGTTACCGGGATGATATTTGTTGCCGGGATGAGCATACATCAGAATCATTTTCTGGGCGTTTTTATGACCCTCTTTGTGGTGCTTACGGTTGTGACGATGATATTGGGCACCACATTGCGTGAATCGCCGCACTTTCGCTAAGCGAAGAAGAAGATCGGAAGAGTCGGCAGTTTGCAGTTGGCCCTCGGAGAGTTGTCATCCCCGCGGACGTGGGGAACCCGTCGCATACCACGAATTTCTGCAACAGACCGTTCTGCTGAAAAGCAAAATCTTCAATAATAAATATTGTTACTTTTCGGACAGATCAATTTAAGTAACCCGTTATGAAATCTCTCCTAGCCGCATTCTTGTTTCTATCTTTCCTTGTGCCTTGTGCATGGTGCCTTGCGCCTTCAAATGAGTCTTCAAGTGAGCCTTATTTTTTAAGTTCCCCATCCCTCTCTCCTGATGGAAAAACTGTGGTTTTCAGCTTCGAGGGTGACCTGTGGAAAGCTGATGTGGCAACCGGAACGTCTTACCGGCTCACAGCAATGCAAGGTTATGAAACTAATGCCCGAATTTCCCCGGATGGCAAGTGGATTGCTTTTACCGGCCGACAGTTCGGTAATGCTGATGTTTTCGTCATTCCGATGGAAGGCGGTGAAATCCGCCAGCTTACCTGGCATGCAGCAAACGATGATGTGGAAAACTGGAGCTGGGATTCCAAATCAATTTATTTCACTTCCAACCGCATGAACAGCGGAACCGTTTATAAAGTTCCTTTGGAAGGTGGCAACCCGGTTCGGCTTTTTAATCACTATTTCAATACCATTCATAACCTGGTTGAGAACCCGAAAACCGGTGAACTGTTTTTTAATGACACCTGGGAAAGCCAGAGCATGGCCAGCCGCAAACGGTATAAAGGTGAATATAATCCTGATATCCAATCGTATAATCCCAAAACGGGGGAGTATAAGCAGTATACCACGTGGATTGGAAAAGATATGTGGGCCACCATCGACCTGAGTGGTACCGTTTATTTTGTGTCGGATGAGCAGAATGGCGAATACAATCTTTGTAAACTGGACCATGGCAAGACAAAAAATCTGACAGATTTCAAAACATCCATCAAGCGGCCAATGGTTTCTGCAGATGGTTCAAGGGTGGTGTTCGAAAAGGATTATCAGCTTTTTATGTACGAGACTGCATCTGGAAAATCAAGTAAAATGCCTATCCGGATTGTTCGAAACAGTATTTTACCCAAAGAGCAGAATTTTTCTGTGGCAGGCAGGATAAGCGATTTCGATGTATCGCCCGATAACAAGAAGATTGCCTTTGTTTCGAGGGGCGAACTTTTTGTGAGCGATATCGAAGGCAAGTACATTAAGGTACAAGGCACAAGGCAACTGGCAGAAATTGGTAAAAAGGAGGAGGGAACAGGAGGCAAGGGGGGAGCATTTGAGCGCGTGATGAGTGTCAAATGGCTAAGCGATAATAAGACGCTGCTTTACAATCAGACCTGGAATGGGTATTTAAACTGGTTTACCCTCTCGGCTGACGGAACCGGTGAGCCAAAGCAACTGACCACTGATAAGGCCAATGACCGGGATATTGTATTCAACAAGGACCTTACAAAAGCAGCTTATATCAGCGGAAGGGAAGAGCTTCGGCTAATGGATCTAAAAACCATGGAAAGCAAACTGCTGCTGAAGGATGAATTCTGGGGATTCCAAAATGGTGAACCGGGATTTTCGCCTGATGGTGAATATGTTATCTACACTGCAAAAAGAAATTTCGAGGACGATATTTTTGTTTATAATCTCAAGAGCGGAAAAATTACCAATCTTACCAATACCGGTGTGGCTGAATCAAACCCGGTTTGGAGCGGCGATGGTAAATACATCTATTTTTCGACTAACCGCACTGCTCCATCCTTCCCAACCGGCGGAGGCAGTTCTCATATTTATCGGTTTGCCCTCGACAGGACCGATGCTCCTTTCAGGACTGATGAATTTGATAAACTTTGGAAAAAAGATACTACTGCCGCCAAGAAGGATACTGCAGCCGGTAAGAAAGATACCACAACAGCCAAAAAAGAGGCTATAGTACCGATCGTAATCAATACCGATCGGATATGGGAACGTTTTGAGATGATCAGCCCGGGTTTCGGTTCGCAGGGATCACCCTATGTTATCCAGAAGGGCGATAAAACAACCGTCCTTTATTATTCCGATCATGCGATGGGTGCCGGCGCTCTATGGAAAACTGTTCTTTCACCCTGGGATCCGGCCAAGACAGAGAAAATTGAAGGTGCAGGACCAGGGAGTATCGTAAAAGCCGGCGACAAATTCTATATGCTTTCGGGCGGTGTCATTTACAAACTTAACGTTGATGGTAATAAGGCGGATAAAATCGATATAAACACCTCTTTTACCCGCAATCTGGCCGCAGAGTTTAATCAGATGTTTGAGGAAACATGGGCCAACATGGAAGAAGATTATTACAGCGAGAATTTGCATGGTGCCGATTGGCCCAACTATAAGGCATACTATAAGCAGTTCCTGCCTTTCCTCAATAACCGGAATGATTTAAGGGTGCTGATGGCCGACATGCTTGGCGAACTGAATTCCTCGCATCAGGGATTCAATAGCTATGGGGAAGAAGAATCAGGCCGGATAAATTATACGACGCTGGAAACAGGTCTTTTGTTTGATGAATCAGCTCCGTTTAAGGTAAAAAGGTTAGTTGCCAGAAGTGCAGTGGATAATTCACGTATCGATATAAAACCGGGTGACGTTTTGTTGAAAGTGAATGGCGAAACAGTTAATACTGCTCTGCCCCGTGATTATTATTTCTATAAGCCGGCAATGGAGCCTGAGCTGCTGCTGACTTTCAGAAGAGATTCGAAAGATTTTGATGTCAAGATACATCCCATGGCCTATAACTCCCTGGGGCGGGATTTGTATGAAGAGTGGGTCGATGGAAACCGGCAGAAAGTTAATGAACTGAGCAAGGACAGGATCGCCTATGCCCAGATGAAAGATATGGGGGGTGGGGAATTGGAGAATTTCCTGATGTCGATGACGCGCGATCTGGATAATAAAGATGGACTTATACTCGACCTGCGATATAATACTGGCGGTAATGTTCACGACGAAGTGCTGAGATTTTTGAGTCAGCGCACCTATCTTCAGTGGAAATCCAGAGGAGGTAAACTGGCAAATCAGTCAAATTTTGCACCTTCGGATAAGCCTATTGTTCTTCTTATTAACCAGCAATCCCTAAGCGATGCAGAAATGACATCGGCCGGGTTTAAAGCACTTAAGCTGGGAACGATTGTCGGAACCGAATCCTACCGCTGGATCATTTTTACCTCGGCAAAAGGGTTGGTCGACGGATCATCGTACCGGTTGCCTAGTTGGGGCTGCTATACACTTGATGGGCAGGACCTTGAAAAAACCGGGGTCAAACCGGATGTTTATGTAAAAACCACCTTCCTTGACAGGATGAACGGACGCGATCCGCAGTTGGAAAAGGCAGTAGAGGTAATAAGGCTTGCTAACGCTCACTAATTAAAGAGGGGCTTTGGCGGATTATTAGACGGAGCGACTGGTCGTAGGTGAGGTAGTTCCAGGCCCAATTGATAAAAATGAAGAACCTGTTCTTGGTGCCGACGATAGCCATCAGGTGAACGAGTATCCAAATCAGCCAGGCAACGAAACCGCTGATATGTATGCGGCCGATATCCACAACAGCCTTATTGCGGCCAATGGTGGCCATCGATCCTTTATCATTGTAGGTAAACGGAACCGGGGTAAGGTTCTTAGACTTTCTAAAGAGGTTCTCGGCCAGTAATCGGGCTTGCTGAATGGCAGGTTGGGCGACTTGCGGATGCCCATTTGGGAATGCTTCCTCCGTCATGATCGATTGGTCTCCAACAACATAAATATCTTCATAATTGGCAAGGCTGCTGAACCGGTCAACAACCATCCGGCCTGCACGCCCCCGTGTGGCTTTTTCGAGTCCGGGAATGTCCGGAACCTTCACTCCTGCAGCCCAGAGCAAGGTGCGGCACGCAATCTTTTCACCATTACTCAAGGTGACAGTCGAGCCATCGTAACCCTGAACCGCCGTTCCGGTTTTTACCGTTACACCCATTTCCTGAAGATATTTTGTCGCCTTTTGAGAAGCCTTTACCGACATCGGGGAGAGCAGTCTGTCAGCCGATTCCAGAATGTAAATTTTCATCTTGGAAAAATCCAGCTCGGGGTAGTCCGATGGAAAAACAAATTGTTTCATATCAGCAATTGAACCAGCCAGCTCAACCCCAGTTGGGCCGCCACCGACAACCGCGATATTCATGATGGGTTCCTGTTGTGAAACGGAAGAAAGATTCAAGGCTTCTTCATAGTTCTCAAGCAGGATGTTACGCAGTCGGATAGCCTCTGATACCGATTTCATTGGCAGACTGTTGGCTTCAAGTTCCGCATTACCAAAAAAGTTATTTGTTGCTCCAAGCGCCAGCACCAGAATATCATATCCAAGAGATCCGATCGAAGTGACAATTACCTTTTTTTCAGTGTCAACTTTTTTTAATTCAGCCATCCTGAAATGAAAATCCGGAATTCCCTGGAAGAGCTTTCTCAGGGGAAAGGCAATTGAGCTTGGCTCTAATCCAGATGTGGCAACCTGATAATAAAGCGGTTGAAATTGATGATAATTGTTCCGGTCGATCAAAACAACCTGAAAGTTGCGTTTAATCAGGCTCCTGACGAGTCGTAATCCGGCAAATCCGGCACCAACAACAACAATTCGCGGTTTCTCGGATTCAGGAATATTTGGTAAAGAATACATGACAATTTTGGTTTGTGTGATCAAGTTAACAGGTAAATATGACACCTGTAACAAAATTTGGAGGCTGAATGTTGAACTTTAATGATCGAATTTACACAATTTCTATGCAATCGTCCTTCAAACAAGCACTTGCAATTGCTGGTACGAACCTGTTATTTGAAACTTAATAAGTTTCTGTACCTTTGGAATAAGCATATATTGCGGGATCATGAAAACAAAACATCTCATTATTTTCGTTGTGGTCATGGGCTTTTTGGCCGGCTGCAACAAGGACAATCTGCCAGCAGGTTTAGAATGGACCGTGCCGGAAAATCCTTCCACCTTTCCTCTGATGAACGACAAAGTAGCTCTGGTATATGAGGTTATGGTGAAAAACTCTTCGATTGATACCTATACTGTTGAATCTACCAATGTTAAAGACGGATCCACTGTTTATCTGGATCTTACAGGCAGCGGATTGAGTGATAATATCTCAGTCTGGCACTCTTCGTTGAAAACAATCGGAGCCGGTGAAACCGGATTTATCTACCTGTGGATTGAGGTTTCACCTGATTTGTCGCTACCTGAAACGATGTCTCAGATCATTCAGTTCAGCCGCACTTCGGATGGAAAGCTTTACGAAAAGACACTCAAGGTTACCATTGATAAAAAGACGCCGGTGGTTCTTTCCTATCCTCTTAACGCCCGCCGCTATGCTGTAGTGGGAGCACCGTCGAATACTTCCTATCATCGTCGTACCGTGAATTATCTGGATGAGAAATTCTGGACTTCCGACCGTTATGCAATGGATTTTATCGGACTTGATAATGGGAACCGCTATCGTCAGGGCCGACAGGATTTAAATCTTGATTATTATGGCTATCAGGATATTGTTTATTCCGCTACGGCTGGAACCGTGGTCAGCGTAATTGATACCATAGCAGAAAATGTACCCCCGAAAGTTCCGGAAATTGATGCTTCAGCTCTTTATCGTTCCGGTGGCAATCAATTGGTGGTAAAGGTATCAGAGGGAGTTTATGTCTTTTATGGGCATCTTACCAGGGCAAGTTCGACCCTTAAGGCCGGAGATAAGGTGGAGGTTGGGCAGCCGGTTGGAAGATTGGGCAACTCAGGCAACAGCGATGCCCCGCAGCTCCATCTGCAAGTCATGGACGGACCGGATCCGCTCAGGAGCCACGGCATTCCATGGGTATTCAACAAGTTTACATTGCACGGAAATATAACAGGTTATGACCATACCGATGGGTTGATCAATGTAAATTACCTGAACATTCAAAGGCAAATTTCAGGTAAGAATATTGTCGGTGATGCCGTGGTTGGCTTCGACTAGCTGCCCGCTGCCAACTCTTCCGATCTTTCTTTCGTTCTCCGTTCTTCTTCTTCGTCTTCCGTGTCACCCGTCATTAGTCACCTGTCACTAGTAACCTGTCACTTGTCACCAAACTTAAGTCCCTGCTCGTCTGCATCAACGACCACGGGCACGTTGGCCTGGATGGTTCCGGCGAGAATCTCTTTTGAAAGTTTGTTAAGCAATTCTTTCTGAATAAGACGTTTAACTGGTCGGGCTCCAAATTGTGGATCGTATCCTTTTTCAGCAATCCAGTCGTATGCTTTATCAGTAAGTGTCAGAGTGAGCTGCGAAGCCAGTTGTTTCTGGATTCCAGCGATCTGGATACTCACGATTTTCCTGATCTCGGTTCGGCTCAAAGGTGTAAACATGATGATTTCATCTATCCGGTTCAGAAATTCCGGACGGATAGTCTGTCTCATCAGCTCGAAAACTTTTTCACGAGTATCATCATAAACAGCAATCCTGTTTGTCTCTGTTACATGCGACATTTTTTCCTGAATGATATCCGATCCGATATTGGAGGTCATTATAACAATGGTGTTTTTGAAGCTAACCAAACGACCCTTATTATCAGTTAATCGCCCATCTTCGAGCACCTGCAGTAAGATGTTGAATACGTCAGGATGGGCTTTTTCAATCTCATCAAGCAATATCACGGAATACGGTTTACGGCGAACGGCCTCAGTGAGCTGGCCCCCTTCGTCATACCCCACATATCCGGGAGGGGCTCCAACCAGCCTTGAAACGCTGTGCCGCTCCTGATATTCGCTCATATCGATTCGGGTCATCAGGTTTTCATCATCAAAAAGGTATTCAGCCAAGGCACGGGCAAGCTCAGTTTTTCCAACACCGGTTGTACCCAGGAAGATAAATGATCCTACCGGACGTTTCGGGTCCTGAAGGCCGGCGCGGCTCCTCCGTACAGCATTAGCAACCGCTTCAATGGCTTCGTCCTGACCAACAACGCGGAGATGCAGCTCTTCTTCGAGGTGCAAAAGCTTGTCTTTTTCACTTTGCAGCATGCGGGTTATCGGTATTCCTGTCCATTTGGATACAACTTCAGCTATATCTTCTGAATCAACCTCCTCTTTTATCAGGGCGCCATTGATATGCAAACCCCGAAGCTCCTCATTCAGCTCTGTGATTTTCCGCTCAGCCTCTTTTATCCGACCGTATCTTATTTCAGCCACCCGTTCATAATCCAGTGAGCGCTCAGCCTGATCAGCCTCCAGCTTGAACTGTTCAATGGCTGACTTGTTTTTCTGGATCTCATCAACTGTAGTTTTTTCACGCTGCCATTCAGCCCGGAGCTTGGTCCGCTGATCAGAAAGGTTTGCTATCTCCTCACTGATTTTGGTGGTTTTATCCTTGTCACCTTCCCGTTTAATTGCTTCGCGCTCGATTTCCAGCTGACGGATCCGCCGCTCAAGTTCATCCAGCTCCTCAGGCATTGAATTCATTTCAAGCCTGAGTTTAGCAGCTGCCTCATCCATCAGGTCGATAGCCTTATCAGGTAAAAACCGGTCGGTGATGTACCGGTGCGAAAGTTCCACTGCCGCAATTATCGCATCATCTTTAATTCTAACCTTGTGATGCATTTCATACCGTTCTTTTAACCCCCTCAGAATAGATATTGCACTTAAAACATCTGGCTCATCAATCATCACCTTCTGAAAACGGCGTTCCAGAGCTTTGTCTTTTTCAAAATATTTCTGGTATTCATCGAGCGTGGTAGCACCGATCGCCCTGAGTTCCCCTCTGGCCAGTGCAGGTTTGAGGATATTGGCGGCATCCATGGCCCCTTCCGATTTGCCGGCCCCAACAAGGGTATGGATCTCATCGATAAACAATATAACCTCTCCCTCGGCTGCAATAACTTCTTTGACAACAGCTTTCAATCGTTCCTCAAATTCCCCTTTATATTTTGCTCCTGCGATAAGAGCTCCCATATCGAGGGCAAATATCTGCTTCGATTTAAGATTTTCCGGAATGTCACCACTTAAAATCCGTCGGGCCAGGCCTTCCACGATAGCAGTTTTACCCGTTCCTGGTTCACCTATCAGAACAGGATTATTTTTTGTCCGCCTGGATAAGATCTGCAATACACGCCTGATTTCCTCATCACGGCCGATCACCGGATCAAGTTTGCCTAACCGTGCCTGTTCGTTCAGGTTTATCGCGTACCGGTTAAGGGCATCAAAAGTGGTTTCAGCCGTTTGGCTGTTAACCGTCTGTCCTTTACGTAATTCAGAGATGGCAGTCTTTAACTGCTTTTCACCCATCCCACTGTCTTTTAACATTTGGGCCACATCGTCGCCGGCATCCAATAATCCGAGTAAAATATATTCAACTGAGACAAATTGGTCACCTGCCTCTTTCGATAGATTTTGTGCCTTGGTCAGGGTACGGTTACCTGATTTTGAAAGGTAAGCTTCGCCACCCACAATTTTCGGATAACGATGAATGATACGGTCTACCGCCGATTCTACGGTCGCCGGATTTACTGATATTTTTTCAAGCAGATGACGCGTAACATCTTCAGCTTCGGTAAATAGTGCTCTCAACAGGTGTCCACTTTCGACAGCCTGATGCTGGTTCCCTTCGGCTATCGTAAACGCTTGTTGGATAGCTTCCTGGGCTTTAATAGTAAAATTATTAAGATTCATATCCCTACAAATTAATACACTTAATTAGGCATCAATTTGTTTGCCAGAAAGGATTTATGGCCAGATTGGCAGATAAAACCAGCGATGAGATTGGAAGGGGTCCTCAGTCGGAATCAATCATTCGTACCTGAGCGTTTCAACTGGATTGCGCCGGGCGGCCCTGAACGATTCCCAGGAAACGGTGGCAATGGCAACAAATATTACCAGGGCCCCTGAAGCAAGGAATATCCACCATGAAACCGATGTTTTATAAGCAAAGGCCTGTAGCCATCGGTTCATAATGTAATAAGCAACAGGTATGGCAACAATAAATCCTGCCAGGACCCAACGAACCATCCTGTAATTTAACAGGACCATGATTTGCGCACTGGTGGCCCCGTTAACTTTTCGGATACCGATCTCTTTGCGCCGGCTCACCGTAATGAAAGCTGATAGTCCAAATAACCCAATGGCTGAAATCATCATGGCGAGCAATGAGAATAGGGTGATCATCTTCTGATTTTGTCCCAGCGATTGATAATTGGTCGCCAGATAATCATCGAGAAACCGGAATTCAAAAAGTTGTTCGGGCATCGTTCTTTCCCAGACTCCCCTTATCTTATTCATTAATCCTGCAACATCCGTGGTATTGTATTTGACATTGACATAGTAATAACTCCAGCTGTCGCTTTTTGGATTGACAGATATGATTAATGGGGTAACGGGTTCATACAGAGAAGAGAAATGGAAATTCTCGACTACGCCAATGACCTCAAAAGGCTGATTCCTCTTTATCTTTTTTCCGATGGGATCAGTCCAGCCGGCAAAATCCACCAGTGCCTGATTAACCAGGAACCCGCTTGCATCGGATGCATTTGTTCCTCTGAAATTACGGCCACTTTTTAACTTGATACCATAACAATCCAGGAAATTCTCATCCGTATAAATGGTTCCAATAAGCTCGATATTTTCTTTTCCTTCCAGTGCATATCCGTTGCTGGTTAATCCGGCTCCAGGCATTTCGCTGGATACACAAACTGTCGTAATGCCAGGCAATTTCCGGAGCTCGTCAGTGATCCTTCCTACATCCTTTAATTCAAAACCTTTGCTGACATTCATGCTGCCAACAGAATGGTGATCAAATCCCAGATCCATGCTTCCGATAAAGCTATTCTGTTTTTGCATCAGAATCAGGGTTCCGATCAGGACAACGGCTGCAAAAAACTGGAAAGCCACCAGTCCATTACGAAAATATTGCTGCTTGCCCATGACTGATTTTTGAATGCCGGACATTGCTTTTTGACGACCGAGGAGCCAGGCAGGACCTGACCCTGCAATAAAACCGGTAAACAGGGAGGCAAAAAGGCTTATGGCAAACACGAGGATCGGGGCATCCTTCAACGAAAATTCTGATCTCGTAAATTGGTTCAACATTGGATAAAAGCTCATCAGGAGGATTATCGAGATAACCCCTGAAATGAGTGAAAGAACAACGGATTCTGCCAGTAATTGGGCCCTGATCTGGGAGCCTGCAGCGCCCATGATTTTACGCATTCCCGTTTCTTTTATCCTGGTAAGGGCGATAGCAGTAGAAAGATTGATGTAATTGATGATCGCCAGAATCAGAATTAAAAATGCTATTGTGCTTATAATCAAGAGGTTCATTTTGCTTCGGTTGGTCGGACAGTCATTATCAAGATGGCTGTTGAGGTGGACCTCCCTGATGGGCTGCAGGGCCAGGGACATTTCCCATCCGGCCGACCGGTATTTCTTATTGATCTTTTCTTCGAGAAAGGCGGGAAATTTGGAAACAAGTTGATCCTTGTCGATGCTCTGGTTTAACCGCAAGTAGGTCAAAAATGTCCAGCCGCCATCCCATGAAAGGTAAATCCCGGGGTGGTTCTCCAGAGACAGATAGGAGGCTACTGCATCAAAGACAAGGTGACTGTTGGCCGGTGGATTTTCAGCAACACCGGTGACTACAAACTCCATACCCTCGGGCGTTTTTACCACCTGGCCCATTGGATTTTTGGATGCAAACAAGCGGGTTGCCTCTGACTTAGAAATAACCAAGCTGCCCGGGTGATTAAGTACTTGATCGGGAGAGCCTTGTATTAATTTGAAGCCAAAAAATGTAAAGAAATCGGAGTCTACATAACGGAATCGGTTTGTGGTCATGTTATCTGATCCGATCAGAATCTTTTGCTGACTTTCGGCTGATACCCTGCAGAAAGATTTAATGCCGGGAATCTCCGCAGCTGCAGCGGGTCCGACAGGTGCATTGCAGAACCCGCTCGACATACGCCGGTCGCCATTGACCAAAGTGGAAGTTACCCGGTAGATGCTTTTACTGTCGGGATAGAAATTATCAAAATTGGTTTCGTGGGTAACGAGGATAAGAACATAGATGAATGCTGCGAGGCCCAGCGATAGTCCGATCAGGTTGATAAACGTAAACGATCTATGCCTGTAAAGATGTCGCAGCGCAAGCTTCAGCTGAAGTTTGAACATCGGTTTAGTTTAAATATATGACGTGTGAATTTACCATTAGTTACAAATCTCAGATACATTTGTAAAAAACAAAACCGATGGCTAAAGACTGGAAAGATCGGCTTGGAGTCGTTTACTCAACGAATTCCGATTTTAAATATGATAAAGATGAACAGGCTGAACCTGATACACTTCCGGCCAATCAGCAGAAGCTTATTGTTCAGCTCGATAAGAAAAATCGCAAAGGAAAAGCGGTGACCCTGATCACCGGATTCACCGGTAGCACTGAGGATTTAGAATCACTCGGTAAGCTGCTTAAAACAAAATGCGGCGTGGGCGGTACGGCCAAAGACGGGGAAATCCTTATTCAAGGGGACTTCCGCGAAAAGATTATGCTGATACTGGCTACTGAAGGCTATAAAGCGAAGAAGTCAGGGGGGTGAAGAATCTCTGACTTCTTTCGATCCTGCGTTCGTCCACCGATCTTCTTCTACGATTGTTTTGCGGCGCTTGTCACCTGTCACCCGTCACTTGTCACTCCCTACCGTCAGCGTCGCGGCAACTTTAATCTCCCGTGATGAACTGCCCGCCATTAATCGAAATTCACCCGGCTCGATGACTGTTTTGAGGTTTTTATCAAGCATCGAAAGCATTTCTGGAGTAATATCAAAGGCGACATCAGCGGATTCCCCCTTTTTAAGGTGAATACGTTGAAATCCTTTAAGTTCGATAACCGGGCGGGCAACTGAAGCGATCTGGTCACGCAGGTAAAGCTGAACAACTTCATCGCCGTCGAATTTGCCGGTATTAGTGATTTTGAAATGAACCCTTGTTGACTCGCCAGCTTTAATCTCAGGTTTATCCAGTTTAATATCAGCATACTCAAATGTTGTATAGCTTAAGCCGTATCCAAAAGGGAATAATGGCTGACCGGTAAGGTTGTTATAATCATCGCCACGACCCGTAGGTTTGTGGTTATAAACCAGGGGCAGCTGAGCTTCCGATAATGGAAAAGTGACGGGCAATCTGCCTGCCGGGTTATAATCTCCGAAGATTACATCGGCAATGGCCTCACCGCCAACTTCACCCGGATACCAGACATCTAAAACTGCAGGTACTTTATCGAGCCAGTTGCTCATAGTTACCGCACTTCCACCCACAATTACCACCACCAGAGGCTTACCGGTGGCAGCAACTTTCTTGATTAGTTCCTCCTGGTGACCCGGAAGGGCAAGAGAAGCGCGATCGCGGAATTCGCCCTCTTCGATGCCGACCGCCAGAATTACGGCATCGGATTTTGAAGCCACTGTAACTGCCTCATCGATTTCCTTTTGCCAATCATTTTTAACGAAAACATTCCAAATAAGTGCGAACCATGCGTTTCCTGTCGGTTCGTAATACTCAATCTTAAGGTCGTATATTTTACCAGCGACAAAATCATAATCAACGGTCAGCGTCTGGCGGCCCTTTTTTATCCAGTTATCAATAAACAGTTTATTGTTGATATACAATCGATACCCATCATTTCCATCGATACCGATTTTATATTTACCGGTTCTTGGCGACATCAACTTACCTGTCCATCGAACAGAAAAAAAGTCGTTTCGTAATTTCGCCGGATCCGGGCTAAACAGGGTCCATTGAAACCGTATTTGCTTGTCGGATCTTGTCATAACAGGCTTTCCCGATAACGTTATATTATCAAAATATTCCCCTTTCAGACCGCCGGTCTCCGAAGCTATGGTGTTTACCGTTGCTTCCTCAGTGGTATTGGACAAAAACTCTGCAGGCACAGGCAAATACTCCACCGCTTCACGACCGCACCCCTTAGCATAAATGACTTGTGTCTTTATGCTTGTGACTTTTTCCTGATTTTTGCCCTCTGCCTTCTGCCTTATGCCTTCAAATATGGATACCTTGTTGCATCCCGGCCCGCTGTATCCACCGAGCCTGGCTTCCATGGCATCCTGTCCGATTATTGCGATCGTTTTCAGGTTCTTTGAGAGCGGTAAAGTGCTTCCGTCGTTTTTCAATAATACAATTGATTTTTTTGAGGCTTCCAATGCTAAAGCACGGTGCTCCTGACTTCCATTGGTGGTTTCAGCCAGCTTGGGATCCACATAGGGGTTATCGAATAATCCAAGTTCGAACTTCTGACGCAACACCCGGGCTACCGCCCTATCTATGATATCAACCGGAATGGTCCCGTCGAGAAAAGGCTTTATAAACAGTGAGCTATGATCATATGAGGTCTGGAAAATCACATCCAGGCCATTTTTTATAGCTTCGGCGCCTGATTCCCAGTATTCCTTTGCAGTCATATGAAGGACATTAGCGCCACCAACAGCATTGGCATCCGAAATCACAAATCCCCGGAACTTCTCTTCTCCTTTTAACCAAGTGTTCAGCAGCCAGTTATTCGCCGAGCAAGGTTGTCCATCGAGCGAATTATACGAGGTCATCACGCTTAACATGCCGGCTCTTTTAATGGCAGCATCGAAAGGTGGGAGGTGTATTTCTCGTAAATATCTTTCATTCAGATGGATGGGGTAGCTATCCCGACCGCCATCACCGACATTGGCAATCAGATGTTTAGGGGTAGTGATAACACCAATTTTTTCAAATTCCGAGACGTAGGCAACAGCCATTTCAGCGGTCAGGAAGGGATCTTCGCCATAGGATTCTTCCACACGGCCCCAGCGAACATCCGTAGCCATATTGATGACTGGCGATAATATTTGCCTGAGTCCACGGGTTTTACATTCAGCTGCAATAGCTGCAGATACCTTATGCATCAGGGGAATATCAAAAGAAGCAGCAAGGCCTATGGATTGAGGGAAAGATGTTGCTCCCTGCCTGACAAGTCCGTGCAACGATTCATCGAAGGGAATGATTGGAATTCCCAAGCGGGATTCATTGATAAAAAATCGTTGAATCTCATTTATCTTGATGGCTGTTTCGGCTGCTGAAGCGCCAGCTGCATAGGTTAACAGCTGGCCCGTAGCATCGGTGGTCTTTCCCTCGGCTGAAATCTGAAATCCAAAGATTCCTTGTTTCAATTTATCCTTCCCGATGGATAAATCACCCGGGATCATAAACAGCTGCCAGAACTTTTCCTCCGGCGTCATTTTTCCGATAAGGTCCGCCACCCGCGATTCAATTGGGGTTGTCTTATCCTTGTACAATTGTGCTGGAAGTAACCTTGGCAAAAGGCAGAGTGAAATGACGATGATGAGCTTCTTCATAAATATGTAATTGGTTCGCCTGCGGCTCACAAATAAGTTCGCTTCGCTCACTAAAAGGTTCGCCTTCGGCTCACTAATAGGCGCTTCGCGCTAAGAGGTCGCTGCGCTCACTAATTATGCTCGGCTGGCGCCTCGCTAATTTAAAAATAATTAGCGAGTGAAACGGCATATTTAGCGACCGAAGGGAGCCAATTAGTGAGCCGAAGGCGAACCAATTAGGAGCGAAGCGACCTTATCTCCTCCCAAGGAAAGTACTTGATCCCATTGGTGACAAAGCTATTCCTGCCCATATGCCCATAGGAAGCGGTCTGCTGATAAATCGGATTTTTCAGTGCGAGTTCACGGATAATATGGTAAGGACGCAGTGGGAAGTTTTCCCTCACTAACTGTTCCAGATCCTTTGCTTTCAGGTTTGTCTGCTCTTTTCCAAAAGTGTTAACCGAAACAGATACGGGATCGGCCTGACCAATGGCATAAGCCAGCTGAACCTCAATTTCAGAGGATATTCCGGCTGCCACCAGGTTTTTGGCTATATATCTGGCTGCATAAGCACCTGAGCGGTCAACTTTCGATGGATCCTTGCCGGAGAAAGCACCTCCGCCGTGACGGGCCCAGCCGCCGTAAGTATCGACAATGATCTTGCGGCCTGTTAACCCGGTATCCCCGTCGGGACCGCCGGTAACAAATAGTCCTGAAGGATTAACCAGCAGTTTTGTTAAAGACGAATACAAGGAACGATTGGCTTCAGATAAGGAATCCAGCAGGCGCGGGATCAGAACGCGTGCAATATCTTTTTTTATAAACTGATCAACATTTTCAAGACCGTTCATGGGGTCATGCTGGGTCGAAACCAGGATTGTATCGATTGCCACGGGATTATTCTGATCGTCGTAAACAATAGTCACCTGTGATTTGGCATCCGGACGGAGATAGGTCATTTCATGTCCTTCGCGACGAATTTCAGCCAGAATCTTCATTAGCCTGTGCGACAGGTCGATGGGCAGCGGCATCAATGTTTCTGTTCCGGAGCAGGCATAGCCAAACATCAGACCCTGATCACCGGCACCCTGGTTTTCAGGATCCTCCCTCAAAACTGCATTGGCAATATCGCCCGACTGCTCATGAATGAGGTTGGTGATTTCGCAGGTATGTCCATCAAATCCGAGTCCGGGATGGTCATATCCGATGGCATTAATTACTTTGCGGGCAATGGAATCATGATCCACGCGGGTTTTTGATCCAACCTCACCTGCGAGAACCACACGATTGGTGGTGACCATAGTCTCAATGGCTACACGGGAATTTGGATCTTGCGTAAGATAGGCGTCCAGAAGGGCGTCTGAAATCTGATCCGCAACTTTATCCGGGTGACCTTCACTCACGGATTCGCTCGTAAACAAGAAGTTTTTTACTTTACTCATGGTGCAAAAAGTTTTAATTAATACGCTTTTTGCATCGGGTTTATTCGGGATTGTCTGAAAACATTTATTTTGACCAGACGGCCCGCATTCTATACCACCGCGGCTTTTGTGCTCGGTTGGTGCCCCCATCTCCAGGGCTCCTGATGCGGGGGCAAAGATAACTTTTTTTCAGAATCTGTAATATGCGGCGACCAGAACCCTGAAGTTGGTTACTGGTTTGGCATTGATTACGGTTCCATCCAACTGTATTGTACCATAAGCAGCGGTGGTGGTTTCAAACTCACCGGCAATAGTTGTTTTCCCGCTGATAAACTGGACCCTCGGAGATATCCGCATCAGGTAATCGATATTGGTTCCCCGGCCAAATTCCGGCCCTGTAATAGTTGTCCCGGCTCCGAGATTTTTACTGTACCCACCGAATAAACCGGCCTGGAATTTTGTGCCGTTCGTGGTAATATCGAACCAACTGGAAAAAGTGTTCAGGTTGGTGTAAGTTTTTATTGCCTTCAATGGATCAGTTACTTCAGCAACCGCATAACCGCCAATCATAAGCATATCGGTCGCATTCTGCATATAGGCTGCCATGGCCGTGAAAGTCACCGGTTTGGTTTTAAAGTTTATTGTGGCAAATCCACAAAGACTTTCCAGATCTTCATCGGTATGGTAGTTAGCCGTTGTTTTTAGTTCGGGACGAATGGTCTTGAAATCGACTCCGGCAAAAAGGAGTCCGGATTTAGCGAGCTGAAACCGAAACTGAAGGTTCATAGGTGGCAACCCACTATTCTTCATGTATTTATTACTCGTACCGTCTTCCCCTGTGCCCATGAAATCCCGCTCCGAATAGGTGGTGAGAATGGCGCTTACTTTTCCAAATCGCTGGGTAAGTTTAACCTGGGGATTTCGGGCAAATGGCGTAAAAGGTGCACCGGTGTTGAAACTTATTGTCCCAGGAAAACATTCCGTCGGGAAAATCGGATGCCAGGCTTGCCCGATCAGGAGGGAAGTGTTTTTCCAATCCAGACGGGTATAGGCATGCCGTAAGCGGAATCCGTTCATGTCAGCCTCGCTGGTGCCGAAAAATTCTGCTTCCAGAACGCCCGAAGTTTTGGCTCCAAAAGCATCCGGACCAGTAACATCGGCATGCAGGCGGCTTTGAATGCTGAGAATATGAAATGAAGGACTTGCGTTCAGGTCAAGAGAATCTGCACTTAAGGATACATTATCCGGATACAGATAAAAATGTCCCTCGCGTAAACCGTTGGATGCACTGGATTGGCGGGTATCATACATCACATCAGTCTTTATATATCCGGATAATTTGATCCCAAAAGCCGGAGCTTTGGGCGCCTCCTGACTTTTGCCATCGAGGATGATAAAGAGGAGGAGGAGAATGGTACAGAGGCTTTTCATGGGGTATTGTTAGAGAATTCACGGCAAAAATACAATTCAGGTTGACCATAAAACCTTAAAAAAATCAGGTAAATTTGAGAAAATACCTGCCTATGAAAGTCACGAGTAAGGTTTCCTGTCAGGATTGTCCGCTCAAATGCGATCTGTCTGTTGCCATCAGGCATTCGGGACAATCATTTTCCGAGGCAAGGGCTATTCATGCCAACTTCAAGAGGCATGAAAAAATCTGCAAGCAGGGTAGCCCGGTCACTCATGCCATCTATTTAGTGGAAGGTACAGCCAAACTTTATATTGAGGGGATCAATGAACGGAATATCATTTTGTATCTCATGAAACCCCCGTCCTATATCGGGCTATTGTCATTTTTCGAAAGTGTGCACTATTCCTATTCTGTTACGGCTATTGAAGATGCGCGGGTTTGCATGGTTGATCTTGATTATGTTAAGGAGCTTTATCTGGAGGATCATGATCTTTTATTGAAATTAAACCAGGCATTTGGCCGATCGGTTTCGATGATCATGAAAAAGATTATTACCCTCAATCAAAAAAATATCAGGGGCAGGGTAGCCGAGAGCCTGATCTATCTATCGGAGTTTTACGGCGGGCCAAAATTCACTTTACCTATTACTCGAAAGGATCTGGGGAGTCTGAGCGGAATATCTGAAGAAAATACGGTTAGATTATTGACCGAACTGAGGAACGAGAATATTATCAGCCTTGATGGTAAGATGCTGGAAATCCTTGATATGCGCCTGTTATCGAAATTGTCGGACCTGGGTTGATCTTATGCTTAATGAACGGCGCCGATTTTGATCCCGGTGTTTGAAACAAAGAGCCTGATGGCGATTGCCAACAGGATAATTCCGAAAAACTTTTTCAATATCATCAGCCCGGTTGGTCCGAGAAACCGCTCGAATCGGTAGGTGGCCTTCAGCACTACGTAAACCACAACCATATTCATTACCAGAGCGATAATGATATTAATATGATCATATTGCGATCGAAGGGAGATCAGGGTGGTAATGGATCCTGCACCGGCGATCAGAGGAAAAGCGATAGGCACGATCGACGCACCCTCGGGAGTATCATGCTTAAAAAAATCATGACCGAGGATCATTTCAAATGCTATAATGAAAATGATGAAGGAACCGGCGATAGCAAATGATGATACATCGACACCGAACAGTCCCAGCATTTTTTCCCCGACGATCAGGAAAAGCAATAATACGGCAAATGCAACAAGTGTAGCCTGACCGGCCTTGATTTTTCCGCCTTTATGTTTAATACTCAAAATGATAGGAATGCTTCCGAATATATCAATCACGGCAAAGAGAACCATGAATATGGAGAGGATATCGACGATACTGATTTTCATTTTACAAAGATAGAACTTAAGGCACAAGGGGCGCTATTAATAGCCATGGGTTTTAACCCGTGGTTAAGAAGAAAGGCCGAAGAGTTTCCCCTTCAGCCTTCTTTCTTTATACTTTGGGCTTTACTTTCTGCCCTTTTGCCTACTTGCCCTTTGCCTTAGTAGGTAAGCGTCATCTCATCTACCAGATGTTTTGCTCCGGCATACTTATCCATGATGAAAAGTACATAACGGACATCAACACTGATGGTGCGCTGCAGATCGGGTTCGAAAGAAACGTCGCCGCTCATGGCTTCCCAGTTGCCGTCGAATGCCAGTCCAACCAGTTCGCCTTTAGCGTTCAGCACTGGTGATCCTGAGTTTCCTCCGGTAATATCGTTATTGGAGATAAATCCAATCTTCATTACACCGTTTTCGCCATAAATACCATAATCTTTTGCCTTGTACAGCTCCTTAAGTTTTGCAGGAACATCGAATTCCCAGTCACCCGGAACTTCTTTCTGCATTACGCCATCGAGAGTGGTAAAGAATTTATAATGAACAGCATCGATTGGATCATAGGATTTAACATTGCCATAGGACAACCGCATGGTTGAGTTTGCATCCGGATAAAAAACACGGTCTTTCTGCATAGCCATGAGGCCATCGATCCAAAGGCGCTGGCCTTTAGCTAGATCAGACATGAATTTTGTAAGTTCATTACGAATTTCCATGCTCTTTTTATTGATCGATTTTGAAGCCATGTAGGCAAGGTCTTTGTCCAGAACTTTTTGGCTTGGCTTATCGAGGAAAGCTTCAATTTTGGCCTGGTCGCAGAAAATCGATGTTTCGAACATCTTAGCTGAGAAATCAACACCGCAGCCTTTGAATTTTTTGTTGATCAGATCATAAATATCTGGTTTGTATTGATCCTGAATGTCTTTGCAGAAAAGTTCGAACATGGCAGCCGTTACTTTTTTATCGGTAGGCATGTTATAATCTTTAAATAGACCGGACAGGTTGTTTTTCAAAGTTTTAGCGGATTCTGCTTGTTTGGCGGGGTCTTTTTCAGCACAGATGCTGGACAGTGCACCACCGAGTTGACCAGCGAAACCGATAATTTCGGATCCCTGCTGGAAACATTCTGAAAAATACTGGCTGACATTATTATATGGAGCGCGACCCTCGATTGAATTTTTAATGAGATTCAGTGCTTCACCATATTTTTTCTGCAGGGCCGGATCCTGTGCGATCCATTTGGTAAACTGAGTTTCCAGTTCTTTTTTCTGTTCGGCAACTTTCAGGCGTTTCAAAGCGGCTTCCTGACCAACAGAGTTTTTATAATAGTTGGTTGAGCCGGAGTATTTTGATGAATACTGGATCTTAACTTTCTGATCGGCCAGCATATCGGCCAGCATGATTTTCTGCTTTACGTCGCGGATCTTGATACGGTTCGGATGCAGATATTTCAGTACATCTTCCACTTCAAATGAGGTCATATAGCGGGTGGTCCTTCCCGGATAACCCATGATCATGGTATAATCACCCTCTTTTAATCCTTTTACCGATACCGGCAGAAAGTATTTTGGTTTGAGAGGGACGTTATCTTTTGAATAATCAGCCGGTTTTCCGTCCGGTGACATATAGATACGGAATACTGAAAAGTCACCAGTCTGACGAGGCCACATCCAGTTGTCGGTATCAGCGCCAAATTTCCCGATTGAACTTGGTGGAGCTCCAACTAACCGGATATCACGATACTGGGTATAAACCAAAAGGTAGAATTGGTTACCACCAAAATAAGCGGAAACCCTTGCAGAATGGAATTTGTCAGTTTTAACTTCCGACTGAATCTTCTGTGATTCGTCGCGTATGGCTGTGGCACGGTCGGCTTCGCTCATACCGTCGTTAAGTTTGGCATTGATCCTGGCGGTTACATCCTGGAGGTAATCCAGAAATGTAACTGAGAGGTTTGGATTGACGAGCTCTTCACCCTTGCTCATGGCCCAGAATCCGTTAGTAAGGTAATCGTGTTCAACCGTTGAGTGAGCCTGGATCGAACCATAGCCGCAATGATGATTGGTGAGAACGAGTCCCTGTGGTGATACCACTTCAGCTGTACAGCCGCCGCCAAAAATCAGGATAGCGTCTTTTAAACTTGAATGGTTCACGCTGTAAATATCTTCAGCGGTGAGCTGAAGGCCCAGTTGGGTCATCTTGCCAATATTCATTTTCTGAATAAGCGGAAGAAGCCACATCCCCTCATCGGCCCTTGCCGACAAGCTGAATAACAAGGCAATACCTAAAAATAGTGATGTAAGTCTTTTCATATTGTTTAAAGGATTTGTTTTATGATCGAAAGATATGAAAAATGCTAAATGGTAAAGAGATTTTAGATGTTAAAGTGAGTTAAACCAACCATGTTGGAAACCTTTTTGCATGTAATCGGTATTTGTAATACCTTTGCAATGAAATGACAACGTACTACCATAGCACCCTTCTCAAGGCATACCGTTGCCTTTACAACTGCCTGATGGTCTGATCAACAGACTTCGGTCGATAGCCTTGTCATCCCGACGAAAGCGGAGTTTCACCAAGTCAACCTAACTACAAATCCCTTTTCTGTCATCCCGTTGAAAAACGGGACCCTGTTCCAAACTAAGAATTTATCCGATGAAACAACAACATGATATCGAAACTACCCTGCATCCAGAGCGCCAACCCAATGCTGAGGGCAATTTTTACATTCCGAAATCCAATGTGATAGGCCCCGGTATGAATGAACGGGTTCAACGGCTCCGTAAAATCAGTTTCGAAACGGAACCTTCAATCACCATCGAGCGTGCATTGCATCAAACGGAATTTTACAAAGCCAACAACGGAAAATATTCGGTTCCGGTAATGCGGGCCCTTCAATTTCTGGATCATTGCGAAAAGAAAACCATCTATCTGGGCGACGATGAACTGATTGTCGGGGAACGTGGCCCAAAACCAAAGGCGGTGCCAACCTTTCCGGAGTTAACCTGTCATTCAGTCGAAGATTTTCATGTGCTTAATACACGTGATCAGCAACGTTACCATGTGGCTCCTGAGGATATCGAGGTATATGAAAAAGAGGTCATTCCTTATTGGCAGGGACGTACCATGCGTGAACGGATATTTAATCATGTGCCCGATGAGTGGCGCCAAGCTTATGAAGCTGGACTGTTTACTGAATTTATGGAACAGCGGGCCCCGGGGCATACTGTTTTAGACGGAAAGATTTATCGCAAAGGGATGCTGGATTTTAAAAGAGATATCAAGGCACATCTTGATTCACTTGATTATCTGAATGATCCCGAAGCTACCGATAAAGCTGAGGAGCTTAAGGCGATGGATATCTCCTGCGATGCTGTAATCGTGTTTGCTAACCGGCATGCTGAGGTAGCAGAAATAAAAGCACAAAGCGAGAAGAATCCTGCCAGGAAGCAGGAACTTTTGAGGATCGCTGAGGTTTGCAGGTGGGTGCCGGCACATGCGCCAAGAAATTTCTGGGAAGCCATTCAAATGTACTGGTTTGTTCATCTGGGCACCATTACCGAACTGAATGGATGGGATGCCATGAATCCGGGACATTTTGATCAGCATCTGGCACCATTTTATGAGAAAGAAGTAGCTGAAGGAAAACTCACCCGCGATGAAGCAAAGGAATTGATATCCTGCTTCTGGGTGAAGGTGAATAATCATCCCGCTCCGCCGAAAGTAGGCATAACAGCCAGAGAGAGTGGTACTTATAATGATTTTACAAATATCAATATCGGCGGGGTAAAATCCGATGGTTCCGATGGGGTAAGTGAAGTTTCTTATATTTTGCTGGAGGTTGTGGAGGAACTCCACATCCTGCAACCTGGGAATTCGGTGCATATAAGCACCAAAACTCCGGACCGTTTTCTGAATGCTGCTTGCCATGTAATTCGCCAAGGTCATGGATATCCATCGGTGTTCAATCCGGATATCTATATCATGGAAATGGTGGGCATGGGAAAAACCATTACCGATGCCCGCGAAGGCGGATGCAGCGGTTGTATCGAAGTTGGCGCTTTTGGAAAAGAAGCTTTCCTGCTCACGGGTTATCTCAATGTTCCAAAGGTCTTTGAGGTCACATTAAATCGCGGAATCGATCCTGTAACCGGTAAAGTAGCTGGTATTGATTGTGGCGATCCCCGTGATTTCACGAATTTCGAGCAACTCTATGAGGCTTTCATGAAGCAGCTCAACTTCATTGTCGATCAAAAAGTCAAGGTCAGCAATTATATCGATCGCATGTTTGCCAAATATGCCCCGGCACCTTTCCTGTCGGTAGTAATCGATGATTGCATCAAAAAAGGCAGGGACTATTATAATGGGGGTCCTCGTTACAATACCAACTACATTCAATGCACTGGGTTGGGTACTGTGACCGACAGTATGACTACTTTGAAAAAGCATGTTTTTGAAGATAAGACACATACGATGGACGAAATTCTGGCAGCTGTAGCTAAGAATTTTAAAGGTGAAGAAAAGCTGCGCCAGTTTATTCTGAACCGTACCCCGTTCTTCGGAAATGATGATGAATATGCCGATTCAATCGCTTTGAGAGTGTATAATGATCTTTATAAAACTATCGACGGAAAACCCAATACTAAAGGGGAGACTTTCCATTTGAACATGCTTTCCACTACCTGTCATATCTATTTTGGCAAGGTGATGGGTGCAACCCCGAATGGTCGTTTTGCAGGGAAATCAATATCAGATGGCACTTCGCCTTCACATGGATGTGA
The DNA here is from genome assembly GCA_903851365.1 of uncultured Bacteroidota bacterium. Classification (GTDB taxonomy): domain Bacteria; phylum Bacteroidota; class Bacteroidia; order Bacteroidales; family UBA12481; genus UBA12481. The sequence continues at coordinate 57,224 of CAINOB010000038.1, forward strand.
TACTCACGGTCCGACAGCGGTGATACGCTCCTTATCTAAACTCGATCAGACAAAATCGGGAGGCACACTGCTCAACTTGCGATTTTTACCCAGCTTGCTGAAGCGGGAGCAGGATATTACCCGGCTTGGACAGCTGATCAGGAGTTATTTCACGCTCGGCGGTCACCATGTCCAGTTTAATATTGTTGACACGGCAACCTTATTAATGGCGCAGAAGCACCCGGAGGAATACAAGGATCTTCTGGTTCGTATGGCTGGATATAGTGATTACTTCAATGATATGAACGAAGATCTGCAGCAGGAGGTAATCGACCGGACGCAAAATGCGGCATTTTAATTTGCAAATTTGATAATGTGACAATGTGCAAATGATCGAATCTCCCTCGGAGAGTTGTCATCCCTGCGAAAGCGGGGACCCCGTCCCATACCTCGAAATTAATTTTTTGGAATCTCAACCTTTAAGAACTTGGCAAACGCTCTAATCTTCGACATCAAGCCATATTCCATCAATGATGGTCCGGGTATCCGAATAACGATCTTTTTGAAAGGTTGCCCGCTGAGCTGTGTTTGGTGCCATAATCCGGAAGGGATATCGCCCCATCTGCAGAAATTATATTCGAAGTCAAAGTGCATCGGCTGCGAAACCTGCGTGGAAAACTGCCCGGTGAAGGCGTTAACTCTTACCTCCGACGGTATTATTACAAATACTGATTTGTGTGATTTATGCGGTATCTGTGCAGAAGTCTGCCCCACAAAGGCGATGGAGATGTCGGGGTCGAAGGTTACGGTAGAGGATATCATGAAGAGAATCAGACGTGAAACTGTGATGATGGATCAGTCGGCTGGAGGGGTTACTATATCCGGAGGCGAACCGATGATGCAATCGGATTTTCTGATTGAATTGCTTGATGCATTAGGCAGCGAAGGGATTCACTGCGCGGTAGATACGACTGGTTTAAGTAAAACAGAAACCTTGCTTGAGGTGGCAAAACGGACTGATCTTTTCCTGTATGATCTCAAAATGATGGATCCGCAGAGGCACAAAAAATTCACCGGTGTTACCAATGAAAAGATATTGGAGAACCTGAAAATCCTTGCTAGTTCAGGCGCAAATATCAATATCAGGATACCTCTGATTAAAGGGGTTAATGCTGATGAGTCAAATATCAGGCAATCAGCCGAATTTATTGCAGCACTCCCGGGAGCAAGAAAATTGGTCAGCTTGCTGCCATATCATAATATCGCCATACATAAATATGGAAAACTTGGCCAGGATTATGATGGTGATGGCATGGAAGAACCATCGGCTGAGGAGATCGAACAAACCATCCGTATTTTTCAGGAGTTCGGAATCGAGGCGGTGGTAGGAGGTTAGTATAGTTTTTTGTGGCACTCGATACAAGCCATCTCTTTCCAGGATTCGTCACCCTGCGGATGGTTGAACTTCAGCGATCCATTAAAAGGTGCAACTTCCTGTTTGCCCGGAGTTCCCTGTAACATTATGTTATGGCAGAGATTGCAGTCCTGTGATATCGTTTTTCCTGTGGAACTGGTGTGTTTGCCGTTGTGGCACCTGAAACATCCATTGGCTTCCATATGACCGATATGGTCAGGATAAGCTTCCCAGGTGGCTTTCATCTCGGGAAAAATATTCTTTGAATAGCCGGTAAGCATACCTGCAATTGCTTTGTCGATATCAGCTTTCTTGTTGGTGAAAATAGCCGGGTAGGTGGTTTTGTAATAGTTTTCGACATATTTCCTGATGGTATCCTGAGCAATTTTACGGTCGGCCCAGGCAGGAGTGAGGATATCCATTGCAATTTTTTTGATCATTGGCAAAGTCACAGGAATATCGCCTGCAGCTATGGCATTATCAACAAAAACACTTGGTGAACGGTATTTGTGTGATGGGCGCGTATGGCAGTCCATGCAGTCCATGGTGCGCGGCTTAACGGCACGGAGAGCTGAATCAGAAATCGGGTTTTCGGTATCCTGATAAACAATGGTTTCACCGGTGAGCTTGTTGGTGCTTTTTACCCAGGGAAGAGCCTGCCGGTTATCTTTCGGATCGATATATTCAATTTTGATATTGGGATTGATGTGCCAGTGAATACCCTCGGTATTACCTTGGGCACTGTGTGATGCAGCAATTTTCAGTCTCAGGTCGATATCCCATTCCGTGTTTGCTGAATCAGCAAGAAAATGCTTTTCTGCAACCAGCTTGTGAGAATAGAATTTTTCAGGCCAGTGGCATTTTTCGCAGGTTTCGCGGGCCGGGCGTAAATTCTTGATCGGAGTCTCAATTGGATGCTTGTAACTGTTGGTGAGCACTGCCCAAACCTGACGGAGGCCCGACATTTTTGATCTTACATACCAACCGGCACCTTCGCCGACGTGACATTCCACACACCTCACGTTGGCATGCTCGGAACCTTGATAGGCAGTATGTTCTGGTTCCATCACCTTATGGCAGGTGGTTCCGCAGAACTTTACCGATTCAGTGTAATTGAATGCTTCGTAACTTCCAATACCGGTGAGGAATACCAAAACAACGGTTCCAACAGCAAATATGAATGTGGCGTTGCGATGACGCTTGTCAGTGAAATCAATCAACCAGGGTTTCCCAACTACTGGTTCGAGGCCGAGCTTCATTTTCCGCATCTTGCTGACCATTCCTATCGGGATCATGATCAGACCAAGTATCAGGAAAGCCGGAAGAATAATGTAAGTAAACAAACCCAGATAGGAGCTCCCCTCCTGAAAGAAAATGCCTAATGTGAATAGGAACAGAATGAACATCAGGCTGATGAAAGCAATAATGGCACCGGTTATGGATAACCGGTTATTTACGGACTTGGGTAATTTCATAGTTCAGGTATTTGCACCAAAATTACAACATATATCGATAGTTGATTTTGTTCCCAGATGATATTTGAGGGAATTCCAATGTAAAAAATCATGTGCGATTCTACTCAATCCCCGCCTGTACGATGGATTTCAGCTTGTCGATCTGGTCAGCAGTACCCAGGACAAATAGCTTGTCATCACAGGTAATTCTTTCTTCAGGAGATGGATTATAAAGATATTCCCCTTTTGCCGTTTTTATTCCGATAATGCTCGCTCCGGAGCCGGCGCTTGCCTGAAGATTTCCAATGCTCCATTCAAGAAAGCAGGCATTTATTTCGCTGCCGTGTATCTCTTCAAGGCGCACTTTTGTTCCTCCGAAAAGTAAAATGTTATCGATAAACTCAACCACATCTGGTTGAACAACAAGCTTCGCCATGTGAATACCGCCAAGCTTATCCGGCATAATCACATTATTTGCACCTGCCCTTTTTAACTTTATATCGCTGTAATTACCTGAGGCCCTGGATATAATTGTCAGATCAGGATTCAGGTCCCTGGCAGTCAGAACAACAAAGGTATTATCCGCATCGCTGGGTAATGTTGTAATTAAGGCTCTTGCGGTTCTGACGCCGGCGTTTTCTAAAACGCTGTCGAGAGTTGCATCACCATGCAGAAATAATTTTATTCCATCCTCTTTGATTCTCGAAATCACCGATTCCTTTAACTCAATGACCAGAACGGTTTGATCGTGTTGTGAAAGTTCACGGCAAGCCTGGCTTCCGTTCCTGCCGTATCCGCATACGATTACATGGTTGTCTGTATGTTTGATCATTCTGTGCAATTTTTTCAGTTGGTAAAAATCCTTGAATCTGCCATCCATAATAAACCGGGTAATGGTAGAAACTGCATAACCGAAAATCCCGAAGGAGGATACTATCAGGATAATCGTAAAATATTTTCCGGGATCGGAGAGGGGATGAACCTCATTAAATCCGATAGTTGCCAGGGTGATCACGACCATGTACAAGCTGTCGAGAAAACTGTACCCCTCAATCAGGCGATACCCGACAATACCGGCAATCATCACTGTGAAAAGTAATGCACCAGCTAGGTACAGGTCGTCGAGCGCTGATTTTTCGCGTTTTTGTTTCACTTTTCTAATTTACAACAATTCTCACCATAGCCCGATAATTTTCCAGTGCCTGATTTCCCAGTATCCTGCCGTAAGGTGAAGCCGACGGCATGAGTACAAATCCCCGCCCGGAACCGGCTGTTCCTTCACGCATTGCCCGGATAACCTTTTTTTCAAAATCTGGAGTCGGAAGGTTTTCAATATCAGCACATTCGATATTGCCAAATAGAACCAGCTGATGACCGTATTTTTCCCTGACATACTTAAGATCGACATCACCCTGAGGGGGCGGTTCGATCGGGTCAATGGCATCGGCACCCATAGCGGCGATATCATCAAGAATATCCCTGATATTCCCATGGCAATGAACCCTGGCGTATCCCCCCGACTGATGAATAATATCGATCATGGGCTTTACATAGCGGTACACATATTCGTGGAAAAGCGAGGGGGGCAAATAAGGTGGAGAGGCAAATTCAGGGCCATAAATTCGCCAAAGCCTTCCCGGGAGCAGCTTCGCGACTTCATTGGTTTTTGCAATCAGCACCTCTGCGAACCGCTCCAGTAACTGATGAAAACGCTCCTGCTCAGTGAGGGCGATCATAGTGTAATTACTCATATCAAATAGCAGAGCTGCCAGGCAAAGCGGATCAGGAGTATCAATCATCACCAACCCGGTATCTCCGATATCAGCCTCTGCTTTCAGAAATGCCGCTGCATCGACTGTTTCCCCCGCCCCGAAAACGGGTAATTCGAGAAACGTATCCAGGTCATGAACATCTTTCAATAATGGTTCGGTTGTCCAGATAGTATTGACATCCGGATCCTGCCGAGTTTCCATGGTTAGATTTTTGCTTCCCGCTTTAACTATTCTCCTGATATACCTGCTGCCATTACGAAAGGTGGTTTTATCCGTTGCAATATGCCCGATCGGATCCGGGGCGATTTCTTTAAATGCCACCCCGCGCATGACAATACGGTCGGTTTGTTCACGGGCCAGGTCGATCAGTGGATGCCAGGAGGGATGTGAAAAGATATTAAATGAATCCAGATCTTTGGGATTCTCATCGTAACCATTTATCTCATAAAAACATACCGCAGGCCGGTCGACGTTTTGACCTCGGAGAGTATTTAGCAGGCGTTCGCGGCGTGTCATCTAATTTTAAAGGGTTTTATCTGAATAATAATGTAGTGTCGGTGATAGCAGAGGAAAACGGAATGCCGCCTCCCTTACCAGGATGTTTCAACTCAATCGGAGAAGGGCCAACGTAATCTGTTTTACGCCCCCTGATGATGATTTTACCATCTGATGACAGGGTAATCAGCGCCCACAAAGGATCCTTGTAAGGTGCCGTGAATTTAATCGCCGGATATTTCTCAAGCACCGAATCAGGATAACTCTTATGTGCAAATTGTTCACCGAGCCAGTCATAGGACATTGAGTTTATCTGCAAGAACCAAATTCCTTCGATCTGCTTAAACTGGTTGGCATGGTCATGTCCGTTAAAACAGGCAATTACATGGCCAGCCGGATTTTTCTTGCCGGATTCCGATATAATTTGCAGGATAATTTTCGAGTTTTCGATACCGCTGTTCAATGGCTGATGTGAGAAAATTATGGTTGGAAATTTCGAGATTTCAATCTCCTTCTGCAACCACATCTGCTGATCGTGTCCCACAAAATGGGCATAACCAGCCTGTCGGTCGGGTGCTGGGTTTGTTTCATTGCAATCGAGTATCACGAAGTGAAATCCCTCTTTATCGAAGGAGTAATATCGTCCTTTTGCATGAAGAAATGCCACTGTGGAATCATGACTGAATCCTCCATCCATATCATGATTACCCAACACATAATATCTTTCACCCGGGAAGGAATTCCAGATATTCAGAAACTCTTTGTTTTTGGCGATTGGCTGGCAAAAATCACCCAACTCGATAATAAATTCAGGATTTACTTCAATCATCGCATTGATAAACACCTTGGTCCGCTGATCAGCATCATGCATAATATCTTTGTGTACATCGGTCATTACCCCAAAGCGTAGCGTTGTTACAGGTTTGACTAAGGAAGATTCATAATCGTCGACAACTTTTTTGAAATCCCATCGGACAGACTGGGGTTTACGAGTTTCAACAATCAACCCTGGTACGGAATTAATCAAGGGCCGGTTATCGGGCAGGTGAAGGATGATTCTAGCCGGCTTTTGCCTGTCGGGCCCAACGAGTTTAACTTCAACGCCATTTGCTGTACCGGTGATTTCAAGTGAGATGTTGCCGAACCAGGTTGGAAGCCGATCAATTCGGATATGCTGACCATCGGCCAGCCACCAGTCGGGGATCGCTTTTAAAAGATGCAGATCGTTTCCATCTTCATGAACCAGCATGTGGCGCAGCATGATCGCATAATTCCCGGCTCCGGTAACGTGCGGTATTGTATTACCCCACGCCGTCCTGCTTTTGTAAAAGATGCCTTCAGGAAATGCGTGCGCTGCGGTGGAGTGGAGGAGGGTCCAGTAGAAATCATGCACTACCCGTTCATCATGTCCGAGATTCAGCTCAGTCATGGTAGTATACGCTCCCATATAAGGATGGATAACTCCGGGCAGGCCCATCCACCGGATCGTGCCTTCCACAAAGCCGCCCGCAAAATCGTATCGTAAAAAGTCGGCCAAACTCGTAACCCGTGGATCGTTTTTTGGAAATATAGGTGTTGGCCAAAGGGTTTCTGTATTTCCCCAATGGGTACCCACAAGTTCCCAGCTGGGAGGAAAGTGGTTTAATCCATTCTTTTTCATCGCCGCATCAATGGATTGCCTGTATTTGTCAGCCTGCTTGAGCAATTCGGCAGCCTCATCATTTTTACCCAATATTTTTGCTGCATCAGCTGTAACCAGCATTCCGCGGAGGTTCCAGAAATCATATCCCACAATGTGATTTTTACCCGCCCACAGATATTCGCCGTCAGCCAGGGCTTTGGGTAACAAACCGGGAAATTCAGCATCGTTTTGTGTTTCCCCAAGTGTTTTTATTGTCCAGTCAACGGCTTTACGCATGGCAGGATAAACCCTGACAAGGAAATCGTTGTCACCCGACATTTTGTAATATTGCCATAGCACCCACAAAGCCTGCCCATTGGCGTCGAACTGACCAGCTTGTGATTCAAACCGGCCATCTTTTCGCTGCCGGGGAAGATATAGTTCAACCGATTTTTTTACGGCATCCCACATACCGGCCTCTTCCAGTTCCATCACCTGATATGCGCCGTCGCGGATATAAAACTCATCGTAGAAACCCTCCCCGCCGCGGACTTCCCCAAGATCGTTAGCAATCATTTGGCAAACATGAGCTGCCTTAAGTGCATCGTTGGCTTTTTTCTCCGGGACTTCGATCGAGGCGATTGATTTTTTCATGCCGTTCCAATAGTCGATAGTCCTTTGGAGCCAAACCTTATAATCGGCATTTAGCAAAGCAGATGGATCTTTTACTGGAAAGAAAGGAAAACGAGCGGCTGCACTAATTGTTTCGCCCGGTTTTAGTTGAATATCAAGATAATGGGTTCCATAGGTTCCAGTTGGTTCTTTATCGATAAGCATCCTTGCTTTGGCAGGAATTCCAGAGGAGTTTGTCACTTTATACCGAATCCAGACTGCAAAATTCTCGCTTTCCGTTGGCCAGTCAAAGGCTTTTTGCCAGTCCTTTACGTCCGGCATCGGTGTTGCCCAAATAGTGAATTCATAAAGAATCCCATTTTCATCCGCATTCACCAGCATGATGGGCATCCATCCGTCATACGCCAGCTTACCCTGTTTGCGGCTAAGGAGGTTGAGTTTTTCTCCAATCCTGATCTGAACAGTCCCGTGAGATTCATCAAGAAATACGGTATTTTCGGGACTTATCCTTGCTCCGCGCTGGTAATCTTTGAGACCTACAACGTTCCAGTTGTTGATGAAATAGTCGAAATTATCTGAAGTTTGAGCCTGGATAACAGATAACCCTCCAAACAGCAATACCAGCACGAGTGAGGTTTGCAGAAGGTGAATTGCTTTCATTTAGAAATAGAGTTGGCAACTCTATAAAGTTGGCAATTGTTCGGCCATTATTGTATGTATTTTAAAACTAGAATGATAAAAAAAATTAATAGGCAGAATAAATTCACAATTTGAGAATTTCATTGATTTTCAATGTAATAGGATAAATGTTGCAATCTGCTATAATAACAAATGCCAACTTTATATTGTAAATACCACACATCCAATGCGATAGTAGGATTTTGTTGTGTATTTGACTTGGCCTGATTTTCGCAAATGCCAATAAATTAAACTGTTATTATAATTCTAAAAAAGTTGCCAACTTTATAGAGTTGCCAACTCTACTCTTTATGAAAGCAATTTTATTGGTATCTGCCTTCCTTGGTTGCATTCTGACCAACGGAGCCATTGCGCAAACCGAGGAAGAAACATACGTGTGGCCGAAAGATCCCAAAGTCATGGAAAGCCTGAAAGCCTGGCAGGGTTATAAGTTCGGACTTCTGATCCATATGGGTTTATACTCGGTACAGGGTACAATCGAATCGTGGGGACTCTGCCCGGAAGATTGGGTAGGCAGGCCCGGATATGATGATTATTATAAGTATGCCCAGGACTATCGTGGTAATAAGATGAAGTTCAATCCCGTGCAATTTGATCCGCAAAAATGGGCCCATGCGTTTAAAGGATCCGGTGCAAAATATATGATTTACAGTACAAAACATCATGATGGGTTTTGCTTGTTTGATACCAAATACACCGATTTCAAGGTTACTGACAAGGCTTGTCCGTTCTCGGTAAATCCGAAGGCTAATGTTTATAAAGAGATCATGGAGGCATCGCGAAAGGAAGGTCTTGCCGTTGGGGCTTATTTTTCGAAACCCGACTGGACCTCCCCATATTTCTGGTGGCCCTATTATCCGCCAAAGGATCGTAATCCGACCTATGATATCACCAAATACCCAGACCGCTGGAAAAAATTTGTGGAGTACACTCAAAATCAGATCAATGAGGTCACTACCGAATATGGAAAGGTGGATATTCTCTGGCTCGATGGCTGCTGGGTAATGCCGAAATCGAAGATTACCAAGAGGGTGGAGGAGTTCTGCAAATATCCTTTCGATATGGATATCAATATGAAACTGATCGCTGAAAAAGCAAGAAAAGCAAATCCTGGGATGCTCGTTGTTGATCGTTGGGTTTATGGTGAATATGAGAATTACCTGACTCCGGAGCAGAAGACAATGGATAAAGCCTCAAAGGTACCCTGGGAAAGCTGTATCACCATGGGAGGTGCCTGGGGATGGGTGCCCGGCGATAATTATAAATCGACAAAAGAGCTGATACAGCTACTGGTGGGGATCGTTGCCAAGGGCGGAAATCTATTGCTTGGTGTTGGTCCAAAAGGTACCGGGGAGTTTGAACCGGCTGTCTATGACCGTCTGGCCGGTATGGGAAGATGGCTAAATGTCAACGGGGAGGCTATCTATGAAACTGTTCCGGTTGAGCCTTTTCAGATTGGAAAAATTGCCTATACCGCCAAAGGTCCCGATACTATTTACGCGATTTATATGCCGGCAAAAAATGAGACTGCCCTGCCCGAAAACTTAACTATTAAGACCAACCTCAAAGGCAAGCTGAACGTGAGCCTGCTTGCCGAAAAGAAAGCACTGAAAAGCAAATTGACCCCCGAGGGATTGATCGTGGCTATTCCTCAGACGATGCGGGAATCGCTGGCAAAACAGGAGGCTGTGGTTGTTAAAATCTCAGCAAGAAAATAGGAAAGCCCTGAATATAGGAGGGCCCTTTTAGCTCAAAAAGTCAGCCAGGAATTTGTCAATTTCTTCGGGTTTGGTTGTCGGAGCAAACCTTTTAACCGGTTTTCCTTCCGTGTCAATCAGGAATTTGGTAAAATTCCATTTGATCCTGCCGCCAAAGAAACCACCAAGTTCTTTTTTTAAATATTTATAAATCGGGTGGGTATTCTTTCCGTTCACGTCGATTTTTGAGAACATCTGAAAGCTTACTCCATAATTTATAACACAACCTTCGGAGATGGATTTTTCGTCGCCGGGTTCCTGATTGGCAAACTGATTGCATGGAAAGCCCAGTAGAACCAGCCCTTTATCCTGATATTTCTGATAAAGTTTTTCCAATCCTTCGAATTGAGGTGTCAGTCCGCATTTGCTCGCTGTATTGACCACCAGGATAGTTTTCCCCTGGTATGCCTTCATATTGATTTCCTTGCCCTGAAGGCTCTTGGCAGAAAATTGATAAAACTGAACCATTTCCTATAATGTACTATATATATTAGGTGACTATAACGTTGCGGATCCGATAAGGTTTAGTTTCAGCTCGAATGGTCTGCTACGATCCTCCATTTCCCGTTTATTTTCCTCCATAATAACATAAAATGACCGGAAGAGGTTTCCTTTCCGCGGATCAGGGTATACTTACCGACCTGCGACCAGGCATCGTCGCTGATTTTATCAAGATGAATGAAATCAAATTTTAGTGTTCCCTGTTTTGCTTTATCCGGATAACTGGTTTTATATCTTTTTAAAGTGGCATCCCATCCATAAGTAATCCCGGTTTTTCCGATAAATTTCAGTGAATCCGAGTGCCAGTAATTATGCATGAAACCTTCGAGATCGCCGGCATTCCAAAAGTCCTGTGATTGCTTCATGGAATTCAAAATTTCCGTTTTTGCTTCCTGATCGGGATCCAAGGAGGAAGATTTCAGATAGAGTCCGAACTCCGAAATGGCTGGACAAACCGGTGATTTTGTTATTCGGAGTCTGACTTTTGTTGTGGTTACCGGTTTAGTTTCGATGATCCGGCAGGAACCGACAGAGGCCCCTTCGGAAAAGAGTTTCCAGTTTTTTCCGTTCCAGGTGGATATTTCCCAGCCTTCAATACGCTGTCCCAGTGGCAGATATTCGCGGAAACGTACAACATCAAAAGTGACCGGTTCGGGAAATTCGAAAATAATACCGCAATTGGTTACGATATCATCCGTGGCCCAGTAAGTATCTAAGTCGTTGTCAACAAGATGCACTGTGCTGAAATTTGAGTGGTTATCACGCGTGTTTCCGGCGGTGATTTTGGCTTTTGAAGCCAGGTTTGTCTTAAAAGTACCATTAAGAATATTTCCAAATCCTTGCAGTGCTTTTACGTCGTCATCGCATAAAAGACCACGTGTATCCGGAGCCAGTCCGATGTCCATTCCGGTTCCCCTGCCAACCGACTTGAGATAGACATTCCAGAGGGTTTCAGGAGTTTTTGGTTGCTCCTTTGGATGATAAAACCAGCCTCCCCGTAATGGAAAATCAGCTTCAGCCGGGATCCAGTATTTACCGTCACGATGACCGCCTAATCCTTCTTCGTATTTCGTGTTTCCCGGTGTGGCCGGAAGACTAATATTATCACGATTCTTGGGGGTAAAAGTTGCCCAACAAGTATCATTGGCCCAGCCCGATTCATTGCCTACCCAACGTGCATCAGGGCCAATATCACTGAAAATTGCCGCATTTGGCTGTAGCTGACGGATCATTGCAAATATCTTATCGAAAGGATAATAGGAGTTTTTATCGATGATCCGCTTTTCTTTCGCTCCACCGTAATATCCGTCACCGCCGTTGGCACCGTCAAGCCAGACTTCGTAAATAGGTCCGTAATTTGTCAGAAGTTCGCGGAGCTGATTCATATAGTAGGTGATATATTCCGGATGTGCATAATCCTTGTTATTGCGGTCCCAGGGCGATAAGTATACCCCGAATTTCAGGCCGTACTTTTTACAGGCTTCGGAATATTCCTTCACCATGTCGCCCTTACCATCTTTCCAGGGAGAATTTTTCACCGAGTAGGAATCATTAAATTTCGATGGCCAAAGGCAAAATCCGCAATGATGTTTTGTAACCAGTATCAGCCCTTTAAGTCCACCTGCCTTTGCTGCAGCTGCGATCTGGTCGGCATTGAATTCAACCGGATTAAAATGTGCTGCTGGCTCATCTCCATAACCCCATTCCAGGTTTGCATAAGTGGTGGTGGAAAAATGGACCAACCCAAAAAGCTCAGTTCTATGCCACTGCATCTGGCCTTTACTGGGAATCGGTCCAAATGGTTTGGGTGCATCCTGCGCAAAAGAATAGTTCCCGGCTGATACTATCAGAAGGGTTGCGACGATTATTGAAAGGCGTTTTAGTTTCATATTTGATTGTTTAAATAGCTGACAGCTTAACTGAAATTGTTTGGCCAGGCTTGGTTTCAACCTTTTTCAGGATTCCCTTGTATCTCAATGTGCATAATCCTCCATTCCTGGATTGTACAGTGTAGTTATCCAGCTGACTATCTTTCCATACCATGCCGATAACAAAACCTCCGCGAGCAACAAGGCCGCTGATTTTGCCATTCGTCCAGGCAGCAGGTAAGGCTGGCAGTAGTACGATCTCACCCGTGTGGCTCTGCAGCAGCATCTCAGCAATGCCCGCTGTGGCGCCGAAATTGCCATCGATCTGGAATGGCGGATGGAGGTCGAAGAAGTTTGGGCTGGTGCATTTAGTCAGGAGCACATCGATCGCCTTTTTTGAGTTATCCCCATCACCCAAACGAGCCCAGAGATTAACCAGCCAGGCGGCGCTCCAGCCGGTATGACCACCCCCGTTGGCAAGTCGGAACTCAAGCGATTTTCGCGCTGCTGCCTGCATTTCAGGAGTTCCGGAAGTGATTTGCCGTCCCGGATGAAGGGCAAAGAGGTGCGACATGTGCCGGTGACCAGGTTCCGGTTCGGGAAACTCAGCCGGCCACTCCATCAACCGGCCATCGGAACCGATCTTAGGCAATAACAGGTTCTCACGCGCCTCAATAACTTTTTTTGTGAAAGCATCACTAATGCCCAAAATCTTAGCAGATTCAATGAGATTAGTGAATAGATCCCATATCACTTCCTGATCATGAGAGGGCCCCATGGTGAGATATCCCGTACTGCCATCAGGTGCCTTAAAAGCATTTTCAGGAGAACTTGCCGGGCCCGATACTAACTTGCCGGATACCGGATCCTTAACCAGCCAGTCGAGGTAAAACTCGGCGGATTCTTTCATTACAGGATAAACTTTCTTCAGATATAAAAGGTCTCCTGTAAAAGCATAATGTTCCCATAGATGCTGCGCCATCCAGCCTCCCGCACCCAGATGCAATCCCCAGCTAGGCGATTCACCCGGTGCTGTGAATCCCCAGACATTTGTGATCGGGTGAATCGCCCAGCCATGGGCATGGTAATGAACCTGCGCGGTTCTCCTGCCGGGTTCAACAACCGATTCAATCAGATCGGTCAAAGGCATCTGACATTCAGATAAATTGGTCACCTCAACCGGCCAGTAATTCATCTGAACATTGATGTCGGTATGATAATCGCAATTCCATGGTGTTTGAATGGAATTCGCCCAAATTCCCTGGAGATTGGCCGGCAAGGATCCAGGCCTTGATGAGGAAATCAGCAAGTAACGTCCGTATTGGAAATACAATGCCGCCAGGCCGAGGTCAGATTTGTCAGTCTTAAACCTGAGCAGGCGCCGGTCAGTAGGTACCGTATCAGTATATCCAGCCGGATTCAGGTCGAAATTCACACGGTTCATCAGGTTCTGGAAATCACTTTTATGCCTGGCCAACAAATCAGAATAGACTTTCTTGCTTGCGAGATCGATATGCTCAGCAGTGATTTTTGCGAAATCATTACCCGTATAGGTCGGTGGTTTCAGAAGGTAGTCAGTTGCTGCTGAAAATATCAGGGTTACGGCATCAGCATTTTTTACAACAATCGTATTATCCTTTAATTCAACTGTGCCTCCGGTATTCATTGTTTTTAACCGCGCCATCCACTTCATCCCATTCCCGTCGGTACCGTTGTTCATCTGTCCGGTCATCACCAGCTGCCCGTCTTTTACCGTTGTTGAAAACCGCTCGGGCCGGTTGAGGGTTCCGGCAAAACTGATGCTTCCTTTTTTATCAGCAGTTAAACGAACAATTAATACCTGATCAGGATAACTCGCAAATACCTCGCGTTTATAACTGATTCCGTTTTGCAGATAATGTACCCTTACAACAGCATCTGTCATATCCAGCTCACGATAATATTCTGACCAATTTGATTTTGTTCCGAAATCCAGCCAAAGATCACCCAGAGTCTGAAAACATCCGAATGGAACATTTGCTCCATTGCCGCTTCCTGAACCAGCTCCCTTGCAAACCTGCGTTTTTTCAGCCAACTGGTGAGCTTCTTTGTATTTTCCCTTGAAGAGAAGTGAGCGGATCGAATCGAGATATTGAAAAGAAATCGGATTGTCATTATCCGTTGGGGAACCTGACCACAGCGATTTTTCATTGAGCTGAATCCGCTCCTTATTAACGTCTCCGAAAACCATGGCTCCAATACTGCTGTTCCCGATTGGTAGCGCCTTGAGCCATTCGACATCATTGTTCCATCCATTCTTGCCATCAGCTATTGAGGCATCGGCCGGCACGGTATACCAGAGCCGCAGGTTTTGATCTTTCCTGACCTGATCGTTTCTGAATCCGAAAACAATAACTAACAGGCTGATAAGCAATAGTTTGTATTTCATGGTTTTCTGCGTTTTGAGAACCTTATATTACTGATTTTCGGATAATGTTGCAACCATTAGTATACTGCTATGATAATGACATTGCCAAACTTAACTTCGTTGCCAATGATGGCGCGATAACGGTAAATTCCCTGAGCCAGATAAGCCTTGAACGGAATAGTCCTGGATTCGCCGGCTCCGATATACCCGTCAAATACCCGCGAGATAAGTTCACCGCTTGCAGTGTATAGGTCGAGTGTTGCTTGCGAACCTACATCAACAGCGATTCTGAAGCTAACCGGTCCAGGTGATGGATTTGGATAGACGTTCAGAGTGAATCCGGGATTAAAATCAAGTGTAGCCCTGGCCGGATTTGGCGACAGGCTGAAGTTGGAATTTTCTTCGCTGAAGAATGCTTTTACTTCCTTGGTTCCGGCTTCAAGGATTCCAGTGGTTGTTGTTTCAATCATGCTCATGGTAATGTTGGCAACCAGGTCCTTGCCTGTTACTACAACCGGAATAAGCGAATTGTTGGAAGGATCTGTCAGCAATTGGCCTTCAACATAGAAAGTCGCGGTATTTGCCGCCTTGACTTTACCCGCCAGGGCTGCTCCGCCTTGGATTGTTGCTGTCAGGGTAACCAGATCGCTGTAATGAGTGAAGGTCTTTTTATTTACGGTGAGGTCGGTATTGAGTCCTTTCACGAAAATGTCGGCTTTCGTATATGCAGTGTCGTTAACCGTATAGTTGTTAATATCAGCACCTCCAAGAATGAAGCCAGTTCCCGTCACAATTTTGTCGGTTCCGGCATCGGGAGTATCAAAGGAGGCAATTCCACCGACAAGATTTACTGACTCACCGCTGATGACACCACCCAATGACCGGGTCAGAATTTCAGCATCGGTAGTTCCGTCGTAAACTTTGCTGGAGACTGTGAAAATTCCAATCAGCGGCTTCGAAGTTATAATTCCGAAATCGATTGTTTCAAAAGTGATAAGGTAGTTATTTCCATTGTTTCCATCTGATACACTGCCTGTAGGGGTCAGTCTTTTCCCAGCTCCGATATTCTTGTCTGCGTAAGTCTGAATAAATGCACTTGCGTCGTTTTCAACCAGATCTGGAATTATGGAAGGTGTTTTGGAAGACTGGGTATTTCCGTTGTAAACTTTTAAATCTGGAACTGCAGCAACAGTGATGGCTTTTTGAGTAATTGATGCCTTGGCGGTAATTGCACTCTTAAACGAATACTTCTGAGCATCAGGCCCCGTGATCTTAATTCCGTCAACGATTACCATTTTATCCGTACCAACATTTTTGTTCTCAAAAGTTGCCTGGGTATAAGTCACCTTGATAGAATCTTCGGGCAAATGGTTATCTGTTATCAGGATGGAAGCCTGGGTATTACCATCATAAACCTTATCGAAGGCAGTAAGGGTTATAATCAGATCAATAGGCTTGATCTTAACAGTCAGGAGGGCTTCGGAGCTTGTGTCAGGAGGAGTACATAGTCCGCCAACAATCAGTCGATATTTGTATCCGTTCATCGAGGCGGCTGGTGATGCCAGCATTAATGAATCGGTTAAAGCACCTGTGTATACGCCGGAATCACTGATATTGGTGAACCCATTTCCATCATTCACCTGCCATTGATAGGTGAGGTTGTTTCCAACAGCTTTCACACCGAATCCTGCCGATTCCGGATAAGTGACAATCTGATCTTTCGGTGATGATATTACCAGAGTGGCTGAACTGATTTCAACAGATGCCGTGGTCTTGAATTCATTGCACCCACCCCAGGCTGCGATGGTATAGGTTACCAGATAAATTCCAGTCTTACTTGTAGATGGGGTTATTTTACCTGTCGATGCATTGATCGATAATCCATCAGGTGACGAAGTGAAGGTGCCTCCGGTTGTCCCAGTGATCGAAACATCCGCAGA
Source organism: uncultured Bacteroidota bacterium (assembly GCA_903851365.1). Classification (GTDB taxonomy): domain Bacteria; phylum Bacteroidota; class Bacteroidia; order Bacteroidales; family UBA12481; genus UBA12481. Next base: position 73,764 of record CAINOB010000038.1, read on the forward strand.
GGAGGAGGCCGGGCAGAATGGCGAACCCGGATAGGTGATTTTGGCGTCAGATTCTTTGTTCACTAGAATAAAGGCTGATTTTTTACTGCTTCCGCAATCTGTTGGTATAGTGTATGTTATAGTATATGTTCCGGCGCCAACCGAAGCAGGGTTAAAGGTGTTTCCTGTTATTCCCGGACCGCTGAATGTTCCGCCCGCTGGTGTGGCTGTCAGGGTAATGGCTGACGAACTGCTGCACAGAGGAGCTATCGGGCTTATCACGATTGTGGGCTGTGCAATGATGGTGATGGGCACTCCGATTGGTTTGGCACACTGATTATCGTCAGGGGTAAAGTTATAAGTATACGTTCCGGCATAAGCAGTATTGATGGTTGCAGGATACCATTTCCCCGTGATGCCATTCAATGAATGAGTTGGTAAGGTGGGGCCTGCTGAATTCTGGCAGACAGTGCCGATCGGATCAAAGGTCGGAGTAACTGCCTGAGTAATGGCTACCTCCATGGTCGTTTGCTGGCTTCCCTGGCCAGGATCCGGCGTAAAAGTAAACGTGAAGGATCCGACACTTAAGGTGCTCACGGTTGCCGGTGCCCATGTTCCCGCAATACCGTTCTTCGAAACTACAGGTAGTGTGGCTGGTGCTGAATTTTGACAGAACGGACCCATCGGGTCAAATAACGGCGTACCTAATTGGTTGATTGTTATATCCATCGTCGTGGAGGTAGCACATTGACCAGCATCTGGAGTAAACCTATAGGTTGTTTTTCCAATAGTGGATGTATTGACCATCGCCGGATCCCAGGTTCCTGTAAAGCCGTTTAAGGAAGTAGTTGGAAGTATCTGCGGAGTGGAATTTAACCAGAAAGGACCAAGCTGGCTGAAAGTTGGTGATACCTGATACACGACCTGAATATCAACGGTAACAGGATTGCTTCCCTGATTGGCTTCCGGAGTAAAGGTATACCTGAATGTCCCGATAGCTGAGGTACTGATCTCTGTTGGGGTCCAGGTTCCGACAATGCCATTGTTGGAAATTGCCGGCAAAGCAGTCGGGGTGGAGTTCAGACAGAATGGCCCGATTGTATTGAATGTTGGCACACCCACCGATTTTACTTCGATGGTCATCGAAATACTGGATGCGCACTGACCGCCATCAGGCTTGAAGAGGTAGTCGGTTTTTCCAATGGCTGCAGTGTTGATAACAGATGGAGTCCATGTTCCGGTGATGTCATTGATGGATTTCAATGGCAGTGCTGGAGCAGAGTAATTCAAAACCAACGGACCGATAGGATCGAACACAGGAGCTACCAATGGAAGAATCTGGATTTCGATTTCAACCGGTAAGGTTCCCTGAGAATTGGTCGGGTTAAAAGTGTATCGATAGGTACCGATAGTTGAGGTGTTGATGGTTGCCGGATTCCATGTTCCTGCAATATTGTTCGTAGATATCAGTGGCAATTTAGGAGGTGTGGAGTTATTGCATAATGGTCCGATCGGATCAAAAATTGGCGTGCCCAGTGGAATGACGGTAATTTCCATCGTTGCTGTTGCTGCACATTGACCGTAGTCGGCTCTGAATGAATACGTCGTTGCTCCGATAGTCCCTGTGTCAATGGTAGCCGGTGTCCATACACCGGTTATTCCGTTTGTTGAAACCGATGGAAGCACCGGAGGTGTTGCGTTCTGCCACAGTGGACCAATAGAGGAGAAAGTTGGAGTGATCTGCGGAACGATTGCGATATTGGTCGTTACAGGCAGACATCCCTGACCAGGATCCGGAGTGAAAATAAATGGGAAGGTACCCACTGTTGAAGTATTGACCTGTGACGGGTTCCAGCTGCCAGTGATGCCATTTTTGGAAACTGATGGCAACGGTTGTGGAATAATATTCAGACAATAAGGACCGATTGCGTCGAATACAGCTGTTATCAGTGGTTTAACCAGTATGCTAATAGTTTTGGTTGAAGCGCAATAACCGGATGCCGGAGTAAACAGGTAGGTTCTGATACCGGCAACAGAAGTTTGGATCGTAGCAGGATTCCATGTTCCTGGAATCATGTTTTTGGACGTAGTAGGCAATGCCTGAGCAACAGAATTCTGCCAAAGTGGAGCTATTGAATCAAAATCAGGTACGAATTGCGGAGTTACCAGAATATCAATTGATACTGAGGTGCTTCCCTGATTTTCATTCGGAGTGAACTTGAAGTGAAATAGGCCCTCAGCTGACGTGAGAATCGTATCCGGAACCCAGGTACCCGTAATGTTGTTGATTGAGGTATGAGGCAATTTGGGTGGTGTGGAATTGATGCAAAGCGGACCCATGGCATTGAATGTCGGGGTACTCACGGTTTTTATCTCGATCTGCTTAGTAACCACGGCTGCACACTGACCTGCATCAGGATTGAAAATAAAGCTGTTTATACCGGGTCTGGTGGTCTCAATAAAATCAGGATCCCATTTTCCGGTTATGCCGTTTATTGAAGTTCCGGGCAACTGCGGTGGAACTGCGTTCACCCATAGCTCGCTGGCCAGATTGAAGGATGGTTCAACCAGTGGGTAAATCTGAATATCCATTGTTTTCTGGATACCGCCTTGTCCCGCATTTGGTGTGAAGGTATATCTGAAAGTTCCAGCCGTTGATGTGTTTATTACTGCAGGATACCAGGTACCGGTAATGTTATTGGCAGAAACTGTTGGCAGGGCAGGAGCTGTTGAGGTGGTACAGAATGGACCCATCGGATCAAATACCGGTGTAACCATTGGATTTACGACAATCCTGATCGAATCCTTTGTAGCGCACTGTCCCTCGTCAGGTGTAAAAGTGTAGGTCGTGGTTGCAATATTCGCAGTGTTTATCGTCGCTGGCAGCCATTTACCTGTAATTCCATTGGCAGAGGTACCCGGTAATGCCGGAGCTGTTGAATTCTGCCACAGAGGTCCGATTGCTGTTAATGCAGGTTTGACAATTGGATTAATGACGATATTGATATCATCGACCGCATTGGAGCAGCTACCGTCATTGCCCAGGCCCACGCCTTTAAGGGTAAGTTTAACTGTTCCGGCAGCCAGGTCGGCAATCCCCGGGGTATATGCGGGGTTAAGCTGACTGGTGAAATTGAATGCCCCATCACCACTCGTTGTCCATTCGAGTGTTGCATAATCTGAGGCGGTGGCTTCATTCAGGATTACGGAACTTCCATTGCAGATTGAACGATCGGCACCGGCAAAAACAATTGCCGGAGGAACAATATCAACGGTTCCTGTTTCAATGGTTTCACATCTGTTGCCATTGCTTTGTGCCGCTTTCAGCGTATAAGTGCCCGGATTCATGGTCCAGGTGACCTCGATTTCACTGCCATAGATAGGCGCTCCATTCTTGTCGACATCGGTAAATGGAGTTCCTTCTGGTTTCGATAAAGCTATCGTATCTCCTGTAGTATTGGCAAGTTTCCATCTGATGGTTGAGTTTTGCTCCCCGTTTATTCGGTAGGTTCGCAAAGCGCCTTTGCAGACTTTATCAGGGACATAAACCTCCTGAGCTGAAGCGATGGAATTTTTAAGGTAAATTCTTGAACTCCGGGGCAACGGATTAACAGTTAAGCTCACCGTATTCGAAGAATCTTTTGAGTTGCCGCTGAGATCGGTTATTTCAACAACAGTGTATCCAGTGGTAACTTTCGGATTGACCGGAATTTCATAAGGATTTTTGTCTGCACCCAAACCAGAGTATTCCTGGAAGGTCGTTCCATCCTTGTTCTTAGCCTGGAGCCTGATGCTCCAGGGTGCATTCCCGGTAAATGCTACTTTGAGACTAGCCGATTCGCCACTGCAGATCTCCAGAGGGGACATTGCAAGAATCGCGGTAGGACCTCCCGGAAGCACTTCAACTTTACCGATCTCGATGTTGTTTGAGCATCCAGTCTGATAGGCGGTAACTTTGAAGAAGTAGGTTCCTGGTTTCAGCCAGGTGACTTTCACGGATGGGCCTGTATTTATCCCTTGCAGGAAGAATGCTGCGTCCGCAGGACAGTTGCCTGGCACAGTTGCAAAGTTTATCCCGGTGACTTCGTTGTATAAATCCCAGCTGTAAGAATCTCCGGTAACTCCGACCGCACTTAGCTGAGTTGTTTCAAACGCATGCGCAGTATTCGTCTGGGCCACAGCATTAGCCATGGTCACTACTGCCAGTATCACCAGCAGCATCAGACGGAATATGTGTTTATGCGTTTTCAATAGAAGTCATATTATCAAGTACTTACAAGCAATTGTTTCCTTAAAGTTCAGGCATGACCTGCCCAGTACATGTTCTTGCGTATGTACGTGTGCGTAGGCGCGTGCGTGCGCGCGAAAGCGAAAGTGCGCATACACAACTAGGTGAATGCACATGTAACTCGCTCCGCGGTTTCCCTCGGGAGTGTATCTGTATCAACTTATAAGCGCATGGTCACGGTCAAATGTTTATTACACATGAACCCAATGCCGCAGAACAGTAAATAACATCTCTGTTTGCGGATTCGCTTTAATATGGACCCGTATAATGGGCAGGATCATTGAACAAACTGATAGCGCAATGCCATTGGCTCAGTTCGCACAATTGGTGTTACAGGTCGTTTACAGGCAGGCTATGCTGTATGACCTTTGCTTTCATCACAACCCACCAGCCCCCTCTGTCCGGTATGATTCCGGACGGAGGGTACCTAGGGTATGAAAAAGCAAATCAGTTTATGCCAAATATTTGGCAGGAATATATTGGCTATTATTTTTTATTGCCAGGCAGGAATGCGGCAGGAGTAACAGCGGTAACAGCAGGACGAGGTTTAATGGTCTGAAGTGCAATGTCCATCTGGTCTGCAGCAAGTGGGAAAGTGACAACAGCAGGTGCGGAACCGTCAGCCAGGTTGTTGACAACATCCCAGTCACCAACGGCATTCTGACCGTCTACTGCAAGAGTGATATTTTCTGCAGCCAAACCTTCAAAATTGTTATGTGTAACCACAACTTTAACATAAATGGATACACCCAAAGAAACGTCCAAAACAGTTGGGTCGGCTACTACAGGAGTAGTTGCAGCATTCCATACGGTTGTACCGCTCCATGGCGTGGTGGCAGGATTATCATAAGTCCAGGTAACAACAGCAGTTTCAACTGCGTCTAATCCCAGGACTGCCAGGGTAGGAGTCCATGTACCGGTAAAATTGGCAGCAACAACTTCAAAGTATAGGGTATTTGTACCAAAATCATAATTAACAGTTCCACCTGAATAGACTGCACTTCTAACGATATCAGCACATTGGTCCTCAGTGGCGCCATATGCAAGAACTGCTTTGGTGGCATCTTCAACGTTTTTCACATCAACAATGAAAGCCTTGATTGGCTGGATTTCCCAAGCATTGAAGTTGTCGGCACATCCGGCTGCGGGAGCAGTATAATGAGCGGCGACAAATGTTGGGGTAGTTCCAGGAACTGTGCCGTTTAGGGTAGCATCTGACCAGGTAATTGAAACCTGATTAGCTGCAGCGCCTGTACCATAGTTGGCACTCGTGGTGATCAGATTACCAGCAGCAACAGTCAACTGGGTTCCAAGGTTATTTGTGGTTGTACCTGCTGTGGTTGAGATAAAATTGGCATCCTTGGTTGCCCAGAAGAGGAAATTACCTCCGGCGGGGGTTCCGGTAGCTTCATAGGTATAGGGCTTACCTGCAATCGGGTGACCTGCATCATCAGTCAGACTAACAGGACGAGGAACTGAATTGTGAATAGCTTGTTGACCATTAACGGTAACTGCGGCAAATACTGCCAATGCGATGAGTAAAAATTGCTTTTTCATTTTGTAAAAATTTTGAGATAAAAAATTTGTGATAAGAAATTGTAATAAGAAATTTGTTTGTGCTTAAACTGATTGGTAATTGTTTTTTAATAGGTGTGTTTGCTGTTTCTGTCCACCCAAATAGGGTAGGCTGGGTTTTGGATTTTTTGTCAGGCAGAGGGTTTTAAGGGTGATTATTTTTAACAAGTTTTGGTCTGGGTTTAATGAAGATGCTTACCGTCTGATCGATTGATTTATTTCCATTAGTGTCAATCAACCAGTAAGTTATGGTGTGAGCAATAGTTGTAAAATTGATTCCGTCACCGGGGAAAACCATATCCGTAAGTGATGCAGATGGCTGACCTGTCCCGGAAATCGAAGCGTGGGTAAGCCATATCGGTGGAGGAGTAGGATTGGGTGTCTGAGCAAAATCTATGCGCCAGTTGATAATCAATTGATTTCTGGCAGTGCAGTTGTCATTGAAATTCAATAAAACTGGATCCAGGTCAAGCGCTGTATTTCCGGCCTTAAACAGGTAGTAATCAGGCTCCGGATTTATCTTGATGTTGCCTGCTAAATAGGTCGCTGAGATCAGGTTGTTGACACAAAATGCAAATGGACCGGCAGGAGCGCTAAAAGTAGGGGAGGTAATGTCCGGGTTAGTGGTCATTGTGACTGATATATTTTTTGAGCACCCATTATTATCAATCACTGTCAGGTCATATACCCCTGGCGCGAGACTGCTGATGTCCTTGCTGTTGCTTGTAAACGCGCCAGGTCCATTCCAGGTAAAGCTGTAAGGACTGGCACCTCCTGTAACTGTGATGCTGATATTCCCATCTGTTTTTCCCGGGCAGGAAACGGGAACGACGGTGGAGGCAATAGTAAGAGCCTGAGACAATGTGGTAGTGACAGAAGCAGTATTATTCAAACTGACCGGATCACTAATAGGTAATAAAACCGCAGTAGCAGTCGCTGTAAATTGAGTCATACTGGCACAATCGACTTTGCCGGAAATTACTAGGGTATGGATCTCATTTACTGCCAGATTATTCAAGACAAGTGATCCGGTCCAGGGCGATAAAGAACCGCCATCCACAGTGAAATTAAGGTTGGTAACAGAGGGAGGTATGCTTTCATTCACCGTGACTATCGGTGCAACTGACGGTCCCAGATTGGTAACAGTCAGCGTGTATTGAATTGCCGAACCAGCAATAATAACAGGAGGTCCGGTTAGGTCAACTTTGATATCAGCTTCGCCAATTACATTTACCTGAAATGAACAGGTGCTAATGTTTCCTGCACCATCAAAAATTGAATATTTGACCGTCGTATTCCCAACATTAAAATTGTGATTGCCGGGTGTATTTGTTCCTGATGTCGGTGATTTATCGATTGTGGAACCAGTCATTTCCCATAATCGGGAGGAAATGCTGCAGGCATTTACATAAACAGGAAGCGGCACTTGCACATTACTGGCATAGTTAAATCCGACATCGGCCTGGACAGTGATATCGGCGGGTGCAGAAATGGTTGGTGGTTCAGGTTGTGTGATAATAACCGGCAGTACGGTGGCCGAACAGCCATTTGCTGCGGTGATCGTCACATTATAGGTTCCTGCTGCCAACCCTGTTGCAGTTGCGGTGGTTTGCCCGTTGCTCCATAAAAAAGTCGGTGAATTTCCACTCGTAACCGTCACCTTGGCACTTCCATCATTTCCTCCAAAACAGGTGGGCTGTGTAAAGGCAATAACTTCATCAACAACTAATGCCGGCGGTTGAACGAGAGTTATAGTATCAGTACCGGTGCAACCATGACTGTCAGTAATTGTGAGTGTGTACTTGCCAGCCTTCAGGTTGGTTGCAGTGGCTGTGGTTTGAACAGGAACAGAATTCCATGAATAAAGATAAGGACTGATACCACCCGAAGCGGAAGCCGTGGCATGACCGTCGGAACCACCGTTACAGACTGGACCGGCACCAAAGATTATATGAGCTGTGACCGCCGGGTAGATAGTAATTTTCACCTGGTCAGTAACAGGTCCGCAAGTACCTGCCGGATCATCAGTAGTCAGCGTGAGGGTTACAGAACCGGCTGCTATTTCAGCGGCACTTGGAGTATAAATTGCATTGAGAGTCGTTGAATTTGGGTTATATGATCCGTTTCCTCCCGACCAGGTCCCTGAAGTTGCAGATCCTCCGAGAATACCCGCCAGAGTCACGGATGGCGATGACGCACAGGTTGATTGATCTGGCCCGGCATTTGCGGTAGCTTTGGGCTCAATGACCACGTTAAAAGGTTTTTCAATAGGAGCACAACCATAACCATCGGTGAGAGTAACTTTATACTGACCGCCATGAGCTAAAGTAGCATTGGGAATATTAGGGCTTGATAAGTTTGATGTAAAACCCAATGGCCCGGTCCACAAAAAACTGAATGGAGGCCTGCCCCCGGTTATTGTTGCTGAAAGGCTGATTGTGGAACCTTCACAAAACGATCCTGCAGCGCTAATATTAACCGTAGCAGGAATTTGTGCAAGTGTACCGAATGAAATGTCATCCAACCCAAAGTCATTTCCTCCGAGTGCAGTTTGTAAATCGACAATTTGAATGGTAGCTGTGGTTGCCGAACCGGAATTCCACATCCCATAAAATTGAACCCAATTATATGGAGCGTTATTGTTTTGAGCCCTTGCTGGTAACACGGCTGTAGTACCAACCAGAGTTCCGTTAACATTAAATTGAAGCTGAGCATAAGGGGGTACACTGTTTAAACTTATTGCCCAGGCGGAAAAATAATAATTGATCCCTGGAACAACCGGCGTAGTTTCCTGCCAAACGGCAACTGGTGGATTTGAGCCGCTACCGTTTATGATCATCATGTTTCCGGTATTTGTAGTATGATCCTTGCCCCAGAAATTACTGTGCGTGAAATTCGGATTCGTATATACCGAGTATAATCCCTCGGGCACTAATGAGTTAGTTGCCGGTGCTGCGTAACCATAAGCGGAAGAAAATCCTGTGTTCCCTGAGGAAAAATCACCATTGACAACCAACTCATTTGATACCCCTAAATATTTTGTAGCCGAACATCCTCCATTAGTAACCACCACTCCATAATTTCCTGCAACATCCACGTCAATAAAATTTGAGGTGGAATTGAGGGGTGGTAACCAGGAATAAGTTCCACCTCCCATAGCCGTCAGCCTGATCTTTCCTGGCACCGAACAATAGTCTGCTGTGACCGTTGGTTGGGGTATTGGATTGATTACAATGGCGACTGGGGCGGAAGTGGTTGAACATCCATCCGTATTGGTTGTAGTAGCGGTATAAATGTTTGTCCCGGCGGGTGGAGTAACAGTTGCTGTTGCGATAGAATTGAATAATCCTGAATAAGCTACTGCACCAATGGTCTGGGGCCCGTTGATTGTTGTGATAAATCCGCTGTCCACCTGCCTGGTAACTGATAGCGACCAGTTAACAAGGGTTCCGCTGTTTCCTGCTTTATGATCGAAAACCCTCAGGGTCCACAATCCATCGATGGACGCACCATTTAATGCATTTGCAGGAATCACGCTATTGTAATTACCTCCTCCGGAGGCACCTGTACGATCAGGAACCGTTGTTACAGATCCTTCCGGTAAAAAGGTGCCGGTAAATGGGGCCGAACCATTAACGATCGGGTTGATCGCACTGGTCTGGAAAACAGTATTGGTATAATTATTTCCGTTTCCTCCATTTGCTGAAGATAAAAGCATGGCTCTGGTCCCTTGCGGATCAACCAGAAAAATGTCCAGATCGGAGTCGGTATTGTGGTTGATGTTGACAGTAATCATCACGATATCAAGGCTCGTCAGAATTGAGCCGCCACTTCCGGATAA
>CAINOB010000039.1 GCA_903851365.1 uncultured Bacteroidota bacterium
CGTAAATGAACGATTTGAAGGGTGGTCAGTTTGCGTCGGCAGGAGGTGGTTAGTTTGCTCCGGCAGGCGTTGTAAATATTAATCGGCAGGGGGTGGTCAGTTTACTCCGGCGCGGACTGGTTTTTTTGAGCGGCTTGTCTAATTTAAGTTCATAAGTAATTGCTTGTGAATTACTTAAAGGTACCCAAACTCGATTAGATATCAAAGAAATATTTAACTTAATTATCAGTATATCAATATGTTAATAACATTCCCATTTTGTGAATTTTCCCCTACTTTGACGAAGAACCAACAGGGCCCGGCCAACGTTGATTAAAATGCCCGGCTGGGGGTGGTCAATTTACCCAAGCTGAGACTGGTTTTTTCAAGCGTTTTTTCCAACCAATTTAATAGCTTTAAACCCACTTATGCCTGATTTGGAGGTCCCTAATTTATTCTTTCACATTTATAAATACAGTAGTTTCCAGATCCGGACAAGAATCTGTACCAAAATTCTTGATCAGTCAACTTTTGAACTTCCATATTAATTTGCCCTGACGAGGTTTGAATGATGATGGATTTTTCGCCACTTGCCCAGGACCACGCACCTGTTTCTGTTTGATTGTTACTACTGACAACTGCTTGTTTATTGGCGGTAAAATTTAGTGTCATTTCGAATCCAATATTAAACTCAATTAAATTGGTTTGATCCTCACTATAAGTGTGTACTATCCTCCACTCATGACAAAGTAATTCCGTTTGAGTGGGTTGCTCATCCTTTTTACATCCAGACATCAATATTAAACTGACAATTGGAATGATGAGAAATAATGAAACATTTGAATTGATCCTCATATCTTTATTTTTAATTCCTACTCATAAGGCTTTTCAGTACCGCCCCGTTTTTAAATGGTTTCTGGTCTCCACTACTAAATATTGTTGACTTTATTTTATTTCTGTCAGCTAGCGACTTACATTATGAAATTACAGAAAAGATGCCCTCATTACAATATTGAGGATGAGGTTTTTCTTGATAAACTCCATTTAATTGGCAAGAACATAGATTTCAATATTTTTACAAATTATCACAATTCGTATCTGAGCCCAATGGAATTGGCAAGTCCTCCGCGGCCCCAGATTTTTCCCCATTGTTCAATTCCGTCAATTGAAATAGTATTTTGAGTCTCATCTCTCATACTGTTATTCATAATGTAGGAACCACAATTCCAAATAAATTGAATATTATGTTTTAGATTAAATCCCAAACAGAAGCCTGGATGAGCATACCAAGAGTTTAGATAAGCATCTTTGTTTTGGCTATCAGTTAGTTGCTCAAATCCAAATCCAAAATAGGGTTGAAATTTAAAATTACGCAGGAAACAGAACTCCTTGCCAATCCCACCGCCATAGCGTGTAAAATTTTCGTAGGTACGGTTTAACCCTTGAAAATAATAAGAAGCATTTTCACTTCCACCTTCAACAAAAATCTTCAACATGGGCACAGGAATAATTCGGGATATACGTATTTCAATTCTATATTCGAAACCTTTCACACCGCCGAAGGAACATCCAAGTGAAATGGAAGTGCCAAGATCATGGTGCTGTTTGATAATCATCCCTTCATCCAGTTTGCCTCCCGAGACCTGATAGAATTGAGATGGCTGAGTCTGACCTGATGATACCTGTCGGTTATCTACCACCCGTTTAGCCCTGATGGAGCCTTTGTTTTTTTCTACAATTTGATTGGTTGAACCTTGGACTTTTTCAAAAACAAAATACTTCTGATCTATGCGAAGCCCTTCTTTTTTTCCTATCTTTGCGATAAGTGGATCCGCCTTAAGAAGCTGTGTTTTAACCTGGAAGGCATTTTGTGTATTCTCAAGAAAAGTAAGGCTCTGATTGATTGCTATTTTAACTAATGATGCCAATAGCTCTTGCGAAGTCTTAAGGCGCGCGTTCATAACTGCTGAGCTCCCTGGCTTATTTTGTATTGAAAAAACGTCTCCACTAACTTTTGTAACGAAACTTAATGGTATTTCAAATTTATCAAAGGCTTCTCTTTTTGTAGGAAGATCTGGGTCACCAGAATTTGCCCAAAGGTTCTGCCAGAAATATGAGCTGATGGAATCGTTAAAATTAATCTTGAAGACATAAGATGTCACCAAGGAGTAAAACCCATCCTTATCTCTTTCAATTGGTGTCTTGGAATTTTTCTGAAGTCTGTCGTAATATTCATCCATTGTAATCAGATCGCTAATGTCATACACCATGATATAGGTATTGTTAATCAACTTTTCGCCGGAATCTTTAATCCTGGCCATACCTCTTTCACTTGCCTGGGCAGTTAATACCGCATCATCAGTTGCATTATATAATCCTCGTTGTTGCAAAAGGTCAACCCCAAATGAGCCATCTGCTTTACGGGAGAACCACTTTGATAAAATTTCATTGGCAAAGTGGCCCTGGCTTAAAGCTTCCATTACCTTAGATGTTACAAAATAAGGCACATTTGGATTAGTTATGGCATTATTGTCAATTTCGCTCCTTGTAAGTGGTGATTTAATATAAGGATTGTTGAGCGAATTATAATCAAATTTGTCAGGAACCTCAGGTCTTAAGAAGGCATTTCTGGCTACGTTATAAAATTGACCAGACCCTACATCAAGCAATAAATATGAAATTGAAATTCTACTGTATTTTTCTTCAGTTTGTGTACTTGTCGTCTGATTGCCGGATACTGCGACATTTTGCGCAAAAAGCACATTCACAACAGATAAGAAAATTAGCAATAATGTTGGTTTCATAGGATATTTAAGATTTTTATGTTGGTTTCAAAAGCGTCACTTCTACTTCAAATCTGTCACCAGAAACTCTTATAAACGACTTTCTTTGGTTGATTTGTTCCCCAGGCAACTCCGACATCTCTCCAGGCCTTGATTCGATCCTTTTCCAGGCCAATTTCTTTCTGGAGCTTAAAATCCCATTCGCGGCCATCGATTTCCTTAACCCTTTTGGCAATCTCCCCTGTCAGGGTTACGGCTTCGCTAAAGCATGCTGCATAAGGATCTATCGTGGAAAGAATTCCTGCTGCATCGTCAGCGGCACGGCGGTCCAGACCTGCACTCCAGGCAGTCCTAGCTCCATTAACCTTAGCCTTGCATTCCCAGTCGATCTTATTCTTATACAATGGAGCAACAGCATCCATTGCTTTATTATAGCAATCAAGGCAAACATCAGGGATGCACATCAGGGTATAAATGGCTTGATCAAACTGGTGCTGGCTCTCCTGCATCTGGGCTTCCTTGATGATAAAATCACATCTGGAATTATAGTAGGCTATGATTTTGCGCTGGCCCTCTTCCATGAATCTCTGAATCTCCTTATTTGCAGGATCCAGACTTTTCAAAGCCGCTGTATAAGCTTTTGTTTCGTTTGCACCAACACCTTTGATGAAAATGGAAGTACTGGCAAATAATTTTCCATCTATCCCGTCTCCGATATAAAGCGTTATTTCCAAAGTCAGGGCGTGCATAGGAGGTGCTGTGGAGGTTATATCCTTCGATTGCACCACAACATTTGCGCTGATAATAAAACGCGGATTCAGCTCGCTGGATCCCATGCCATAACGGGTGGCTATCAGGCCAAGCTTATTCAGAAGGTTAACACTTGAGGCATTTGGCATATTCTCCACCTGCTCCGGAACCCAGGGATTCAGGGCGATCCTGCCCATATCATCCATCTTACCAATGGTATTTTGACCTTTAGCCAGCGTAAAGAGCCAAAAGGCAACCACCGTCAACAGAAATATCTTATTGAATTTCATTGCTTTACATTATTAATGTTACTTCTCACCGATAACCAGGGTGACACTGCCAAGTCCCTTTGTCATCACCTTACTATCGACAGAATATTTGGATTTCAGATATTTACGCAGTTCTTGTCCCCACCCTCTGGCATCCATTGCCATACCCGTTGCATTATAAAGCGGGATTCTCACCTGTTCAAATAACATCATACTCTCGGTTGCATCGGAAGTACTGAAACGATGCTCCACGGTATTATCACTCACCCATTTCTCAATATTCTGGCCCAGTTCATTGCCTTCAAATTCCGTTTCAAGGTTCGTTTCGGAGCTGCTCCAAACTTTTAGGCGAAGGGTAATTTCCCTGCCATTGGCAAACAGATCATCAAAATGTTTCTGCAACTGTGCATTGAAGTTATCCAGCTGGCTAAGGACAGCTTCTTCGAGTAATACAGGCAGTTCGGTACTGAAAGATTGCGGACCGGTTCCGGAAGCGCCAGCGATCTGTTTATCAGTGTAGGCATCTATTCCCTGAAGAATAAATGTGATGGATTTTTTGGGTCCGGTAGTATTTATTGTCCAGGTTAGCTGAATCCAGATATCCGCTTTCGCGGTCTTACGCAGTTTATCAATAGGCGTTTCTGTAACATCAGCACCGCTCTTGCTAGTCATCATTGCATCCTCAGCCGATTCATTACCAATAGATTTCAGTACCGACTCCAGATTTTTCAGCGGAAAACCGCGATCGGCCATCAGTTCATTTATTTTACTGATAACCAACAGAAGATCCGTATTCTCCTGAAAGGCCTTTTTATAGTCTGAAAACTTCTGAACTGACCCCTGATTATCGAAGGTCATCATGTATCCGTTTTTATTGCACCAGACATCACTGGGCACCACCATAATGGTAGGTTTCTTTGCCTGTGCGAAAGCCGTCATACCTGAGAAAATCAGTAATGCAGCCAAAGTTATTTTAAAGTTGTTGTTGTTCATATTCATTATTTTAAAATTCCATCATCCTTCATTTTTTTAATTAACCCGGGGCGGTCCACCCGCACAATCACGCTTTGGGAGACCTGATTTTGTGCCCTCATTCGATCTCGTGAAACCCGGTGACCGATTCTTTCATCACGCAGCGAAATGAAACTTTTGAAATCCCCTCCATCAGCAAAAAACCTATTAAAATATTCCTCATTCTTCTCCTTGGCATTTACCTCAGACAGAACCGGTTTCTTCTGGCAATCTGGCTTCCCTGCCACTATGCCGACAAAGAGCACATCCCGCACCGCATTCTTTTTTGCCTGATCCACTGCATCAACACGGTTACGACCAATTCCCCATGCCTGGAGGGTTTGTGAGCCGTCCATTTCAATACCCAGACATTCCGTCTGAAAATCATTATATGCAGCAACTTTTCTTTGTGCAAAGCAGGCTGGAACTGACAGAAGCATAAGTACTGCCATTCCCCAAAAAAAGATTCTTGTTTTCATAATACTATGACTTAAAAACCGGCACCCAATTTTTTTGCTATTCCCGCAGCCTCCAGCTCCTGACGCAATGCGGTATGCATAACAGAAACATTAATGGCCACCTTGTATGTTTTCTTGTCCACCTTGATACGGTCCTGAACACCTTCGCCAGATATGGAAACGAAACTAAGATACTTTCCAGCTGGGGCAAAAAAGGCATTAAAGTAATCAGCATGAGCCTCTTCAATTCCAGTCTCGGTAAGCAATGGGCTTCTCATGCAACCTTTACCGGCCGTAATCCCTTTAAATATCACAGCATGCACGGCATTGCGTTTAGCCTGGATCACAGCTTCCTCCGGAGTTTTTCCGTAACCCCACACTTTAAGCAGCTGGCTTCCCTGTGTTCCAGTACCGAGGCATTCTACCTCGTAATTCGCATCAATATAACCTGCGATTTTTTTCTCTATCTTGGTTTGTGCATCGATATTTAATGTAAACAATAACACAAGGGAAAGCCCAATAAAAAAGGTTCTTCTCATAATGGTTAAGATTTAAAATGAATACAAGTCGTATATTTAGAGTTTCTGTTTTCAGTCATAATTATTATAGTCGTTAAAAACATACAATTTTTATATTAGTGCAGCCTTCCCTCAAGCTAATAAAATAGCATTAATACTTTTAATATTTTTTCCATAAATTGACTATTTATATCTCAAATTAATATGTGAATTATTCATACCATAAGCAGAGATAATTGTACTATTCTTTCCATTTGAGAATTTAAACCAGAATTCAAACGTAATGTCGTATTCAGGAATGTCTAAATTGCAATCACCGCGACTCCCAACACCATCAAAGTACAAGCAATTACCAAATTTTCCAGCTTCAAATCGAGGATTATTATACAAATTCCCTACCGTTGATGATGGAACAGCATTTGAAAATTTGGTTCCACTACTCTCGTTGAAATGCCATAACCCAATAGTTTTGCTGTCTACGGTAAATTCCTGGTTTGATGCGTAATGAGTAGCAATTTCTTGGGCGGTTCTAACAGTCTTGGACATTCTGAATTCATCAAGATAACCCTTAAAAAAACTCCCCCAAGAAGTATAATAGCTTGCACCGATAAACAAACTGTTGTAATCATAACTTTGATTTTCCCATTTGCCAGTTGCCACTAAAGATCCATTGATATAGAGATTGCTGGCTAAATTTGATGCCTTGGTAATGGCAACATAATACCATTGATTAGATTTAACACTAGTGCTCACACCACCTCTAACCATTTCAATTAACATAGCATCACTCGGAACATCGTCTAAAGTCTTAAACGCAACTTGATTACCATATGATGTTCCAATATTGGTAGTGGCATATGCTCTAACGTAATAGGTGGTTGCAGAGTTTAATCCTGTCAATTGGCTTACGAATAAACCGGTGCTCGAACCATCAACGGTCTTAGTGTTCAGTGCGATTGTTGGATTGGTTGTAGTACTCCAGCAAATGCCTCTGGATGCCACAGACGCCCCTCCATCTGACGTAACATTACCTCCACACGTTGCTGTTGTTTGAGTTATATTGCTCACTGCAGCAGTAATGACAGTTGGCGCATTTATGTTTCCTGTCCTAAAACTTTCTATAAATCCATAAGCTGTCCCAATACCGTTAATTGCGTAAGCTCTCACATAATAAGTGGTGTTAAATGAAAGGCCGGTTATTAAACTTGTATAGGCTCCTGTTCCATTACCATCATTGGTTTTGGTACTCATTGTAATTGTCAGATTATTACTTGTTCCCCAGATTACTCCTCTTGCTGATACTGCAGAACCTCCGTCCGAACTAACATTTCCACCGCAGATCGCTGTGGTAGTAGTAACGGAAGAAATCGACGCTGTAATAATGGAAGGGACAACCGAAGTCGTAACAAA
Organism: uncultured Bacteroidota bacterium; assembly: GCA_903851365.1. Taxonomy (GTDB): domain Bacteria; phylum Bacteroidota; class Bacteroidia; order Bacteroidales; family UBA12481; genus UBA12481. Next base: position 7,179 of record CAINOB010000039.1, read on the forward strand.
GGCTATATCTGGTCCATATCCTGTACCAGCTGTATTTGTGGCATAAGCTCTAACATGATAGGTTGTACCTCCATCTAATCCAATGATATTACTAATAAAAGTTCCAATACCAGTACCATTGTTTGTTTTGGTATTTAGCATAATTGTTGGATTAGAACCCGTGGACCAGCATACTCCTTTTGCGGAAACCAAGGATCCGCCATCAGAAGTTATGACGCCCCCGCTTGAAGCAGATACGGCACTAATGTTGGATGCAGCTGTAGTAGAAATAGTAGGAATGGCGAATGTACTGGTTGTGAATGCTATATCTTGTCCATACACAGTCTCTTCGGTTGATCCTTTACCTGCTTTAATTACAAGATAACTGGCATAGGCCCTTATATGATATGAAGCACCTGGTTCTAATCCGGTTAAAATACTGGTGTAAGATCCGATGCCTTTATCATTATTGGTTTTGGTATCCGCTATTGTTGGATTCAGTTTTGCACTCCAGCATGCCCCCTTTTTTGTCACATAACCGCCTTCGCTGGAGACTGTTCCTCCGGAGGTAGCCATTGTATACGAGATACTAGACACCTCAGCAGTAACAACCTTTGGCTTTTGATAATCAATGTTTGTATCATCCTTTTTACAGCTACTCGTAACCATTATCAAAAACATCGAGAAAATTAAGAACGGGTATGTATTAATGAATGTTTTTTCCATGCGCTCTTTTTAGATTCATTTTATTGATTTAAAATTTCTATGTTATTAATATCTAATTCTTATACTCAAAGTGATTGGTAGTGAAGTTTTAGGCATACTGATATTGGTAAAAACATCTTTCCAATTTTCATCAACACTTCGGGGGCAGCCTTCAACATTAACAAGTGGAGCTTTTTCTCCGGTTGAATAAGCGGATTTGTATACGAAACCTGGCTTCATAATAATTGAAACGGAGGGTCCGAAATTCATACCAAATCCTAAACTACCTCCAATGATGGTAGCATTCCATTCATAAAGTTTCTTCTCTTCAGTCGATAAATCATCAAAATCATTGGGATTACCGTGGTTCGAAAAATTGATTAATGAGGCACCATAAGCGAATGATGGGAGTAAATAAATGTTTCCTTTGCGAGTGAAATAGACTTCTTTAGAGATGATCCCTTCAACAACCATCGTGTATCCGCCCCATCCAGAATTATCAGTAAGAATATTTGTCCCATCACTAATAAATCCGGGATGTATATTGGTCATCATGTTAGCAGAAACATTTACTCCAAGGTATAGGCCTCCGGGTATGAATGGTTTTGGCATTGCTTTATAAATTTGTTTTGAGATATTATATTCAATTCCAGCTGCATAGCCACCAATTGACAAGTCAGCGGGGTTATACTGGTAACCGACAGAAATTATCAGGCCATTATCATTATGCTCTTCTAAAAGCATTCCCTGGTATAACTTCCTTCCTCCTTGTTGTTTAAAAACTGAAGGGTTGGTATCTCCAGACGCTATGGTATTGTTATCGGCAATTTTGGAAGTAGACCTGGCAACGCCCATTCTTTTTTTAAACTGTTGATTATTCGATCCTTTCAATTGAATTTCATAGATATAGAAACGTTGATCCAATGAAAGACCTTCTTTTTTTCCAAGTTTTGCAGTAAGCGGTACTTCCTGAAATATTGGAGCTTTAAGTTGAAAATCTTCAACTTTTTTGGTGAATTTGAATATTGCATCTTCCTGAATGGCTGAAGGCAACTCCTTGAGTAGTTCCTCCATACTTCTCCTTTTCGAAAAAGTATATGATTTTGGATCATTGGATTGAATTGCAGAAGCGAAGCCGCCAACACTAACAATGAAATCCATCGGAAATGAGGCGGTTTTCCAGGCTAGAACCTTTTTGTTGTCATGTTGCTCTTTGCTACTCCAATAATTATTATAAAAAATGGATAAGACAGAGTCGCCGAAGTTCAATTTGTATAGAAAGGCTGAATATTCTAATTGGAATCCTTCATCAGTTCTTTTCGCTGGTTTATAATCTTTGTTCTTTGCTCCTGCCGCATCTCTTTCATTATAAATCTCCTCCATAGATTTCACTTTCGTCAGGGCATATACAACAGCATAAGTCTTGTTTAAAAGAGTTTCACCCATCATCTCAAGCCTCGATACTGCAGCAGCTTGGTTCGTTAATACATCCGCATCAGTAGCTGTAAAAATTCCTCTTTCACTCACTAAACTGTAATCAAAATCTCCATTTGAATCCCTGCTCCACCATTTAGCTACAATAGGTTTTGATGTTTTATAGACATGTTGATCAATTTGAACCTTTCGAAGCGAATCGATTTCCTTGAGCTTGCTATTATACTGTTTTAGTTCAATTAAAGCTTCTATTCCTGTGCTGGTCGGAGGAGATGGAATTGGCGGCAATGATAATTTAAGATAAGGATAGTTAATATTATGGTCGTCAAATTTATTGACCATTTTAAGTTCCCTGAAAGCACCAATAATTATTTCTTCCCTTGAATTGGAGGGTGCGACTAAAAGATTCAGAACCGAAGGACGTATGTATTTTGTTACAATTTTCTTATCGGCCTGACTATACAATTGATTAGTTGTCAAAATAGTTAAGCAAACTCCTGCAAAAAAGGCTCTAATAAAAAAATATATTGATCTCGAGAGAAATAGCTTTCGATTCATTACAGTTTAGTTGAGTTGGGATTGTTATTCATATTGATAAGATTAAATGATTTTGGTTAAGGGTAGCAAAGTCCAATCAAACACCACTGCCTTGTTTTGATATCGATTGCAGAAGAAAGGAAATCTAGCTTGACAGATGGTGTTTGAGCCTCTAAATAGATAAAACTGCCCAGAAACAAGCAAAGTGAAATCGCGGATAGAAAGTTTTTACTCATTTTTTCGTAATCATATTTAACATCAATGTTCGATAAGCACTGCTTATCATCAACCAAAAGCAACTCATATTGCCTTTTGGATGTCAGCCCAGAAAAAATCCCGATACTCTATCACTTTCCAAGTTAAAGTTCGGTATAACAAAACTGATTCTGGCAAGATTCATGTTAAAACTTATTGAAAATCAATAACTTTATGACGAATGCATCATAATTACGGATGATTGTAAGGAGATTTGACTGCCAATGATTTCCATGAGCATGACGGCTACATTTATGCTGTTCATGGAAAGATATAGACCTTAAAATGCTTTAAATCCAGCTGTATCCTTGCTTGCTTGATATCTTTGTCGCCTTCCCTAAAAATGAAGACCTCCCCGTACTGTGCTTAATTTAGCCTGGTATGCATCCATAATCGCATCCTTCCATAAGAAGCTAATATTAACCAGATAAAAAGGAGCCTTTCGATGCCCGGGATTTTTCAGCCAATTAGTTTAGCCACAGGGTGTCCATTCAGACTGGCAGTTACCAATTTGGCGATAAACCGGCTGAATGGCTCGATATCGCCGTACACACTGGCCCTTTAAAGACAATCTGTACGTAGTCAGACCAATTCAGACACTTTAAGAGATATGGTAAGAGACACATTATGTGTAACTTACCATAGGTTTTGATTTAGTTTTATGATTTTAGCTAATTCTTGATTTGAAATTATCAAATAAAGCTAATCTCGTATGCACCGAACAGAAAAACCATATTGCTTATCGAGGTGGAGGCTGTATACACTGCTGTCACTGTAGTACATATAGAGAATTGACGTAAACCTGTAATCAGTAGAACACCACCAGTACCCTACTTGTTTAATTCCAGAGAACCAATAAGGTGGAATTAAATCACGACTGCCACTCGGAAGAGCTGTAAAGCCACTCTCGTTGGTTCCAGTATTTGGCGATTGCCAATGTGTTGTACCAGCTTCTTTCAGTTTGTCTCCTGCGACACTGTCTCCTCCAAGATATACGGTTAGTGCCCCCATATCTTCTATAGTAGGTACATGCCAACCTATGGGACATGCATTTTTGCCGCCAGCTTGAACTACAAACCAATTATATAATGCTCCATAAGTTGCTTTATACGTTGTGGCATCATTTTTATACCAGCAATAAGAAGGTGAAGTTAGTGATGCCCAAGCAGTATTATCTGTTATATTGGGTATTGCTGTGCCATCGTTGTATTTAGTTGTTTTCAGATTTTCTTTCATCCAAACCTGGGAGCCAATTGTTACTGTATTGTAAACATTCCCATCAATGTCTGTTACTGTTGCAGGAGCAATTGAAGATGTTATAAAAGATAAATCATTGCCATATGATGTTCCAAGTGAGTTTACCGCTTTTACTCTGAAATGATAGGTTGTTGTAGCACTTAATCCAACAATATTGGCACTAACATCTGTGACGGTATGGTCTTTAACAGGACTTTGAGTTGTTATTGCATTACTTCCGTAGCCAATTGTTGTTCCATATTCAAATGTGACAACTGTGGATAAAAAGTTAGCATCTACTGAACCGTTCAAAGTAGCAATAGTTGAACCTATGCTTTTAGCATCCAATGTTGTTACTGTTGGAACTAATCCAAATGTTATAAAAGTTAAATCATTGCTATAAATTGTTCCCATAGAATTTTCTGCTTTCACCCTGAAATGATAAACTGTACCAGCCATAAGGTCAGTAATAGCTGCACTCACATTAGTGGCGGTATTTCCTGTAACAGGACTTTGAGTTGCTCTTTCGGTAAGGCCATAGCTTATTGTTGTTCCATATTCAAATGTGACTATTGTAGATAAATAGTTTGCATTTACATTCCCATTCAAAGCAACGACATCATTAGTCATAAATGTTGCTGCAAGTATTGAAACGGTTGGGACTAATCCTAATGTCGTAAAAGTTAAATCATTACCATATGATGTTCCAAGTGAATTAACCGCTTTTACTCTGAAATGATAAATTGAACCTGGAGTTAATTCTGTAATATCTTTATTGACACTTGTTGGTGCATATCCTGTAACAGGGCTTTGAGACGATGTTGCTGTACTGCCATAACTGGTTGTAGTACCATATTCAAAAGTAACAACCGTTGAAAGAAAGTTGGCATTTACAAGACCATTTAATGTTGCAGTCGTTGAATCTATATTTGTAGCTGCTACTCCATATGGAGAGGGAGATTGTCCCAACGTAGTAAAAGACATTGCCATTCCATAACCAACACCAGCACTATTTGTGGCGTATGCACGGACATAATAAACTGTTGCCCCGTTTAACCCAGTTAAGTTGCTTGTAAAACTTCCTGCACCTGTGCCATCGGATGTTTTACTGTCAGCTATTGTTGGAGTAGTGCCCGTACTCCAACAGACACCACGTGCCGTTATGGTTGAACTACCTTCTGAAGTTATGTCCCCACCACAAAAGGCTGTAGTTGCTCTAACATCGGAAACGTCTTTGGTCATAATAACAGGTGCTACTTCCTTTTTGCAACCAGTTAGTACTGTTACCACTATTGTAATAATTGTCAGACTTGATTTAATTAATTTAATCATGGTTGGTATCTTCCTTTTGATAACGAAAACTGTAATTCTTAAACAAATATGTAAGGCTTCATGTTAAGTTTCGCCAATCGAAGCTTTACTTATTATGGGTAACTTAAATAATCATTGCTTTTTTACAACACAAACTCTCCCAAACGCGAAAGTGATTGTATTACCATCTATCACCCCATTAATATCATCAAACCAATCACTACTAATAATAATATTGCTTTTATCAATCTTGTAAATTGCAGGTGCTACTTGAAGGGATGGTTCTTCACCAGGCAAAATAAACTTTAATTGTGTTGTTGAGGTGAATTCAAGACGAACATAATTATCATCGGATTTCCATATAGTTCCTGCTAAAGTGTCAGGAGTAATACTTTCCTTTTTACAGGAGGAAATCGCAACAGATAAAATGACAATAAAAAAGAATAATGTCTTTTTCATAATAAGTTTGAATTATTTCCATTCCTACTCTTATGGCTTTTCGGTTTTGCCCCGTTTTTTAGAGTGGTTGCTGGTCTCCACTTTTACTAATTTGTTTGTCATTCTAACACATGATTGGCATCTTCATTTTGACATTTCTTTAAAGCTATCAAACTGTTATCATTTAAATCTAACTATTTGACTAAAGCGAAAAAATTATTTGGATGTAAAACTTTTCTAAAAAAGCACTATTGTGATAATTGGTTCAGTTCATCGTCTAACCAACTTGGTTTTCTGGATAAAGTGCAAATCACTGGATATGCAATAGAATATCGGAGGGTACGTTGAGCTGCAAAAAAAAGTAGTGATATTCCATGATGACAAAACAAAGAACAAAGTAAGACAAGGTATTCAAGAAGAAATTGGTAGAACTTTCTCAGTTGAGAGGCAATGCCAAACAGAAACAGGCCACGCTTTCAATATTTGAATGGATTGAGAGCTGGTATAATAGAAGAAGAAGGCATTCATCCCTGGGATATAAAACGATTGAAGAATATCAAATAATTAATAGTAATTTTAAACATGCAGCTTAGCTTAAAGGACCATTTCCGATTTATTAAGAAACACCTTAATACCGCCAAAACTTAAACTACCAGATCGACTGACCAATTTCCGGTACTTTTCACCAAAACTTGCCAATCACTTGCCAACTCCCCCAAAACAAAAAACCGATCTACTTGATTAACAGGTAGATCGGTTGTAAAGGCTGAGGTCACAAGCGGATTCGAACCGCTGTAGCCGGTTTTGCAGACCGGTGCCTAACCGCTTGGCTATGTGACCAGCGTAGTGGGCACAAAAGTATACTAAAACTTGGAGAATTCAAAAACAGGATAGAGAATATCGTACCGACTGCCAACTGCAGACTGCAGACTCTTCCGTCTTCTTTCTCGTCCCCCGTTCTTCTTCTTCGATCGTTACGCGTCACGTGTTTCGTGTCACGTTCTTCCGTGTCACGCGTTTCGTGTCACGATTTCCTCTTCGCCGGCGCCACATGCACCGGATGCCCGTAGAATACCTCTGCGGCTTCCATAAGCGTTTCCGAGACTGTCGGGTGCGGATGTATGCTTAATGCCATGTCGCTTGCCCTGGCGGCCATCTCTATACCTAAAACAGCTTCTGAGATCAGATCCCCTGCGTTGGCGCCAACAATGCCCGCTCCCAAAATCCTTTCTGTACCCTCTTCAATAATCAGCTTCGTCAACCCTGCCGTAGCTCCCATCGCCACCGCACGACCGCTGGCCGCCCAGGGGAATTTAACTGTCCGGTAGGAAATATTCTTTTCCTTACAATCCAGCTCCGATAAACCTGCCGTGGCAATTTCAGGTGATGTATACACAACAGCCGGTATCGCCCGCGCATCAAAGGCCGACTTCTGACCCGCTATCACCTCAGCCGCAATCCTGCCCTGATAGCTTGCCTTGTGCGCCAGCAGCATGCCGCCGCTGATATCTCCAATGGCAAAAATGTTCGGCACATTCGTCCGGCACTGATCATCAATTTTGATATACCCACGCTGATCAATCTCCACACCAGCCTTTTCCAGATCCAATCCCTTCGTATTCGGCCGCATCCCCACGCTCACCAGCACAGCATCAAACTCCCTTGTCACCTCTTGGTTAACCTCCTCACCATTAGCCTCCTCACCATTCATCCTCTGCATTGAAACCCTCACTCCATCCTCACTTTCCACTATCCCAGTCACCTTCGTATTAAACCAACTCTCCGCAAAGAGCGACTTGTTCTGCTTCAGATAAATATTCACCAGTTCCGGATCCATTGTCGGCATAATAGTTGGCATTGCCTCCACCAGCGAAACCTCCGAACCTAAAGCCTTATATATAGTCGCCGATTCCATCCCGATATATCCGCCGCCCAAAATCAGCAACCTCTTCGGAATTGATTTCAGCTCCAGCGCAATCTCCGCATTCATGATCCGATCATTATACTCCTTGATAAACGGTAGCTTAATCGGCTCCACCCCCGTCGCAATAATTACATACTCAAACGAAATCAAAATATCACCAACGCCGTTCTTATCACTTAAATCTTCAGTCTTTCCTTCCTGCCCTTTTGCCCTTTTGCCGTCTTGCCTTATTAACAACGTCGACGAATCTTCAAACCTCGCCCACCCCTGAATATAATTGATTTTACGTGCCTTCGTGAGCTGCCCCAGTCCGCCTGTCAGCTGTGCGATAACAGAGTCTTTCCAACTCTTAATCTTCGCCCTGTCGATCTTCGGTTCTTTAAAAGTAAGCCCCCACTCTGCCGCGTACATAGCCTCCTCTTTTACTTTAGCCAGATGAAGAAGCGCCTTAGTAGGAATGCAGCCTCGATATAGACAAACCCCGCCAGGATTAGCCTGCGGATCAATAAGCGTAACCTGCATACCCAGATCGGCTGCCATAAATGCCGCGCGATATCCTCCCGGACCCGCGCCAATAACCACTACCTGATGATTTTCCATAACAGACAATTATAGCCAGGTTAAAAATGGCTGTTCCAACACTTTACACATCCACCCCAGAAAACGGGCGCCATCTGCCCCATCTATCAAACGGTGATCGTAACTCAGCGACAGGGGCAGCATGTTCCGCGGAACAAAAGCCCCATCCTGATAAACCGGCTCAATTGCCGATTTCGATACGCCAAGAATCGCTACCTGGTTCGGATAAACTATCGGTGTAAATGAAGTCCCGCCAATACCTCCCAGATTCGAAATCGTGAAGTTTCCTCCCTGCATCTCTTCGCTGGTCAGCTTGCGCAGTCTGGCCCTTTCGGCAATTCCGCCAAGCTCGACTGATAACTCCGTCAAACTTTTCTTGTCGACATCGCGCACTACCGGAACAAGCAACCCCTGCTCGGTATCCACTGCAATGCCAATGTTTATATAGTTTTTATAAATGATCTGATTATTCTTCATGTCCACGCTGGCATTGAATTTCGGGAATTGCTTCAGTGCCATGGCTGTCAGTTTTAAGAGGATGGCCGTCATCGTGAGCTTGCCCCCTGCTCTTTCCACAGCTGCCTTACTTGCCAGTCGGAATTTCTCCACTTCGGTGATATCAGCCTTTTCAAACTGCACTACCTGCGGAATGGTCTGCCAGGAATTCACCGTACTCTCTGCAGTTATCGTCCTGATCCTGCTCATCGGTTGTGCCTCCACCGGACCCCACTTCGAGAAGTCGGGCACCTCGGCATATCCTGCGAATTGCGATGTTTTCGGCGATTGTATCACATCCTTGGCATGCGCCTTTACATCGTCATCGGATATCCTGCCACCCGGACCGCTGCCTTTCACTCTGCTGATATCCAGTCCGAGCTCACGCGCAAACCTGCGCACCGAGGGAGAGGCGGGAACAAATGCGGAAGTAGGCAGAGGTAGCGAGGCTGCCAAAGGCGTTGTCATCCCCGCGGAAGCGGGGACCTCGTGCCTTACCGCGCCACTTTGCACGGGCAATTTTTCGCTTACCATACCACTCTCAGCAGATGCCTTGGCTGTTTGGGACGGGGTCCCGACTTCCGTCGGGATGACAACGCTGTCGGTGGCGACTTCGACGATCATTATCGTTTGCCCTACCCTCACTTCATCACCTGCATTCACCTTGATATCCACAATTTTACCACCCAGCGGGCTCGGAATATCAGTGGCTGCCTTGTCGGTCTCAATCTCGATAATCGATTGATCTTTTGCAATCACATCACCGACCTTGACTAATATCCGGGACAAAAATCCCGACACCACATTATCGGCTATCTCTGGTAATTTAATTTCTTGTTTCATGTTCAGTTGGTTTGGCTGTTGTTAAACGGCTGCCGGATTGGCTTTATCAGAATTTATCCCCAGCCTGATCCGTGCTTCAGCAAGAACCGAATCTTCAATCTTACCATTATCACGAAGCTGTACTAGAGTTGTCCAAACGATATGCTTTGAATCCACCTCGAAATGATCCCTCAATGATTTTCGGGTTTCACTCAGACCAAAGCCATCGGTCCCCAAAGCAACAAAGGGGCCAGGAAAATAAGTAGCAACCGATAAAGGAAGCGCTTTAACGTAATCTGTTGCAGCAACGAATAATCCAGGTTTATTGCCTAACAGGAACTGTATATGGCTCTCTTTTTTCTTTCCTGCATTCAGTGTGTTGTAACGCACCACTTCACGGGCGTCGTCATACAGATTTTTATAACTAGTGACACTCCAGACATGAGGATGAATATCGTATTCGTTTTTCAGGATATCAGCCGCTTTTATCACCTCATTGAGGATGGCGCCGCTACCCAATAAATTCAGATTATGAATATTATTTTCTTCGTATCGGTATTGATACATTCCCTTGAGGATATGAGCTTTGGTACAAGGCGGTTTTGCTGGCATAAGATATTTCTCATTCATAATTGTGATATAATAAATCACATCATTGCCATCGACATACATCTCCTTTATCCCCTCTTCAACGATGATCGCCAGCTCATAGGCAAAGGCCGGGTCATAGGCTTTTACCGATGGATAAGTCAGCGCCATCAGATGACTGTTGCCATCCTGATGCTGCAAACCCTCACCGGCCAGCGTGGTCCGGCCAGATGTTCCGCCGATCATGAACCCGCGGGCCCTGACATCACCTGCTGCCCATATCAGATCGCCCACCCGTTGAAATCCGAACATCGAGTAAAAAATAAAAAACGGGATGGCATTCACGCCATGGGTTGAATGACTGATGCCGGCCGCAATAAACGACGACATCGATCCAGCCTCATTGATCCCCTCCTCAAGAATTGCCCCATCCACTGCTTCCTTATAGTACATCAGGCTTTCGCGATCGACCGGCTCATACAGCTGGCCCTTGTGCGAGTAGATACCTACCTGCCTGAACAGGGAATCCATGCCAAAAGTGCGCGACTCATCGGGCACAATCGGGACTATCAACTTCCCAACGTTTTTGTCTTTCAGCAGCTTGGTCAGGATCTGCACCATCACCATGGTTGTAGCCACCTCCTTACCGCCGGAATCCTTGCCAAACTCATCGAAAATGGTATGATCGGGCATTTCGAAACGCACCTTTTCAGATACTCGCTTAGGCAGGAAGCCGCCCAGCTTTTCACGCTGTCCGAGTAAATATTTTATTTCTTCGCTATCGGCCGCAGGCTTATAAAACGGAGCCTTTGCAATAACATCGTCTGACACAGGAATACCAAACCGGCTGCGGAAATATTTCAGTTCCTCCTCATTTAGTTTTTTCTGCTGATGGGTGATATTCCGACCTTCGCCGGCCTCACCCATTCCATAACCTTTAACGGTGGAAGTCAGGATTACGGTTGGTGCACCTTTATGATTAACTGCTGCTTTATAGGCATTAAAAACTTTCTGGGGGTCATGGCCTCCGCGGCTCAATTTTTCGAGTTGCTCATCGGAATAATTCTCCACCATTTTCAGTGTCTGCGGATATTTTCCGAAGAAATCCTTGCGGATAAAATCACCAGATGATACGATATATTTCTGTCGCTGTCCGTCGACCAGTTCTCCGAATCGTTTTACCAGCAACCCGTCAGTATCTTTTTCGAACAGAGGATCCCAGTCCTTGCCATGCATCACTTTTATCACGTTCCAGCCGGCCCCCTGAAAAGCAGATTCCAGCTCCTGAACGATCGATCCGTTTCCACGAACCGGACCGTCGAGGCGCTGCAGGTTGCAGTTCACCACGAAAATCAGGTTGTCAAGCTCTTCCCTTGCAGCAAGCGTAAGTGCGCCCATCGATTCAGGCTCATCCATCTCTCCATCGCCAAGGAAAGCCCAAACTTTCTGATCCGATTGGGGTATCAGTCCTTTATCTTCCAGATATCGGTTAAACCGGGCCTGATAAATTGCGGTAATGGGTCCGAGGCCCATCGATACCGTTGGAAATTGCCAGTAATTTTCCATGGAGCGGGGATGCGGGTAAGAGGATAAACCTCCACCAGGATTTAGCTCTCGCCTGAAATTTTTCAGGTCCTGTTCACTAAAGCGGCCCTCCATAAACGACCGGGCATAAATCCCAGGTGATGCGTGTCCCTGAAAATAAATCATATCCGGCCTGCGACCGTCATCGCCACCGCGGAAAAAATGGTTGAATCCAACTTCGTAAAGGGTGGCACTGGAAGCATAGGTGGAAATATGTCCGCCAATTCCTTCCGATTCCTTGTTTGCCCTCACAACGATTGCCATGGCGTTCCAGCGAATAATGCTCTTGATTTTTCGTTCCATTTCACGGCTGCCCGGATAAGGCGATTCTTTACTTACCGGTATTGTATTGATGTATGGGGTATTACCCTGATAGGAAAAGTTTATCCCCTTCATCTGCGACCGGCTCTGGAGCAGCAAAAGGATTTCTTTTGCACGCTCATAGCCCTCATTTTGAATAATATAATCGATAGAATCAATCCATTCCTTATTCTCTATCTCATGATCGCGGGCCAACTCATTATTGTCCATTTTGTGTTTGTTTACCTATTTCTTGAACATATAACACCCAACGGGTAAAAAGGTTAATTTCGCCTTTCGTTAAAAAATGAAACTTCGACCGGAGCTTAAGGGATATGCGTACGCTTTGCTGGCTACAGTGGCCGGTTCCACCGTATATATTTTCAGTAAAGCCGCCTTTAGCCAGGTAAGTCTGCCCCAGTTTGGTGTCTACTGGTTTTCGATGGCCATTGTCTTCAACCTGATGTATACACTGCGATCCTCGGAAACCAGGCAATTCAGGAAAATTCCAGGAAGATCACTAAGAATTCTCACGATGATGGGAATGGTGGAATTGGTAGCTACGGGAAGTTTTTACGCATCCATTTCGGTGGCAACCAATCCGGCGATCCCTTCCTTTCTGCGAAACCTGGAGTACATCTTTGTCACACTCATTGGCATTACCTTGCTCCACGAACGGTTCCGTGGATGGGAGATAGCCGGCGTTGCGCTCACCTTTACCGGAGCCTTTGTGATCAGCTATCACAAGGGTGGCTCGCTGAGTTCCTATCTCACAGGCACTTCCGGACTCATGCTGGTATGCACCACCTTTTATGCCATTCGCACCTCACTGGCTAAAAAATTCATTAAAACGATTAATCCAACAATGCTGGCCGTCAATCGGGCAATCTTTCTCCTGACAGCTTCCGGTATTATTCTGATGGTTACGGGCCAGAGCTGGGTAATTCCCAAATCCGCCTTTTTTACGATCATGGCAGGATCCTTTCTGGGGCCATTTATGACCTCGATTGGGCAATACAGCGCTTTAAAATATATCGAAGCCTCAAGAGCCGCAATTATTCAGAGCACTACCTCGCTATTTGTCGTTATGGGAGTTTTTCTCTACTTCGGCAAACTGCCGATGGCCTACCAGATTATCGGGGGCATGCTTACCGTGGGGGGGGTGGTGCTGCTGATGGTGGGGAGGCGGAGGTACAATTTACATCTGCCAACTTAAGGAAAAGTTGGCAGATGCAGTGAGTTGCCAACTTTTCTTTAAGTTGGCAACTCTAACTATCTACCTCCCTACCCTGTATAGCCACCCCTTCGTCCTCAGATAAATCGCCCCGTCCAGCACCGCCATCGATCCCATGCATCCATCGGGCAAGTTGTTTTCGGCAATCTTGTTAAAGGTTCTGCCCGGAGCAAAAATCGTGGTTAACCCAGTCTCATCAGATGTATAAATATTTCCGCCGGCATAAACCGGGGAAGCTGAAGTCTCCAATCCTACCCGCTGCGTCCAGATCTCAGCTCCGGTAAGGGCATCAAGGCATTTGGCCTGTCCGGCAGTATTCACCATATAAAGAAGTCCATCGATCAGTAGTGGTGACGACCTTGCGGTCATATTTTTTTTGCTACTCCACACAATGGATTTATCAGTCATATCGCCTTTACCACCCAACCTTATAGCCAAAACCCACGACTGTCCAAAGCCTGTATTGATATAGGCCATGCCATTGCCAATAACCGGCCTGGCCGATGCTGAAAATCCCTCGTATCGAACTTTCCAAATCAATTCACCGGTTAACGGCTGATAGGCTTCCAGCACATGAGGTCCCGCGCTGATGAGCTGATCAATATTGTCAATGCGCGCAACCACAGGTGTTGAAAAGGCTTTATGGCAATCTGGAGTAAGGTCTCCAAAATCTATTATTCTCGATTTTTTCCAGACCGTTTTGCCCGTTTTCTTATCCAGCGCCTCTAAAAACTGTACATCCACGCCATCCATAGTCAGGATAAGTAAATCCTTGTAAATTATTGGAGATGAACCCGGACCCACCCCATGATCGCAATGGATATCGGTCCGTTGCCACAATATTTTACCGTTTTCAGTATTGATGCAAGCAGTGCCATACGTACCAAAATGAACGTATAACCTTCCTGGCTCGATCACAGGAGTTGGTGAAGCGAAGCTATTGAGCGGATGCGTTTCCTGGGTTGGAGTTGCCTCAAAAACCTTTATATTCTGCAGGATGGATCCGGTTTGGCAATTAATGCCAATCACACTGAATTCCCTACCGTCGGTTGATGCGGTTGTCAACCAGACTTGCCCGTTTAGTACAACAGGAGATGACCATCCCCGACCGGGAATAGCTGTTTTCCATGATATATTGGTCGAATCGCTCCAATGTAAAGGGACCTTTTTTGCCAGGCTGATACCGTTATCCAGAGGACCACGGAACTGGGGCCAACTGTCGGCATTAACCTGCCCGTGTAAAGACGCGGAAGACAGGACAGACCAGAGAGACAAAAAGTACAGACAGACGGAGAGAATTTTTCGCATGGTGCGAATATATTTAAAAAAACTATCCACCGATGACACTGATTTCACAGATAACCTCAGAGCCATCTGTGAAATCTGTGCCATCTGTGGAGAATTTTTTTGACAGCTTTAAATACACAGCAACCTTTGCAATGGCACGCACATGACAGCTTTTCTTTATCTTTAAGCTGTCATCTGTAAAATAACACTATGGTACCCCGCATCAGACTTTCCATGTTTCTTATTCTGGGATTAACATTTTGCCTCTTCACAAGTCAATGTACTCAGCAATCATCTGATCCGCTGAAATCCGCTTTCGTAAATCCGCCTGACTCTGCCAGGCCGGGTGTTTACTGGTATTTCATGGATGGCAATACAACTGCCAAAGCGATGACTGCCGATCTGGAATCCATGAAGAAGGCAGGAATCGGGTATGTTCTCTTTCTGGAGGTAAATGTCGGCGTTCCACGTGGCAAGGTGGATTTCCTCAGCGAAGAGTGGCAGAATCTTTATGTTCATGCTGTCAGGGAAGCAGAACGGTTGGGTATCAGAATTATTCTTGGGTCTGGTCCTGGCTGGGCAGGAAGCGGCGGACCATGGGTAAAACCTGAGCAATCGATGATGCATTTGGTAGCCAGTTCAACAGAAGTGAAAGGCCCATCAAAATACAGTTCGATACTTCCGAAACCTGAACCCAGAAGGCCATTTTTTGGTGAAGGAAGCGTGCCAAAAAATCTCAAAACGATACGCGATGGCTGGTATGAGGATGTGGTCGTATTAGCCTATCCCACCCCGAAAACCAAATCCATAATCACTGACATCGATGAAAAGGCACTCTATTACCGGGCTCCATACACCTCACAAAAGGGGGTAAAACAGTTCATTCCAGCTCCGGCAGATTTTACTGAAATAAACGGATCAGCAGTCGATCAGGCGAAAATCATCGACCTGACAAAACAACTGCAACCCGATGGTACACTTAATTGGGAGGTGCCTGCGGGAAAATGGACAATACTCCGGATGGGCAAGCGAAACAATGGCGGAGTAACCCGGCCAGCGCCGGAACCCGGACTGGGATTCGAGGTAGACAAGTTCGATACCGTATCGTTCGATTCGCATTATGATGCCTATATCGGCAAACTGCTTAAAAAGGTAGGTCCCCGGAATTCCACTACCGGCGGCGGCTGGACCATGATTCATATCGACAGTTGGGAGATGGGTTCGCAAAACTGGACCGGTCACTTCCGCGAAGAGTTCATCAAGAGAAGAGGTTATGATCCAATTCCATATATTCCCACCTACACTGGTCAAACAGTTAATAGCCTTGAGCAGAGCGAACGATTTCTTTGGGATGTCAGATTAACTTCAAATGAGCTTATTCTGGAAAATCATGCTGGCCGGTTCAAGGAACTCGGACGTCGCAGCGGATTTCGCCTGTCGATCGAACCATATGACATGGATCCGACTGCAGACCTGGATCTGGGAAGTATTGCCGATGTGCCGATGTGTGAATTCTGGTCCGATAAGTTTGGCTTTAATTCAGCCTTCAGTTGCATTGAATCAACCTCTATTGCACATGTTCAGAGTAAGCCTGTAGTGGCAGCGGAATCCTTTACCGCTGAATCCTATGAGGCCTGGAAAAAATATCCGGGTAACGTGAAGGACCAGGGCGACTGGGCATTCAGCATGGGTATCAATCGTTTCGTTTACCACACTTTTGCGCATAAACCTTATGGCGACAACCTTAAGCCAGGCGTGACCATGGGGCCTTACGGCGTTCATTGGGATCGCACCCAGACCTGGTGGCCGATGGTTCCTGCCTACCATAAATATGTAACAAGATGTTCCTATATTTTATCGCAGGGATTAGCTGTTGCTGATATCCTCTACCTCACGCCCGAAGGCGCCCCATTCGTTTTCCGTGCACCAGCTTCCGCTCTTGAAGGTACAGATGTGCTACCCGATAAGAAGAGCTATTCTTTCGATGGATGTTCACCCAATCTTCTGAAAGATGCAACCGTGAAAAACGGAAGGATCGTATTCCCGGGAGGTGCTTCGTACGCGGTGCTTGTTATGCCTGATGTTCAAACCATGACGCCTGAATTATTAACCAAGATAGGGTCACTGGCAAAAGCCGGAGCTTTGATCACCGGCAATCCCCCAATGAAATCGCCTTCTCTGGTGAACTATCCGGCTTGCGACGCTGAAGTGCTGAAAATGGCTCACGAACTCTGGGGGGTTAAGTTGATCATCCCTGCCCCTGCATCCCTGGAAACGACCAAAAATTCGGCCGGACAGGTATCAACCGACCTTTATCCTCCCTATGATTCCACGGCAGCACTGCTTCAGCGATATCATGTAAATCCTGATTTTACCTCCTCGGGAAGCATAAGATACAACCACCGGAAATTAATCGATCGTGACATCTATTTTGTGTCCAACCGCACTGATCATCAGGTGGACGAAGAGTGTATGTTCCGCGATGGTACCATTAAAGCTGAAATCTGGGATGCAGTGACCGGAGAAATCCGACCATTGAATAACCTTACCCTATCGAAAAAAGGGGTATCTGTAAAAATAAAATTCGATGTTTCACAAAGTTGGTTCATTGTATTTTATCATGATATAACAAGCGCATCCACAGTAACTTCGGAGAAAGTGAATTTCCCTGCCGAAAAAACCATTCTGACCTTGCAAGGTTCCTGGAATGTGTCCTTTGATCCTGTCTGGGGCGGCCCGGCAAACACGGTTTTTGAATCACTAAGTGATTGGTCGAAGAGACCCGAGGAAGGGATCCGATATTACTCAGGAATTGCAACTTATACCAAGACCTTCGATCTGCCTGAATCCTATCTGTCAAAGAGAGGAACTGATTTATTTATCAATCTTGGTATTGTAAAAAACATGGCACGCGTAAAATTGAATGGCAGGGATCTTGGAGTTATCTGGACGGCACCGTGGCAGGTAAACATATCCGACGTGGTTAAGAAAAAAGGCAACAAGCTCACAGTTGAAGTGGCCAATTTATGGGCAAACAGGCTGATAGGTGATGAATCGATGCCCGACGATGGGGTAAAAGACGGCAAATGGCCCGATTGGGTGCTGAATGGAACTGCGCGACCGAGCAAGCGCTTTACCTTTACCACACACCATTTTTACAAAAAAGACGACGCACTTTTTGAAAGCGGATTGCTGGGACCGGTGACAGTACTTTTGAAGTAAGAGGGTTGAGATTCAAAAATTAGGAATACTACTATCTTTGCGCTCTAATCATTCAAAAATGGGCCAGATCAGGATTGAGCAGATGGAGTTTTATTCGTTCCACGGATGTTTTGAGGAGGAACGTATTGTCGGGAATAGTTTTATTGTTGACCTCCTGATGGAAACGGATATGAAGCGAGCCTGCGAGACCGACCGGATAGATGATGCCCTGAATTATCAAACCGCTTACGACCTGGTTAAACTCGAGATGAAGGAAAAGAGTTATTTACTTGAGCATATAGCCTGCCGTATCCTGGATGCACTATTCAAAAAGTTTCCGAATCTGGATAAGGCAACTGTGAAAGTCTCCAAAATGACCCCCCCCATGGGCGGAAAGATCAAGGCCGTCAGCATTGAAATTAGCCGCACTCGAGAGGAATAAGACGAAGAAAAAGATCGGGTTCCGAACAAGAAGATCGATTGACGAAAGAATGATCGACAGCAGTGTCATCCCGTTGAAAAACGGGATCTCGTCCCTGACCGCGACATTTCGCAAATTTTGACTTTGTAATTTCAGCATTCAAAACTGGCTGTCGAATCTCTAAATTCATCCTTCCATAAATACTATCTTTACAATCCTAATTTTTAAGCATTCGTTTGCCATGTCAGAGGAAAATATCGAACTAAAGAAAGAAGAACCGAAATCGTTGAATTTCATCGAACAGATTGTCGAAGAAGATCTTAAATCTGGCAAACACGGAGGCCGCGTGCAAACCCGGTTTCCACCTGAACCTAATGGATATCTTCATATTGGTCACGCTAAGGCTTTTTGCCTCGATTTTGGGATTGCCCAGGAATATGGCGGCAAGTGTAATCTCCGCTTCGATGATACCAACCCGATCACCGAGGACACCTCCTATGTAGATGCTATCCGCAAGGATATCAAGTGGATGGGCTTCGAATGGGACGACCGGGAGTACTATGCATCTGATTATTTCGCTCAGCTGTATGAATTTGCATTGAAGCTGATTGAGAAGGGAAAAGCTTATGTGTGCGAACTCTCCGCTGAAGAAGTCAATGCGACGCGCGGAAACGATTTTGAACCTGATATGCCAAGTCCTTACCGTGATCGTTCGGTGGAAGAAAACCTCGACCTGTTTAAAAGGATGAAAAACGGTGAGTTTCCGAATGATTCAAAAACTTTGAGGGCCAAGATCGACCTGGCCTCCACGAATATGCACATGCGCGATCCGATCCTCTATCGCATCCGTCATGCCCACCATCACCGTACCGGCGATAAATGGTGCATTTACCCTATGTACGATTGGGCACACGGCCAGAGCGACTCGATCGAGGGAATTACCCATTCATTATGCACGCTTGAATTTGTTCCCCACCGCCCGCTTTATGAGTGGTTTATCAATGAACTGGAGATTTTTCCAAGCCGTCAGATCGAGTTTGCACGGCTGAATTTAAGTTATACCATCATGAGCAAACGCAAGCTGCTGCAGCTGGTAAATGAGTGGCACGTCAGCGGCTGGGACGATCCCCGCATGCCAACCCTGCACGGATTACGCCGTCGCGGTTATACTCCCGCTTCCATCCGGGCATTTACTGAATTAGTTGGCATTGCAAAGCGCGAAAATGTGATCGATGTCGCCCTGCTGGAGTTCTGCATCCGGGAGGATCTGAATAAGCTGGCTCCAAGAGTGATGGCTGTGCTTAATCCGGTGAAACTGATTGTCGACAACTATCCGGTTGGTCAGGTAGAGGAGCTCGAAACTGTGAACAATCCTGAAGATGAATCGGCTGGCACACGCAAAATGCCGTTCAGCCGCGAATTATTTATCGAACGCGACGATTTCATGGAGGATCCTCCAAAGAAATTCTTCCGCCTTTCCCCAGGTAATGAAGTTCGACTAAAATCAGCCTATATTATTAAATGTGAATCCGTTGTAAAAGACGTCAATGGTCAGATAACCGAAATACACGTCACCTACGATCCAGCCAGCCATAGTGGGTCAGGGGAGGCTCAGCGGAAAGTAAAGGGCACCCTTCACTGGGTATCGGCCCCTCACGCCCTTGATGCCGAAGTTCGGCTGTACGACAGACTTTTCAACGATCCCGATCCGGATGGGCATAAAGATCAAAACTTCATGGAATTTCTGAATCCTGATTCACTGACTATTCTGAAGCACTGCAAGGTGGAGCCATCATTGAAAAATGCCAGTCACCTCGATCATCTGCAGTTCACCCGACTCGGCTATTTTAATGTTGATACTGACAGTACGCCGGATGCTCTGGTCTTTAACAGAACTGTCGGTCTTAAAGATACCTGGGCAAAGCTCAACGGTTAATCAATGGCTCGGCTATCAATAGCCGCGGGTTTTAACCCGTGACGGCTGTTGTCCTCTATGGTTAAACCCAGACTGAAGTCTGGGGATCAGAAGGTGTACTGGTACATCGGCTCATCCGCGCTGACGGCCGCAACATAGATGGTACGCCGTGCTTCATCGACGCAGAAATAGCCCCAATGATCGAGACGGTATCTCTTCACGGGATTTCCGTTCCAGTCGTATTGTTCAATGAAAATAAAATCAGTACCCTTTTTAAATTCATCACCCACTTCAATCGGTGTGCGACCGCTATAAATGCAGTACAGATGATCCGGCTGAGCGGATATGCCCCAATAATGCGTGATGCTGGAAGGAGCGAGCACTGACCTTAGATCAGGCGACTCGGCATCAATGTTTGCCGCTGCTTCAAATCGATTAGTCCGGGTTTTGCCTGTCAGAAGATCAAAAAACCGTATCTGATGGAAATATTTATAAGCGTAGGCAAGTCTGTTTTTCTCCCGGTTACCGGCAAAATCACCCGTGAGTGCCGTCCAGCCCAGGTTGTTTTTAAATCCAGCTTCCAGATCAAAAACCAGCTTCAGCGAATCAGGCTGATCTGGATTGAAACTATAGATTCCTTTTCCCGTGGTTGAATTGGATGCATAGTAAAACTGGTGGTTACCGGTTTCCACGAATTGTTTGGAACCAAACATCTGGTTCCCTTCTTTGCCCAAACGGTATCCGGATTCTTTCAGAACAAAAGCGGTATCTATTGTATAAACATTCTCCCTTCGTAAATCATACAAATAACACAGCAAACCTGCGTCGGAGGATGCAAACAACATTGGAAAAAGCAACTCGCCCGGCCCTTGCCCCTTCGTTCCCACTTCACAGATTAATTTCAACTCGGGTATGGAGAGGAATTTTATCAGGCCCGTTGACCCGTTAGTTTTCATAATAAGCATGCCATTCTTAACAATCATCTCCAGCTCCAATGGCTTAAACATTACTTCGGTGGCAATAGGGATCCCTTTAAGCTCTATCAGATCACCAAAACTTTTATCCGACAGTTTTATATCACCTGGAACCAGAGATGGAAAATTTTTCAACTCCGGCACTTTCACGGATAAAGTATCTGCAGGAATCTCTGATTTAGGTGATTTGCGGTTTCCGCATGAAAAAAGGGCGAAAAGGCAAAATACTGGTACGATAAGTTTATGAATGGTGATCATTGTTGCAGGATTAATTGCCTGATAAAATTAACTTTAAAATATAGCGAATGAGTACAATTTTCATACTTATATATTATATTTATATTTTATACGTATCTAGATGAAGTCAGTAAATTATACGAGCTCATTACCTGCAGACCTCCTGGAAACGCTGGAACAGTATGCAGTCAGGTTCAAAGTTCCTAAAAACAGGATCATTGAAAAGTCGCTCAAGGCCTATTTCGATAACCTTAAAAGAGCCGAATATATAAGGTCGTTCAAGGTTGCTGCAGGAGATTCTGAGATTATTGACATGGCTGAAGAAGGCTTGGAGGAGTATCTGAAAATTTTAGACCAGCAATGAAACAGGCTGAGATTTGGATGGCCGACCTGAACCCGGTTCAGGGAAGTGATCAGCAGGGGATTCGCCCTGTTGTGATAATAAGCGGGAACTCCATGAATAACAATCTGGGAATCAGTATAATTTGCCCAATCTCCAGTAAAATAAAAAGATATGCCGGTTGCCTGGTTCTGGACAAGAATGAGTTAAATGGGTTGGATATGGATTCAGAGGTGATTACCTTTCAGGTCAGGACCATTTCACATGCTCGCCTGACACGAAAAATCGGAAGTATAACTTTTGATCAGTTGGAGAAAATCAAAAAAGGTCTGTCCGAAATACTGACCTATTAATTAACCTTATCATGAGAAGACTTAACTCAGTTCTATTCCATCTATCGGTCCTGTCACTATTGTTTGGTTCCTCCTCTTTTACCTGTTTTGCCGAGGAATCCGCAACCATTTCGCAAAAAGGAAATAGTTGGACCCTTCAAAATGAGTCGCTGATTTCAGTAGTGAAATTTGCTGATGGAAAGCTGATGTTATCTGACCTCTATAATCGCGCGGCAAAGAGTGATTACCTCAAGGCCGCAGCACCCGCTTCACTTTTCAAATATACAATTCAGGGTAAAACGATAACAGCGGATGATGGCGGCTGGACTTTAGAGTCGGCAAAAGTCAATGAGATTAGCGGTTACGGAATTGAATGGGGTAAGCAACTCGAAATTGTGCTTTCGCGCAACCAGCCAGTTGCCTTCTCAATCCGGCAAATTTTTGAGATTTACAAAGATCAGGGGGGATTACGTCTTTACTCCTTTGTAAAGAATTGTTCCGATAAGGAAATGACTATCAGCGCATCAGATGTTGTTAACCTGAACCTACCCAACCAGCCTCATACCCTATATTATATTGATGGCGTCCTGAACTGGAAATCTACTGTTGGGGGCTTAACCAATGGGGGCCGTAACGCTATCGTTCAATATTCCACCGGAGATGGCTGGTATATCCTTCCTGAAAATAATTGGGCTACGAGCCTGGAACCCGGCGCCTCCAAAGCGCACAGCAGCGAAAAACTTCTTGGAATATTCATTTGGAACAGTGACAAAACAGTACGTGTTGCGACCAATCCAAAGGCTATTCAACTCACTCTTTTCCCGGGTGAGGAGCTCGAATATTTCTCAGTGAATATCGGGGTATTTAAAGGCGATATCATGGATGGGAGGATGGCCGTGGCCGAGCACCTCCGGCTGCGTTACAGGTACCATGATCCCTCGCGGATACTCTCCACCAACGACTGGCAATGGGGAGGTGTTGGAGGTAAACGCACCGACTCAGTATACCGGAATATTCTAATACCCAGGGCTAAGGCTGCTGGATTCGACCGTATCCACATCGATGATTTCTGGTATGAACCTGAGGATGGTGTCGCCCCGAAGAAAAACTGGACAAACATGCCCGAATTATGCAATCTGATAACAGCCAATGGAATGATTCCCGGCCACTGGTTCAGTCTGCAAGGCAAGATTTTCGTCAATGGCTGGGGTAATGGTCGTGATTGTGCCGATCCTGCAAATATTGGCTTCAAGCTGAAACAATTGGAGGATACTCTCATAGGTCAATATCATACGGGCTGGGATCAGGTGGATGCAGGATTACTATGGAAAACTATTGAAACCAACACCTACTCAAATCCCGAAAGTTCAGTCTATCGGAAGATCCTCGGTATGCGCAAATATATGAACACGATCACTCATAAATATCCCGATTTTATCATGCAAACCACCTGCGAGGTGGATAACCCTGCAGGGCCGGGAGCCGGTGATTCGCGTGGAAACCAAAACGTCGGACTGATACATCTGGCCGATGATGGAATAGCGGGCATGTATCGCCGTACTGAATTTGGTGATGATGTTCGTGATTTATTCGCTGATGTTGGCATGTTCCCGCTTGAGGGCATGCTGTCCACCTGGGGCGAGGATGGAAACATCAGGGCTGCCTGGAAAGATTCACCCCTTTGGTACTATCAGTTTCTACTGGCCCGGCATACCAGTATCTATTCCTGGCCCGGTGACTGGTCCACAGAATCGATCGCCCATCTGCGTGCATTCAATGATTGGCGGAAAACTCCGGAGATAAAATCGATCCTCAATGAAATCATGCGCCCGGTCTATAATGGTACCGACTGGATGAAGAACGAGGGACCTTGGTCGTGGATGTACGTTGATAGAACCAAATCCAATGCCCTGCTTTTTGCAATCAACCATCTGAATCTCGCAGCTTCCAATGCTTTCAACGCAAAGCTTCGCTGGCTCGACGAAAAGAAAACATATACCATAGAAGAAATTACCCAATTACCGGATGGCACATTTTCGCAGGTAACCTGCGGTGAATTCGCAGGTAGCAAGCTTATATCAGAAGGTTTTCCTATCAATCTTGATATGCGGGCTGAGCATTGCGCAGCCTTTTTTATTCGGGAAAAAACTGCTGCGGGAACACAAAAAACGTCGGATAATAAGTCAGCAAATTTTCAAGATGCAAAAGTCATCTATAAGGGAAATAAACTGACGGTATCAACCGGTAAAATTGAACGAACCTGGGTATGGACCGGCATGGGTTTACAGACAATAAGCCTGAAAAATCAGCAAACCGGCGCCGAATACGGTCAAATTAAAGGGAAATACAAGTGCGACTGGGACCTGCCGGGCGCTATCACTGACAGCTGCCGGGGAATGCTTGTGGATATAGCTATTGGGGAAAATGATGATGAGGGATTTACCAATAAGCATTTACAGGTGGTGGCCACGATAAAATACCCGGACGCAAAATTGGTGGTTCAATATGTAATCTGGGCTTTTCCTGATGCTCCCGGAATCCGCACACAACTAAGAGTTAAGGCCCTGGATAATTTTTCACCTAAAGGCCTGACTGATGATGAAGGCAAACGAATGGATTGCGGCCACTGGATTGCTGTACCCAGTGCCAGAACTGAATTCCTTCCGCTGAATTTTACCCATCAAAACTCCCGCCGCTACTGGGGCTATTATAATAATCCCGGAAGCCGGCACGATCCTGCACGGGAAATGCTGGAGGAAACCGTGATAACCGGCTATCCGCTTTTTCTGACCGAAGATAACAACTGGGCAAGCGGCTTGAGTGTGGAATATAACAACGGTAACGACGGAGTTGCGGTTGTCAAGGAATCACCAAAATGTGTAAACCAGCAGGCTCATTATACGGGAAGCTATTATTCCGGACCTGAAGGATTGGCAGTCACCGGCTGGGGTTTGACTCCGGATGAGATTATTCCCGACCGATATCGCAACTGTTGGGCCACCTGGACAATTATCTGGTCGCAGGGCAATGATGGCATGCAGCTTGCACTGAAACAATTCGATCGGGCCAGATATCCAGCCTATCCGGAAAGGGACCTGTTCATCCTGAGTAATACCTGGGGCCCGGCGAATCCTGGTGGTGCACAGTTTACCGATGAAAAGTACCTGATGAAGGAAATTCCGGCTCTTAGTAAATTAGGGATCGATGTGATGCAGATCGATGACGGCTGGCAAAAAAGCGGAGGTGGACCCGATGCCCAAAGCTTTATGCCGAAATATAAAAATGGCTGGAAGGACCTTAAATCGGAAGCAGACAAGTATGGATTGAAGTTTGGTTTATGGGTGACTGCAAAATATTCTACTGCAGAAGAACTGAAAAAGAATATCGATGAACTCGGATTTATTTCCTGGAAAGTGGATTACGACCAGCTGGCCAACCGAGCTGATTATGAAGAACGCATTGCCAAATATCGCCTAGTGATGAAGCACGCCTGGATGAAAACACAATTCACTCTCTGCCCGGAATACGACGATCCCCGATACGGATGGTATTTCTGCAAAGAATATGGAAGCATCTATTTTCAGAATATACAGGAAAGCCTTCCGGCACATTTAACAATGGTTCCTTATCAGGTATTAAGACAACATTGGTTGATGGCCAAGTATTTTAACAGCAATAAATTGCAGGTCATGCTGCAAAATCCCAAGCGGACAAACCCCGACCGCAGTGATGCACCGCAGCACAGCCATTCTTACTGTTTCGCCATGGGGGTGCCGTTTATTCCATGCTTCTTCCAGAGCGCTCAATATCTTGACGAACAGGGCCAGGTGGAACTCGGAAAATTTATCGAGAAATATAAGGAACATCGTGAGGCGATATTTAACTGCTTCACCTTTCCAGTTGGCGATAAGCCCGACAACCAAAGCTGGTCTGGGTTTCAAATGATCAATGAAAAAAATCTAAAAGCAAATTATCTGTTACTTTTCAGGGAACTTCATAATAATCAGCCTGCTAAGACTGTCGAACTTAAATTTATCGCTGGCAAGACCCTTACCTTCACCAACATAGAAACAGGAAAAAGCTGGACGTCAACCGCATCTTCAGATGGACAGGTAAATTTTGAAATAAAGGACCCAGCGAGCTATTTGTTTCTTCAATATGAAATAAAATGAAAAGAAGAGGATTTTTAAAGAATGCAGCAATGGCCGGTACAGCGGCGATGTTGCCGTCGATACTCGAAGCTGAAAAATTCACCTCAGGCGGCAGCCCTGTACCATTGACAAATCTTGAATTATTGACCAAACCTGGAAAAGCGCAACTGGTGCCAGTATCTAAATTAAAGAAGCCGGTTGCCATTGCCATGTGGGATTTCAGCTGGATACTGAGACATCATAAATATGGTGATTTTCAGGAATGGGACCGGGTTCTTGAAGGCCTCGCAGAACGTGGGTACAATGCCATCCGGATGGACGCCATGCCCCAGTTCGTTGCCTCAACGATAGACGGAAAAATTATTGAACAGTTCCGTTCACCAAAGAAAGACTGGGTTCCGGCACTCTGGGGAAATGATTATGCTATGGATTTTCGCCCCCGGGAGGCGCTGCTCGAATTCCTGCCGAAATGCAAAAAGTATGGGATCAGGGTTGGATTAGCCTCTTGGTTTCTGCCACATGGTACCAACATCGAAATAATCAATGAAGTTGGCGGTCTGGAAAGGGCATGGACCGAAACACTTGATTTTCTTAAAAAGCATGACCTGCTGGACGATAATATTCTCTATGTCGACTTGCTGAACGAATATCCCGATTGCAACGGTTACGAGTGGATGAAAAAGGAGATGAAAAGACAGTCGGATATCGACAGTTCATCTTGCCTGAGGTTTACCAACAGTTTCTCCAATAACCTGATTGCTTCACTCACTCAAAAATTCCCAGGACTAGATTATCACACCTCTTTTCATACCTGGAGTGGCTTGGATACCCTGGAACTGAAAAATTATTCCGCACTGGACTTCCATGTCTGGTTTCACCATAACGGAATCATCGGCGGCAAGATTGGCGCTGCGGCAAACACAGCCATCGACAGGGATGTGCGGATAGATTACGCTAACCTGATGGCTTGCTGGAAAGAGAATAAAACCCTACTTGTGGGGTGGATCGATACCATGATTAGCTCGATTGCAAAAAAAGCTGCGAGCTGCAATATTGCGTGCGGCAACACCGAGGGTTGGGGACCGATCGGCTGGTTTGATCACCCTGATTTGCCATGGGATTGGGTTAAGGAATCGGCAGAGATCTGCGTCGACCTAGCCAAAAAACACAATGAGTATAAATTTATCTGCACCTCAAATTTCACCCATCCTCAATTCAGGGGATTATGGGAAGACGTATCCTGGCACCGAAAAATGACTGATATTATCAAGAGCTGACTATGTGTAAATTGAAATTATTGACCATTGTATTGCTTTTAAGTGCCGGAATTTCCGGGTTCACTCAAAGCAAGACCGAATCGAAGCCGGAGCCGGTCCGAAATGCTTTTCTTTCCCCACAGTTTGATGCAAAGCCCTGGGTTTATTGGTACTGGATGTACAGCAATGTTACGAAAGAAGGGATCATTGAGGACATGAAAGGGTTTCATGAGGTAGGCATTGGTGGTGTTTTTCTGATGGATATCGGAAATCGAAAATCGGGAAAACTTGTTAATCGAAGTGAGGAATGGTATGATTTGGTGAGAATTGCACTCACCGAAGCAAAAAAATGGGGCCTCCGGGTAAATTTTGCCAGTCCGGGCTGGTCATCCAGCGGCGGCCCCTGGGTAACCCCTGAGATGTCGATGAAGGAGCTGACCTGGTCGGAAGCCAGGGTTAACGGCAAAAACGAAGGGTCCCTGGTACTGCAAAAACCGTATCGTAACCTGGATTATTACCGTGACATCGCCGTTTTTGCCTTTCCATCACCAGCCGGCGACAACTGGATCCTTAAAGACCTGAAGCCGGCGATACAGGACACCACCGGAAAACCCATACCCAATAGTGCAAATCTGTTCGATCAGGATTTTAAAACCACCACAGCGATACCCGGAACCTTTGATATCGTATTCAATACCGACATTGAAGTAAGTTCTGTTTTACTGCGGGCATTATCATACAACTACTTTACAGCCAACATACTGGCGTGGAGCCAGAACGAAGGAAAATTCATTGCGCTGGCCGATATCAAAGCGAACAATTCGGGTCCGTTTACTTCCCAAATCGGAGTAGCCTCTTTTTCCGCTACCCATTCAAACCGATTCAGGGTGGAAATCAAACCCTGCACCTTGGAAGAAATCGACCTGAGCGGAGGTTACCGCCTGACCGACTGGATTGAGAAAGCCGGCTGGGGAACACGAAATCTCTCACAATCGGCAAACATTGTTCTGAAAAATGGGCATCAGGCATCTGGAAAAGATATTATTCCATTGGATCGCTTGATCGACCTGACCGACAAATTGGATGCCGACGGAAAACTCAACTGGAAGGCACCTGAAGGTGATTGGACTGTTTTGCGCATCGGCTATACTACGAATGGAATTCATATCTACCCGCCACCTCTCGGCGGCGATGGACTGGAATGCGATAAACTGAGCAAGGAAGGGACTGTTTTCAACTATAATAATGCCATCAAACCCATTCTGGAAAAGATGGGCCCCGAGCTAAGTAAAGTTATCAGATCGCAGCATATCGATAGTTATGAAGCCAGCGGACAGAACTGGACGCAGGATTTTGCCAGTGAATTCAATGCCCGTTGCGGGTATGATATCCGGAAATATCTACCGGCATTAACCGGCAGAATTATCGGCAGCGAATCAATCACAGAGAAATTTTTGTGGGATTTTCGCCATACCATCGGTGACCTGTTTGCCGAGAATCATTTCGGCAGTGCCGCAAAGGAAAGCCACAAAGACGGTCTGACTTTCTCAAATGAACCGTATGGCGGTCCGTTCGATTTTTTGAAAGCCGGTGCTGCAGCCGATTATCCCATGGATGAATTCTGGTTTCCGGCCACTCAGCCAAAAGAACGGAAACTGGTGCTGCCTGCAGTTAACACAGGCCATACCAACAATAAAAGGATTATCGGGTCAGAGGCATTTACTTCAGAGTCTCCCTCCATCCGATGGAATGAGCATCCCTATATGATCAAGGCTACCGGTGATTACGTTTTTTGTTCGGGAGTTAACCGTTTTACCTT
Source organism: uncultured Bacteroidota bacterium (assembly GCA_903851365.1). GTDB lineage: Bacteria > Bacteroidota > Bacteroidia > Bacteroidales > UBA12481 > UBA12481. The sequence continues at coordinate 36,533 of CAINOB010000039.1, forward strand.
TCATGTATCTGCACATCAGCCATTAATCGGCGAGCATACTGCCCCCGGTGTCACTTGTTTCGGGAATGGACTCCATTTCGATCGGAATAATACCTGGTGGAAACATGGCGCTAAAGAATACGTTGAATATATTACCCGTTGTCAATCACTTCTGCAACAGGGTGAACATCTTGCCGATGTGTTGTATTTCCAGGGGAGCGATGCTCCTGCAGATATTAAGTGGCTGGATCCGCAAACACCGGTCGGTTATGATTTTGATGCATGCAGCGAGGATGTTCTTGTAAAACTTCAGGTCATCAATAATCAGCTGATTCTGCCCGGCGGTAAAAGCTACAAATATCTGGTTCTGCCTGCCAGTGGAAGGATGACAACTGCCCTTCTCAAGAAAGTACTGGATCTTACAAAAACAGGAGCAACAATTATCGGTGCGCCAGCCGGCGACTCACCCGGATTGTCAGATGAAATTAAGAATGGCGGCACCTTGAGAGCTGACCTGTTTAAACAATTATGGGGCGATTCACCAGAGAACCAGGGAGAGAGACCAATCGGTAAAGGAAGAATAATCTGGGGCAAGGATTTCGCAAATATTCTTAGCAACGACAAGCTTATTCCCGATTTCAGCTATACTTCAAGCGCTGGTCTGCTGATCAATTTCATCCATCGATATACAGAAACCGATGAAATATATTTTGTCGCAAATGGAACCCAAAATGCCGGATGGGCCAACTGCCGGTTCAGGATTGGCGGTATGGTGCCGGAATTTTACCAACCTTATGACGGAACCATTGAGCCCTGCACAGAATATAAAACCATTGGCGGATACCTGGAAATACCTGTCTGGCTTGATCAGGCGGGCTCCGTTTTTGTGGTATTTCATAAATCAACCGGAAAGATTCCTGCCGAACTTTCAGCCAAACCTCTTGCGACAGAAGTAACTGTGCTTCAAGTTACCGGACCCTGGCAGCTGACCTTTCCGAAGGGCTGGGGAGCTCCTGAGAAAATTGAATTTCCCAAACTGATCTCCTATACCGAACATCCGGATGATGGCATTAAGTATTTTTCGGGCACTGCTGAATATCGGGCTGAGATCTCTATCCCGGAGAAATTCACCGGAAAAGGCAATCGGTACTGGCTTGATTTAGGACAGGTTGAAGTAATAGCGGAAGTCAGAATCAATGGAAAAGACATTGGGACCTTCTGGAAACCGCCTTTTAAAATCGATGTAACCTCTGCAATAAAAAGTGGCAACAATACTATTCAGATAGCCGTCACCAATTTATGGCCCAACAGGTTAATCGGAGATGAACAATATCCGGCTAATGATCCACGCAGGTTGACCCATACCACTTTCAGGGCATGGGGCAAGGACGAGAGCTTGCTACCCTCGGGACTGCTTGGACCGGTAAGCCTGAAAATTTTTAATAAATGAAAATGAAATCAGCCAGAAAAATTGGTCAGGGTACGCATCGTAGAAACGCATATATGCATCTCTGTTTAATGCTGATCGCTGCTTCAATCAGCTTTAATGCTGCTGCCCAAAAAACAAAATTGAACGACTATAATGTTATCTGGGCCACCCCGGGCCTGAATTCACAAGGTTCAATACCACTCGGCAATGGGGATATCGGGATAAACGTTTGGGTGGAAAGGAATGGTGACCTATTGTTTTATCTGTCAAAAACTGATGCCTGGAGCGAGAATGGGCAATTATTAAAATTGGGAAAAATCAGGATAACGCTCACTCCCAAACCACTGGTTGACAAATCATTTCTACAGACACTAAAATTGCAGCAAGGGGAGATCCTGGTAAACTATGGCAAAACCGCAATCAGGTTATGGGTCGACGCCAACCATCCTGTAGTTCAGGTGGAAATTGCCGGTAAAACGGCGGTTGATGCCCGGGTTTCCATCGAACCGTGGCGAATAAAACATCGCCCCATCACGGGGAAGGAATCACGGGTTGTATGGGGAATCGGAGAATCGGCTTACGACCCGAGCTGCGCTGGTCCAATATACCAGGAACCCGATACCCTGGTTGCCGGCAATCCTGATAAGGTCATCTGGTTCCATCATAACTCCTATTCCATTTGGAAAGAAAACCTCGAACTGGAATCCCTTGGAGATCTTGCGAAAACAGAACAGGATCCCTTGCTGAACCGGAATTTCGGAGCACTTATTCAAGCAAGAGGAATGGTCAGCAAATCAGATACCGTCCTCGTAACTACTAAACCATCAAAGCAAATCCTGATTAGCATCTGTTCCCTCACCAGCATAGGATCATCTGACTCATGGAAGAATTCACTCCTGAAAACAGCCGCTCAGATCAGCAGCATACCGGTGAAGTCGAGAAAGGCGGATCATGATAAATGGTGGCAACAATTCTGGGACAGGAATTACATTTTCATTTCATCAAAAGATCAGACTAGCCGGAAGGAGGCTGAGATTGTTACTCAAGGATATATTCTCCAGCGATTTGTAAATGCATGTGGTGGTCGGGGCAATTCACCGATCAAGTTTAATGGGACTATTTTTACGGTTGATACCTATGACAGGGAAGGTGAATTTAATGGTTTTGATGCTGATTTCCGGCAGTGGGGTGGCTGTTACTGGTGGCAAAATACCCGGCTTCCCTACTGGACAATGTTGATTTCAGGGGATTACGATATGATGGAGCCCTTATTTAATATGTACTTCAGCAGTCTGCCACTCCGGAAACTGGCAACAAAAAAGTACTACGGTCATGAAGGGGCTTTTTATCCGGAAACCATGAATTTCTGGGGTACTCATGCCAATGGAGATTATGGCTGCGACCGGAATGGAAAGCCTGCCGGATATACAAATAATCCCTACATCAGGTATTATTGGCAGGGTGGCCTGGAAATGTCGCTCATGATGCTTGATTATTACTCCTTTACCCTTAATCAGAATTTTGCAGGTAAAACCCTGGTTCCTTTTGTTTCGGAGATACTTACATTTTACAACCAGCATTGGAAACGTGGCGATGACGGTAAAATTCTTTTTTCTCCGGCCATGTCACTCGAAACTTTTCACCGGGCGGTAAACCCTTTGCCTGAGATTGTCGGAATCCGGAAAGTGGCAGAAAAGATGCTTGCATTACCGGAACGGCTGACGAGTGAAGCACAGCGTAAACAATGGGCTCAATTGATCCGGGATCTGCCGGAGGTACCTCTCAGGTTGGTTAACAATGAGACTGTTATTGCTCCGGCCAAGGAGTTTTACGAAAAAGCCAATGTGGAGAACCCTGAACTTTATGCAATTTTCCCCTACCGTACTTATGGTATCGGCAAACCGGACCTCGAATTGGCAAAAAGGACTTTTGCAGCCAGGGTGCAAAAAGAGAATGGCGGCTGGCAGCAAAATTCCATCCAGGCTGCCTGCCTTGGATTGACAAATGAAGTTCGGCGTATGGTGGTGGAAAGTTTCTCCACCTGGGATCGAAATTTTCGTTTTCCAGCCTTCTGGGGACCCAACTACGACTGGACACCGGATCAGGATCACGGGAATGTGGCTATGATAGCATTACAACGGATGTTGATTCAATATGAAAATGATAAAGTTCAGATGGTTCCTGCCTGGCCCAAAGACTGGGATGTGCATTTTAAGCTGAATGGTCCAGGAAACACAATCATACAGGGAACCTATTCGAATGGTAAAATCCAGAAAGTAAATACGAATCGAAATCCCGTCCATGAAAAATAATATAGGTTGGTCGGTGGAACTGGAAAATAAACCTGATTTTGATAGCTGCATGGACAGGATTTATGCATGGTATCATCAGGAAATTCTTGACCGGGCACCCATTCGCTTTTCAGCTCACAATTCGGAGTACAGTGATAGTTTCGATTTACCAGGATACTCATGGAAAACATTGAAGGAACGGTGGTGGAATACCGAATATCAGATTGAACTATTCGAATACCAGCTTAAGCATTCAACATTTAATGCAGAAACTTTTCCCGTTTTCTGGCCCAATCTTGGACCCGAAGTTTTTACGGCATTCTACGGTGTTGAGCTCGAATACAAGGAAGTTACTTCTTATGCAATACCATCGATCAGCGATTGGAGCCAGCTCGATACTATCAGGCTTGATTTTAATAATCCGTATTTCCGGAAGCTTGAGGAGATGACCCGCGAAGCGCTAAACAGATGCAAAGGAAAATACCTCGTTGGGTACACCGATATTCATGCCGGAATTGATTGTGCAGCAGCATTCAGGGATCCACAGCAGTTTTGTCTTGATCTACTGCTGGAACCTGAAATGGCAGAAAGATTGATTGAAATATCATCGCGTGACTTTCATCCAGTTTATAATCGTTTCGATACGCTCCTCAAGTTGCACCATCAGCCTTCGGTCACCTGGATGGGTATTCCTTCTTTTGGTAAGATGCATATCCCGGGTTGCGATTTTGCCTCGATGCTGTCACCGGAATTTTTCGACAGGTTTGTGATGCCATCAATCAGGAAAGAGATCGCACCCATGACCCACAATGTTTTTCATGTTGATGGGAAAGGCGTTGCCCGGCATCTCGATAAAATCCTGGAACTGCCTGAAGTCAATGCCATTCAGTGGGTTCAGGGCATGGGTCTCGATGCCCCTATCATGCAGTGGGTCCCTCTGATCAAGAAAGTGCAGGCTGCGGGTAAATCATTGGTGATTGACCTTCAGATTTATGAACTTGAAGAGTTTATGAACGAGGTCCGGCCCGAAGGAATATTGCTTTGCATCAATGCAGATATTAATACACAAAAGGATATTATCAGGAAAGTCCTGAAATGGAAATAGAACTTGAATCTCAACCTTTTTCCTACCTTGGTCTCACTATTTGACTTTATGAGTCCGAAAGCATTTTACAGGCTATTCCTTACAACAATCCCTGTCAGGGTGCTGGCTGGGATTGTCCTGGCTTTGATTTCGACTGCTGCTTTTGGTCAGGTCAAAAACATGGGGACCCCACATATCATAAATTATCCCAAAAAAGACTATAAAGCTGCTACTCAAAACTGGTGCATAACGCAGGATAACAGAGGCATCATGTATTTTGGAAATAATGATGGCGTACTCGAATTTGATGGAAAACGCTGGCGACTGCATGCCCTACCAGATCGTTTTATGTATCGCGCAGTTTTTGTAGCACTCGATGGTACGATCTATGTTGGTCTGTCCAACGATTTCGGTTATTTGAAGCCGAACGAAAAGGGCATTCTGACCTATCAATCCATCTCCAGGAATTTCCCTCAATTGGCCGTGAGTTTTAACGATATCTGGAGAATCTTTGAGACTGCTGATGGAATTTATTTCCAGTCCAAGAATAAAATATTCCTCTATCACAATAATAATCTTGATGTTATTCTGCCTGATAAGGAATTTAATTTTCTGCATAAGGTAAACAAGCGGCTATACACCTCTGAACGGCATATCGGACTAATCGCAATCAATGGCCTTTCTGCAGTACGGGCACCGGGCGGGGAGATTTTTATCGGGAAGAATATTGAAACCATTGTTCCATTCGACGAAAGCCGCATGATTATCGGCACAGCAAAAAATGGACTTTACCTGTACGATGGAAAAACAGCAGTTCCCTGGGCCAGTGAAGCTTCAGCGTTCCTATCTGAGAACTTTATCTTTTGCGGCACACAGATCAATAAAAAATATTTTGCCTTCGGAACAATCCTGAACGGTGTGCTGATCATCGATAAAAATGGCCGGCCTATACAGCACATCAATCAGGACAAGGGACTTCAGAACAACACCGTCCTAAGCATTTTTGCAGATCGGGATAATAACCTCTGGCTCGGACTCGATCAGGGAATAACTTTTATTGAGGTCAACTCACCAATAACTTACTACAGTTACGGGAAATCCTTACCCGGAACCGGCTATTGCTCCATCATCGCCAACGGAAATATCTATGCCGGAACCAATCAGGGTCTTTTCATGAAAAAGTGGACCGAATATGAAGATCCGCTCAGTACCGACGATAAATTTAGCCTGGTACGTGGAACACAGGGACAAGTTTGGTCGCTTCGTGTAGTTGATAATATTCTGTTCTGCGGTCACAATTTGGGAACTTATATCATTAATGGGAATTCATCAGACCAGATTTCAGATATCGCCGGCGGTTGGGATTATCAGAAATGGAAATCCCCGGACGACATTATTGTGGAAGGAACCTATACCGGTATTTCCGTTTACAGTAAGGAAAAAGGAAAATGGACGTTCGACCATACCCTCTCTGGATTTAGCGAAAGCACAAGGTTTTATACTGAGGATACCGACGGATCTATCTGGGTCGGCCATGGTGATCTGGGAATTTTCAGAGTGGTTCCCGATAATACCCTGACTGCTGCCAAACAGGTAAGAGTTTATAATGAATCCGACGGACTCCCTTCGCGCTATAAGAATTCAGTATACAAAATTGATAATCAGATCCTGTTTACAACAAGTGCAGGGATCTACCGATATAATAAACAAACTGATTCATTTGTTCAGGATGCCATTTATGCCAATCTGCTGGGTACCGAACAGATCAACTCCCTGTTTGAAGACAGCGAAGGGAATATCTGGTTTTTCAAACCCAATGAAGTAGGTATCATCCATACCGGAGGAGGAGGTGTAAAAACAGTTGAAAAGCGACCTTTTAATCCATTGATCACATTAACTAAAAGAGGATTTGAACATGTAAATGTTATTGATGAGTCTAATATTTTCATCTCCTGCGAAGAGGGTTTTGCTCATTACGACCCTTCATTTCCAGTTAAATATCCGGAATCTCGCGAATGCTATATACGCTCGGTTACCGGAACCGGAGATACGACCTTAACCTTTTTTGGAGGGGTATTTACTGATAAAAAGGGAGTGGCCAGATTGAACCAGGATCCTGATATCCCTATCCATATTCCCTTTGCCTATCATAACCTCAGGTTTGAATTTTCAGTGCCCCTTTTCGATGATCCTGAAGAATTGCTCTACAGTTATCAGTTGGTTGGATATGACGACGGTCAAAGTAAATGGTCGATGCAAGGTGCAAAGGAATATACAGGATTACACGAAGGCACTTATATATTCAAGGTCAAGGGAAAAAGTATTTACAACATCGAAACCCCGGAGGCCATTCTCAGGTTTCGGATTCTGCCTCCATGGTACCGTAGCGTTGTTGCCCTCATCCTTTACATTTTAACAGCTTTCCTTTTGATAGGTTATTCGGTTAAAATGGTGATTTTTAAAATCCGCCACGATAAAAAAAGCATCGCCCTGAAACATGAGAGGGATATCACCGAGGCAAGAAATCAACTCGCCGAAGAATCTCTGGAAGCTGAAAAACGGATGGCTATGCTCGAAAAGGAGAAACTGGAAGCTGAAGTGTCGCATAAGAACAAACAATTGGCCAACTCAGTTTCAGGACTCCTTAAAAAGAACGAATTCCTGATCCAATTGAAAGAGGAGATCGTTAAAATCGCCGAAAAAACATCAAACCCTGTTGCTGAAGAGAAATTAAGAAAGATTCTGAACAGCGTGGATGACAATCTTGAAGTCGATAATGATTACGAACAATTTGAAGATCATTTCGATGCAGTTCACGACAATTTTCTGAAAACCCTGAAAGGACAATTCCCCCAGCTTACACCAAAAGATCTACGTTTGTGCGCATATCTGCGTATGAACCTCAGCACCAAGGAGATCGCTCCTTTAATGAATATCTCTCCGCGTGGAGTGGAAATCAGCAGATATCGACTTCGAAAAAAGATGAATCTGACTCATGATGCAAATCTGATCGATTTTATGCTAAAGATTTGATTATTTGCTTTTTACCAACATTCTTCTCTGATCCTCAATTTCCCCTGATGTAGTATTGATGTAGTCAGGATGTGACCGTTATGTGTTTTTCCTTTGATCAGGCCAAATATATAGTCGTAGTTTTACATTAGCCGTTAAGCGGGTTGTTCATACCAATAAGTGAGCAATATTCGCCTATAACTGCGCCTATGAAAATTACTTAACTATTTATTATAACCTAATGCTAGTTTTATGTACCTGAAAATTAAACGATTATTAAAAGTAACCGCTGCTGTAATCCTATTCGGCATGGTTGTCGGCTCCGCCGCAGCTCAACAGCAGGGGCTTTTGGTTTCGGGGACGGTTTCCGACGAAAAAGGAAACTCGATGCCCGGAGTCAGTGTGTTAGTTGTTGGCACATCGGTAGCTACTTCCACGGATGTATCCGGGAAGTATTCGATCCATGTGCGGGATAATGATAAAACATTGCAGTTCAGCTATGTCGGCTATCTCACCGTTACTGAGACCGTTAATAGCAGAAAAGTGATCAATGTGACCCTCAAGCCTTCAGCTTTCGACCTGGCTGAAGCTGTGGTTGTTGGTTATGGTCTCCAGAAAAAAAGCCTGGTTACCGGTGCAATTGCTAAAGTGTCGTCGGAAGATATGGCACGCGGCAATAACCTGAGAATCAACCAGGCCTTGCAGGGAAAAACTGCAGGTGTTGTCATCATGAATAACTCCGGGCAACCTGGCGACTTTGTTTCCGTTCGAATCAGAGGTATCGGCACCAATGGTGATTCCGAACCACTTTACATTGTCGACGGATTTCCGACAAACGGTTATGGTATTGACTACCTGAGTCCGTCGGATATTGAATCTGTTGAAGTCCTGAAAGATGCTGCCTCCGCAGCGATCTATGGTGCACGTGCCGCCAACGGTGTAATCCTCATTACAACAAAACGCGGAGGTTCAGGTAAAACACAAATTACTTATGATACTTACATGGGCGTTCAGAACCCATGGCGCAAGCTCGATGTTTTAAACAGCAGCCAGTACCTGATGCTTCAGAATGAGGCAGCTGCAAATGCCGGACAGCCCTGGAAATTCACTCAGGCCATGATGGATACTATGCATACCAATACCGATTGGCAGAGCCAGATGTTTAATACCAACGCTCCGAAAGTTAACCACGAGCTGACTTTTTCTGGCGGCAACGGTAAGGCCAGCTTCATAAGCTCAATTAACTATTATAAGCAGGAAGGTATCATAGCTAAAGGCAAATCAGAATTTGAACGTCTTACCTATAAACTTGCCACCGACTGGGATATGGATTTCGTAAAAATCGGTTCCAGCATCAACCTGGCCAATATTAATAGTAAGGGAATTGCAGCAAACGACCATTTTGCAGCAACCAGCCTTATTCAGGCGCTCAATACTCCTCCTATTATTCCTGTAAAATTTGCTGACGGCACCTGGGCTACACCGGAAGATTACGGTATCGGCATGCAGGAAATTACCAACCCAGTAGCAATGCTGTCCTATACGAACAGTGCTACCAATACATATAAAGCAGTTGGAAATGCATTTGCCAATTTTGATTTCGGCAGGTTAACAGATGCTTTAAAAGGATTATCCTTCAGAACTTCTTTTGGCGGGGAATATGCCCTTGTTATCAACCGCGGATATACTCCAAAGTATGACCTCGATGCAACACATAAAACCCTCATCAACGGAGTAAGCCGGAGCGACGATAACTACATCAACTGGAACGTTGAAAATGTTATTACCTATGACAAAACCATAGGGAACAACCACTTTACCGCTCTTCTTGGTCAAACAGCCTTGCGTAACCAATACAACAATGTTGGCGGCACAAAGCAAAATGTCATTTTCAGTGATTTCGACCACGCCTATATTGATAATGCTGTTGATCCTCTCTCAGCCACGATTTACGGCGGATACAGCGACCACACTTTGCTTTCCTATTTTGGCAGGGTTAATTATGATTTCAAAGGCAGGTACATGTTAACTGCCATCTTACGTACTGACGGATCCTCCCGGTTCGGTTCAGCTAACAAATTCGGTACCTTCCCTTCCGTATCTGCCGGATGGATCTTCTCTGAAGAATCCTTCGTTAAGAATGCCCTTTCATGGCTGAGCTTTGGTAAAGTTCGTGCCAGCTGGGGTCGGAACGGTAATGAATCCATTGGTGATTTCAGATATACTTCTTTGATGGGCACCGGAGCTATTTATTATTTCGGTGTTGACAAGGTTCAGTACAACGGTATGGTTCCAACCTCAATCTCGAACCCAAGCCTTAAATGGGAAACATCAGAACAAACCGATATCGGCCTTGATTTGGGTTTCCTGAGCAACAAACTGACCTTTACCGCCGACTTCTATAACAAAGTAACCAAAGACTGGTTAATACAGGCTCCGGCTCCACTGCTCGTTGGTAACGTTCCTCCATTAATCAACGGGGGTAGTGTACAGAACATCGGACTTGACCTCGAATTGGGTTATCGCGAACATATCGGAGACCTCCATATTGATGCAAAATTGATTGGCAACACTAATAAAAATACGGTACTTGAAATCCAGAACGCTGAGCAGCGTCTGACAGGCGGCAGTGGCGGTTTTGGCCAGGCCGGTATCGTTCGTGCGGTTGTTGGATCACCACTGGGCGTTTTCTACGGTGTTAAAACCGACGGAATCTTCCAGAATGCTGCAGAAGTTGCTGCTCATGTCAATGCTGCAGGCAAACTTATCCAGCCCAACGCGCAACCAGGGGACTTCCGTTTTGTTGATCAGAATGGTGACGGAACCATCGACAGTAACGACTGGGTTCAGATTGGTAACCCTTATCCAAAATTCACTGGCGGTTTGAACCTGACCCTCGAGTATAAAGGTTTCGACATTAACATGTTCTGGTATACCTCACTCGGAGCTCAGGTTTGGGATGCCACTCGCCGTTATGATATGAACTTTACCAACTACCGGGGCTCCGCCCTCGAGCGTTGGACTGGCGAAGGCACTAGCAACACCTATCCGCGTCTGACCTATTCCGACCTGAACGGAAACTTTAAAACCCCAAGTGATTTCTGGGTAAAAAATGCTGATTACCTGAGACTACGTAACCTGAGCATTGGTTACACTTTCCCGGTTAAAGTTACCTCCGCTCTGCATATCAGCAAATTAAGAGTCTATATCTCTGGCGAAAACCTCCTGACCTTTACTAATTATGATGGCTATGAGCCTGAAATTGGTGGCGGTGTATTCAGCTACGGCGTTGACCACGGTATTTACCCGCAAGCCCGTTCGGTTTTCGGTGGATTAACCGTTACATTTTAATTATCAATTATTTAAATTAAGCTGAAATGAAAAAAATACGATATATAGCTTACGTTGCCTTAGTGATCTTTGGAATGCAGGCGTGTACGAAAGATTTTCTTAATCTTGAGCCTAAAACCGGTCTGGTTGAAGCCAACTTTTATAAAACCGAAAATGATGCCCTCCTTGCCTTAACAGGAGTTTACGATGCTTTTGCTATCCAGAACTGGCAGTTTATCCCCATCATGTCTGATATTTTTTCAGATGACGCTTTCGCTGGCGGAGCTGATGCGAAAGACATGAGCCAATGGCAGGAAATCGAGTTGTCGCAGATGACGCCTGAAAACGGATCAGCGTCGGATTTATGGAACCGCTGCTACACAGCCATCTATCGCGCCAATCTGTATCTGGAAAAAGAAGGCGGGATTACCTGGACCAACCCGGCAAACCAGAAGCGTTTTGCTGCTGAAGCAAAATTCCTCCGCGGGTATATCTATTATGACCTTGCCCGCCACTATGGCTGGGTACCTATTATCACCTCGGTACTGCCTTCGATTGATGCCTATCGTGCAGCAAAACAGAACACCCCGAGTGAGGTTTACGCTCAGGCAATAAAAGATCTCCTCGAAGCATTGCCGGATTTGCCAGCTTCCGTGCCTTCCACCGAGGTCGGCCGCGTAACTAAATATGCAGGCGAAGCTTTAATTGCCAGGATGTACCTGTACTATAATGGTATCAAAACCGCTGTCCCGCAACTGGGGCTGTCAGGTGACCTGACCGATGGTACGACAAAAATCGACAAGGCTTACGTGCAGGCTGCTCTCGATGATATCATCAATAACGGCGGTTACACCCTCCTTCCGAACTATGCCGATCTTTTCGACTGGGCACATCAGAACAGCAACGAGGCCATTCTCGAACTGCAATACTCCGAAAAAGCCAAATCAGGCGACTGGGGCGGCTGGGGTATTCACGGTAATTTCTCTGTTATATTCTACGGAATGCGTAACCCTGCTGGATTTGGCGGAGCATGGGATGCAGGATGGAGCTTTGCGGTTGTATCCTGGTCACTTGTTAATGAATATGAGTCCGGCGACCCGCGTAAAGATGCTACCGTTTTCAATGCCGATGCAGGAAATGGCACTTACCTTCACGCATTCGAGAACACCGGCTTTTTCAATAAAAAATGGATGCCTCGCAATAAATATCAGGCAACAGCCGGTTCACGAGAGCTCAATTATCCTGCAAACTTTATCGATATCCGTTACGCAGATGTATTGCTGATGGCTGCCGAAGTATTCCTCAATGATAACCCGTCAAAAGCCGCTGGCTACCTTAACCAGGTAAGAACGCGCGCTATGGGCGCCGGTGCAGCTAAAAATTCCATCACCATGGAGGATATCATGCACGAACGCCGGGTTGAACTGGGTGGCGAAGGATCACGGAAATGGGATCTTCTGAGAATGGGCCTGGATTATACCAAATCAAAAATCGACGCCAGCTTCAACGTTCCCTCCTCAGCTCCTAACAAACAGGATTTTGTTGGACGTGAATTTGATGCTCAAACCTTTGGCATGTTCCCGATTCCGGGTGTCGAAATCAGGAATACAAATGCCGGTGTTCTCAAACAGTATGTACCTAAATATCAATAATCATGAAAAAAATTAAATATATCCTGATACTGGCCGTATCAGTCCTCATGCTCGGAGCTTGCAAGCCGACAGAATTGGCTTCTCCGAATGTCGGTGCGGCTCCTTCAGCCTCCGACCTTCAAATCACTGTCACTCCGGGGATAGATGCCTTCCATTTTATTGTAGAAAACACTTCTCCGGTCACCGGTATGGCTTCCTGGGATCTCGGTAACGGGTCCACCGCCACTGGCAACAAAACGACCGTGTACTATCCCGTACCTGCCGCTTATGTTGTTACCATGAGCCTTTATACCAAAGGCGGACATGCATCGATTACTAAAACGATCACTACCACGGAAACCGACTGGGCCTATTTCTCGGATCCGAATATCACGATGCTATCTGGGGGAATAGATGCCATCAACGGAAAAACCTGGGTAATGGATAGTCTGGCTTCCGGCCACATGGGCGTAGGTCCCAGCCTGGATAACAGCTTTTCCTGGTGGTCAGCCAGTCCGCTCGCCAAGTCGTTCAAGGGTTTGTACGATGATGAGTTTAACCTTAAACTGACCGGCTTTGCAGTAACGTACGACAATAAAGGGGTGAGCTACGTTAAGGATTACCGCAGAACGGATCCTGCCTACTCAAACCCAAGACAAAACGATAGCGATTATATGGTCGACTATCCGGGCCTGCACACCGGAACCTGGTCATTCATGACCAAAGACGGCAAAAACTATCTGAAAATCAGTAGTGCAACACCCGTTTATCCATGTTTCGATACTGGTGCAAAAGACGGTGAATACCTGATCCTTAATATCTCGGAAAACCACCTGGAACTGGCTTGTACAGGATCAGACGGTAATGCATGGCATTATCTGTTAATCCCAAAAGGCTACGTATTGCCAACAATTACTTTCGATGCTGCTTTTGCTCCGACGGCTAATCCGAATGAATATCAGTTCTCTATTACCAATCTGGTTGTACCCTCAACTATGTCTGTCTCCAAAGTGGTTTGGAATTTTGGTAACGGAACCACTGTTGAAACAACTAATCCCAATCAGGCCCAGGTTAATACCTATATGCGCAAGGGAACCTACAAGGTAAGCGTTGAAATCACCTCCTCGGAAGGTAAAACCTACGCAAAGGACCTGACAGTCGTTGTTGCAAACAACCATCCCGATTTTGTTGAATACCTGCTCGATGCCATGGTTATGTACAATGACTTCGGCGAAACCGAACTGGTGCCTGCAGCCGTTGACTTATCAGGAGGTGTTGCTGCTGTTCAGGTGGTCCCGAATCCTGATCCAAGCATGTATCCTAACCGCAGCAAAAACTGTTTGTTGTTTACCAAAACAAACAACGACTACGCTAATGCCTATATCAAATTGCCTGATGGCTACCGCTTTGACATTACCAAACAGACCAAATTCAAGGTACTCGTTTATGGCGTGGCAGGCGAAGTCGTTTTGATGAAACTTGAGAATACTGATCGCGCTGGAAATGCTTGGCAAACCGGTTGCGAACTCAAGCAAACCATCGTGGCAACAAACAAATGGCAAATCATGGAGTTTGATTATAAAGGCGCTGCAGCAGGTTTCGACTGGACCGGTGATATATTCACTTCAGATATCTCCACCGACAGCCGTTTCAACAAAGGCTTTTATAATGTACTTCGTATAATGTATCAACCTGGAAATCATGATGCTTCATTCAGTGTTTATCTCGATGATATCGCTGGTCCGCATGTTGCCGGGTTAAAATAGACACTTTCTTTTCATAATTATTAGTATTTGGAAATCAGGGGTTACCGTGAAAGCTATCCAACAATTGGAATTTCTTTGGTAACCCCTTTTCTTTACGTATGAATAAAAAAGTACTAATATTCCTTCTCTTCGTATTTTCGATACAGGGGATTTGCCAGAATAATGTCCAGAGGTATTGGGGTATATACGATGACACCTCCTTTGGCGACACCAGCTCCATTGCCAGTCTGCGCAACCAGTTCGGCAAACAGCCTGCATTGGTTTCGCACCTTCTCAGCTGGACCCCTGATGGATTGATTTTCCCTTCCACCGAATGTAAACTCATTAGTGCGGCTGGGAGTATTCCATTTTTATCCATCGATCTGTCCGTTTCATTGTCTGATATTTTAAAAGGCAAATACAACTCCTTGCTGGAGCATTTCGGTGCACAAATTCATGAGTTCGGCAATCCCGTGTTTATTCGTCTTGCACGGGAGCCAAACAGCGATTGGAATACATGGAATGGCTCTAAAAACGAGGACGGAGCGCTTATTTATACTGAAGCCTATCGTTATACAGTAGACAAAATCAGGCAGGCCGGGGGCTCCAAAGTTGTCTGGGTTTGGACAGTCAACTCCGTGGATGTTCCGCAGCAGAATAAAAATAATATGCTGATGTATTATCCGGGTGACCATTATGCCGACTGGATAGGCATCGACGGATATAATTATGGCAACTCCCAGAGCTGGTCGGTCTGGAATTCGTTTGATGATATTTTCTCGCAGTCCTACCGTAGAATTACGGCTGCCCATCCATCGAAACCGGTTATGCTGGCCGAAACCGGATGTGCACCCGGCGGCGGCGATAAACCCGGATGGATCACCGAAATGTTCCGTTCTATAAAAGCCAGCTATCCGCAGATCAGGGCGATTGTCTGGAATAACACCCACACTTCAGCAGACTGGCAGCTGTCGTTCCCCTCCTTGTCAGCTTCAGCCTTTTCAACAGGAATTTCGGATCCTGCCTTTCAAAGCGGTGCCGGTGGTCTGGAATCGTTGCATATGAATTTTCCCACCGCTCCAATAGCGATACCGGAAGGATTTTTAAAAGCATCAGGTAAAAGAATTGTCGATGGCAATAATAACGAGGTGCTCTTGCGTGGAATGGGTCTTGGAGGCTGGATGCTCCAGGAAGGATACATGCTCGAAACTGGTGCTTTTGCAGGGACGCAACACGAAATAAAAGCAAGAATACAGGATGTGGCAGGCAAAACAGGCATGGAAAAGTTTTACGATGCATGGCTGGCAAATCATGTCACCAAAGCCGATATCGATAGCCTGGCAAAATGGGGATTCAATTCAGTACGTCCTGCACTTCATTACAATCTCTTTACCCTGCCGATTGAAGAAGAACCTGTTGGTGGCCGTCAAACCTGGCTGGAAAAGGGATTTGCTATGCTCGACAGCCTCGTCTCCTGGTGTGCAGCCAATAAAATGTATGTGATACTCGATCTTCATGCCGCCCCGGGCGGACAGGGTCGTGACAATAATATCTCCGATCGCGATCCCAACAAATTATCCCTCTGGGAAAGCTCTGCCAACAGAACAAAAACCGTTGAATTATGGAAACGGCTGGCCGAAAGGTATGCCGGCAATACTTGGATCGGCGGATACGATATCCTTAATGAAACAAACTGGGATTTCGAAAACAGCGGAAACGTGAATGGATGCAGCTGTCAACAGAATGCGCCCCTCCTCGACCTGTTTAAAAAAATCATTGCAGGTATCCGGACTAAAGACAACAAGCATCTGATCTTTATTGAAGGTAACTGCTGGAGCGGCAATTTCAACGGACTTTTTTCGCTCACCTCAATTGATAAAAATCTGGCTTTCAGTTTTCATCGATACTGGAACCGTAATGATATTGGCACGATACAGGAGAAACTGAATATCCGCGATCAATATAATGTGCCTCTCTGGATGGGCGAATCGGGTGAAAACTCAAATCACTGGTTTGCCGAAGCCATCTCCCTGCTCGAAATCAATAATATAGGATGGTCATGGTGGCCCGAAAAAAAGATCAATTCAATTGTAGGACCCCTGACGGTGATTAAAACTCCTGAATATGAGCAACTTCTCAATTATTGGAAAAACGGTGGCACAAAACCTGATTCGGTATTTGCTACAACCGCACTCTTAAAAATCGCCGAAAACCTGAAAATAAGTAACTGCATCATTCATCCCGATGTGACAGACGCCATGTTCAGGCAGCAAATGACATCTGAAACCAAGCCCTTTGTCCCGAACCATATCCCCGGAATCATTTATTCGGTGAATTTCGATATGGGCCGCAATAAATTTGCCTATAACGATGCTGATTTTGAGAATACCGGCGGACAGGGTTCTGCCGACTGGAACCTGGGGTTTATCTATCGGAACGACGGGCCTGATATCGCCGTTTGTTCAGATTCTTCACTTTACACCAACGGATATAATATCGACCATATAGAAAAAGGGGAATGGCTCACTTACACTTTTAATGCCGACAGTTCCGGCGTTTACAACATGCAGGTTCGGGCAGCTTCAGCCAGCAATTCGGGAGCCTTCCGGATAGAGATTGATGGAACCAATGTTTCAGGTTCAATTGCAGTTCCGCATACTGGTGGCGTTCAAAGATATTTTCCATTGGATATCAGAAACATAGAGCTAAGTGCCGGAAAGCATAAAATGACAATCTACTTTGAAGAGGGTGGTTTTTCCCTTAATTCAATCCTCTTTAGTGGCCCAACCGGAGCAGTGGGTGTACCATTCGCACTGCTGTCAGCAAAAACCGATGATCTGGGAAAGCAGGTGATACTCACTTTTAATAAGCCTTTTGGCGGATTCCCCAGGTCAGGCTCCGACTTCACTTTAACTGCAGGAAGTAATAGCTATGTACCTGATTCAGTCTCTTTGGAATCTATTAATCCCCCTGCCCTGAGATTATGGTTCTCCAATATTTTCTCAGATACCGACCTTTTAAAACTAAACTACCAGGGTAATCGTATTCTGGATGCCAATAGCCATGTTTTACCGACTTTCAGGGATGTTCCGATCGTCAACACCATCATCGCCAGGCTACAGATTCCGGGGATTATCCAAGCCGAGGCTTTCAGTATAAACAGCGGCTTTACATTTGAAACCTGCAGTGATTCAGGCGGGGGGCTTGATGCCGGTTGGACCGATGCCGGTGATTACCTCGAATTTCCTGTTCGAATATCAGAAAAGGGCCTGTATAGAATCACCTACCGGTATTCCTGTAACTCAGGTACCTCAAGGGCTCAACTGTCACTCAATGACAATACCAGTACGTTGCTTAAACCCATCACTTTTACCGAAACCGGGGGTTGGCAGAAATGGAACTCAGTAACCCTTGACGACAGTTTGCCGGCTGGCATGAAAACCTTGAGGTTCGCCGCTATTACGAGTGGGTTTAACCTCAACCGACTTGAATTCGTTAAAGTTCCCGACACAAAGGATTCAACCGACGTCGGCCAGGCAGGATTCATTCTCTATCCAAATCCAGCTTCTGAAAATGTTACTGTTGAGATCACGAACCCTGGCGGCAAGCCCCAACAGTTGGTCCTGATGGATCTTTTGGGCAGGGTATTATATCAAAAGGAAACGCCTTCCACCCCGACTGCAAAATTTATCGTGAATACAACAAGCTATCTTCCTGGGGTTTACCTGATCTGTGTAAGCGATCAACAATCGCTGGAAACCCATCTTTTGATGATAAAAAATATGAATCTATAATCGTATGAACAAAATTATTATCCTGGCAGCGCTGAGCATATTGGGCATTACCGCCTGTAAAACAACAGTCAGGCAAGCTCCAGACAATGCTGAAAAAAATCTGAATAAAAGGGTCGACAGTGTTTTGGTTCTGATGACTCTTGAGGAAAAGATCGGCCAGTTGAACCAATTCTCTGGTGACGGAGAATTAACCGGACCGGTAGCGTTAAGGCCCGATTTACTGAAAAGCATACGTGATGGGAAAGTCGGATCGATGCTGAATATCAACGGAGCTGAGTATACCCGCAAAATTCAGAAAATTGCAGTTGAGCAATCCCGGATGAAGATCCCTTTGATCTTTGGTTACGATGTCATCCACGGATATAAAACCATCTTTCCTATTCCGCTTGGGGAATCAGCTTCCTGGGATATTGAAGGCGTTGAAAAAGCGGCTCGCGTGGCTGCAACTGAAGCGGCTGCAGCCGGCCAGCACTGGACCTTTGCCCCAATGGTCGATATTGCCCGTGATCCGCGTTGGGGAAGGGTAATGGAAGGATCGGGCGAAGATCCTTATCTGGGATCACGTTTGGCAGAAGCCCGGGTAAGAGGTTTTCAAGGCACTGATCTTTCTGATAAAACTACTATTCTAGCCTGCGCCAAACATTATGCCGGTTATGGAAATGCCCAGGCAGGGCGCGATTATTACACCACCGATATCAGCGAAAACAGTCTGCGCGAAATCTATCTGCCCCCATTTAAAGCTGCAGCCGAAGCTGGTGTTGCAACATTTATGTCAGCTTTTAACGACCTCAATGGAATACCCGCAACAGGGAACAAATATCTGATCCATGATATCCTGAAAACCGAATGGGCGTACAAAGGGATGGTTGTAAGCGACTGGGGTTCAATCTCAGAGATGATCATACACGGAATCGCTGGCAATAATTATGAGGCTGGCGATCTGGCTTTCAATGCCGGGGTTGATATGGATATGGAAGGTTCAGTTTACCTGACCGAATTACCAAACCTGTTAAAAAATAGCAAGATAACCACGGCTCAGATTGATGAATCCGTGCGTCGGGTGCTCAGGTTGAAATTCATGCTTGGATTGTTTGATGACCCTTATCGCTACTGTAATACGGATTATGAAAAGAAAACTTTGTTGAAACCCGAATTTCTGAATGCCGCCCGAGATGCAGCGAGAAAATCGTTTGTTCTGCTTAAAAACGACAAGCAGGTACTCCCGCTCAATCCGGCAGTAAAAAGTGTGGCATTGATTGGACCGGCAGCCGATGCGGCAAACGACATGATTGGAAACTGGTCGGGGCGTGGTGAGGGCAAGGATGTTATTACCCTGAAAAAGGAACTGGAAACCCGATTGGGAGCTGGTAAAGTGATTTATGCCAGAGGTGCAGGATTTAATGATGGCGAAAAGTCGGGATTTGCAGCAGCTTTGGCAGCAGCGAGACGTGCGGATGTTATCATCGCGGCCTTCGGTGAAGCCGGCATGATGTCGGGGGAGAGCATGAGCAGGGCAGATATCGGCATTCCGGGTGTTCAGGAAGAATTGATCCTGGAACTTGCAAAACTTGGTAAACCAATGGTTCTGGTACTATTCAATGGCCGCCCGTTGATTTTAACCAAAGTGAATGCCACCGTACCAGCAATCCTCGATGCATGGATTCCGGGTACAATGGCTGGTCCTGCCTTATGTGACGTGCTTTTCGGAGATTATAACCCATCTGGAAAACTTCCGATAACATTTCCTTATGCCCTCGGACAGATCCCTATCTTTTATGATCACAAAAATTCAGGAAGGCCGGGTAGCCAGGACCAGAAATACAAATCCCGATATCTCGATATACCAAATGATCCCCTATATCCATTTGGTTATGGGTTGAGCTACACCCAATTCGCCTATAATAACCTGAATCTTAACGCATCGATCTTTACCGGTGACAAGCCACTGGAAATCAGGGTAGATGTAAAAAATACAGGGTTGGTAGCCGGAACAGAAACCGTTCAGTTGTATATTCGTGATCTGGTTGGGTCTGTCACCCGCCCGGTAAAAGAGCTCAAAGGCTTTAAAAAGTTGATACTCAAAGCAGGTGAAGTTCAAACCATTAGCTTCACTGTGACAAAAGAAGATTTATCATTTTATAACCGCAATAATATTTGGGGCGCTGAACCGGGTAAATTTACCGTATTCGTGGGGACCAATTCCCAAAACACAATCGAAGCTGGCTTCGAACTGAAATAATATCCGATAATGAAATACTTAACCATTTTACTGACGCTTATTCTAGCCGTCGCCTGCTCCAGCAACAACACCGGATCGCGAAAATTGGTGTGGAGCGATGAGTTCGATAAGCCGGGATTACCCGATGAATCAAAATGGAGCTATGATACGGACGGAAACGCAACCGGCTGGGGAAATAATGAATGGCAATTCTACACCATTAAAAAGTCCGAAAATGCTTTTGTAAAAGATGGAATGCTTCATATCAGGGCAGTCAGAGAATCTATCAGTGACAAGCAATACAGCTCGGCCCGACTGGTGACCAAAGGCAAGGGCGACTGGCTTTATGGCCGCATTGAAGTCCGCGCCAAGTTACCCGGTGCCCGGGGTATCTGGCCCGCAATATGGATGCTGCCTACAGATTGGGCTTATGGAGGCTGGCCGAAATCTGGCGAAATAGATATAATGGAACATGTTGGTTTTATGCCCGACTCTGTCTTTGCCTCGGTTCATACCGAAAGCTATAATCATGTGATCGGTACACAGAGAACCAAAGGATATCATCTCCGGAGTGCACATTCCCGCTTTCATGTTTACGCACTCGAATGGGATGTGGAAACAATAAAAGCCTATGTTGATAATGATTTATACCTGACTTTTAAAAAGGAAGCTGGCGATTCGAAAGTTTGGCCGTTCGATAAAAAGTTTCATTTACTGCTGAACGTAGCTGTCGGCGGCAACTGGGGTGCCGTGCAGGGCGTTGATCCCGATGCGTTCCCACAGGAAATGATCGTAGATTATGTCAGAATCTACCAGTAAACCCGCTTTAAGAGGTCTTATCCTCCTTCTGATCCTGTTTTCTATCCAGGTTTCCTCCGGATACGCACAATTCAATGCGCTGGTGTGGTCCGATGAGTTTGACTATACGGGACTCCCCTCTCCCGCAAAATGGACCTGTGAGGAGGGTGGCAACGGCTGGGGAAATAATGAGCTTCAATACTATACCATGAACCGTAGTCAGAATGCCCGGGTTGAGAATGGCGTCCTGATTATTGAGGCGCTGAAAGAGAGTTACAACGGAAAGGATTATACCTCAGCACGGCTTATTTCGAGCGGCAAAGGCGACTGGCTTTACGGCCGGTTTGAAATCAGGGCAAAGGTTCCCGGCGGAAAAGGCACCTGGCCCGCTATCTGGATGCTCCCGACAGACTGGGCCTATGGCAACTGGCCGGCAAGCGGTGAAATCGATATCATGGAACATGTTGGTTATGACCCGACCCATATTTTTGGAACGGCCCATACCCAGTTGTACAATGGCAAGATCGGAACACAGAAAGGCGGCTCGGCAACAGGCAGCGACTGGGAAACTGCTTTTCACATTTATGCCATCGAGTGGTCACCATTAAAGGTTGATTTCATTGTCGATGGCACTACTTATTACACTTTCAATAACGAAGGAAGCTGGGATAAATGGCCGTTCGACAAGAGATTTCATTTTATTCTGAATCTTGCGGTTGGCGGTACCTGGGGCGGAGCTCAGGGGGTTGAATCTTCCATATTTCCGAAACGCATGGAAATTGATTATGTGAGAGTGTACCAGAGCGCCGATCTGAAAATTACCGGGCCGGCTTACCTGGAACCCGGCCAAACAGCTAATTATCAGGCCACCAAATTTACTGATGCGGTTTATGCGTGGCATGTTCCCGATGATGCACAGATCACTGCAGGTGCCGGAACCTCAGAAATCACAGTGAAATGGGGAATCATCGAGGGTGATATCGGGGTGAATGCGGTTATAGGCGGTAATACGGTTACAGCATCCAACTTTATAAAAACTGCCACCCTCCCGACCGAAAACACGTTCTGGTTTGGAAACCTTACGGATGGCAGTGTAGCCGATATCGCAGCAAATACTTCTGATGGTAGCACTTATGAATTTTCGGAATCGAATGAGAGCCTTAAGGTGATCTATCATATCGTTAATCCCGCCAGCTGGCCAAAATTCGAAATCTCCCTTCCGCGGCCAGTCAACCTGAAAAACTATCCTTACTGCTCAATAAATCTGAAAACGAATAACCTTAGTCATTCGGTGACCATCCGTTTTGATTTTGCGGATATCAACGGAGTGGAAACCAATACCGCGCCAGTTTTCAGGCCTACACTCACCGCTGACGGCCACTTTCATAATTATCAAAAAAACTTTACTGGAAGCTGGTTATCCTCCTCACCCTATGCAGGTCAAAAGGTTGATTCCACACGTATAATCAAACTGACAACTTACGTAAATTCAGGCGCCTTTGGCGTTGCAAATAAAACCGACAGTCTCTGGATCGAAAGCATCAGGTTTATGAAAAGCCCGCTCACTTCGGCAGACCAGGCCGAAATTCCAGAGCCCGGCATCCGTCTCTTTCCAAACCCAGCCTCCGACCGTTTAACCATATCTACAGCCGAAATTATCAGGGAGATAACCATATTCGACATTCATGGCAAACAGGTAAAAAGAATTACTGCAATCAATTCTCAGACTTCCGATATTAGTGTGCGCGATCTGGCGGCAGGTGAATACTTCGTCAGAACGCAGAATGAAATGGGCCGAAAATCCACGGTCAGATTTGTGAAGAACTAGGCAGTTAACAGTAGGCAGTTGGCAGAAGAGAAGGCTCATGGCTCATAGCTCATGGCTCCAGACGCTAGTATCAATAGGCCCCGGTTAAAACCGGGGTTTTGAAATGACCATTGAAGAGGTGTCATCCCCGCGAAAGAGAGGAGCCCGTTGAATAACACGAAACTGCGCACAGCTTAGAAAGTCCTTTACTTTTCTCCTGATTCTTTTTACCAATTTCTGCCCTATGCCATCTGCCATCTGCCTTAAAATGCTGAATAATTATGCATAATTCTGCAATATTGCCTGAATTCAACCCGTTTACTAAAAAGATTCCTCCATTTATCCAAATTAAAACCCTGATCCATAAAGAATTTTTAAATTCGAACTAACCAAATTTTCTCTTCGACCCAAACCATAAGATTCATTGTGTATTGATATGAAGAATTTCTTCGTAACTGCCATTTTTCTATCCATCTTCTTAATTTCCTGCACCCAAAAGAAGACCGGTATTGTCACCATGGACTTAAGCCGGACCGATTATCGTGAGGTCATCACCGCTCCCGGAACGATTCGGGCGGTTAACTCCGTGAACATCATGGCACCCCAGGACTTTTTCGGCAGTCTCACGGTGGGTTGGGTAAAACCCGAAGGCAGCCATGTGGAAGCCGGCGATTCAATTTGCGTCATGAAGTGCGAAGAATTGATGCAAATGCTGGACGAACAGGAACGGAACCTGGCAACTCTGAAAGCTGACTCTAAAAAGTTGGAGGCCGACAATGCCCTGAACCAGGCTATACTGGATGCCCAGGTGAAAGAAAACCTCGCGGGCATGTCGATAAACCAACTCGATTCGATTCAGATGCGCTTTGCGCCACCAGTAAAGAAAAGGCTCATGGCCCTTGAACTTGAAAAAGCCCGGGTGCAGGAAAGGAAGCTGCAAAAAAAATTCCAGGCGGAAAAAACAATCGACGAAACGGAAGACCGTCAGCTCAAATCACGTATCATTCAGGCTGAAAACAGGGTGCAGATGATGCAGGACAAAGTGAAACAATTAAAAATTTTCGCCCCGATAAGCGGCACTCTCTCAGCTTCGGAGCAATTGGGACGGATTATGGTCAGCTTCGGGAATGGAGATGAACCGATAGAAATGGGTGGATACCCGAAACCAGGTGGAATGTTGTTTCCGGAATTGCCATTGATGACTATACCCGATCTCACTGAAATGCAGGTAAAAGCAGAGGTACAGGAGGTCGACTATAAACGGATTGAACAAGGCCAGAAAGTCACCATCATGGTTGATGCCTCAAATGGTATTCAGACAACCGGTTTGGTGAAATTGAAACCAATGGCCCCGAAAATAAAATATATCTCCGAACAGGTACAGTATAAATATTACGAGATAATTATTAGTGTGGATAGTTGCCACAACCGCATGCCGCCAGGACTCAGTGCCCGTTGTAACATAATGATTAATGAGGTAAAAGATACCGTGGTTGTACCCACCATAGCCATTTTCGACAGGGACAGCATGAAAGTAGTGTATGTAGCTGATGGGGAGAGTTTCATTGCCGCAAAAGTAGAAACCGGACTTTCCAACAGCTCACGAACCATCATCACCAGTGGTTTAAAAGGTAAGGAAACCATTGCCCTGGCTGAACCTCCGCAGAAATTTATCAAAATGCCAAAAAGAAGTACCCATGAGTAAATACCTGGTCCTATTATCATTCCTTCTACTGACCGCTTGCAGCGCCAAAAAAGTTCAGGAAGTTCAGACAACGGTTGTCAAGAAAGGAACCTTTACCGAAGAGTTGACCGAACAAGGAACTATCCGGGCGGTAAATTCCCTAAACATTACTGCACCGAGCACCTCTTACCGATATGGCAGTCTCAAGATCTCCCGTATCGTGGAAGACGGGAAGGTTGTTCAGCAAGGCGACACACTGGTCATTTTTGATCCATCCGAATTTAAGAAAGCAATCATCAATTCGCAGCAACAGCTTGAAATTGCCCAGGCAGAATATGATAAACTGAAAGCCACACAGGAATCGGAGATCGAGGATCTGGAAGCCGATCTGGAGATAGCGAGAATTTCTCAGGAGATCTCTAAGATCAATTTTGATCAGGCCGTCTTTGAATCAGAGATCACGAGAAAAGAAATCAACCTGAAGCTGGAAACAGCAAACATAGCTCTGGAAAGAGCAAAAGAACAGATCGAAAACCGGAAAAAGATCCAGCAACAGGAACTCTTTCAAAAAAGTCTGGCGATGAACCAAAACAGGGCAATTCTGGATGAAGCCAACCGCTCAATAAGCGGACTGTTTCTCGTGAGTCCATCCAACGGTATTGCGATAATCCGGGAAAACTGGATGACCGGACAAAAATTGAAGGTGGGAGACCAGCCTGGCGGCGGACCACTGATTGACCTTCCTGACTTGTCGGAAATGCTGGCTGACGTAAAAATCAATGAGGTTGATATATCCAAGATAGTACCCGGCCTTAAAGTGATTATTAAAGCCGATGCCTATTCCGATTCAACTTATGTCGGAGAGATCACTACAATCGCCAACCTGGCACAAAATAAGGACGATTCGAAAATCAAGATCTTTCCTGTCCAGATAAAAATAGACGGAATACATAAAAGCCTGCTTCCCGGACTAACCGTAAGCTGTAAAATAAAGATCCGTGAGATCAAGGATGTTCTGTTTATTCCGGTTGAAGGCATATTCAAATCGCAGGGCATTGAATATGTTTATGTTAAATCAGGATCGGGATTTAAAAGAAAAGATGTGAAAATCGGGGCCATCAATACCGATTTTGCTATCGTCTCTGAAGGTCTTGCGGAAAAGGATGAGATTGCACTGGCCGATCCGTTTCTGAATAAGCAGGAAGAACAGACAAAAGGCAAAACCAAATAAATCCTGATCATGAAAACAAAACGGATTCTATTTGTAATTGCAATCATTCTAGCACTTTCAGCCTGCAAAAATGCGGCAGATGAATATACCGTAATGAAGGGATCCTTCCGGCAATCCTTTACGGAAACCGGCGACCTGGATGCCATCAGCTCAGTGGCCATTATGATGCCGCGTATCCGGTGGGAGTACGGTTATGAGTTTAAGATCATCTCAATCGCCGAGACCGGAAAACTGGTAAAAGCAGGTGATACAGTGATCCGGATCGATCCCTCCACTATTGAAAAAGTGATCATTACAACAGAAGAAAAGCTCGAAGGAGAGAGGGCAGCCAGTAAAAAATTGCAAGTTCAGATGGATAACAACATCCAGGATCTGAAGGCCCAGCTCAGGACACAGCAAGCGATGTTCGACCTTAAAAAACTCGAATTGGAACGTAGTAAATTTGATGCGGAAAAGAATCGTCAGCTAAAAGACCTGGATTACAAACAGGCCACTATCAGCATGGATAAGATCCAAAGACAACTGGCCAAGAAACCTGTTATGGATAATTATGACTTCCGGATTCAGAAAATCAAGGAAAAACAGGTGGAGGAGGAATTGGCCGGGGCAAAGGAAGTGCTCCACCAAATGGCAATCATCAGTCCAAAAGATGGACTTTTTCAGGCGGGATTTAACCAGAATTATTGGCCACCCAGGTATCTCAAGGCAGGCGATCGCGCTTACACAGGGATGATGATTGCCAAAATTCCGGATATTAATCACATGAAAGTGAGAACCTTCGTTCATGAAACCGATATCACGAAAGTATCGGTTGGCCTGAAAGTGGTGGTCAGGCTCGATGCATTGCCCGAACTGGCTTTCCATGGAAAAATCACTGACCTGGCCAAGGTTTGTGTTGATCAGGATAAAGAAAAGGTATTTAAGGTGGTGGTCGAAATCGAGGAATCAGATTTACGGCTTAAACCTGGAATGACAGTAAGTTGCGAGTACATCTGCAAGGAGACAGAAAATGCACTTTACGTTCCCAACAGCTGTCTGCTCAAAGAAGATGGTAAGTGTTACGTTTTCCTGAAAAAGGGAGGTAATAGCGGAAAAACGGAAGTGCAAGCAGGTCCCGCCAACAGCCATCACACCTTGATATACAGTGGAGTTGAAGCCGGTCAGGCATTGGTGCCTTTCGAAAATGCCATGAATAAAAAAAACAGCTAAATCATGCAGCAAATAAGAGATAATATAACCAAAGCGATTCTGAGTCTCATCGACCATAAGTTCCGGTCGTTTCTGACGATACTCGGGATCATCTTTGGTACTGCTTCTGTGATCGCCATGATATCAATCGGCGAAGGCACAAAAAAACAGGCAATTGCAAAATACCAGGATCTGGGAGTCAGCAATATCATCATCCGCGATAAGGATATGACCGACGCTGAATTGCAGACCGTGCGCATGAAATTCTCAAAAGGACTATCGGTCGAGGATGCAAAAGTCATATCTGATGTGGTTCCCGGAGTAGTCAGCGTATCACCGCAGAGCGAAATGAAAATGGAGGCAAAAGTTGGTGACCGGTCGGCCAAAGCTTCAGTGATCGGAGTCACACCAAATATCGTGTCCATATTGAATTACCGTACCGCCAAAGGTGATTTCCTCACTACCGATCAGTACGACAGGCAATTGAAAGTGTGCGTTCTCGGAGCAAGTATCGCGCGGGAATTATTCAGCTATGATGAGCCGGTTGGCAAGAGCGTGAAGGTGGAAGACCAGTGGTTCGAGGTGATCGGGGTGATGCAACCCAAGGCACTATTTACCGAAACAGTGGGTGAACTGGCTTCGCGCGACCTGAATAACGACATTTATATTCCCCTTTCCACCTTCAACAAGCGAATCCCAAAAGTCAATCCCTTTACCAGCGATGTTAAGCAGCTGACTGTTAAGCTGGGCAACTCCGAGCAGCTTCTGCCTGCCGCAGTGGTTGTTCGCAGCCTGCTGAACCGGCGCCATTTCAACAACGACGACTTTAGTATCATCGTTCCTTATGAACTGATGAAGCAGGAAGAGAAAGAGACCCGGATCTATAACCTTTTGCTGCTGTCCATTGCCGCCATCTCCTTGGTGGTGGGAGGAATCGGGATCATGAACATTATGCTCGCATCAGTTCTCGAGCGTACGCAGGAAATCGGCATCCGGCGTGCTGTCGGCGGTAAGAAGAAGCACATTATGAGCCAGTTTGTTACTGAAGCAGTAGTACTCAGCGTAGCAGGAGGGATTATCGGAGTCATTCTGGGAGTCACCCTTTCGCTGGTCATTTCATGGACCACGGCGGTGCAAACAACCATAACTTTATATAGTATCCTGATGGCCTTCTCCTTCTCCGTAATCGTAGGTATTACCTTTGGATATCTGCCGG
Source organism: uncultured Bacteroidota bacterium (assembly GCA_903851365.1). GTDB lineage: Bacteria > Bacteroidota > Bacteroidia > Bacteroidales > UBA12481 > UBA12481. The sequence goes on from CAINOB010000039.1 coordinate 64,970, forward strand.
CCAAGCAGGCGGCCAACCTGCGCCCGATTGAGTCGATCCGCCATGAATAATTTTGATTTAGAACAAAAAAAGACATCACCATGCTGATAGATATTCAAAACCTCGTTAAGGATTACCAGATGGACAGCGTCGATGTGGCAGCCCTGCGAGGCATTAACCTGCAGGTCCAGAAAAATGAATTTGTCGCCATCATGGGTCCTTCGGGCTCAGGTAAATCAACCCTGATGAACATTCTGGGATGCCTCGATAATCCTACTTCAGGGGTCTATCGTTTCAATAATACAGATGTTACCGGCCTGAATGATGATGAACTTTCAGATATTCGAAACAAGCATATCGGATTTATTTTTCAGTCGTTCAACCTGTTAAAAAGAATGTCGGCCCTTGAGAATGTCGAGCTACCCCTGATGTATGCAGGCATCGACAAAGCAAAACGCATGGCCATGTCGAAACAGGCCCTGGAGAAAGTTGGCCTGGCTGATCGCATGAAGCACCGGCCATCGGAACTCTCCGGCGGACAGCGGCAACGTGTAGCTATAGCCCGGGCACTCGTCAACAACCCCGGCATGATACTCGCCGATGAACCTACCGGCGCACTCGATACCACCAGCAGCATGGAGATCATGGATGTTTTCAAACAACTGCATACCGAAGGAAATACTATCATAGTTATTACCCACGAACGGGAAATCGCTGCCTGCTGCAAACGTATTATCCTTATCCGCGATGGCCTCATCACTTCCGACACACCGAACCTCAACTAAACTCCTCACCTTTAAGCTCCTAACCTTTAAACTCATAACCGACTAAAAATGAGCTCAAAATATAAACTCCTCCTGATTGCCCTTGTCAGCTCTGTGATGGTCTTCTCCGCCCCTGCGCAGGAGATTTACCGACTTGATCTGGAAACAAGTATCCTGCTGGCCAGGCAGAAAAGCATTCGGATGCAGACTCTGCAGCAAAGTCTGAACGCTGCATCATTCAACCTTAAGGCAGCCATCAGCTCGAACAGGACACATGTCAATCTCAACCTTACATTGCCGCAATATACCGAGACTGTTAAGCAGTGGGAGGATAGCACGGGGATATCATTTTATCCGGTACGGCAAAACCAGCTGGCCAGTTCACTAACCATCAGCCAGCCCCTTCCTACCGATGGAAGCTTGTATATCAGCGCGGGCGGCCAGAGTTATACCGATTATTTTGCCAACGACCGCAATACCCAGCTCTCTTCAAGCATCGGACTGCGACAGCCAATTGAAGCGTTTTTCGGAATCAATAATAACCGGATGAACTATAGGCAGGCGAAATTGAATTACGAAATGACCATGAAGCAGCTGAAGCGCGAGGAACTAAATCTTGTTTATGATATCAGTCAGGCCTATTTTACCCTTTTACAGTCGCAGGAACGGATGAATATCGCGAGACTAAGTTTGGAGAAACAGAAGGAGGCTTGCACAATAGCACAAAGTAAATTTGCAGCCGGCCTGATCAGGGAGGTTGAATCACTGCAGATGGAGGTCGACCTGAGTGCATCTGTAAATAGTTATGATATGGCAAAGGTTGAATTTTCGTCGCAGGTGCGATCTTTCAAACAAAACCTTGGCATCAGCCTGAAAGACAGCATAGCAGTTAGCAGTGAACTTTCTATTAGGCCCGTGTATGTCGATGTGGAAAAGGCAGTGGACCTGGCTATGAACAACAGGCCGGAATTAAGGGAAAACGCCATCAGGATAGAGATGCAGGAAATGGCTATCAAGCGGCAGCGTGCACAGGGAATGCCCAGTGGGAATATCTTGTTGAACTATAATTTTATCGGGGTAGGAAAAGATCCGCGCACCCTATCAATGGGAGGAACCTTTGATCAGACCTGGCAAAATCTAACCAGCAGGCCCGGTAGCTTCGGGGTAGGACTTACGGCTTCTGTTCCGATTGTCGACTGGGGGGAAAACAGGGCACGGGTTCAATCAGCCATCGCTACTTTGAAGCAGGATCAGTTGCAGATGGAAGACAATAAAATCACGATTGAGCGAGATATCCGCACACAGGTCGATGGACTCCAGAGCAGCCTTCGCCGTGTGCAGATGCTGGAAAAAAGTCTGGTGGTTGCCGAAAAAAGTTTTGATATATCACGCCAGCGATATGCAAATGGGGAAATCGACAGCCAATCCATGGCCCTCGAACGGGCGCGCCTCAACGATGCATACAACACCCGGCTCGATGCCTACATTACCTATAAGCTGCTCCTCTCCGACCTGATGCGGAAGACTTTCTATGACTTTGAAAAAGATAAGCCCGTTCAATAAGGCAGAAGACGCTATTCTACCGGAACGGTAAACCCAAGCCACCTCGTAAGCGTATCATAAATCTTCTGTTTCTCCTCAGCCGGAAATGCCCGGATGCTTGATCCGTGATGTCCACCTTTGAGTATCATAACCAATGCATCGGCTGGACCGGTAATTTTAGTTACGCCAGTTGCCGTCCAGGTATCGAGTTCCCCATAAATATAGAGCATGTGGTCACCCTTATTCTGCACGAAATCATGCAGGAAAGGCAATGTTTTCGGGTTAAAAGTGGTATCCAGACCATAAGGTGTGAGGGCAAAATCATAGGTGATATAGGTTTTATCCTTCATGTACTTTTTGTAAGGCTTAACATCATATCCGTAGTAGCCCATCTCAGTCATAGCCTGATAATAGTGTGGCAGAAACTGCTTTAACCCGGAATCACTGAACCACATCAGGTCAGTCACCGGCATGAGCATATCGAATAATTGCTGGGCGGTTCCTTCCTTCCCCGGCAGATCCATGGGTTTCTTCACGCCATACTGCCACAAGGCAAACGGAAATTCAAGAACATTCAGGTCGTAGGCCCGGTCGATACCCATAGGGAAAGTCCAGCTTTTTTTGTTGCAATAAGCCTCAACCAATCGCATCAGCTCCTTTTTCTTTTCGAACAGGGCGATCTGAAAATCATACACTTTCTGACGCTCTTCGGCGGTACCGACATTAGCAAGGAAAGTGAAAATTCTCGGATCCACCTTGCCCGTATTCAGTGGTGCGACATAAGGAATCGATACATCGATATCGTTCGGATAGAAAGCTTTGAACATAATGGAGGTCTGACCATCCTTGCTGGCACCGGTAGAGATCCATTTACCCGGATATAACTGTTTGAATAACTGAACAATAGCATGATGATCTGATGCTGCCTGCCAAACGGTGAGGCATTTCCAGTCGATCGGATCAGGCACTGATTGCCCGAAATAGCGATGTTCCACCCTGATAAGATTTGCCTTGAGCAACTGAGCCGGCTCTGCTCCACCAAGTCCGCGTGCATCGTAACCTGATGTGCTCAGTACCATGGGCCGGTCGAACCCGGTATGGCCAATGAACATCCGCTGCGTGAATTTCGGACCATCCGGTTTGTTGTGATCCACTGGTTGCGTGAACTTAATCTCATAAGCTTCAGTGTATTGCTGGTTGTGACGGGTTGCTCCAACCACTTCGATCCCCGACAACTTCTTTAATGCTTTCAGCAAAACAGAATCTTGAGCAGCCTTATTTGCGGCATTAGCCAAATTCTGTGCAAAAGAGTTACCTGCCATCACAAAAATCATGAGCAGCAGGCTGATACTAAGCTTTTTCATATTGTATGGATGTTAATATTCGATACCTTTAACAAGAGTGAAAAGATACAATTTAAACCTGAAACCTGAAACCTATTGAAGACCAGGACCAATGTTGAATTATCAATTGCTGATCTAAAGGAAATATTTGATTTCATAGCAGAAGATTCTATTCGCTATGCTACCATCACATCCAATACCATCTATCAAAGAGTTCAACCAATAATGGACAATCCACTCATTGGCAGAATTGTTCCTGAATTTAACAGGAAATTGGTCAAGGAGTTAATTGTTGGCAATTACCGGATTATCTTTCGAATTAAAAGTGATGCCCAGGTGGATATCTTAAGGATTTACCATACAGGGAGATTATTGAAGGGTGGAACTTTGAAATAAATATCTTTCAACTTCATGAAAACTCAGCTCATATTCCGAACGATCCTAAGTTTCAGCGCTTTCACTTTTGTTCTAAGTTCCTGTCAGAATCCAAAGAATACGGAATCAAACCTCACGACACTGGACATCATCCCGGCCCTCGCCAACTATAAAGAATTCCGGCTGAGTGAACTGGTCGATTCAATTGAATTTATCAAACTCGAAACGAGTAAGGAATGCCTCGTCTCCAACGGTTTAAAAGTCATCGGCAAAAAATACATTCTGGTGCTAAACAGCAGGCCACCACAAGTGCTTCTATTTGACCGGACCGGAAAGTTTCTCAGACCGATAGGTAAGGTCGGCAAGGGCCCGGGGGAATATACCTGGCCGATCAGTCTTGATTTGAGTCCTGATGAAAGCAGGGTAATCGTTCATGATGGAGTACAAAGGTTCTTTCTGGAATATTCTGTTGAAGGAAGTTTAGTGGCTTCTAATAAATCACCGTCGGGAGTGGAAGCCGGACCGTATTACCTTGATAAGGAAAATATTGCGTTTCTGACGACTCCATTTTCCGACAGCATGCACTATCCGCATGTCAGGATTATGAATCTCCTGACCAGGAAGATCACCCCTGTGTACTACATTGATTTCAGGCGGAATCCCGATCAACAGGCAGGGGTTTATCTACAGAACGATTTCCATCGGACCGACGAAGGAATCATATTTAAGCATTCACTTTGCGATACCATTTATTGTCTGTCGGCAGATTTCAAGGTAAAACCAGTTTATGCACTCCATTCATTCACCAACAGGGCAATTTATACCAGCATGACTGAGCAGGAAATCGAGGGGGTCAGCACAGTTGGTCTGTCTTGTTTAACCTCAAAATTTCTGTTTTTTATCGGCACTGATAAAGAACGGTTTCATTTGGTATACAATCCCTTAACAAAGGAAACGTTTTCCCTTCCGGAAATCAGGGAATGCAAGTTGCAAGACAGTTATAATTATGGCATAATCAATGATCTCGACGGAACTGATCCGGTTTGGTTCTGGGGCGGCTCCTATTTGCGGAACAATAGGTTTAGCAATTTTTTCCAGGTCATCGATCTGAAAGAAAAGATTAAAACAGATTGCTTCAATAAAGCTGATCTGAAAACAACCCAATATCGCGATCAGCTCCGAAAATTGGTTGAAGCAAGCTCCGAAAACGATAATCCGATTTTACGGGTGATGCATCTGAGGAGGTGACGGGTGAAGGGTGACCGAAGAAGAAGATCGAAAGAGTTGGCAGTCGGCAAAAGCTCCGCTGATTTGCATAATTGCCGTCCTTCGCCTATCTTTATTACCTATTGATTTTAAGACCCCTAACGCAAAATTCAACAAACAATGAATCGCAAATTTTTCTTATCAATCCTGATAATTGCCGGCCTCGCACTTGGCCTTACCGGATTTTCTCAGAATAATGATATCCCAGGTTGGCGTGGCGCAGGCCGCGATGGTAAATTCCTGAATTTCAAGGCACCTGCCACCTGGCCAAAAGAGCTCACCAAAGCCTGGGAAGTACCCGTTGGTTTGGGTGATGCCTCACCAGTCCTGGTGGGTGGAAAATTCTATCTGCTCGTCAGTCAGGACTCTGTGGAAACATTGCTATGTCTGGATGCCAAAAACGGTAAGCAAATCTGGAAGACAGAAATCAATAAGGCTCCGAAAGTTACCGGGGGAGCAGCATCACATCCCGGTCCACGAAGCACACCCTATGTATCTAACGGAAAAGTTTTTACGCTGGGAGCCGGTGGTGTGGTTGCCTGCCATGATGCGAAAAAGGGAAAATTAATCTGGAAAAACGAAACCTACACAAAAGAGGTCCCGCAATTCTTTACCAGTGCTTCACCTTTACTGACCGATAAATTATGCATCCTTCCCCTCGGTGGCAAGGACAATGGCGTAGTTGTAGCGTTCGATGTTAATACCGGACTCGAGGTTTGGAAGGTTTCGGGAATTCCTTGCACCTATTCATCACCAGTCTTTATGTCGATCGGTGGGACAGTTGCCATTGTTGACCAATCTGAAACCGCTCTTGTTGGTATCACGTTGGATGGCCAGCTGATCGGTGAAATTCCTACTCCCGGACAGCAGAGGTTCTATAATTCGTCAACACCTTTAATCGACGGCCAGAATATTATTGTTGGCGGAGCGGGCACAGGGACAAGGATGTTTCAGGTTACCACTGAAGGTGGCGTCAATTACAATGAGGCATGGAGCAATCCAAAGTTTAGTGTTTCATTTAATACACCCGTTTTAAAAGGTGGTTTTCTTTATGCTAACGAATCAAAATTCGGAAGCATCTACTGCCTTAAAGCCGAAACAGGCGAGACAGCCTGGGCCGATACCGTCAAACTCAATCGGTTCGCTTCGATGCTCGACATCGGTCCGGCATTGATGACTCTTACCGGCAACGCTGTAATGGTGATTTTTGAACCCAATGGATCTGCCTATAAAGAATTAGCCCGATATAAAGTTTCCGATACCGAGATTTACGCACATCCTCTGGCCGTTGACAACAAAATCTATATAAAAGATAAGGACAAGCTAACCTGTTGGATAGCTAAATAATAAAATCAACAATTATGAAAAAGAACTTTTTATTCACTCTGATCATGGCCGGTCTGTTCACCGGAATGTCAGGTTTCGCTCAGGGCACCGATTTTCCCGGTTGGCGGGGTGCTGCCCGCGATGGGAAAGTAACTGGTTTCAAAGCTCCGGCCACCTGGCCTAAAGAGCTGACGAAAGTTTGGGAAGTAACTGTCGGATTGGGTGATGCATCACCAGTCCTCGTTGGCGACAAAGTTTATCTATTGGTCAAGCAGGGAACTGACGAAGCCCTGATTTGCCTGGATAGTAAAGACGGCAAGCAAATGTGGAAAACTGTCATCAACCCTGCTCCGGAAATTACCGGTCCGGCCAGTTCACATCCCGGTCCGCGGAGCACACCTTATGTCGCTGATGGCAAAGTATTTACATTGGGAGCCAAAGGTATGATTGCCTGTCACGATGCAAATTCTGGTAAGCTCATCTGGAAAAATGAAACCTATACCACCGAGGTTCCTCAATTCTTTACGGGTTCATCACCTCTTGTGACTGATAAAATGTGTATTGTACCTCTCGGTGGCAAGGAACATGGAGTAGTTGTGGCCCTGGATGTTAAGTCGGGTAAAAAGCTCTGGAAACTTGAAAGTGCACCCTGCACTTATTCTTCTCCTTTAACTATGACTCTCGATAAGAAAATCATTGTCGATCAGTCCGAGACCGATGTACTTGGCATATCGATGGATGGTAAGCTGCTATGGAAAATCCCTACCCCTGGACAGCGCATGTACTATAACGCTCCCACTCCTGTAATCGACGGGCAGAATATTTTTATTGCCGGTTCAGGTGCAGGAACCAAAATGTATAGCCTTAAAAAAGAGGGCGACAATTATTCCTCAAGCGAAGTTTGGACCAATGCAAAGCTGGGAACTTCATTTAACACCCCGGTTTTAAAAGATGGCTTTCTTTATGGTAATGATGCACGCTTTGGTTATGTCTATTGCCAGAATGCCAAAACAGGGGAGACTGCCTGGGCCGATACCATCAAACTGAACCGGTTTGCTTCGGTGCTCGATCTTGGTAAATCGATCATTTCCCTGACCGGAAACGCCGCTTTGGTTGTTTTTGAGCCTAATTCAAAAGGATATAAGGAGCTGGCCAAATACAAGGTGTCCGACACGGAAGTTTATGCTCATCCGCTTGCTGCCGACAACAAGATCTTCGTAAAAGATAAAGAGAAGCTGACCTGCTGGCTGGTTAAATAAGATCGGGGAACGAAGAAGAAGATCGGGGAACGAAAAAAAGATCGAAACGCGTAATTATTTTACAAGCGGAGTCAATTTCTCGGAGATCCAGAATTTGATTACCGATTGCCGGGTAACACCCAGGCGCTGAGCTTCATGATCCAGTGCTTGCACCATCCAGGCAGGGAAATCGATATTGACCCGCCTTGACTCAAGTATCAAAATTTTCGCGTTCCGATCTTCTTCTTCGAAACCCGATCTCCTTCCTCGTCCACCGATCTTTCTTTCGTGTCACGTGTCCCGCGTCACGCGTCACGATTTCTCGGCCCAATATCCACCCTTTCCCCTCCCCTTTCCCACCCTCCAAAATTTCGTCCTGCCCAAAGTGCTGTCTACATTTGACAGAACAATTCGATTTATAAAAGATTAAATTTATCGTTATGGAAAATTCATTGAAAATCACCGTGGGAATTGCGGCAATCTTGTTTGCTGCAACCGGATTTTGTTTGGGGCAGACAGAGTCCAAATCCAGTGGCACTTCTAAAAAAGCTAAGGTGGTTATTGTGACTGGCGTTCCTTCAAAATCTACTGGAGCAAGTAATAAGAATGATGTTTTGGAAGTTCATGATGTAGTTATTCAGGGGGAGCCGAAGAAGGACCCTGTTTCGCTAACGCGGAGTATAAAGGCATTTTATAAAAGTGAATCCAAGAAATCAGAATATAAAATCAGTATGACCGAGGATCACAACATCTTGAAAGTTACTATTAACAGTAGCTTTAGTGAAGGTGTCGTGGTGGTTGAGATTATTGATCCGAAAGGGGAGAAACAAGGGAGTTTCACATTGAAAAGAGATGAGCCTATCGTGAATGGTGACAACACTAGCTCCAGTGAGGTTGTTGATGGGTTCATTACAAAACTATTTCGCTTCCCAATAAAAGGCGAGTGGATCATAAGGTCACTACCTAC